>JBATSB010000125.1:0-6515 GCA_049293015.1 Ignavibacteria bacterium
GTCTTGGACCAGGTATTTCCTGTAGAGTTTGAATACAGAATGTTTCCCTGATTTCCTGCTGCTACAACAAATGTTGCATTTGATGTATGAACACTGTTAAGTCCGTCTGCCAGTAATGATTTATTACTTATAACCAGACATAAAAGTGCTGAGAATAAAAAGAAGATAAATTTTTTCATTTTTTAATTTATTTAAAAATTTTATTGAGAAACTTAATTAAAACCATTTCGATTATCAATTGTAAAATTTTCATTATCTGAAATTTATAACCTTTTGATTTTAAATATCTTTAAAGTTATTTCGATTACCAAAAATTCTTTTGATTACAACAATTCTTTTTTAAAAATACATTAAAATTCATTTCAAGCATTTATTTTTTTATTTAAATGTAATTTGTAATTGATTAAGTTTATTAAAACCAATTTATGAAAATGACATTTACTAAATCCATTATTTTTATATTCGCTTTTTTATTTATCACTTCTGATATTTATGCACAGACATTCAATTATCCAATAGTTTTTGTATCAAGAAATCATGAAGTAAATGGTAATATTTTTTATCCGGATGCCGGACTGCTTCCGGGAATGGGACCATTTTCAAGATTTTCTGTAGTAGGCGGCAAACTTATGGTAAGAGATGCGCAGGGTATCTTTACAACATTACTTGACAGTTCTATAACTCTTAACGGTATCAAATTAATAGATTTTCAACAGCCCTGCGTTCACTGGAGTGGGAATAAAATTTTATTTGCAGGTATTGAAGATTTGGACAGTAACTGGAGAATATATGAGATATTCAGTGACGGATCGAGAATGAGACAAATTACTTTTACAAACAGAAATATAGATCTTCTGCAGTTTGGTCCTGCAGGTCATAAATTCAGAACTTATGAAGACATTGATCCAATATATCTTCCTGATGGTAATATAGTATTTGCTTCTACACGATATCCGACATTATCAGAGATCAGTGGATTTCAAACTACAAATTTATTTATAGCAGATTCTCTTGGAAATAATCTCCGAAGAGTTACATCTGAAAGAAACGGCGGCGAAAAGCCGACTATAGATCCGGTATCCGGCAGGATTCTTTATTCAAGATGGTGGGTGAATATAGATAAGCCAAGTAATGTTACCGGTACAGGTATTACCAGAATAGATTCTCTTGCTTTATCACAGGACATTGCAAACATATGGCAGGTTGATATTGTAAATCCTGACGGAGATGCATTAAAACTTTTCGCAACAGACCCAAGGACTCTTAACAGCTTATCTTCATACAGGCCACGCGTAGCAGCAGATGGAAAATTGTTGACAGTATTTATACCAAGTTTACCAATTGTAACCACAGGCGGCAGTACAGGAATTCGGTTTTATGAACCTGGTCTTTCTGAAGCAAAAACAATAATAGGCACTGACAGCACAACTCCTTTATATGTTCAAAATCCTCCTTCTACAGGCACTATGCAGCCTCCTTACGCTGCCGATCCCCTTGGATTACCTGATGGAAGAGTTTTATTTTCATATGCTTCAACTGTCGAAGCTCAGGATTACGGGATCTATACTGTAAACATGAACGGGTCTGGACTTACACAGGTTGTTGATTTTCCCGGCACATTGGAACTGAATGCAGAGCTTCTCATTCCTAAGAAAGTTCCACCGAAAGTATTCTACCTAAATGATTTTGATACTAATAATGTGCCTCCTACTTCAAATCCAAATACTTTTTATCAGGGTGGTCTTTTTAGATTTGACTGCCTGAATGTTTATTCTAATGCTCCTGTAGATTCTCCAATCGGCGATGGTCCGCCAATTAAAAAGAATGCTAAGTTCAGATTTTTTATGAATTTTCAGAGACAGGACGAGAATGGTCAAGATCATCCTATACTATTCAGAGAGATTGCTCTTGACAGGGACGGGAAAATTGCTGAGGGTGATATTCCTGCTAATGTCTCATTGTTTGAACAGATCATAGACAGTTCAGGTAATATACTTCAAAACAAGAATGGAGATATAGCTCATGTAACAGGTATGAATTTTGGAAATAACGGTTCAGGTACTAAATGTGTTGGCTGTCACGCTGGACATACAATGATAACAGTACCAATAAATTTAACTGAAGGTACTTTCACTAACCTTTCCACTTCTTCAGATGTAAGGGAAAGCAGCTTCAGAGCAAATGGAAACATAGCTTACAAAGGGCAGAATGTTGTTGACAGAAAAGCTAGAAATTCTGATCAGTCAGTTAATTGGATTTCCAACGGAACTATTGACGAATTTGTTGTTCTCAAATGGGAAATTCCTATAGATATCAGAAGGATTAAACTCTATGATATTATTCCAAATTTAAACAACAATACTAACATTCATGTAACTGACTGTGAAATATTTTTTTATTATGAAAATAGTATCGTCAATCATATTCAGTCAACAGGACCTTTAAATACTGACGGTATGGAATTGAATGTTCAGCCGATTACTACAATTGACAGTGCAAAGATCATCGTGAAAAGTTTTACCGGAAATATTAACAATATTCAATCTGCAGGTCTTGCAGAAGTGGAAGTAAATGCAAGGGTTAGTTCTATTGACCTTGTGAATATAAGTAACAATGATATTGCATTGAATGATTACAAACTTGAACAGAATTATCCAAATCCTTTTAATCCTTCTACAATTATAAATTTCACATTACCAAAAGCACAGACTATTTCTATTGAAGTATTTGATATTACCGGAAAAAATATTGCAACTCTGATCAACGGACGTGTGGAAGGCGGGAGAAATTCAATTACTTTTAATGCAGCAAATCTTCCGTCGGGAATATATTTTTACAGGATGACAGCAGCAGAAAAATTTGTAGAAGCTAAACGAATGATCCTTTTAAAATAAAAAATCAATTTTATTTCTATTTTAATTTTGTTTCAATTTCATATAAATTTTATTTCGAATAGATCAATTTGAAATTCATACAATCTCTAAACTAAATTTGAAAAGTATGGAAAACAAATCCAACGAAAACACTAATGGTCAACTAAAAGGAAAGTTGCTTATTTCAGCTCCTTTTTTGGATGATATTTTTAAAAGAGCTGTAATACTCATCACTGAAAATAATGATGAAGGCTCAGTTGGATTTATTTTAAACAAAATTACTGAATACAAACTTCATGAAATAATTGAGGAATTTCCTGTATTTGATGCAAAGGTATATATCGGTGGTCCCGTACAGCAGGAATCTCTGAATTTTATTCATAAAGCCGGTGACATTCTTGAAGACAGTTTTCAAATTTCTGATGGAGTTTTTTGGGGTGGAAATTTTGAGCATCTGAAAATATTAATAGAAAATAATGCAGTTGATCCGGATGACTTTAGATTTTTCCTTGGATACTCTGGCTGGGGTAATGGTCAGCTTGAGAATGAATTAAAAATAAAATCCTGGTACGTAAATGATCCAGTAAACGATAATATCTTCGGTCATAACTCCGGAAATCTCTGGAGTAAAGTTTTAAGGAGTATGGGAAATGAATATACTGTAATTTCTACTTTTCCGGAAGATCCTTCTCTAAATTAATTTATAAAATCAGATAGTATCTTTTTCAGATAGGATTTTTTCCAAAGATTCTTCAATACTCATTTGCCTTAATCCGAAAGACCTTAACAGACCTGTATTCATTGAAACGTCATATACTTTATTTTTGATTGAAGTATCTCTTAACGATGTTTTTTCAATCAGATCTATATCAAAATTAAATTTTTTGCAAACCATTTCTCCTAAATCAGATCTGGAAATTCTCTCACCTCCTCCAAAATTCATAATGACATTTTTAATATCTGATTTTGAAATTTCATTTATTATTTCAGCAGCATTGTGCAGAGATAATGGAGTCCTGTATTGATCATAAAATAATTTGACTCTCTCCCCTCTTTTAAAACTGTTTAGCATATTGTGAAAATTACAGACTGAGCCGTTTAACCCAATACCATATAATAATGATGTTCTGAGAATTATGTAATCATTGGAATTTTCTCTGATATAATTTTCGCTGTCAAGTTTTGTTTGCGCATATAAAGATATTGGTTTTGGAATTGAGCTTTCGCTATGGACTATATCTGAATCACCATCATATATGAGATCTGTAGAAGTAAATACTAATCTGCATTTTAATTTATTACATATTTCAGTTAAAGATTTGATAAGATTGTAATTTATATTATTTACATTTTCAAAAGGAAGTCCGTCACATTCTTCCGGTCTAGATATAGCAGCAGTGTGAATCAAAAGATCAGGTTGGAATGCTTTCATTACCTCACTCAAATATTTAGTATTATTCAAATCTGACTTTAGATTATTGTACTCTGTGCAATTTCCAGTTGATTTATTGTAAACTGTTAGTATAGAATGTTCTCTATTTAAATAAATGTTAAGATACTGACCTAACAATCCGCTTCCGCCTGTGATGATTATTTTCATATTTTTTTTTAGAATAATATTTTTTTTTCTTATTGAGTGTATCTTATTTTAAATCTTAAAAATCTATATTAAATCAAAAGATTTGGATTATGTTTTTAGTTTAATCAAATTTAATATTGGATTGAAGATGAATACCTTAATAGATAAATTATTTAAATAATTAATATTAATATAAGGAGTAAAAAATGAAAACTATATTCTTAAATGTTTTTATTCTATGCATATTTTTTGCATCTCAGAATGCATTTTCTGATGAGGTAAAATTTGCTACGGGTACATATCAGGAGATCCTTGATAAAGCTAAAAATGAGAATAAAACAATAATGATTGACTTTGTAACTGACTGGTGTAAGTGGTGTATAGAGACAGACAGAAAGGTATATACGGACCCTGCTGTTTATTCTTATGCAAATGAAAGACAGATCAACTGGAAAATTGACGCTGAAAAAGGAGAAGGTCCTGAGCTTGCAAAAAAATACGGAGTTAAAGGTTTTCCAACAATTATTTTCACGGATCCATCAGGAACCGAAATAGACAGGATATATGGCTACTTACCGGCTGAACAGTTTTTGGTAAGAATGATGGATTATAATAACGGAATAAATACATACAACTTTTTAGCTGCAAATCTGGAAAAAGAACCGGATAGTCCTCAGAATAATTTTTTAATGGCAGAAAAAATCATCTCAAATGGTTTGGACGGTGATCCAAAGGTTTATTTGAATAAAACAATTTCAAATGATCCTGATAATACTTTCGGATATACAGATGATGCTAAATTTACTAAAGCATATTTAGACCAAAATCCTGAGGAATTACAAAAGCTTTTAACTGAATATCCTGAAAGTGAAAAAGTCAAAGAAGGTTACATTAATCTTGCATCTTTTTATGAAGAAAAAGGAGAACTGGGAAAATCTGATGAACTTTTTACTGAGGCTTTTTCCAAATACGGAAATACTGATTTTGATCTGATGCAAAGTTATGGAGGACTTTTACTAGGGAGAGCTTATGGTACAATGAAAGATGAAAATGCAACTGATAAAAATAAAGAAGATGCAATTGTTACTTTAAATAATTGTCTGAAATATGTAAACGGTACTGTTAATGAAGCAAGTGCTTACTATATTATGTCAGAGTTATATTTTCAGATGAAACAAGTAGAAAAAGCTGAAGAGTCTATAGACAAAGCGATTTTGATATATGATAAAAAGTCTTACAGAGATCAGAAAGATAAAATTTCTAAACAGAGAGCTGAAAAGTAAAATTATAAATTGTTGATTTTAAAATATCTTTAATATTTAAAGTAATCCGGTAAATTTATTTATCGGATTTTTTATTATCAATAAATATAATATAAAAATTTAGGAATATCGAAATGTTATTTGTAACAAATTAGCTTGAAGATAATTATTTGAATGCATGTCCTATATAAAAAAAAAATTTATCAATATACTGATTAATAATTTTATTAATATATATACATTCAGATTATTTTGGGGGTATTTAAAAAATAAATTAAATTAGGATGTCAGATTTCTTTCAAATCAAATAATTAAATTTGTGAAATTCTTATTTCCTTTTATAATTTACATGAGATTTAACTAAGAAATGCCTTTATCATTCAAATAAAATAAAATACTTAGATTACAGATAAACAAAATATAGGCTTATTTTTTAATTAATTTTGTTCCTTTAATTCAAGCGTAAATTACTTTTGAGAGATTAATGATTTAAAATAAAGTTATAAAACTAATTAAATAAAGTATAGAATAAATAATTTACTGGTATAAATCAGAATAAAATAAAATTATGAAATGGTTTTTGAAAGAACGAAATCTGATTTTATAGCTAATAAATATCTAAAAAATATACTTTACAATTATGTTTATAATACTTAAGTTTGTCCAGACTAACCCAAAAAGTTCATGTTACAAGTAATAAATTAGATAAGTTACATCCTCCAAGGCCGTTCAACCCCAAATTTTGAACGGTGAAAGGAGAGGGGAGGATGTAACTTATTTAATTTTTACAAAATCTTTCCT
>JBATSB010000126.1:0-9672 GCA_049293015.1 Ignavibacteria bacterium
TTATTTTCCTTATACTTAAATATTGAAATGGAATACTTTTAAATGCTTTTATTTGATTCTTAAAACTAACCTATCTTACAACTCCTTACAATTAATAAATAAAAAGGAATCTTAATATATAGTATCATAAAGAATTGGTAATAAACTTCAAAATAGTTGATAATATTATTCTCTCAATAAATTTATTTATTAATCTAATGTAAATTACTATATTGTAAAAGTTCTTTCATTTACAAAAAAGAATTATACTTAGAATAACTGAAATCCGAACCCACTGCCCATTATACTGCTCATTGGCTTGTTTGGATGATTGATCAGAGTTATTTTCAACGGGATTTTTAACAAAAGAAATTTTGCATGATTGTCTGCAAAGTATTGTCCACAAAGAGTTTACAGGATAATGTAAATTCAGCAGGCATTCAATGCGGACAAAATTCTTTTCAGCAAAACAATCGCCTGAAAAGCCGTGTGTCGCCGGTTCAAGCCCGGCTCTGTCCACTCCGTTCAATTAGGAATTAAAAATTAAGAATTATTGAGATAATAATTTAATCTCCTGTTTTTATTAACTGATTGATAATTGTATTAAAGCACTGTGATTTATTTCGCAGTGCTTTTTTTAGTATTACATTTTAGAATTTCATTTAGAATAATAGTGATTTCAGAGCAAGATTCCTGCCGGAAATTGTTTGTTTTCTATCAATCTTTCTATCATTTAATTAAAAAATAAGGAAATTCAACTTTTAGGATTGTTTCCCCAAAATACATGTCCATATTTTCCCCAAATATTTCAAAACAATAATAACTAGCCTGTTTTTATTACATAATTACATCATTTTTCATGGTACGATATTTGCCTTTAATAAAGTCAAATTGATGAACTATAAATTCAAATTAAAGAATCATGAAAACATTAATACTAAATATAGCAATAATACTGGCTTTGACATTCAGCCAGGCATATTCAATACCAAGAGCAAAGATATTCAACAAAGCAACAAATCCAGAGATGCTGTTATCAATACCGGCGCTTGTTCCGGATTCATGCGTTGCATCAGGTTTAGTTGCTGTAGGTAATGGACAATTTGTTTACCTTTCAGTATTTAATTTCGGTGATAACACACCGATCACTTCAGAAAACTGGACTTTTGTATCGAAACCTGCGGGGTCTAATGCGCAGCTCATTTCTATACCCAGTCTGTCCTGGTATAAATTCCGCACAGACGTAATGGGTACTTATGAAATAAAAGCATCTATTACTTCCTCATCAGGTACAGCAGATACAACAATTAAAATATTTTCAACTAAATTTACAGGTGTTGGAAACTTCGGCGGAGTACCCGCACTTTATCCAAACTGCATGGTCTGCCACTCCGGAAATCCGGATTTTGCTGATATTTTTGACAGATGGAAAGTCAGCGGACATGCAAATATTTTCAGACAGCAAATCGACAGCGGTGCTGCATATTATAATACAAGCTGTATGAAATGCCATACTACAGGTTATGATCACAATCTTGTCAATGAAAATAACGGATTTGATGACGTAGCTCGCAGAGTAGGATGGGAATGGCAAGGACCACCGGCACCGGGAAAATGGGATAGTCTCAGAACTCATTTCTCAGAACTGGCTGCATTTGCAAGTGTCGGATGTGAAAGCTGTCACGGTGCAGGATTTTCACATGCATCAAACGGCGGAGATACTAACAGGATCGATATAAATTACAAAGCTGATAACTGCGGAAATTGTCACGGTGAACCTTGGAGACACAGTATATTCCAGCAGTGGGAAAGTTCACTTCACTCCGAACCGGTGTTTGAAGGAAGAAATGTTTCAGCTAGCCAGAGGAATACACTTAGTGACTGTAACAGATGTCATGACGGTGAATCTTATATAGATTTTACAAAAAACAGACTCGGAACACTGAATTTAACAACTGCAGATCAGGAATTTATTGCCTGTCAGACTTGCCATGATCCACATGGTAACAGCAATGAACATTCTTTGAGAAGCATTCCTCAGGGTTCTGATACACTTGCAAACGGAACTTCATACTCAACTGCCGGAAATGGAAAAGTGTGTATGTCATGTCATCAGGCTCGAAGAGATAATGGAATATATGTAACCACCGGAGGAAATGTAACAAGTACATGGGGACCACACCACAGTACACAGGCAGATGTTTTGTTTGGCAGTAATGCTGCAACATTTGGATTCCCATATATTACTGGCTCACACAAAAATATTGAAAATACATGCGCATCCTGTCACATGTCAGCACTGACAGATACAGGTACTGTAACAAGAGATAAGGTTGGCGGTCACTCAATGAATCTGCATTTTGAATCAACGGATTATGATCATACAGCAGGTTGTGTTTCTTGTCACCCCGGAGTCACATCATTCCGTGATTTTATTGCTCCTTCAGATTTTGACGGAAATGGAATTATCGGACCATGGGAAGATGAAGTAGATGGTTGTCTTACAAACCTTAGAATCTCTCTGCCGCCGACAGGAATTGATTCTGTTTCAACAGCTCTTATCACCGCTGATTCATCAAACCTGAATCTCAGAAAAGCATACTGGAATTATCTTTTGGTCACTGAAGACCAAAGCAGCGGATACCATAATCCTTTCTTTACAATACAGGTCCTTCTGACTTCGAGAAATTATACAGTAGGTATTGCACAATCAGGAACTGAAGTTCCGGAAGTTTATGAACTATCACAAAACTATCCGAACCCGTTCAACCCATCAACAAAAATTGACTTTGCAATTCCAAAAACAGGAAAGGTCTCTATAAAAATCTATGACATTACAGGAAAAGAGATTCGTGCACTGGTAAATGACGAGACTATGTTTGCAGGTAAATATACTGTAGACTGGAATTCAGTAAATAATTCAGGTCAGCAGGTTTCAACAGGTGTTTACTTCTACAGATTTATCTCAGATAACTTTGTCACGACAAAGAAAATGATGCTGATTAAATAAATTTAAATCATAAATATAATATCATACACTTCCGGAGCTTTAGAGCTTCGGAAGTTTTTTTTTACTAATAAAATTTCCATTCATATTTCATATTTTTTAAAAATAAGATTCGTTAAATTTGTCACGAATTTAAAATAACTTATGACAGAAACTATACAAAAACCGGCAGGTTTGAAACTCTGGCTCATGGCTGCAAGAGCTTATTCATTCCCTGCTTCCATCATACCTGTTTTACTTGGATCCGTACTTGCAGTATTGCTCAACCCCGGACTTCAGTTCAGCATTCTGAATTTCGGACTTACGCTGATCGGATGTATACTCGTTCAGGTAGGAACTAATCTTATAAATGATATTTTTGATTTTGATAAAGGCATCGATAAAGAGGACAAAGAACTTGGCATTCCGCACGGCGGCTCTATGGTAATATCTCTCGGCTTTGTTACAATAAAACAAATGAAGACTGCTGCATTCTTTTCTCTTCTGATCTCATTTCTTATCGGTGTATATCTTTATACTCAGGCAGGAATGTGGATATTGTATCTGAGCATTTTTGGATTGCTGTCTGCTGTCTTTTATACTGCTAAGCCGCTTGCACTTAAATATAAAGCACTCGGTGATCTGCAGGTGATAATTTCATTTGGTGTCGGAATGACACTCGGTTCTTACATTGTTCAGACAGGTGAGTTTTCTATAATGCCTGTTATTATTTCAATACCACTTGGTCTTTTAATAGACGCAATCCTTCATTCAAATAATATAAGGGATATAAATTTCGATGGTAAGTTTGGTGTGAAAACTTTGCCCATTTTGATTGGAGAAAAACTTTCAGTAAAATTTTATTACTTTCTGATCCTCGGTGCATATCTGGCAATTCTTCTTTTTGTAGTATTAAAAATTCTGCCATGGTTTGCTTTACTTTCCTTCATCACTTTGCCACTGGCTTTAAAACTTGTAAAAATGTCTGAAGGTTTTCCTGTTGATACTCAGGCAAGATTTGAATACGGCACAAAACATATTATGATGACTGCCCAGCTAAACATGATGTTTGGTCTTACACTTGTTTTAGGACTGTTAGTATCATATTTGTTTTTCACATAAATTTTTAAGGGGCTGGAAAATATTTCAGCCCACTTTTTTTATTCTGTTATTTCTCTGTAAATTTTCCATTCATATCCCGTGCTTTCACCTTTGTAAATTCTCATAATTTTTTCTTCAGAGTCATTCAATTTATCAGTTATAAACTCGTCCCGGAATTTAATCTTCTTATCATTTGCAGTAACAGAAGTATCATTGATCACTTTAAGATGCCTTATATTGTATTCTAATTTTTTTGCATTCTTAAAAATGCTTTCATATTTTCTGATCCTCTCATCTTTGCCGGATCTTTTTCCGGATTTATTGTAAAATTCATAATCATCAGTAAAATAGATCTTCAGAGAATCAATATTTCTGTTTTCTATTGCGGATTCATAATTTTCCATTAACAATTGGATCCTGTATTTATCTGATGCAAAATAATCATTCAGTCTGCTTATCGAAATGTATACAAGCAGTCCGATCGCCAGCACCAGCAATAAAATACTGCTGTAAGTTATGATCTGCCTTCTTCTTGCAAATGTGATCTTTTCACGATATCTTTTTTTGTATTCCTTTTTGAAATCATCAGATGCTTCGCTTTTTACTTCAGGAACTTCATCTTCTTTAAGATTATATCCGCAGAATTTACAAAATACTGATGATGATTCAATTAACTCACTGCAGGATGTACACGGGATAAGATCTTCCTGTGGAATAGTATTCAGAGAATGTCTGATGGATTCTACGGTAAGACTTCCAACATCTTCCGGATCAGAATTCTCACTTCTTTCAGTGAGGGGATTATTCTGGCAGCCGTAACTTGTGCATCCGTTATTTTCATCCCAGCATTCTTTGTGATGAGGTGTGCCGCACTCTGAGCAGACCGTAATGTCAGCGCCTTTTTTTAATCTTGACTGACAGTACGGACAGATCTTATTCTTAAAATTTTCATATTTATACCCGCCTGTATTCAAACAACTGTTCTGATATTTATAAAAAAATTCTTATTCAGAAAATACATCTTCATAGTCAAATTCAATATAAATTTCCTTCTCACCTTTTCTCAAAATAAATATGTCATTTAATGGAAGTTTCAGTTCTGTAAATGTTTTATCAGAAAGTTTTCTAAACAGGTCTGATCCCGTTTTGAGACTATTAAAAGAATTGAATTTCAACAAACTACCGTCTTCCTTTTTTACATCCTTTACGGTCATGAGATTTACATTTCCAAAAAACTCGAATGTCGTATCAGAACTTTCATCAGTAAGTTCATAAACAATTTCATTGTTAAATTCGATTTGAAAATTTTCATCTCTGAAAAGTTTTTTTCCCGTATCATACAGATCAGATATTCCGGCAAGGCTGAATTTTTTTTTGACATGAATTATTTTTTCGAATACATAGTGCGAAGGACAGTCTTCATTCCTTTGATATTCTACAACATAGGAATCATTATTGCCGCCGTTAAATACAAATCCTTTTCCTGATAGCAACAGCAGGTCTTCTCTTTTGTGCAAATATTTTACAGCTTCCTGTACCTGTATTCCACCGATAACAGAAGCAATGGTAGGAGTAGTAGGAATCTTACCCTGATTGATCTCGTCAATTCCGAGAAGCATGCAGGATTTTCTTTTATTAATAATCTTATAATCGATCTCAGACATTGTACATTCATAGCAAGCGCTGAATGGTGGGATGAAAATTCTAGCAACACCTGTCAGAACTTCTATTGCGCCGTCTATCCACGGGCGGTTTACTTTCCAGCAGGACTGATTTATAAACAGCCGCGCTTCTCTGTTATCAAGTCCGCCTATTATTATATCAAAATTTTTAAAAACCCCGAGTCCCAGATTAAAAATGTTACCGTTAAAATATTTGATATTTATAGAGTCGTTGATCTCTCTTGCATGTCTGCAGATAACTTCGGCTTTAGGTCTGCCTTCATCTTCATATCTGAAAAGTACGCTGCGGGTCAGATTACTTTTTTCTACATTATCCATATCTGCCACACATATATTTCCAACTCCTAGCATTGTAAGATTTTTTACAATTTCATTCCCGAGTGCACCGCAGCCGGCTACCAATACTTTTGCATTTTTAAGAATGTCCTGGTCCCACCATGTGATAAGCTTCAGACGTGAATATCTGTCGTCAAATATTTCCAATAAGAAAAATTAATTTTAGTAAAATATCTGAAATATTAAATAAGTGAAATGTTAAAAATAAAATAGTAATTCGGGCAGGTTTGAAATAGAAAGTGAAAATACTTTATAAACTGATTTTTATAAAATATATTATACTTTTTACTATATAGGAAAATACAAATTTACAGTTTTAAAAACCGATGAATATAATGAAATTTATCCCGCTGTAATTTCCGGATGCAGTCTCAGGACATCACCTTCTTTCACCCCTGCTTCCAACAGAGTCTGACTTTCCGTAAGCTGTCTGCCGGATGCCTTGTGATGAAATTTATATGAAAGAGGTTCTCCATCAGGTCCCGTCAAAGGCATTTTCATTTTTGGTAAAAGTACTTCCATTATTCTCTTAACTGAAGCATCGTCAGGCAGTGTAG
The DNA here is from genome assembly GCA_049293015.1 of Ignavibacteria bacterium. Lineage (GTDB taxonomy): Bacteria > Bacteroidota > Ignavibacteria > Tepidaquicellales > Tepidaquicellaceae > UBA2330. The sequence goes on from JBATSB010000126.1 coordinate 6,642, forward strand.
CCTGCTGCTCTTTATTGCCTGTCGCGTCGACAATTGTAATATTAATTCGTGCCATAGGTTTGCAATTTATAAATAATAGTTCATTAATTAAATGATAATTTTGAAGTAAGTAGAATTGATTGGTTTTAGAAATGTATTTCTATTTCTGCCATATCGACATTTCTCTCTAAGTGATTTCATAATGTTTAATAATACAATTATGCAGATAACTGTTAATTGGGAATTGTTTTTATTGACTATTAAAATTATTTTAAACAATTCTTTATTGAACCAATTTTAAGTTCCAAATTAATTACATAGTTAACATTCATATAAAACTCTGACTATCTGTGCAATAAAATTAAAATAAATTTTAATAAAAATTTTTTAATAATCTAAAATCATTTAATGAATAACCTTTATAAATTATTTGCATTATTACTGATCATCACATCCGGTTTTACACTAAGCTCTTGTAAAGAAGAAAATAAAAATGAAATTTTGATCGGTGAATTCGCATCACTTACAGGCAGTGAAGCTACATTTGGTCAGTCTTCTCACAATGGTCTGATGCTTACTGTCGAAGAGATAAATGGTTCGGGCGGCGTACTTGGTAAACAGATCAAGCTTATCACAGATGACACACAAAGTAAAACACAGGAAGTTCCGACTGTAGTTCAAAAGCTTATCAACAGAGATAAAGTAATTGCTTTGATCGGTGAAGTTGCTTCATCCAGAAGTAAAGCTGGCGCACCGATCGCTCAGCAGTTCAAAATTCCAATGATCACTCCCGCTTCCACTAATCCCGAAGTCACAATGATTGGAGATTATATTTTCAGAGTTTGTTTCATTGATCCGTTTCAGGCGACTGTGATGAGTAAGTTTGCAATAAATTCTATGAAGGTAAAAAAAGTTGCTTTGCTGGTAGATCAGAAAAATGCTTATTCCACAGGGCTTGCGGATAATTTTAAAAATGTATTTCCCGGAATGGGCGGAGAGATTATCGAAGAGCAAAAATATTCAGCAGGTGATAAAGATTTTAAAGCTCAGCTTACATCCATTAAAGCAAAAAATCCTGAAGCAATATTTATTCCAGGATATTATACTGATGTAAATCTGATCTCAATTCAGGCAAGAGAGATCGGACTCACATGTCCGCTGTTTGGAAGTGACGGCTGGGAATCCGAAAAACTTACAGAAGGTAAAGCGAAAGATGCTCTCGAAGGAAGTTTCTTTTCTACACACGTTTCAGCAGATGATCCTGCACCGGCAATTCAGAATTTTATAAATAAGTATAAAGTGAAATACGGATCGCAGCCCGATGCAATGGCTTTCCTTTCATATGATGCAGGGATGATTCTCTTTGACGCAATCAAAAAAGCAGGTGATACAAGCGGAGAGAAGATCAGAGATCAGCTCGCAAAAGTTTCAGATTATCAGGGAATTACAGGACTCATCACAATTAATAGTGAAAGAAATGCTGTAAAGCCTGCAGTAGTGATGGAGATCAAAGACGGGAAGTTTGTCTATAAAGAAACAATTGCCCCTTGATCAATTTTAAATTGTAAATTGTAAATAATTTTTCTACTAATTATTAACTACTAACTATTAACTATTAACTATTAACTAAATCTTTTTTTGGCAGAATTTATTCAGCAGCTAATTAACGGACTTTCACTCGGAAGCATCTATGCGCTTATAGCACTCGGCTATACGATGGTTTACGGAATTTTAAAGTTCATAAACTTTGCTCACGGTGAAATCTTTATGCTCGGCGCATTTTCGGGACTATATCTTGCACGCGCATTTGGAGTGGATAGTCCGGATATACCGATGGCTTTAGTGATACTAATTTTAACAATGGTCATCACTTCAATTATCGGAGTGCTGACCGAGAAGCTTGCTTATAAACCTTTAAGAAATTCTTCAAAACTTACAGTGCTTATAACAGCGATCGGTGTGTCTTTATTTTTACAATATACCGGGCAACTATTGTTTGGTGCTGATCCGAAATCTTTTCCAACAATAATTGAAAATGTAAGCTTCAATATTTTAGGTGCAACGATCGGTTCAAATCAGATCGTAGTGCTTATCTCGGCAGCACTTATGATGCTTGGATTAAGATTCATTGTGATGAAAACAAAAATGGGAATTGCGATCAGAGCTGTTTCAAATAATATGACCGCTGCTTCACTTATGGGAATAAATATAAATAATGTAATTTCATTTACATTTATAATCGGCTCATCACTTGCCGGTGCTGCAGGAATTTTATACAGTATAAATTATCCAAGCATCGATCCTCTGATGGGACTTCTGCCCGGACTCAAAGCATTCATAGCTGCAGTGCTCGGAGGAATTGGTAATTTTCCCGGCGCATCAGTCGGCGGTCTGATCATAGGACTTGTCGAAACATTTACAGTCGGTTATTTATCGCCGACTTATAGAGATGCGATCGCTTTTGCTATTTTAATAATCATCCTCCTTGTAAAACCTACAGGACTATTCGGAAAAAAAGAGATAGAAAAAGTATAAAGAATTTTTATTTTATAAAAATTTTAAAAGCGCTGTTATAAGCGTCTTTTTTTTTACACAATTCAAACTTTCAATTCTTATTATTGGGTTACCTCTAAGGCTCGAAGACTCAAAGTATTTATTTTTAAATTTGGAACTTTAAGGCTTGTAGCCGCAACCTTTAGGTTGCGATCTTAATTGTTTTACAAATAAAATATTCTAATCCCTAAATTTTATTTAAATTTTTGGACAGTCTCCCAGTCTGAGGACCTTGAGAAAGATTTAAATTAATTTTAGTCACTTTCCCAAAGACATTAAATCACTATGCGACTTTTAATATAGATGAAACGTCTTTTTAATATAAACTAAAATAATATATTCACTCAAATGAAAAGACATTTAATATTTATCACCACATCCGTCCAAAACGTTTAAAATAAAAAATGGCTAGTCTATGGAATAAAAATTCCATAGTAAGTATTTTTGAATTATCTAAAAACATAAATACATCTAGCCATGACAAATATAACATTATTTA
>JBATSB010000127.1:0-1617 GCA_049293015.1 Ignavibacteria bacterium
TCAATTCTAGAATAACAAAAAAATAGATTAATGATCTGCGGTGTCAATACATTGGGAAATACAAGTATGCCCAATTTATCGGGATACATTTCAGTTTTATAAAAAAGTTTTGAAAATTCATTTTTTGCACAGACATCCATATCTGCTTGTCCAGAATATTTAATATTTATAGAATCTTTCAAAATATTTGGAAAAGTAGCAAGCATTGAATTTCTATATTCATTTGAAATTATAATCGATCCTCCATTATCATTCTGCCAGCTGTCAATTTTCATGACCTTACTTTTGAATGCAGGATATTCAGGAATTACATCAGACACGTAACCAGTCTGTCCTCCTTCTACGATCACTTTACCACCATCATCAATAAAACTCTGCAAAAGAAGTCTCATATTATTATCTGTGCAGGGAAAAAGATTTGAACCGGTAGAAAGAATCACCAGTCTGTGTTCGTTGAACATTTCGGGAGTGACAAGTTCAGGTGCAATCATGTTCACATTATATTTCGCCTGTTCAAGATCAATTTTTATTTGATCGGCGGAAGTTCCATTATCATTTTTAATTATCAGTACATCTGTAACTTGTCCGGATGAGGACAATTCTGTTGCAAAATTATAATTCGCATTCCAAAAAAGAAACAGCAAGAATATTTTCAGTATTACAAATTTCATAATCTAATTTAATAGTATAAATAATTTAGCAAATTTAATTTTTAAACTTAACTGATTATTTAATCTGAAAAATTTTTCAACTTAATTTAGCAATTCAATTTAGACATCTAATTTGTTAAGTTAAAATAAAAACTCAATTATGGCAGCTCAATTTTCATTTGATATAGTTTCAGAAGTAGATCTACAGGAACTCGACAATGCGATCAATCAGGCATTGAAAGAAATTTTACAAAGATATGATTTTAAAGGCAGTAAAAGTGAGATCACTTTCAACAAAAAGGAAAAAGTCCTCAATATTATTTCAGATGATGATTATAAATTAAAAGCAGTGGTAGATATTCTTCAGAATAAAATGATTAAGAGAGGAATTTCTATAAAAGCTTTAAAATACGGAAATGTAGAACCTGCCGGAGGGAATACTGTCAGACAGGAAATCAAGCTTCAGCAGGGAATTGAGAAAGACGATGCAAAATTAATAGTAAAACTTATTAAGGATGCAAAACTAAAAGTACAGGCGACAATTCAGGATGAGCAGGTAAGAGTTTCAGGTAAAGTGAAAGACGATCTCCAGGAAGTCATGAATCTTTTAAAAGAGAAAGAACTTGATTTTGCTTTACAGTTTACAAATTACAGATAAAAAAAAGCCGTTGAAAAAATATCCAACGGCTTAAATTTTAAGAACCTATTTTTAGTATCTTCAATTTCAAATCATTATCAAATGCAATTAACCTGTTAATATCTTCGTTTGTGCTTTCCAGATTTTCATAATTTCCGACATATACTTTAAAATATGTATTGTCTTTACTTACTACTTCTTCTAGAAAGATAGTATTAAAGTTTTCTGATTCAAGTTTTGTAATCAATTGTTCAGCACTTACCGCATCAATTAACCTTGCAACCTGTATTGTGAATCCTTTGATGAATCTGATTTTTTTAGTGACATCAA
>JBATSB010000128.1:0-1595 GCA_049293015.1 Ignavibacteria bacterium
TTGGACAGCAGTGATTATTAACACACTGACCAGTTAAATTTATAGATGGATTTTGGACAAAATTTCCATTTGAATTGAATGCAGTCTTTACTTCACTCGTACTTATAAAATAAGTAATGTCCATAAATCCATTTCCAGACATATCACCATACGCCCAGACACTTCCCGGAAATGTTGAAAACAAACTAAAGTTTCCAAAACCATCATTTTTATAAAAATAAATTGATCCGTTGTTACTTAATAAAATATCAAGGTCATTATCATTATCCACATCAAAAATATCTGGTCTTCCCTGTTGGTTAAGTGTTGATGAAAGATTGTATAAAGCATTCCCATTGTTCTTATAAACAGAATTATTTATTACTAAATCGATATCACCATCCGAATCTAAATCACCTGACCTGATGTATCCGTCTGTTGTGTTGCCGATTTCCGAAGATAAGATAAAACTTCCAGTCCCTCCAAGTGCTTTTGCTCTGAATTTATAAACAAATGGTAAAATACTTTGATTTGAAATTGTTTTTATACTTGCAGTAAGTGTAACACTAATGATCTCACCATTTTTAAATTCATTAATTGGATTAATTGTCAGTGTATTTGCAACTGAATTATAGTCCAATGAAACGATCAAAAGTCCCGTCTCATAACCAAAAACTTTTACATTATCAGATGTCATAGTCGAGCCGTTCATGACCTGTTCGAATGAAATGACAATGTCAGATGATTTGACGACACTGTTTGTGTTCATTGATGGAGAGACCGAGTTTATGAATTGGTTTATTGGTGTGGAGAAAGCAATTGTAGTTATACAAATACTTACTATTAAAGCTGAGATTGTTTTATATAAGTTTTTCATAATCTTATTGTTTATTTATTATTAAATTTTTTTAAGGATTTATTACACTTACATAATTTGTGGCGTTATTTTCAGCTATTTCAAAATCTGAACTGTCAACAAAATAATCTCCATTTAGATCAGAATCTACATAACCGGTTACAAAATTAAGAAGATCAGTTTCAATTTGAGATAGATCTTTTATATCCACAAATCCATCATTATTCACATCTCCAGAGAATATACAAAATTCATTTCCTAGTGAATCTAAGTTTCCTCCATATGCTTTAGAATATCCTGTTGTAAAATCATAAACAGCGTCTGAACCATTTGAAATTGAAATAGTGCTTGCATTCCATGTCTCAAGTGAATTTCTTCCATAAATTGCAAGATAATAATTTCCGGGAGCAACATGTGGAAAATTGAAATTTCCAAGAAAGGTTACGGAATCAATAACTGCATTAATTGTGGATGCAACTCCATATGGTGAAGTAGAATTTCTTAATTCTGAAGTTAACGTGTCTCTTATATTATGCTTTCCTGTTCCTGTATTTAAAAATACCTCAACGGCACAATTTATATTTACTATAGAAGGAGGTCTCCATTCGTTTAATTTATCTATACTCATTTTATACCACATCCGTCCAAAACGTTTAAAATAAAAAATGGCTAGTCTATGGAATAAAAATTCCATAGTAAGTATTTTTGAATTATCTAAAAACATAAATACATCTAGCCATGACAAATATAACATTATTTA
>JBATSB010000129.1:0-77130 GCA_049293015.1 Ignavibacteria bacterium
TGAGATGTGGAGCACGGTAGCATCGTTTAATCTTTTTAGGACTCAGACGAATTCATCAACCATTGCTTGCAACAACCCCCTCCGCTCCCCCTTTTTTAAGGGGGAAATACTTATGAATTATTCTGAATCGTGCTGGTCTGCAACTTCAAAAAAGCTCAATACCGAAGGTGATTTGATCTATACTTCATTTAATTAAAATAAATTCTTTTCAAAAATATATAAAAAAACCTACAGAAGCAGAGAATGTTTTTTCTCATAATCCTGAAAAATTTACAGTTGAAAAATAATAAATGTATTATTTAGTTGGTTTTAGGTGTTGTTTTGCGTAGATTGTTATACAAAATATTTTGTTGATAATCGCAAAAATTTACTTAAATAATCTTATAAAAAAATGCTTAATCACAAAATAACTGACATCTTAAAGACTTTTTCAACAGATGACATAAAAAAATTCAGGGAGTTTCTCGACTCACCTTTCTATAATAAAAATAAAAAGATAAGAAAATTATATACCTCTCTGATCGGATTTCATCCTGATTATAAATCACCAAAGCTGACAAAACAATCGCTTCATGATAAAATAAATAACGGAACTCCCTATAATGATTCATCTATGCAGAGTCTTCTTGCAGATATTTTTCATCTTGCAGAATCTTATCTGACACAGATTAATATCCAATCAAAAGAAATCAGATCCAGAGATTTTCTGATCAATGAACTTTTTAAAAGAAAACTTAATGGTCTAATAGAACCTAACATAAAAAGATCTGCTGATCTGATCAGAGATGATAAAGATATAGGTGCAGATTATTATATGAATAATTTTAAAATTATAACTGACAAGTTGAATCATATCAGTATTAATAAGCCAAGGAAGAACAGTACTGTGATTAATACATACATAGAGCAGTTAACCGAGAGAGGTAAATATCTTACATATTTTTTTGTAAGCACGATCATGGCGGAAAAAGATGCTCTTTTTGCATTGAATAAAACATACAATATTGAAAAGAAATCTAATTTTATATTTCAAATGTTTGAAACAATGGATATAAAAAAATTAATTAAATTAATTATTATGCACAGCGGGGATAAAAAAATATCTCTTGTATTCGAGATATATTATCATCTGTATATGGCATTTTCCAATTCAAATAATAAAGTTAAGGATAGATATTATTTTAAATATAAAAAACTTTTTCTTGACTCGATAAAAATGTTTTCACAGGATGAGATACGGTTTCATTTTGGAAAAATGACAAGGTACTGTCAGAATAAAGCCTCGGGAAATAAGAAATTTGACAGAGAACTTTTTAATCTTTACAATTTTATTCTGGATAAGGGATATTACAGATCAGTGATCACAGATTATTTACCTGTTGAATTATACAGAACCATTTTATTTTTAGGATTAAAATTAAATGAATATAAATGGACAGAAAATTTTATAAAGAAATTTTCAAAGAAACTTCATCCCGATAGAAGCAAAAACATGTATAACTATGCCTTGGGAGAATATTGTTTTAAAAGGGGAAGATATAAAAAAGTGCTGTATTATTTTCACAATATAGAGCAAAGTCATTTTATGCTCAAGCTCGATCTCAAAAATACAATGCTGAAGACATATTATGAACTGAATGAATTTAAAAGCGCATTAAATCTGATAAGCACTTACAAACAATTTCTTGTAAAAAATAAAACTCTTTCCACTAAAGAAAAAAATATTCACAGAAACTTTTTAAAAATACTTTATAAGCTTATAAGATCACGTTCATCAGATACAAGATATCCGAAACGTTATTCAATAGTGGAAGATCTCAAGAAAGATGTGCTGCATAAGGATTGGTTTTTGGAAAAGCAGACTGAGTTTATTTATATAAGGTATATACCGACTGCAGCAGCGGCGTAGTGGTTTTAAATCTTCCTATATTTTTAAAATTGCCTCAGAGACTCGAAAGCTCGAAGATTAAAAACATTTATGTATCAGCAGAGTATCGTCGCTATCAGCAAACCCCTCCCAGCCTCCCCTTTGAGAAGAAAGTGTCTCAAAACAAAATTATAATAACTACCACTAAGACACCAAGGCACAAAGCATTCTATTTTCAACATTTTTTTCTTCGTGTCTTTGTGACTTTGTGGTAAAAATGATGTTTTGAGACAGTCTCGAGAAAAAGGGGAGGAGCCTGAACTTTTAAATTAAAAATTTATATTAATCAAACTATTATAGAAAAATCCCTGAAATTATTCTGAATGGTGCTGTGAAAAATTACAAGTTTTATATTTGACATTTGTAATTTGAAATTTGTAATTGCTCTCCGCATCCGCAGAGTCCGAAGTGCACTTCGGACTCTGCGGGAAGGAGAATAAGTATCGTCGCTATAGCAAACCCCTCCCAGCCTCCCCTTTGAAAAAAAGGGGAGGAGCCTGAACTTTTAAATTAAAAATTTATATTAATCAAACTATAATAATAAAATCCTTTAAATTATTCTGAATTGTGCTATTAATAATCACAGGTTTTTTATTAGTCATTTGTAATTTGAAATTTGTAATTGCTCTTTCCGCATCCGCAGAGTCCGAAGTGCACTTCGGACTCTGCGGGAATGGGTATAAAAAAAACAGCCGGCAATTTCTTACCGGCTGCTGTAAATATTTACTAAGTCTTATCCGCAGAGTCCGAAGAACACGAGACTCTGTGAGAATAAATTTTTAAATCCGTTATTATTAACTACTAACTATTTCACAAGCAGCATTTTCTTAGTCTCAATAAATCCCTCCGACTGAAGTTTATAAAAATACACTCCGCTGTTAAGATTAGCTGCATTGAAATCTACTTCATACGAACCTGACTGTAGATTTGAGTTTACTAAATTTGCAACTTCTTTTCCAAGAGCATCATAGATCTTAAGACTTGTATATCCGGCTTTTGATAATCCGAAAGAGATCTTTGTGCTTGGATTGAAAGGGTTTGGATAATTCTGTGATAAAGAATATTTATCAGGTGCTATCGAATTATAATTTGTAATACCGAGAACTGTATTATATTTCAGCTTGGCTGCAACTGTATTTGCCTGAAGATCTGCAAGATTCGTTCCGGCTACAAGTGCAAAAGTAATTGTGATATCCGATCCGGCATCAATAGTATAAGGACCGCTGCCGACTGTGTTTGCTACGTCTCTGCCTGAAGTTCCGCCTGCATCCATTCTTCCTATGCCTGAAGAAAGAGATTCATATTTTTCAGCATCAGTATATCCGTCATAAATATTCCATGGATTTCCTGCTATGTTCTGCTCATTATCGATCGCCCAGTATGATGGGTTTGTAGCTGAGAGAAGCGCAACGCCAACGTATGTTCCCGGATTATTATCAGTTCTCCATAAATATCCGAGCTGATTTGCAGCGTCCCAGCTTGCACGGTTTAGTGCTCCGCTTGCTCCGATATCCCAGTCACCAAATAATCCCGCATAGAAATTCGTAATCGCAACTCCTGTAGTATTTTTAATTTTATATTTCACAATCACATAATCTTCATCCTGTGCATCATTAAATGCATAACTGCTGAAAGTGATCTCGACTCCGATCTTATTTGCTCCGGCAGCATCGTCATTATATTTCGCGCTTCCGTCCTGATTGGAAACAATCCCCGGATCAGTGATCTGAAACGGAATGATGTTTGTGAAGTCCATGCTCTGAACTGCCTGATCGCTCGACCTAACACAATCTGAAACTTTGGTAGGAGCTGTAGCGCAGATAAGTCCGCCTTCAAATAATAGATTACTTCCGTTATCATATTTAAAACCTTCACCCTGAGTATTGCTTGAATAATCATTGAATCCAATATTACCGCGGCTGTTTATCGTTGTTATAATTTTATTTGCATTCATACTAAAGTAACTCGGATTTACTACAACTGTAAAATATTCAAAATCAGAATATGAACCGTCTAAATAAGTAACTTTAAATTCTACTTTTGAATTAGCCGGTGCGTTACTGTTAATCTTTACTCTGTAAGGATTGCTGCCGTTGTTTGCAGTTCCAAGAGTTCCTACCGCTCCGAGTGACGAATTTCCATTAAGCATTGTAACTGCTGTTGAAGTAGTAGAAATATCTGCTGCAACATTTGAAGTTGCATCAAGATAATTTATGAAATTTCCTGTGATACTTATAGTGTCATTCGGCTGAGGCACATTGTTATTTCCGTCTGTTACTGAATATGTATTTAGTCTGACTGAAGGAAAACTTACTGTCAGTGCTCTGTGCATATTGATCCTTCCTTTACCGAGTTTACCAACATAAGAAGGATTCTGTGCATCAATATTTTCAGATGTAACTCTGACTTTTTCACCAACCTGCATAGCAGTATAAGTTGGGAACTGAGATTTCACAATCCCGCAAACGCCTGCAGTGACAGGTGAAGCCATTGATGTTCCACTGAAATTAGCATAAGAATTATTATATAGTGTGCTGTAAATACTTGATCCCGGTGCACATGCATCTATGGAAGTACCAAAATTTGAAAAAGAAGATTTAGTATCCGTGGAAGTAGTAGATGCGATATTGAGAACATATTTATATCCTGCAGGATAAAATGCTCCGCTTGAACCGTCATTTCCTGCGGCACAGACGACAAGAGAATTTTTATTTATTGTAGCATAAGTGATTACATCCTGTTCAAACTGACCGCCGCCGCCGCCGCCCCATGAGCAGTTGATCACATCGCAGCCCATATCCGCTGCAAATTTAATTCCTTCATAACCGGTAATAATAAGTCCTAATCCTCCGGGTCCTCTTGTATCATTATCGGCAGCGCATTTCACGCCGAGTATTTTACAATTGAATCCGGGTCCAGCTACTCCGACTCCGTTATTTGTAACAGCAGAAGCATCACCTGACACATGTGAACCGTGATTATTGTTAGCTCCCATGATCATCGGATTATTGTCCGAAACTACATTTGTATAATCAGCACCTCCAAAATCCCATCCTCTGTAATTGTCAACATAGCCGTCATTGTCATTGTCAAATCCGTCTATTGGATCATTGTAATTAATTTTAATATTTGCTGCAAGATCCGGATGATCCCAGTCTGTTCCCGAATCAACTATACCGATCACAACATTAGTATCACCCTGCTGAATGTCCCATCCCGCAGGTGCAGCAATTTTGTTAATAAAATACTGCTGTGCGAGTGAAGGATCGTTTGGAGTGAATGAAGAAACTGAAGACACATGCTGAATATATTTCGGCTGAGCATATTCGACTTCGCCTGTATTATAAATTTCATTTACGGCATCTTCAAGACTCACCGATGAATTAAAATTAAAAATATATATCAAAGACAGGTCAGAATATTTCTCACCTGAAACTGTTTGATCATTCATCGGCTTTACTGCATCCGTAAACATTTTTGAAACTCCTCTTGATCCGAGTCTTTCAAGCGTGTTTGTGATCTTAATATTATCGATGTTTGCAATACCTGAAGAATTTCTGTTAGATTCCTTCAGTTTAAAAATTACAGTATTTGGAAAGTAGTCAAGCTCAGTCAGATTCTGATCTAATCTGAAGTAATTTTTTGAATTAGAATTTTTATTATCATCATAATTTCTAAAAGAAAAGAAGACTGATGAAAATAAAAAAAGTAGTAAGAAATAATTTGTAAATTTAATTTTCTGTTTCATACTTTTTATAAGTTATTTTAAGAAATGATTTTTTGATTTATTAGACTAATTCTTTTTCCGTAAAGAAAAATCCTGTTTCGATCTTTCCGTTCTCTTCAGAATCAGAACCGTGAACTGCATTCTCGGATTTTGAATCTGCAAATATTTTTCTTACTGTACCTTCCTCTGCTTCAGCAGGATCAGTAGCTCCGATGAGTTTTCTGTAATCAGCAACTGCATTTTCTTTTTCAAGTGCAATTACAACTACAGGACCGGATGTCATAAATGAAACGAGTTCGCCATAGAAAGGTCTTTCTTTATGGACTTCATAAAACTTCCCTGCGGTCTCTTCATCTAATTTTATCATCTTCATTCCGCGGATATTAAATCCCGCATCGAGTAACATTTGAATAATACTTCCCTGTACTTTCTTTTTTACTGCATCGGGTTTAATGATGCACAGTGTGCTTTGTAGCGAGTTTGACAAATTTTATTTCCTTTCTGTATTTATTGATTAATATAGTTTTATTTAAAATCCTACGCTGCCTGCGGGCGGGTCAGTTGTTTCACCTGTTGTTTCAGTCGGAGCGCTGTAGTGATAAATGTTACATTTTTTCTGACTATTCTTTTTTATAGAAAGATCATTTACAGTCGGACATGATCCGTTGCTTCTCATTCCTGTTATCGAACATACGGCACCTTCATCAACTGTTTCAGGCATTAAGAAATATGCAATCGGAAAATCAAATACATCATCTGAATAAAGTTTACCCATGAATCTTCCCCATATCGGAGCAGCCGCTGTACCACCCTGTCCGTATGATCCGCCGAACTTTACTCTTGCATCATCAAAACCAAGCCAGACACCTGCAACGAACTGCGGAGTAAACCCTATGAACCATGCATCTGTATAATTCTGCGATGTACCTGTTTTACCGGCTGCCGGTCTTTGAAAAAATTGTCTGACACTTGTTGCAGTTCCGTAATCGATCACACCCTGCATCATATCGCACATTATAAATGCAGCTTCTTCGCTCATTGCTTCTCTTGTTTGCGGATGAAATTCTTCTATAACCTTACCGTTCCTGTCTTCTATTTTCAAAATTGCAATCGGCTCTACCCATATACCTTCGTTAGCGAGAGTACCATAAGCATTTGTCATTTCCAGCGGGCTTACTTCACCAACACCAAGTGAAAGTGAAATCACATTCGGCAGTTCAGATTTAATTCCCATATTATGGGCTAGAACAATGACTTTATCAATCGGTGCAAGTTCCATAGCAGTTCTTGCAGCTACAACGTTGATAGATTTTGCAAGTGCATCCCGAAGCGAGACACTTCCGCCGGTGCCGCCGCCTTTAGGTGACCAGACTGTTCCGCCGATATTTACAACCAGTGGATCATTAGAGATCTGATACCCGGGAGAATATCCGTTTATTATCGCTTCAGCATAAACAAATGGTTTAAAAGACGAACCCGGCTGACGCTTTATCTGAGTGACATGATTTAGTCCGTATTTAAAAACAGAATTAGGATTCGAACCTACCATTGCTTTAATTTCACCTGTCTTTGGATTCATTACTACAAATCCTACCTGTACTGTAGATGTAAGTTTTTTAACAGAGTCTATATATTGCTTATCAGCTTTTAACCTGTTAGCAATTTCCGTCCTTTCTTCTTCTGTCTTAGCTTTTTTATATTCTTCTGAAAACCTTATATTTTTGGAAATTGCATCTTTGAGAATAGTTTTATTCTGAGACGAATTCCAGCTCCAGTAATTGTTAAAAGATTTCTGAAATGTGCTTAGCTGAGTCTTTACGGCATCTACAGCATGCTTTTGAAATCGTGTATCTAAAGTCGTATAAACTTTTAAACCGTCCCTGTAAAGATCATATCCGTGTTTTTCAGCAATACCTTCCATAAGTTGTCTGACATACTCAGTAAACTGTGGCGCAGAAGAATCAAATGTTGCATAATCTTTTTTCAGTGAAGTTTTGAGCGGATCGTTTAAAGCTATATCAAGATTTTCTTTTGAAATATAACCCTCGGCGTACATTTCATTAAGTACAAGATTTCTTCTTTCAATTGATTTTTCAGGCTGGTCTATCGGGTCATAATTTGAAGGAGATTTCAAAACTCCTACAAGTACTGCACATTCATCAAGGTTCAGGTCTTTGGCAGTTTTATTAAAATATGTCTGAGCCGCAGCTTCTATACCGTAAGCACCTTTCCCAAAATAAACTGTGTTCAGATAATATGCAAGTATTTCTGCTTTAGTATAAGTTCTTTCTATCTGGACAGCAGTCATAGCTTCCCTGAGTTTTCTGTTTATGGAAATTTCATTCCCGATATCTTTATACAAATTTCTTGCAAGCTGCTGAGTAATGGTCGAAGCTCCTTCCCTTGTAAGACTTCCGCTCATTACATTCTTTATAAAAGCTTTGAATATTCTGTCCACATCCACTCCCCAGTGATCATAAAATTTTTGATCCTCTATAGAGATCAAAGCATTTATCATATCTTTGGGAACATTGTCAAGAGTGACCTTGGTCCTGTTTTTGAGAAAAAATTTATCTATAAGCTCGCCATCTGAAGAATATATCTTTGTAGCTTCTTCAAGTTTTGGATTCTCAAGCTCTGCAAGTGAAGGAAGTGTTTTTGAAAGATAAAACAAGTATGCACCTCCTGCAATAATGACAGCAATAAATATAAAAATTGCTGTATTAAAAAATCCATTGAAGGTACTATTACTTTTTGTTTTTTTCTTTCTGTATTTTTTATCCGAAAAATATTTATCTAACTCTTCTTCGGAATAATTATTATTGTCCAAAATTTATAGATTGTGCTGTTTATTTTCCTGCCTCTTATCATTAAGGTCATAAAAGGTTTTTAGTTCAAATTTTCCGTCTGCATAAACCCCATAAGAAAAATGATCGATCCAGTCTCCAAGATTAATATAATATCCGCCTGAATGTTCGATCATAACCGGTCTGTGTCTGTGCCCCATTATTACATAATCAAAACCACTCTCAAGCATTTCAAGAGCCCTGTCTCTGAGACCGTCTTTTTCGGAATAGTCTTTAACACTCGTATGCTTTCTGGAAGTTTCCGAAGTGCCTTTTGCCAGCCTAATGCCAATAGAAGGATGCAGCATGGAATATAGTTTCTGACTAAATTCATTTCTGAGTATCTTCTTCAGTATCCGATAACCGGTATCATTATGTGCGAATCCGTCACCGTGATGAATAAAAAACTTTTTGCCTTCTATCACTCTTTCAATGTGAGTATGGCAGATCTCTATTCCAAATTCCTTTTTGAAAAAGTCTCCTTTCCAGAAATCATGATTGCCGGCAATGTAATTGATCTTTATTCCCTTCTCTGTAAGTTCAGATATTTTTGTAAAAAGCCGGAAATAACCCTTAGGCACTACGTATTTATATTCTATCCAACAGTCAAAAAGATCTCCGACTATGAAGATCTCCTCAGCATCTTCCTGAATGCTGTTTAAGAATTCCGTAAGTTTGATCTCTTTCAGTTTTTCTTTTTCGTCAGATTCAAGACCAAGATGTACATCGGAAAAGAAATAATATCTACCGCTCATTTATTTAAAGTAAAATACTATTTTACTTTGACTTTTGTGGAAAATTTCTGATTAGCCATTTTGCAAACGCCGTCTGAAACAGTACAGTATCCGAATTTTACATTACCTGTAACATTGATTGTGGAACCGCTGGCTGCGTTATCCGGTACTCTGAATTCATACTTTACTTTGGAATTACTGATGTAATCTCCGTCACCGCCGGAATAATCCTGAAAACCGACTCCTTCTATTTCACCTGTTGTCAGATCCATTGTTACACCCGGCTCTTTCGGGATCTTTACTTTTGATCCTGTCTTAAAGGTAAGTGTTATTATTCCTGTTTCACCCGGACTGTAAGACTTTTTATTTACACTTGCACTTACTCCCGGAGCAGATGAATTAGTGTTGGAAATATTCATCCCCATAAATGGAATAATCATTAATACAGTAACAAAAAATGCTGTTTTCTTTATGTATTTCAATGTTTTCTCCTGATAAAATTAATTAAAAATATACTCATTTTGATTTTTTATACAAACACAAAAACAATGTTCAATGTACAATGATTAATGTACAATGCTCTATGTTTAATGTGCTAAGCTTTTATCAAAAATATAATTTGTAAATGAAGATTGTAAATGTGAATTTTCAGATATATAATTGAGCTTTATTTATGCCCTTTTGAACAATTCAATAATAAAATAGTTTCGTAGATTACAAATAAAACTTAATATTTCAGTTACACTTTTTGAATTTCATTGTACATTGAACATTAATAATTGAACATTAACTTCAGTATCTTCTTATCATATGATCACTCTCACTGCCATTCATAAAATTTTTATGCGATTCTATATGCGCATAAGCATTATGATTATGAATGCTCTCAAAGTTTTCAGCTTCCACGCTGTACCAGATAATATTCTTTTTCTTTTTTAATTTCATCACAACATTCCGTACAAGATCTTCCACAAATACCGGATTTTCATATGCCCTCTCGGTTACAAATCTTTCATCTTCCCTTTTCAAAAGCGAATATAGTTCTGAACTGGCGCTTGATTCAACTATTGTAATCAGGTCTTCGATCCATATTGTGTTCCTGAATCTTACTGAGACAGTAACTTCGCCTCTCTGATTATGCGCACCGTATCTTGAAATATTTTTTGAACAGGGGCAAAGTGTTGTAACAGGTACTTTTACTGTTAATACAAAATCTTTTTTCTTTCCTGATCTGACAGCATGAAACTTAACCATATAATCGATCAATGAAGGTTTACCTGTAACCGGTGCATTCTTCATTTTGAAATATGGAAATTCAATTTCAATGTGAGATGAATTTGCATTAAGTCTCTTCTGCATTTTGAGAAGTAATGAATCTATAGAATCAACATGAATTTCGCGGTCTTCATTCTGAAGGATCTCTACAAACCTGCTCATGTGAGTACCTTTGAATTCTTTAGGAAGATCTACAGTCATTGAAACCGTAGCTATTGTATGCTGCAGTTCATTATCCCTGTCCTTTACTGCCACAGGATACTTTAGATTTTTAACACCGACTTTATCAATTGGAATTTCTCTGATATCTGTCTGATTTTGTACATCCGGAAGTTTTACAACAGAAGTTGTAGAAACTTTACTCAAATTATTCCTTTCTTATAAATATTGTTGGTTTTCAAAAATTACAATATAAAATGACATGGTTTTTCTAACGTGAAGATCAGGTTTAAAATTCAGATATGTCAATTAAATTCTTTTATTTCAGGAAATTCTCTGCAGTCTAAAGAAATAAAAAATGGTTCACTGTTTTTTTTAAATAATCTGCTCCATATAAATTTTTTATCGGTCTCGGGAATATTATAGTTGCTAAATTTGTCGGGATGAATAAATAAAAAATTACCTTCATTGCAGTTATCCGGTAAATCTTTTATTCTGTGTTTATATTCCATTAGAAATATCATTACATTTCCAATATGAGGATATTCCCTTTCTGTAACAATTCCCGTCAGCTTCCAGTCATTTTCATCAGTGTCAAGATCACACTCTTCTTTCGCCTCTCTTACTGCACAAAACACTGGTGATTCAGCAAGTTGTGTTTCTACTTTTCCACCCGGAGGTGAGATCAGTCCCTTATTAGGATTTTTCAGTCTTTCCATTAAAAGATATTCATCTGCTTCGTTTTGTATATATAATAGAGTAGCAAGTTTCATTCAGTAAGATTCAATTTTATATAATATTATTCAACATTACTCACCATCACGGAATCCAAATTTAAGCTTCTCTTTTTTAAATGCCGGCTTTGAATCATCGGCAATTTCATTTTCAGCTTCGTCAGTAATTTCCTTCTCAATTTCCCTGTCAATTTCTCCATCAATTTCTTCAATCTCTCCTATATCATCAAAAATTAATTTAGTATTTCCGGTTTCAGATCTGATATCTTCCTTGATCTCTGAAATCATTGCAGTTTCTTTGTCCGCAGATTTATATGAAGTAATTTGTTTTTCTGTTTTTTGAATTTTCTTAATGTTTCTGGAAATTTGTTCGAGCTGCTCCAATTTATCAGATTCTGATATCAGATCCATTTCCATGCCTGATTCTTTTATGTCAAGAATACCGTCAACTTTTTCACTAAACTCTGTTTTAGCTTCTCTCGATTTTTCAAACTCTTCTTCTTTTTTTCCCTTAATTGAAAATTCACCTTCACCTTCATAGGTATCCATCTCTTTCATATCTACATAAATCTCTTTGCTGCTCTTTCTGATCTCAAGGTCATCTGATTCATTATTTCCACTAAGAGAAATTTTATTTACTCTTTCTCTCATGAGATATTTCTCTTTGTACTCAATGAATTTTCCCGCTTTGTATAATTTATCCGAGATGGCAACTGCTTTGATTATAAGCTCCTGTTCGTTTACTCCGCTAAGTCTGCTATCAATTACTAACTGCTCACCTTTTATAATTACATTTGAAATATCTTTAATTGTGAGATTTTTTATAACAAATTCACACAGACTTTCACCTGTGATCTCAGGAATTGAAACTGTATTTCTCAGATCATTCAATGAAAAGAATATCATATCTGCTGAATTATTTCTCTCTATCGAACCAGTAACATTTGACAATCCGAATAACTGTGAAGGATTACACGTAGCCATTTTAAATACTGATTCGTATGATAATGAACTCTTCGGTATTATATTTGACAAGACTTTAAGTTCTGTTAAAATATTCGAACCTGTATAACCTGTTCCAATAATTATGTTCAGTCCGGAAAAAAGCAGTTCGTCAATATCAATTTTCCTTCCGGCTAAATTGAGATAATCAGACGGTGATATTAAAATAGATGCATTTTTCTTTTTCAGAATGTCCAGCTCTATTTGATTTATATGAGTAGGGTTGTAAACTACTGTATTGGAATTCACAAGCTCCATCTCAGACAATACAGTAATTAAAGGCTTACCGAATATTTTTTTTACGGACTCTATCACATTTTGAGAAACCGAAGCTTCAACAAAAAATCGTGCATTAAGCTGCGACAGTGATTTTTTTAAAGAAGAAAGTGAATAATTATTTAACTCCTCATCGGCTATCAAGCCGAGAGAAAGTGTATTTAAAATTCTGTCATCATCAAAACCTGATGACGGATAATTTTGATCAAAAGCAGTGAGGTTGTGATATTGTTTACTTCCGTGATTCTGCAGATATGATTTCTCTAAAATAGATTTGCTGATACAGTTGCTGCTTTCATTGATGAATACTTCTCCGTTTTTCAACGCTCTGTTATAACTTATATTAAGAATATCAGACATTATCTCAGTGTTATAATTATCTGAAATAAAGTTTTCCACGAGAATAAGAGAATGCCATGATCTTAAATTTTCATAGTTGCACTTATCAAGAAAATGCCGGCAGAGAGAGAAGGAGGAATTTAAAGCTGAATTAAAAAGACCCGGCATTATAAGTTTATCCTTAGCATCAATAATAACAGCGTCCGGATTTTTTGATACAAATTCTTTTTCGCTGAATTTGTTTTCACAATCTATTAAAAAGATCTTACCGTTCTTTAAAATAATTGTATAATAACCTGCAGCAGAATGCTTATCAAGTGTAAGCACCAGTCCGTTTTTGATAACTGTAAAATTATCCTGCATGTTATTTTCTTTTTTTTCCTGAACTAATTTAATCACAAATCTTCTATAATAAATTTTTCATTAATAAAATAATCACTGTTATTAAGTGAGTTGTCATCGTTTTTGTACAGCGCATACTGAAATCCTTCTCTTACACTATATGCACCGTGTTCGCCTTTTACATTAAGCGCGACAAAACCCACCTGATAAATATGGTCTCTGTTAATATCAGAAAGTTTATTCAGTTTATAAACTCTTTCACATGCAAGTCTGCAGGCTTCCATCGGAGATTTTCCAATTCGCATCATTTCAACTATTAAAAAACTTCCACAAGCCCTTATGCATTCTTCACCTCTTCCTGTTGATGCAGCACCTCCGACCTCACCGTCCACATAAAGTCCGGATCCTATAACAGGGCTGTCTCCAACCCGTCCTTTGAGTTTCCATGCCATACCGCTGGTAGTACATGATGCCGAAACATGTCCTTCTTTATCGATCGCCACCATTCCTATCGTATCATGATTTCCGTCAGCGTTGATCTTTTCTATGATCTCTTTCTTTTTTAAAAAATCATCTGTATGAATTTCTTCAGCTTTCCTGCCTCCCGAAGCTCTCCATTCATGATATCTTCTGATAGAATTTTCCGTCAGCAGACTCTCTGGTTTGAATCCGTTCTTCAAAGCAAAATCATAAGCGCCGTCTCCTGCAAGTATGGTATGTTCAGTATTTTCTAAAATGAGTCTCGCAAGACTAATCGGATTTTTAATATTCTCAAGACTAATAACAGAGCCGATCCTTGCGCGCCAGTCCATAATAGCTGCATCTAATGTGACACTTCCTTCGCAGTCAGGAAGTCCTCCGAATCCGACACTCAATACATCCGGATCATCTTCGGAAATCTTCACCCCCATCTCGACAGCATCAAGAGAATTACCGCCTTCCTTCAGGATCTTATATGCTTCTGCATTTGCAGCAAGACCGTGTTTCCATGTAGAGATTACAACAGGAGCCATTATTTAATGTTTAATTATAAATGTACAATGTACAATGTTTAACGTACAATGTATAACTACTAACTATTAACTACTAACTATTAACTATTTATGTGTCTTGAAATTATTTCAAAAACTCTGTCATAGCGATATGGAATATTCATATGTCCCGCATCGAATTCCTCATGTATAAATTTTATATTATTCCTCTTCAGCTTATCACAAAATATTCTTGCGCCTGCATGCAGATTAAATTCATCCCTGATCCCTGCATCGACATAGATCAGTTTGAGTTTCTGTAAATTTTTTAAATATTTATTTACCATTCTTACAGGATCATTGGTCAACCATTTATTAAAAACTTTCTCATTAAGTTCACCTGTGTTCACGTCATAAGGCAGATCAAAATTGTAACCTTTTGTTTTTAGTCCTGAAAGATTTGGGGAGTAACAGCTTGACATGCCAATCATATTTAACATGTCATGATAATTTTTTGGCTTTGGCAGATCGAAATTTAATTTCTTTTTAATAAAATTTGCAACTCCTTTGTGACCTTTTCCAAACTGTTCAAACCCAATCATAGCAACAGGAAAGTCAGGCATATAGCAATATTCAAATGCCATGTCACCTGCAGTCGAACTCATCAGTCCAAACACATCAGGATTTTTCGTTGCAAGTACAGCAGCTCCGTATCCGCCGCTTGACTTTCCGCAAATTGCACGGCTGGTACTGACAGGTATTGTACGAAATTTTGAATCTATAAAAGGAACGAGTTCACGGATGACATAATCTTCATACTTACCTGTCGCAGCAGAATTTATAAACTGACTACCGCCGTACTTTGTGATACAGTCAGGCATTACGACTATCATCTCTTTCATCTTTCCTGTTGAGATCAGTCTGTCGAGACGTTCATGAATATTTTCAGAAAGAAAGGATACGTTCAGATTCATGATCCCTTTCCCAGTAAAGCCTGATATGAGAAATGTTACCGGAAATTTCTTTTTTGGTGATGAAAAATATGAAGGAGGCAGATAGACAGGAAAGTCTCTGATATAGGGATCCTTAAGAGGGTTGCCTTTCAGAATCTTACTTTCAAACGTTTCCAGTACGATCGAACCTGAATGATTCATTAATTTGTAAATTAATAATGATGTGTTATTCCGTTATTGCTTAGATATTATTTTCAAAGTAGATTCGTAAAGATCCAACTTTTTTTTACTTCTTAAAAATTCTTTTCATCTGTTTACTTACTCATACGTTTCTTAAAAAAAATTTTCATCTCATCAAGATCTCCTTTTACTGTGATCTTGATATTACTTTTTTCGCCTTCAGTTACTTTTACTTTATATCCAAACTTCTGTACTATTGAAGCTTCATCTGTTCCAGTAAATCCTTCCTCATATGCTTTAAGAAAACTTTTATTCAGTATCTCAAATCTGAAACCCTGCGGAGTCTGCACAGATACAACACCTTCCCTGTCAATAATTTCTTTTGCAAAAGAATTTTTATCCGTCCTCATCAGCGTATCGCTTATTTTTATAACAGGAATAACACAGTCATTTTTTTCTGTATCAGCAATTACATTTTTTATAAGTTTCTCAGATACAAGCGGTCTGACAGCATCATGTACAAGAATGATATCATCTTTTTTACAGTCAAGATTTATAAGTGCATTATACACTGAGTCCTGCCTGCGTTTTCCGCCTTCTACTATTTTTTTTACTTTTGTAAAATTATTTTTTCTGACGATGGTGCTGACAGCTACAAAGAATTCGGGTATAGTAGAAATAATAATTTCATCAATGATCTTCAGATCGTGAAATTTTTTTATAGTATGTGTCAGGATTTCCTTACCATCTACTTTTAAGAACTGCTTGGCAGTCTTTCCGCCGAATCTTGATCCACTTCCCGATGCAGGAATTATGACTTTAACTTCACTTTTCAAACTCTGAAACGGATGCAGATTTTTTTATAAAATAATTTCTACAAAATTAATCAATTATAAATCTTATTACGATATAAAATTTTTATAAAATGTTTGTAAAAAATTATCCTGAGGTTGACTTATATCTTTTGTTATAAATAAGTTATTTACAAACCCACTTTTTTTAATCCTATTTTTGAAATAAAATAATTAAATTTGCATATCGCAATTTTTAAACTGTCATAACATTTTTCAAAACTATAAAAATCAAAATGGAAAAGAAAACTGTAAGTACCAGAATGGAGTCACTCGTAGTTTTATTTGACATGCACACCGTTTATTTAAAGAGAGCGCTTGAAGGAATATCCGATGAAGATTCTCTGAAGAGATTAGATACAAAAGCAAATCATGTTGCATGGATCACCGGCAGTCTTGTACAGGAAAGATTTGAGCTTGCAGGATTATTCGGATCCGAGCTTCATCAGAAAGCAATTGAGCTTTTTAAAGACCACAAAGGAATTCAGGAAAGTGAGAAATACCCTGCTTCACAGAAGTTTATAGAAGACTGGGACAGGATTTCACCGGTTCTTAGAGAATATCTTGTAAGTGCAACGGACGAAAAGCTGGACAGCATTTTTAAAATGCCGGATTTTGAAATGACCAATTATGAGCTTTTTACTTTTATGACTTATCGTGAGGCAAATATGATCGGACAAATTGCATTATGGAGAAGACTGCTCGGTTATGATGCAATGAAGTATATGTAAAATTAACAGAGAATTCTAAACAGAAATTTATTTATAAATTAAATAATTTAAAAAATGGAAAAGGCAAAATCTAAAAAAGTAAGTAAAGCAAAATATGTTGACGGCTTTGTAATTTCGATCAATTTAAAAAATCTACCGGCATACAAAAAAATGGCAGAGATCGGCCGTGAAGTTTGGATGGAACACGGAGCTTTAGATTACAAGGAATGTGTAGGTGAAGATCTGGATACAAAAATGGGATTATCTTTTCCCGAACTGACTAAATCTAAAAAGTCAGAGACGGTAATTTTTTCATGGATAACTTACAGCTCAAAGACTGACAGAAACAAAGTTAATGCCAAAGTAATGAAGGATCCCAGGATGAATTGTATGGAAGGTCAAAAGATGCCGTTTGAAATGAAAAGAATGTCGTACGGTGGATTTAAAGTATTGGTAAGCTCTTAACAGTTAGTAGTTAGTTGTCTTGGGTTAAATCAAAAATGTTTGAAATATATTTTTCAGATTTAAAAACAAATAAGTACATAAGATCAAAATCCGTCTTTACAGATATTTAAATAAAGATACAAAGTTGAATTTCAAAGATCAGACTTTCATTCTTGTTCTGTATTCTAAAAACTGTTTAAGAAAATCTGATGCATCCATTTGATTTTTTTTAATTTGCTTATCATTCTCGTCACCGCCGAGGTTTTTTAAATAAGTCAAATACCTTACTATCTCATTATAATCTACTTCTCTTTTTCCTTCGATCATTTCAAAAAGTCTTCGTGACTTTGGACCTGAAAATCTTTCATCTATTGAAGTTAAAAGTTTTTTTAATTCTCTTTTCATATATAGAATTTAATTAGGGGGTTAAATTTTTTAAGATAAAGATTAACATACTTTGATATTATATTAAATCCAATTATTATGCCATTCACATCAATCTCAAAATATTTATAGTTAAAAAATTCTAAAATTATTAAGTTATAATTTATTTAAATTCACATTAAATTGCTTCACTCATACAAACCAAATAAAAAAATGAACATACAGGAAAATTCTGATGCAGTAAAATTAATAAAGGAAATAAGAAACAAGCTCAGCGAACTGGAGAGAATGATTGGAAAAAAGACAACTGCAAAATATACTTACCCCATGAACAATCTGCAGCATACGCCTCCAAGAAAGCGTAACGTATTTAAAAATACAGGTAAGAAAAATAATAAGTAAAGCGGTTTTTTTTATATCACGGTTTTTCGGCATAAACTGATTTATCATTTTAGCATTTACAATATTCATTCAGCGTAAAAGTCACGCCAGATCACATAATCAGAAGATTGAATTAAATCTTATCAAAAACTTTTCTTCAAATAATTAATATGCATTTTATTGCTAATATGAAGGTAGCCAAGCAGGACATTCTGCCAGCATTTAAAGTGCAATCAAAAATACAGATTTTCTTTTAAGACTGAAAATTAATTATTAAAAACTTAACTTAATTTAATCATTCTAATGAAAATAATTCTGCTTATAGTTACGGTGATTATATTTTCTCAGACAGCTTTTCCGCAGGGGAGTCCTCCATGGCAACACCCCTTAAAGATCTGCAGGAGCATTGACGGAACTACCTTTTCAGACATCAAGACTTTTCAGGATTCTGCAGGAGTGCCGTGTGTAATTAATCCTTCTGAAGGAAATCTGATCAGTGCATTTCAATGGTTCAGACAGCCGGTCGGTTCTGATACATGGGACAGAGTAGCGATAAAATTTTCAAGTGATTACGGGATCACCTGGACAGAACCACAGCCCATAGTAATAAATGGATTACCTCTTGATTTTCAGAGACCCTTTGATCCAGCACTTGCAATATCGGACAACGGAAAGTTAAGGATGTATTTTTCAAGCGGACAGAATTTAATACTTGATACATCCATTAATACTTATTCGGCAATTTCAGATGACGGTGTAAATTTTAATTTTGAACCCAACATAAGATTCAGCCTGCCGGACAGACCAGTCATTGACCCTGCAGTAATTAAATTCAACGGTCTTTGGCATCTTGTAAATCCAGCTACAATGAGTACTACCGGTGCTTATCATAATGTTTCCGGCAATGGTCTGGATTTCATGAGAGTCCCTGACATAGTTTCCGACCAGCAGCATTCATGGATCGGGAACTTCATGATCAAAGATTCCGCTGAGCTGCGATTTTACGGCAGCGGAATGAGGATATGGTATTCTTCCAGTCCCAACGGCGGTATATGGTCATCGTTTCTCAATACAAACATAATGGGTGGCGACCCTTCCGTTGTGAAGCTGTCCGACAACAATTATTTAATGATATATACCGGTCCCCCATATCCTGTTTCGGTAAATGAAAATAATTTACTGTTAAATGGATTTGAATTATATCAAAACTATCCCAACCCCTTTAATCCGGAAACAGTTATTAATTATGAGTTACGAGTTACAGGTGATGTA
Organism: Ignavibacteria bacterium; assembly: GCA_049293015.1. Lineage (GTDB taxonomy): Bacteria > Bacteroidota > Ignavibacteria > Tepidaquicellales > Tepidaquicellaceae > UBA2330. Next base: position 19,508 of record JBATSB010000129.1, read on the forward strand.
GAGCTGAAAGTCTATGGTGTTTTTGGGAATGAAGTTTCGACTTTGGTAAATGAAAAGCAGATTACCGGCAGCTACTCTGTAACATTCGACGGAAATAATTTTCCGAGCGGGGTTTATTTTTATAAACTGCATTCGGGGAATTTTGTTGAAACAAAGCGAATGGTTTTGCTAAAATAAGGACATTTATCGCTATTGTAAGTAAATTCCTTAATCACCTTCCGGAAATTGTAAACTCATTATCACATATATTTTTTTTACAATAAAGGTTATTTTGACAAATGAAATTTTTATATACAGGGTTTTACCTTTTGAGTTTTACAATATTTGTTGTGACATTATTTGGTGGAAATATTTCCCGACCATTATTTGAATCCTTATCTGAGAAGACCATTGAGAAGACAGGATTCAGAAAGGCTTATGTTCAGTCAGTAGATAACAAGATCGACGATCTTATATATAAATCAAAACAGATCGAACTTCAGATCGACAAGATCAGAAATTTTTTCTCTACTGATAAAATTGACGAAACTAAGTATGGCAGAGAAGAGAGCAGGATGCTGGAAAATGCAGTATATACGCCGGTTCTGAATATGTTTATATTAATGTACAGGATCTCATTCGGAATTTTGTCAATTATGATACTTTGCTTTGCGGTTATATTCCAACTGATTTACAAAAGTCTTGATCTGAGAAAAAGAGTAAGACGTCTTGAAGAAGCAATATATGCGGGAAGTAATGCATGACAAAGATAACTACGGATATTTCCGAAGCAGTTTCTGAAATTCTGAATGGAAATGTGACAGCGCTGCCAACTGAAACAGTTTACGGACTTGGAGCAAATGCATTGAATGAAGAAGCTGTATTAAACATTTTTGAAACCAAAGACAGACCGGCATTTAATCCAGTTATTGTTCATATTTATGAAGCTGATGAATTGAATAAATACTGTGCAGAAATTCCTGAAGTAGTATATGACCTTGCTGATAAATTTTCTCCGGGACCAATTACATATGTACTCAGAAAAAAAAATGTAATATCTGATATTGTGACGGCGGGAAATGACAGCGTGGGACTGAGAATACCTTCGCATAGATTGTTTCGTGAAGTGCTTAAGAATTCGAAGCTGCCAATTGCTGCACCTTCAGCCAACAGGTCAGGAAAAATTTCACCGACAACTGCTGAAGAAGTTTTAAAAGAAATGGACGGAAAGATCAATCTTATTTTAGATGGCGGGAAATGTGAAATAGGAATTGAATCAACTGTTGTAAGTTTTTTAGACGGTGAAATTAATATACTCAGACATGGCTTTGTAACGCAGGAAGAAATTGAAAAAATAACCGGAAAGATTTCTGTCAGCGGAACAGATATTAATACCGAAAAGAAGGTATCACCCGGAATGCTGAATATTCATTATGCACCGACAACGCCGTTATACAAATGTGATTTTCCTTACAGAGTTTCGGAGATCACAAAACAGAAAACAGGAGTTCTAAATTTTAGTAAATATTCAGAAAACAGAGAAATTGCATTCAATCTTTTTTCCGACCTGAGGGAGCTTGATGATTCAGGATATGAAATGCTTTTGTACAGTGAAGTGAAAAACTCAGGAATTGGGATTGCGATCAACGACAGACTTAAAAGAGCCTGCACTGGAGAGATTATTTTTACAGGCAATAAGATTAAATTAATTAAAAATAAATATCAGCAGTAAATGTCCGAACGTATTATAATTGATTTTGACGATGATTCTAAAGGTGAAAAAGAGAAATCCGGAAAATTAAATTCGGAAGATAAAAAATCTAAACCCATTGGTCAGGAAAATGAAAGGATCGAAATAGATCTCAGCGAAGAAATAAATACAATTGAAATCGAGAATATTGAAGAAACTTATGAAGATAAGATATTAAGGAAAAATATTGACTGTTGTTATAAAGGGACAAGCGGACTTAATAATTATTATGAAAGCAGTCTGAATTTTCCAGAGGGAATTGAAAAAGGCTTCAGCCAGTCTTTCAGAATAAATCTGAAGGATGAGTTTTTTAATTCTGTACTTTTTAATAATCGTTATCTTATACTTAGTTCATATACCGGACATGTATATTTTACAGACAGATTTACAGGTTATGTGGAACACAAGATGCATATGCAGGAGCAGTCATTTGAAAAGACGGGGCTTGTTATTTCTAATGTTGTATATCTCAATTCGGTCAGGAAGATTTTCAAATATGCAGGAACAGGTGAAAAGAAATTTGACTCAGAAGAGATTTACAACACCGATGAGGATACTTTTATATGGAGTAATCTAAACAGACGCGGAAATAAAATTCTCTTTACGGAATATTGTAAGGCAGAAGGTATAGCGGAGCTTGTAATTATTGATATAAAATCACCGGAAGAAATTTTTCGGTACAAGATCAGCGTAAGAAATTCCATAAGCGACAGGATCTGCATTTCAGGCAAAAATGCATTCTTACTTGTAGATTCAAGATTGTTTGTTTTTGACATCGATAAAATGACAGGTGAGATATTCGATATAAATATACCGGCGGATGAAAATTCTTTTCTTTTTTCTTCGGGTAACAGATTATATATTACAACAATAAGTTATGAATTGTATTATCTGGATCTGCCTGTAAGGGAAACTGCATTTAAAAGTACAGGAATCAAGAACAGCTATATAAATTCACTCGGAGGATTTGGAGATAATATTTTTACGGGAACGATGGAGGGTTGGAAATTATTCAAGTCAACGGGATTGAAAATTTATGAATTCGAAGACGAGTATGAAAACAGGATCGAGTGTATCAGCCGAAATGTAATGGTGATCTCAAAGAACAACAAAATTGTATTCAGTAATCTCAACAGATTTCAGGAAGCCGAAGGATACGTTATATCTTCTGACAGGCTGAATGAAACAGAATTCATAGTGTCGGCAATAATTTCAGAAAATGAAATATTTATTCTGACACGACATGGTATTTTAGAATCTTTTACTAATGATAAATTAAACATACATATCTGATAAATGAACAAAGTCAGGAAAATTATAATAAGTAATTTCAAAAAATTTTTACTTTTAATATTTATTGCAATTGCATCTGATGCAAGTTCGCAGACAGGAAACCAGTTCATATTTTTATTTGACAATTCCGGAAGCATGCTGCCGTATTACAGCAGTCCGCAGAGTAATTTCAAGCTGTTCAGTAAAGCACTTATAAAAAATTCCGCAAAGGGAAGTGACAAAGCCGGTATATATCTATTTACAAAGACCGATCAGAAGAGGGCTATCAATTCTCCGAAAATGCTTTACAACGGCAGTGCAGATGAGATGTTGCCCGATAAGATTTTTATGAAGTTCATTCCGATGAGAGGCAATGATAATCTCACGGGGACGACAGATCTGATAGAAGCACTTGATAAAGGTATTGCTGCTGTCGAAGGAAATTCTGCTGTGATCTGGCTGATCACAGATAATATAAATGACAACAGCGGAAGTGGTGATTCTTCATATTCCAACACACTTGAATTTTATAAAAAGCTCAGGTCGGATGCAAATATTCAAAAGATATTATTATATCCGATACCTGAAAAAGCTGAATTCGAGGGTGATGCTGCTAAAGGGTTTGTAGCATATGGGATTGTATATTCTAAGACACGTCTGTCACAATCTGAGCTGGAAAGTTATGATACAATTCTTAGAGGTGCGGGCATTAAAGAAAAAGCAATTACATTAAAACCTCTCGACATAGGAACTATAGTACTGAGACCTCAGGTAACACAGAGTAAGATCACAGACGGAAAAATTTATTTTGACGGATCATCTCTGCGCGGTAAAGGTTTTGAAGAAGGTGAGAAAGTTCAGGAGACTTTCAGCGATCTTACTTTAAAATCAAATCTGTATCCTTACATAATAAAAAGTGCTAAGCTCAGTGTGGGATTAGATAATTTCACATCGTCAGACTATTCCGTAAAGTCACTCGGTACTCAGACGATCTCTCCTTCCACCGTGAGTAATGTTTCTCCTGAAGGTGAGGTCACAGGATTTTCCGTAATATTTAATCTTCCCGAGATCACACCAAATTTTTCATTCAATACAATATTCAAAGAGGATTTTACGATAGGCGGCGATCTGATACTTGAAGTTTCACAGGTTGATATTCTGCTTGATGAAAATTACGTCAACAGATTCAGAGAACTATTTGCGCTGCAGTCTGTACCGGAAATATTTCAGCCGGTATTAAAAGATAAAAAGATCATAACAAAAATTCCATTAGAGATAAGAATGAAATACGGTCCGTGGAGATTATTTGTACTGATCGGACTGATCGCTCTTTTACTCGGATTGATATTATTTTTTCTGTATGTATTATTTAAGAAAAAATGCTTTGGACTTTCTATAGATAACGGACCAGTGCAGGATGTATGTCTTGGAGGACTTTCATCATACTCTGTATCTTCGGGAATGTCAGGAGAATTAGGAAAGGTAAAGAAATCAATTTTTGGCGGACTAAGTTTTGAATATTCAAAGATCACAACAACTCCCGGAATAAATTCAAAACTTACTGAAAATATACCGATAGAAATTCAGTATGAAGATGACGGATTCAGAACCAATTCCGTATCGTTTATGATCACTGCATCCGAAGAGAGTACAGGTAGAAATCTGGGAGACACTGATGAAAGCGGCATGTATTAATTTTGCATAGCTCAATAATAAAAATTTTTAAATTAAATAAATTTTTGATTATACGTTTATTAATTTAGCAGTATAAATAATTTAAATCTGAAAACTGTTTTTCAAATTGTATTAATATTTTTAAGAAATTTAAGATCATTTACATATGAAAATACAGTTTAAAAAAAAGAGTAATGGTAATCAAAAAATTTATAATTCTCATTCCGTTTCTTTTTATCACTACTTATGTGTATTCTCAACAGAATCCAAATTATAAATCCATTACAACACAGATCGGAAACAGAGACACGCTTATTACTCTTCCCGAAAAATTCATTATACCTTTTTCAGAAATTCTTACATTACAAAATAAAATTCTGACTCCAGTCAGTGATTATAAACTTGATCAGCGGCAGGGCATTATTATATTAAGCAAAGATCTCTTCAGCAAGTATGAGCTGGATACTTTTCAAATCTATAGTCTGCGTACGGATTACGATGTATTTCCTTATGACATTAAAGAAGAGTATTCAAATTTTGAGATCATCACTGAGCTTGATACGATCACCGGGGATTCAGTAATGATCGCAACTCAGAACAAAGATTTCATGGGAAGTTTATTTGAAGGGACGGACCTTCAGAAGTCGGGAAGTTTATTCAGAGGAGTTACATTAGGTTCGAACAGAGACCTTTCCCTAAATTCAGGATTTCGTCTTCAGCTTAACGGAAAACTTACCGACGACCTTGAGATCAATGCTGCTCTTACTGATGAGTCAACACCTATTCAGCCCGAAGGAAATACACAGAAGCTTCAGGAACTTGACAATGTTTTCATAGAACTTAAAGGACAGGATTTTACGGGAACGATTGGAGATATTAAAATTGATTTTGTAAATACACAGTTCACAAATTTTTCAAGGAAGATACAGGGTGCAAAGGGATTTGGCTCATACGGAAATGGTCTCGGAGATCTATTGCTGGCAGGCGCTGTACAGAGAGGAAAATATAATACCAATGCATTCAACGGAACGGACGGAATACAGGGACCGTATTATCTGATCGGACGGGATAATGAACTTAACATACTTGTATTGTCAGGAACTGAAACAGTCTATCTCGACGGAATTCAAATGCTGCGGGGTGAACAGGCAGATTATACAATTGATTACGGAATCGGGACAATTACATTTACAAACAACAGGGTCATAACAGTTGCTTCGAGAGTAATAGTTGATTTTGAATATACAGACAGAGAATATACACGGACACTTATTTCAGGAGCAAACAATCTGAATCTTCTGAGCAATAAATTAAAGATCGCTTTTTCTTATGTGAATGAAGATGACAATGAAGATAAACCGATTGATTTTACATTAACGGAAACTGATAAAGAAATTCTTTCACAGGCAGGAGACAACAGATTAAACGCTGTGGTATCGGGAGTTCAATTTGTCGGCAGGGACAGTGCAGGAATTGGTTTAGGTCTTTATGTAAAATCAGATACGTTAATAAATTCTGAGACAATAGTTTATTACAAGTATTTACCAAATGATTCCAATGCTTTATATCAGGTTGCTTTTTCATTTGTAGGACAGTCGAAGGGTAATTACTTACAGAACAGTTCTCTGCAATATACTTTTAACGGACTATCTCAGGGAAGTTTTGATACGGTGGTTTTTATACCATTGCCAAATTCATATCAGATCGCTGACATAAATTTAAATTACGAATCATCTCCTCAAAAAGAATTTACTATGAATCTTGAGTCAGCATTCTCTACATTTGATGCCAACAAATTTTCAGATGCAGATGATAACAATAATGTTGGTGTAGCATTGTTTGGAACGATAGGATTGAGTAAACAGAATTTTAACTTTCTAGGCACAAAGATCAACGCATTAGAATTGAAACTAAAAAGTAAAATAGTAAATAAATTATTTGTACCCTTAGAAAGATATAACCCTGTAGAATTTTACAGGCAGTATGACATTCAGGATTCGAATAAACTCACAGAGGATCTAAGAGAGGCATCATTATTTGTAGCTCCTGTTGATTATATAAAATTCAATGCTCAGTTCGGACAGCTTTTGAGAGGTGACGGATTTAATTCGTTAAGGACATCGGGAGAATTTGTAATGAGCGACGATACAAAAAAAATTCCTGATCTGTTTTATAATGTAGAATACATTAGTACAGATAATTCTTATATAAATACTAACAGTGTATGGCTGAGGCAGACCGGCAGCGCAGGATACAAAAAGTATCTGGGTGATTTTTCATTTGACAATCCTAATCTCGAACTAAAATTTGATTTCCACCAGGAGAACAGAAAAAATATTGTGCCCGGTCAATCGGGAGACAGTCTTCTTTCGGGTAGCTTATCCTTTTATGAGGTAATCCCAAATTTCTCTATTAATAATTTCTTTGATCTAAATTTTTATACGGCTTTCAGATTCAGAATGGACAATCAGCCGATAAACGGAATAATGCAGGAAGAATCCGAAACATTCACGCAGACCTATGGATTAAGATACGGGGGAGTTCAATGGGTTTCGACATTTCTTGAGCTTTCATTCAGGAAAAAAGAATATACTGACGAATTTATATCTGAGACAAATACAAATAACAATTCCTTGTTGGTAAACTGGCAGACTAGATTAGATCCGCTGGCAGGTTCATTCCTTACAGATCTTTTATATAATACTTCAAGTGAGAGGGAAGCAAAGACAGAAAGGGTGTATGTAGAAGTAAGAGTGGGAGAAGGAAATTATATATATGTCGGTGATCTGAACGCTAATGGACTGAAAGATGAGAATGAATTTCAGCTTACAAATTTTGATGATGGAAATTATATAAGGATCAATCAGCCGACTGCTGAATTATTTCCTGTGACGGTATTGAACACTTCAGCGAGAGTCACGCTAAAGCCTGCGAGATATTTTAACATATCGGGAAATAATTTTCTTTCTGAAGTAATGAGAAATTTTACTACAGAAAGTTATGTACGTATCGAGGAGAACAGCAAGAATCCTAATACAGATGACATTTATTTTTTAAAGTTCAGTACTTTTCAAAATGATTCGAACACTTTATTCGGCACAAACATTTTCCAGCAGGACATTAATTTTTTTGAATACAATACTGCATATTCATTAAAGCTGAGATACATACAGCAGCAGACAATGAATCAGTTTGTCAGCGGCAATGAAAGATTTTTTGGAATTCAGAAACTTGTAAAGCTCAAACTCGGACTGACTACTGACATAACAACGTTTTTTGAATATACAAACAGAGTGGACAGAAACGATGCGCCATCAAATTCTGTCCGTAACAGAAATATAAAATCAGAAGGTATCTCAGGTGATTTTTCATATATGCCGATACCTGAAATAGAGAGCGGTTTTCAGTTGAACTTTGCATCCGCTCTTGATTACTATCCGACGATACCTACGCAAGCCGATATTAACTCTATACTGTTTAGAATAATTTATTCATTTACGTTATCAGGAAGAGTCAGGGCTGAAATTCAAAGAGATAACATAAATATAAATAATCCTGATGCAATTTATCCTTATGAATTAACAAACGGAAAACCTGTCGGCAACAGTATTTTATGGAGACTTTTATTTGATTACAGTATAAGTAAAAATCTGCAGGCGACATTTAATTATGATGGAAGAGCAGAAAGTAACAGGAATATCATTCATACGGGACGCGCAGAGATAAAGGCGTTTTTTTAGATTTCAGTAGTACAGATTAGTAATCTGTATTCCGTTTACACACAGATTAATAATCTGTGCTATTTTCCAGATCAGAAATATTATCAATGTCCGTTAATACTTTTAATAAAAAATAGCTTTTATCACGTACATCAATTTTATCAATTGTTTGCTGAAGAACTTTTTCCGTACTCCATTCAATATCTTCGAACAATTCATCTGCTGAACTTTTCTGTCCGAGAAGATAGTAACCACCGTCATTTGCAGGTCCGAGGACGAAGTCAAATTCGTTAAGCTTTTCAAAAGCTTCATTTAAAATATTTTCATCAAGGTCAGCACAGTCGGTTCCAATGATAACAATTTTTTCATAATCTAAGGACAGAATTTCCTTAAATGCATTTTTCATTTTTTCACCAAGGTCATTTCCCTTTTGCAAATACTGTATAAAATTTTCATCAAAGAGAACATCATCTTTACTGTCAGAAAGATATAAAAATTTATCACAGCTTAAATTTTTTGTGTTGGCATAAGAGCGGTAAAGAAGTTTAAGATAAATTTCAAATGCTTTGTCGTCTCCAAGGTCTGCAGCGAGTCTTGTTTTCACTTTGCCGGGTACAGGGTTTTTTGCAAAAATTATCAGAGCTTCTTTATAATTTTTTTCCATTAAGTAATTTCTTTAGTGGTTAATAAATTATCCTGATCCGCATTTTTTAATTTTTTAAAATCTAAAAATAAGAGAACTAATACACCAACATATTCTATCATCAGAACAGGAAATACATCTTCCCATATACCTGTACTCAGATAATAGTAGACCGTGAGATTTGTAAGAGCTATGATCCCCGTCCAGTAAATGGAAGTATAACTGAAGTACAACGGCAGCATCATTACGAGAACAGACAAGTACCAGGGGTGAACGGTATGTGAAAAAAGAAAATAGAATATTAAAATGAATGTAATCTTTTTTATGAAATCGGTTTTTGAGAATAAAATAGTGAAGTATGAAATGACAAAAAATATAAGTAGCATCTTTCTAGTGACTGCATGGTCGTTAATTCCTGTGAGTTCTGACAGAAATAAAATTATTTTATAAATGAGATTATTTGAATACCAGTGTGTCATATAATTTCCCATCACCTGAAAAATATTTATAATGCCCTCTCTGTAGAAGTAAATAATTGAAAATGGCAGAAGAAAGAAAATAATATTCTTCAGTATTTTGATTAAAGAAATTTCCTGTTTGTAAAAATAAAGAAGCAGTACAGGCAGAAACATGAGTGAATAGGTTTTGCTTAAAACCGATATACCGAGGAAAAGTAGAGAGAGCGGGAGGTTTTTATTTAATGTAAAATAAATACATCCCGACAGAAAAAAGATCAGCACAATATCGATATGTGCATTCAGAAAAAATTCGAGAATTATCAGAGGTGAGAATGCATAAAGAATTATTGATGACGAACTGAGATCCATTTTTTTGAGACATCCTAAAATGAAAAGCATTATACCGATGTCAAATATCAGATAAATAATTTTCAACCCAGCAGCGCTGTGAGGTGAAAAGAGATAACCGAAATAGAAAATGATCTGTGACACCGGTGGATAAATCGTTTTGATGTCGGGGAAGGAGACGTTCGGATAGATGACTTCATCGTGTAATTCAGTAAGCTCAAGCGGCGAATACATATAAGGATCCGTACCTTCGCTCTGAACTTTTCCGTCCCAGAGGTAACGGTAATAATCATCTGATGTCATAGGAGTCTGTAAGATCAGCACCAGCCGCAATACAATTGCGGCAAACAAAACCCACCTAACATCATCCTTCCAAAATTCACTTTTCTTGTTCCTAAAATACAGGATCAAGTACATCGCAAAGCTTACTCCAAAGACAACTATATACAAGACCACTTTGTCTTCTTTTGAAATGTCGACGAAGTAAAATGACATCAGCGACAATAAATATATAAGCAGGCACAGAATGTTGTATTTGTCTTTGAGAAAAATCAAGTGAGGTTATATGAATTAAAAATTAGGAATTAAGAATTAAAAATTATTACAAAGTTATGAGTAGAGGGAATCAATTTCAAATTACAAATTTCAGATTTCAAATAACAAAAACTGGAAATCCTTTTATCTAAAAATTCCCGATTCAGATTTTATAGATAAGTTTCGTGTGGATTCCCGCTACAAGCACGCGGGAATGACGAGTAGGGGGATTTACGAATAATACCATTTAGAAAATTTTAATTTTGAGCCGTTGTTGGTCTTAGGGAGCGGAGCGAGCGTGACCAACAACAAACGTAAACGATAATTCGGCAGATGCAGGATGTTGGTGGCCAAAAAATTTGAGTAAGTTGTACAGTGGAATATAAATTTAAAGAACAAACTTTTTAGAACACCAACATCGGCGAAAATATAGATAAGTTTCGTGTGGATTCCCTCTAGGAGCACGAGGGAATGACAAATTTTGGGGAACTTGCAGGAATGGCGAGTAGGGGGAATTACGAATTACGAATTACGAATATTAAAATATAGAAAATTTTAATATATATTTGTTGTTTGAAAATTTAAGAAGAAGGTACAATATGAAAATTTTGAAAACCCTGAATTTCCTTTAATCCTGAAAATCCCGGTTAAATCAAGACTTAAAGATCGTATAGAGAATTTTTACACCGGCTTTTACGCTGCCTGTCAATGTGCCTGTTACTTTTGATTTGCCGATACGTTTTCGGTAACTGACAGGAACTTCAATACATTTCATTTTAAGCTTTGCTGCTTTGATCTGCATCTCGACTGTCCAGCCGTAATTCATATCTTCCATTTTCATTTTTTTCAGCGAACTTACCCTGATTGCACGGAAAGGACCAAGGTCGGTGAATTCATATTTCCAGAAAAGCTTTATGAGCTTAGTCGAAAGCCAGTTACCGAATTCCGCCTGAGGAAGAAGTGAATCTTCTTCGGTCATACCGAGCTTTTTACCGAGTATGCGCGAACCGATGACCATGTCATAATTTTCATCTGTTAAGGGAGCAACAACTTTTTCCATCTCTTCAGGATGATCAGAATAATCTCCGTCGAGAAAAACTATTACATCATCTTCTTTACATTTTGCAAAAACATGCTCCATTCCTTTCAGACATGCAGCACCGTAACCCCTTACAGGCTCTGACAGAACTGTTGCTCCTGCATTGCGTGCAGTCTCAATTGTTTTATCAACAGAACCGTTGTCAATTACAACAACTTCTTTTACAAAATTTTCGGGAATGTCATTTATTACTTTTGCGATTGAAGCTTCTTCATTTATTGCGGGGATGATGACGTATATGTCTTTTTTATAATAGAAATTATTCATGCACAGAGACAAGCTCGGGTTTGAAATTTCTACACTGTAATATTCTGAACTCCTGTATCAGATCTTTTGAAATAGAAAACTTTATGTCCTTCACTTCTTTTACTTCCTCAAACTTGTTATATAAATATTTTATATCTGAACCTTTGTATGTAACTATCACTGCATCTTTGCCACTTAAGTTTTCAAAAACTTCAGCAGAGTTAAGATATCTGAAACGCATATCTCCAACCAGATACACATTTTCCTTTTTCATATAAAATTTCAGAAGCGGACTGAGATTGAAATTGTCGCTGGCAATGAAATCATATTCGAGATCATTCGAATTTATTTCACTGCTGATCTCAGTGATGTTTTTTTGCCAATGCTTCATTTTCAGAATACGGTCTTCCCAGTTTTTGTCATTGCCTGTGAGATCTTTATGTCCTGGCCAGTAGTCGTGAAATGTATCATTTATATAATTGCCGAATTTATTATCCGCTATGTTTTTTATGGAGTCTGAATTTAAATTCAGAAGGATAAGTAAAAATAAATTCATCCCGATCATAAGAGTAAAGATTGTTATTATGAATTTACTACTTTTTTTAAACTTTGTAAAATTTACAAAAAGAAAAGATATAACCAAAGGTATGTATGCAGTAAACGCCCAGTTGCCTTTAAGTTTGCCTGCCATCGCAAGAACTGCAAAAACTGAAAAGATAAAAATTCCTGAGAAGAGTAAATACTTCTCTTCAACAGACTTGTCTTTTTTGCCAAACTGTTTTACTGTGATATAAATTATAAAAAGAAAAGATATTGGCAGCAGAATTGCTATCTGTGAAAGAATGAATTTCCATAAATTTTCACCAAGTCCTGAAGACACAGCGTCTGCACCGGTATTCACATAATAATTAATCCAGACAGGTTCGTAAATAATGTTCCAGATTATCAAAGGTGAGATAATTACCAAAAGCGAAATGACAACGGCAGTGATCTTCTCATAAGTAATACTGTTAATTTCATTTCTCTTTAAAAAAAGAAATACTGCAAATGCCGGAACAAAGACTGCGCCTGTATATTTACTTAGTATCAAAAGTCCAAAAGTGATACCGCAAAGAATCCAGTCTTTCAGGCTTCCAAACTTTAAAACTCTTAATGTAAAATAAATTGAAATTACTGAAAACATTAAAAGCATTGAATCGGGTGAAATGAAAGAAGTGTAAATCGTCACGAAGGGTATACTGAATAACAGGATCATCGAAATCAAAATTTTCTTTTTTGAAAATCCGAGCATCTTACCTGTTTTGTAAAAAAACAAAATGATCACAAAGTTGGTCAGCAGCGCAGCCATTCTGACTGTGAATTCATTTAGTAATCCGGGCATCATAGTAAAGATCTTTATACCGATAAGAGTCGTGAATGAATATGACGGATCGGGATTCTGAGACCAGTTCCAGTAGATCGCTTCATCTTCAAAGAGTCCGGTATTGAAGGAGATTGTAAACTTCAGGGCGAGAATTATGCCCAGTAAAATTTTTAATCCGTTTATAATAAATGGATCAGTTATTTTTTTCTGCATCATTCAGTTTCCAGGAGTAATCAATATAATTTATGTCTTCTGTATTATTCTGTAGAATAAAATTTTTATCGCCTTCGTTGATATATTTTAGAATGTGATTTTTAACGGTTGTATCATTTTTTACAAAATCTCTTGCATACCATTTATAAATAGTGGAAAGATATAAAGCATTTTCTTTTTTATCGAGATAATTTTTCTCCTGATCATCGAGAAATATGGCTGCCTGCGTATTCAACTGTTCATCTAACTTTGAGGGGAGGTATGCTTCCGAGATCAATTCGGGACAGCTTTCGGCAGCGCAGACGAGTGCATAGTGAATTCTCGGATCATTGTAATCAGGAATAATGATCTTTTTTTCAATCTCATCCAGACTGAACATTCTGCCGCCAGCCATTTCAATAAAATTAATCTTCCAGGGGTCTGTGCCAGTTTTTTCTTCTATTTCAAGAATTGAACCGAGTGGATAGTGATCCGTAATGAGCTTGATGGTAAAAGCATTATAAGCATTGATCCAGAAAGCAAGTCTTTCATTTCCATCTTCAATATTATACGGTTCGGTATTTCTTACCTGTGTAATATATTTATTCAAAGCATTGTCATCCATCACCTGTTCATAATTTACATTTCCGCCTTTTACATATTTTTGCATAAACTCGTTGACGGGAGTGAAATCAAATTTTATGTTTTCAGAGTTTGATGTCTGAACTGATTTTATTTCTTCGGTTTCATTTTTTGAACAGGAAGAAATTAGTATAGGAAGTAAAAGTATTAGTGCTATAAAAATTTTATTCATATAAAAATATTATCTTAATTAATAAAAAATGTTAAACATACATCCAAAATGTTTTATTACTATAATCAAGATTCATTATTATATATTTACTTTTTGAATGACAAAAAAATCTTGACTTGTAGTGATAAAATGTCTGAGTTGAGTTTGAAACGGAGTTTCAATTTCAAGTGCGTTACCAAGCTGGAGCTTGGTAACAAGCGGGAAAGTTATAAAATCTTTATTCATAAATAATTTAGATTATTATTTTAAATATTCTTTTTTTTAAATGTTTGATCAGAGTCACGTGATCTTCGGACTCTGCGATATAAAAAACTTATTTGAACATCATCTCAGATATTCTTTATTGAGTTCATATCTGCCAGTGACAGGTCCATTCTCTAAACGGAGAACGCCTCTCGGGCAAACTTCCGAACAGACACCGCATCCGACACATGATGCTCTGATCACATTCTGTCCTCGCTGTGCATAAGACTTTACGTCAATTCCCATTTCACAGAAAGTGGAACAGTTACCACATGAGATGCACTGACCGCCATTAACTGTAATTCTGAATCTAGAAAAATATTTCTGAAAGATTCCTAAGACAGCAGCCATCGGACATCCGAATCTGCACCAGACGCGGCTTCCCATCAGCGGATAGAATCCAACTCCGATCACTCCTGCAAACATTGCACCGATAAAAAATCCATACCACTTATTCGCGCTGTGTACAAATTCACCGAGTATAAAATTTTCATTAACACTATCTATCCAGAGCAATGCTGTGATCAAAGTAATAATTACTAAAACGGAATGCACCATCCATCTTTCTATCTTCCAGCCTGTAAGTGATTTATCGGAATTCTGTCTGAAAGGATCGCCGAGTGTTTCAGCCAATGCACCGCAGCCGCAGACCCATGAGCAGTACCATCTCTTTCCGTAAAAATAAGTCAGCACAGGTGTAGCGATTAAAGTCATCATTGCTGCCCAGAAGAACATGAACATTCCCAGTCCGCCTGAGCTTACAAGATAAGTGTAACTTGAAGGAAAAAGATAATCCGGCTTAAGGGGCCAAAAGTAAGTAAAATAAAATCCGTTTTGTATAAACATCGGAATCAGATATGCAAGTATTAGTTGAAAAAACATTACTGAAAAAGTTCTGATGATCTGATATTTATTGTGTCTGTTTTGAATGATCATCCTGACTCCCATCACGAGAACAGCCAGTGTGTAAAGGGTCCCATAAAGGAACCATTGATTTGACGGATTTCCATTTAATGTATAACTCAGCGGATCGAAAATCCTGATGAGATTTTCCAAATGTTCGGGGTACCAGTAAATGAGAATATAAATGCCTGTCAGAAATATGGCAGTCACCCATCCGAGCATTCCGCGGTTAGTAGCTGACATAAACTGAATACCGTTTTTCTTCACACCTGGAAGAGTTTCTTTTAGTTGCGCAAAAAAGAATAATAAAGCTCCGATGCATGGAAGTATAATTGCCAAACCAAAAAACAATACTGGACTGAACTCTGTCACGCTAGTAAAGCTTATCAAGAAAAAAAGCATTCCAATCGAGAATATGGTAAGCCCTGTTTTTTTAAAAAAGGAATTATCTGATTCGGGAGAGTTGCCGATATTTATCAATTGTTCATTCATATATTCTCATTTTACTGCAAAGAATTATTGAACAGTGAATTAAAAAGTTTTCGTTTTCTTTTCAGCTTAATGTTTTTTTCGGGATTCTGTGAATTAAATTTCTGAACAAGATCATTTTCATATTGTCTGAAAAATTCGGGATCGAAATTAGCTTCGCCAAGATTTTCCAAAACTTTCATAATACTAAATTTTTCTCTTATCCATTTTTCGCAAACCTCTTGTCTGTATCTGATTCCCATTAAATTAAATCCAATCACACATTCATCTGTATAGACAATTCTGATTGACTTATTTCCTTGAGGACATTCCCAGTATAAATTTTTCTCACCTTCGACATTCATATTCACAAGACCGTAGACCTGATATTCAATATCGAGAAACTTTGCAGAGTTAAACCAGATGCCGGGTTCGTATATAGTTCTAATCCCGCATACTGTCTGAGCAAGCGTTTCGGCGTGCATTCTCCCTGTGTACCAGACCTGTTCGACATTTTTTCTGTTTGGAAATGCCGTACGGAATTCGGCACAGTCACCTGCTGCATATATATTTTCAATATTCGTTTCGAGAAATTCATTTACTAGAATGCCGCGATTAAATTCTATGTCAGTATTTTTAACTATTTCTATACTCGGGCTAACACCTGCTGTTAATCCTACAAGCTGGCATTCGATCTCTTCGGCGGTCTTTGTTATAATGCTTTTCACTCTCTGACTTTCATCGCCTTTTATTTCATCAAGTTCAGAATCAAGTCTCAGATCTATATGATGATCTCTGATATGTCTGTTGATCATTTCAGATTCTTCGGCAGGCAGAATATTATTCCAGTAGCTTTTTTCCCTTACGAGCAATGTAACTTCAATATTTCTCGATTTAAGCATTTCCGCAAGTTCAATTCCAATAAGTCCTCCGCCGACAATGACTGCTCTTTTGATATTGGGTGAGTTTTTTTCAAGAAGCTCAAGATCCTGAAGTGAATATAATCCCTGAACTCCCTGCAGATCCTGACCTTTCCATCCGAATTTATTCGACTTTGAACCTGTAGCGATTATAAGTTTATCATAATTCAAAACATTGCCTCTTGCGAAATGCACCTGCTTTTTATTTGTATCAATAGCTGACGCATGTTCAAAGAGAAGTTCAATCCTGTTTTTTTTCCAGAAGTGATCTTCGTATGGTTTGATATTATCAAATTTTTCATGTCCCATATAAACATACATCAGTGCAGTCCTTGAGTAAAAATATTTTGACTCGGATGATATAACAAAAATATTGCTGTCACTTCTTTTTCTTATATGGCGGGCTGCAGTAATACCTGTGATGCCGTTTCCGATGATGACAATATTATCAGACATGAGTTAATTTTTTTTACAATATTAAAATATTTTCTCCATTAAAAACTGAAAATAAATATTTGCTTTCAGTTTTAACACACTTCGTTCATTACCATTAATTAAAGGGCGAAGTATCATCGCTATCAGCAAACCCCTCCCAACCTCCCCTTTGAAAAAAGGGGAGGAGCATGAACTATTAAATTAAAAAGTTATAATAATCAAATTATTATAAAAAAATCCCTTAACTTAATGGTATTGCTCCTTCGCTCCTGCTTTTAAATTGTGAATAAAATTTAAATATATTTTAAACAGTGCTTTTAAAATCAATGGGTTTTAAAATTTATAAAATCTTAATGAATATTTTCACTACTGTATCTAAAAAACTTAATTTATTTATCTTTGGAATATTTATCAGAAAGCAGTTCCTGTATCATTCTTTCTGTCTTATCATATTTTCCTTCGCCGACTTTTTTATATCTTATCTCACCGAATTTATCTATTAGAAATATCGTCGGCCATGCATGAACATCAAATTTTTTCCATACTGAAAAATCATTATCCGTTAGCACGGGATATTCAATGCCAAGCTTTTCTACACTATTTTTTACATTATCAAAATTTCTTTCGTTGTCAAACTCGGGGCAGTGAATTCCGATCATTTCAAAATCATCTGATCTGTATTTACTATACCATTCCTTAAGATGAGGAAGTGTATTTGTGCAGTTATAACATCCAAAAGTCCAGAACTCGATCAGGACTACCTTTCCACGCAGATCATTCATTGTTATATCCTTGTTGGTATTGATCCATTTGCCTTTGTTAATGATCTCAGGTGCAGGTTCATCTGAAAGAGAAGTATTCAAAATATAAGGCGTCATATATTCATGCAGATCATTTACATCCAGCGGGAGAGTATTTGATTTCACGGGATAAATTATTTTTCCTGAAAGCATCAATATCACCAGCACTAAAATTACTGCAGCTATAATTATTTGGAATTTATTTTTTTTCAGCATATCAAAATATTATTTATAAAAATAATAGTAAAATTATGCAACAGCACCTCCGCAGCTCGATCCCGCACCGGCAGTACATCCGAAGCAGTGCTGACCAGTTATAATTTCTCGTGTGTCGAGATAATTCAAATCAAAATCTCTGATATGTTCTTTGAGATCATTGTTTACTTTCAGCTCGAGCATCTGATTAAAATCACAGTCATACAGATATCCGTCCCAACCTACGGAGATTGTATTTGTACACATTACATTCTCAGCGGCTGATGGATTATAAGAATCGATCAGCTTATCCATATAATATTCATAATTTTCAGATTCTATCAGATATTCGAGAAATCTGCTGATCGGCATATTTGTGATTGTGAACAGGTTATTAAATTCGATCCCGAATTTTCCAAAAAGTTCTTTTTTAAAATCATTTTCGAGAGACTTCTGCGAGCCGGGCAGGAATGCACCTGTAGGATTATAGACAAGATTCAGAATAAGTCCTGTACCTTCTTTTCCATATCCTTTTTCATTCAGCATCTTCAGAGCTTTGACAGAGGCTTCAAAAACTCCGTCGCCTCTTTGTCTGTCAGTATTGCTTTTTTGATAATAAGGAAGGGATGAAACAACTTCTATGTTATTTTCTTTAAAGAAATCAGGAAGGTCGTTGTATTTGGGATTAGCCAGTATAATAGTGAGATTACATCTGACCAAAATATGAATATCAAGTTTTTTAAGTTCGGAAACAAACCAGCGGAAGTCAGGATTCATCTCAGGAGCTCCGCCTGTAATGTCGGCTGTTTTTATTTCAGTGTCTTTTAATTTATCAATAATGATCTGCATGGTCTCTCTTGACATAATTTCTTTTCTGTCAGGACCGGCATCTACGTGGCAGTGTTTGCAGGTTTGGTTGCACATCTTGCCGATATTGACCTGAAAAATTTCAACTTTTCTTGAAGAAAGTTTTTCAATTCCTGATTTTTTTAAATAGGATGAAAAAGTTTTATGGGAATATCCGTTTAGAATATTAAGTTGCTCACCTGCTATGGACAGTTCCGAATCTCTGAATTTCAGACTTTTTGTAAGCATATAATAAAATTTAAATTACATCGAAACTTTTTTCACATGATTCATCATCTGCACACCGTGAACAAGTGAAGCGCCACCGCGGATAGCAGTTGCGACATGTACGGCTTCCATCATTTGTTCTTCATTGCATCCTTTTTCGAGAGCATCATGAGAATAAGCATCTATGCAGTAAGGACACTGAACTGCATGCGAAACGGCGAGGGCAATAAGAGATTTTTCTCTTTCAGTAAGAGCGCCTTCAGCGAATACAGCACTATAATAATCAAAGAATTTTTTGGCAAGCTCTTCATCGAATTCTGACACATTGGGGAATTTTTTAAGGTCTTTAGACTGGTAATAGTTTTCCATTTAAATAAAAATTTTTAGGATTATTGAATACAGGTTTTATGGTTTTATTTAATATTAAGTTAAACAGTAATTCAGACAACTTTTATAAAATAAAATAAGTTCATATAACTTCTCTTAAATAATATTAAAATAAATTTTTAATATTGGAACAAATTTTTAATAATAGAATAAAAGGGAATACATTTTATTAAGTGATAAATATAAAAATAAAATACATTCTTTTATAGCTATTTGAATTTATTGTTATAGTTAAGTTTTCTAAATTACAACCGATTTTTAAAAATTAATGTCAGACGATTTAAACAAGCCGGATTCAGAAACTCCACAGGACGATGAATCTTCCAAAAACAGTAACGATAAAGAATTAAACAAAAAAGAGACAAAGGACTCAGACGGATCAATGTTAAAAAATCCTGATGAAGAGCCACAGGGAAGTTTATTTCCAGATGGGAGGGAAGAAAGCATTTCATCATCGAAACCTCAAAAATCATCAAAAGAAAGCGAAAGAGACATACCAAAGGATAATGATATTCAGAAGTCAATATCAGACAGTGACATAAGACCTGTTCAGTCATTAACCACTTCCAGCAAACCAAAAGTAAGTAATTATCAGATAAGTCTGATTGATGAAAATTATCTGAAAGTATCAGTGGCTACTAAAAAGGGGATTAAAATTAATTCTTCTTTGATTGAGAATAAAAAGAATGCTGAAATTCAGAATAATGAAATTTATCTCAACCCCAGAATAGATCTCGCTCAGCAGGAGGTCGAGATACATATTACAATTGATGAAAATTCCGAAAAGGAAACAGATAAAAGCGAAGATAAAGAATTAACCGGCAGCGGTGAACTTGATGACAACATTCTCAAAGAAGATGAAAAGGAAAGTGTTGAGAGTAAATTCAAAGTCAGTCCAATAAACGAGAATCTACTTAAGGTAAAAATTAAGACAGATAAATCCGTAAAAATAGATTCTGTTACAAAAGATAAAAAGACGTCATTACAAACACAGAGTAACAGGGTGCTTCTTCTGCCTGATAAGAATAATAAATTTCATCTGATTGAGATCACTATCGAGCTCGATCCGGAAATGCGTGACATCAACGAAGAGTTAACCGGATCCACCGAAGACGGCAAAATAAAATTTATTCCAAATCCGGAAGTAGTGGATCTAATTCAGCCGCCGGATTATTCAGAATTTCCAGAAGATCAGGGTTTTATAAATCCTGAAGGAGGGTTCATAAACCCGTTTGATAAATTAAGACATCTTATCAGAAGGAATCTGACAATAGGTCTTGTAATAGCAGCAATACTTCATCTCGCTGCAGCGGGAATAGCTTTTTATACAATAGGAAAAAAATCAGAAGATCAGCAGCCTGAGGAACAGCCGAGATTAATTGTACTGCAGGATCTTCCCGATCCGAAAATAAAACTTCAGGATGTAGAAGACCCTAATAAACCAAAGATAGTAGACATTCCTGCTGATGAAAATCCTGACAATCCTGTAAAAAGAGAGATAACTCCAAGGAAGATCATTCAGCCACCAAAAGTTAACCGGCCAAATAATAAAAGTGATAGTGATACATTGCCCGGATCAGAACTTGCAAAAGAATTAGATTCTTTAAGAAAGTTAACAGATGCGCTGGAAGGTGACACGACAGATACATTATTAGATTCACTGCAGTCAAACTATGTAAT
Organism: Ignavibacteria bacterium; assembly: GCA_049293015.1. Taxonomy (GTDB): domain Bacteria; phylum Bacteroidota; class Ignavibacteria; order Tepidaquicellales; family Tepidaquicellaceae; genus UBA2330. The sequence continues at coordinate 40,704 of JBATSB010000129.1, forward strand.
ACCTGATTCTCTGAGAAATAATTTCAGTGAACAGGATATCGGACTTGCCATGTATTTCCCAAGCAACTGGAAACTTACAGATCAGAGAGATATAAACAAGAATGAAAAGGAATTTAAAGGAGTGGTACTAACAGATACAACAGCTGAGCAGCCGGGTACAATGACATTGTTTGTTTTTCTTGACAGCGAACTTAAGGATTTTAATACTGAAGACTTCAAAATGGAATTTGCAATGAATGACACTACTCTCAGCGGATTTGTGAAAGAGCCAAAAACACTGGCTGGATTTACAGAATACCGGTTTTATGTATTTAATAAGATCGGAACGGAGAAGTTGTCTCTGCGTGCATCTGTACGAAAGCAGTATTTTGATCAATATAAGAATGAGATAGAATCAGTTGTAAGGTCAATAAATATCAAAAAGAATATAAATAAGACAGACAGTACAAAACAAGCACCTTCTACTATTCCTGAAGACAGTGAAGAAGAGGTCGAGGGTGAAGAAGAAGACGGTACAAATTAGGCAGATTCGGAGAAAGATCTTGAAGTTTGGTTAATACAGCAAAAACTGACAGGTTTATCCAAAAGTCAAAATGCGTATCGTGAATCTGATGAAACCTGTCAGTTTTCGTTAATACAGCAAAAACTGACAGGTTTATCCAAAAGTCAAAATGCGTATCGTGAATCTAATAAAACCTGTCAGTTTTCGTAAACTACTGCAAAACTCAAAATTTATTACTCTACATGTTCCAAAAAACTCCACTTTCACGTTTCCACATACCTCTTCGTAAGTCTGTATATCCTTACTTTATTAACATCATCCTTTTTACTTCAGACAGCATTTCTGTCTCCAGCTTATAAAAATATACTCCGCTTGGAAAATTACTTCCGTCAAACTCAACCGAATATCTTCCCGCTCTCTGTTTCTCGTTGACTAACTCAGCAATCTCATTTCCCAAAACATCAAATATCTTCAGACTTACTAACTCTTCACTCGAAACTTGTAACTCGTAACTGATAACTGTCTTTGGATTAAATGGATTTGGATAATTCTGATTCAGCTGAAAATCCCCAGGTACATCAATTGTATTTTGATTATTAATTCCCACTACTGTATTTGCAATTTTAATACTGCCTGGTCCTCCGTAAGCACCTATATCATTTCGGAGAGTTCCTCTTGCCGGCCACATTGCATTCGAAGGATTTATGAGATCAGCAGGGTCATTGTATATGATACTTGAGTCACCTTTATCTATACACGGAGATGTACTTCTCAGATAATAGTTTGTCGTATCGAAATCCGGCTGCTCGTTGATATTCCCGGCACCGTTGTATCCGCCCTGTACGTTGCAGTATCTCACTGTAAAATTTCCGTTTGCTATCTGCACATTATTAGGAGAAGTATTTCCCCAGACTATGTTATTTCTTATTAATGCAACGACTCCGCCGTTCCCGAATATTCCCGGATTACCGCTTACTGCAGAATTTTCAACGATAGTATTATTTGTTAAAGAAATAATTCGTGTAAAAAATCCGTTTACCCACACACCTGAACCAGCACCGAATTCAAGTGATCCATAGTTTTTAAAAATAACATTGTTTTTATATTCACCACCTGTATAATTCAACACCACCCCCGCTCCATATCTCGCAGTGTTGTTAGTTACAACATTATTTAAAAATCTGGGATAAGAATCTCCTATTCTGACTCCGCCGCCGCCTGTACTGAATACACCACCTGTAACAGCAGAATTTCCGGTTATAATATTATTTTGAATTACCGGATCTGAATACTGGATCAAAAGTCCGCCGCCTTCTCTGAATAATCCTGCGCCGTGTTCATCCGTCCACTTTGTTCCTGTTCCGCCTGTAAGTGTGAATCCCTGCAGGACAGTCGTTGAATCTTCATGGTTGTTTATAATCACGCAGCTTGCAGTGTCGGGATTTTGAGGATTACTGCCATTTATTACTGTGGAATGGATAAAGGATAAATTACCTGTCTGATAATAGAGACTTGTCAGGACGATATTCTTCCCGCGGAAATTAATGTTTTCCATATAAGTCCCGGGTTGCACCAGTACTGTATCACCGTTTGAAGAAGCATTTATTCCAGCCTGAATTGTAGAATGCTGTGACGGTACATTTATTATGTTTGCATTTGAAATTGAATTAAAAGCAAACAGGGAAATCAAAAGTAAAATTAATTTTTTCATTTTTGTAATTTTTAAATTTATGAACATTTATATATTAGACAGAATAAAATTACGTTCGTGACAAATTTTTAAAATGCTTTATAGTTTGAAATTATAAACCCTGCAATTTAAATTATTTCCCCATACTCAAATCTCATGTTTTTTTAAAATGAAACCTGATTAATATTTTATACAAACTTCATTTTAATTATCTTTGAAAAGTTTTTCAGTAACTTGTAAAAGTACTGTGATATCTATTCGCATAAACTTTTTAGAAATTTTCGGATAATTTAAAAATAAAATCGAACGACATGGCAAAGATTAAGACTAAATATGTTTGTCAGACATGCGGCTACTCATCTGTAAGATGGAGCGGTAAATGTCCTGACTGTGATAACTGGAATACATTGGTAGAAGAAATTCAAAGCACCGACAGCCGTAGCAGAACTCCGCTCAAAAATGTAAAAATCAGCAACGGCTCATACAGACTTATCTCCGAAATTGATTCCGTAAATGAATCTCGCACACTTACCCATATCTCTGAGCTTGACCGCGTACTCGGAGGCGGCATCGTCGAAAGTTCTGTCATCCTCATCGGAGGTGATCCGGGCATCGGAAAATCCACTCTCATGCTACAGCTTGCTGAAAAAATTAATAATAAAAAAATTCTTTATGTCAGCGGTGAAGAATCTGCAGCTCAGATCAAACTTCGTTCCGACAGACTCAATTATGATTTAGGAAATTTCTATATACTTTCTGAAACCAATCTCGACATCATAAACGCTGTGATAGAAAAAGAAATACCTGATATTGTAATTGTTGATTCTATACAAACTGTCTTCAGACCTGAGATTGAAAGTGCTCCGGGTACAGTTTCACAGCTTCGTGAATCTACTGCATTGCTCATGCACCTTGCAAAGAAAAATAATTTTTCTATTTTCATAGTCGGACATATTACAAAAGAAGGTATGATCGCCGGTCCAAAAGTGCTCGAACATATGGTGGACGTTGTATTGCAATTCGAAGGCGAAAGAACTCATTCATTCAGAATTCTCAGAGGAATTAAAAATCGATTCGGCTCTACAAATGAGATCGGGATTTTTGAAATGACCGACATGGGTCTGAAAGAAGTTCTCAATCCCAGTGAAGTTTTTTTGTCACAGAGAAACTACGGAGCTTCGGGTTGCGTGATTTCTGCTTCGGTCGAAGGTACAAGACCAATCCTAATAGAAGTTCAGGCACTTGTAACCTCTTCTAACTATGGCATTCCACAGCGTACTTCCATGGGCTTCGATTATAAAAAACTAAATATAATTGTTGCCGTGCTTGAAAAAAAACTCGGGATATTTTTAAATAAGTCTGACATATTTTTAAATATTGCAGGAGGTATTAAGATCGAAGAGCCGGCAACGGATCTTGCAGTTGCAATGAGCATCTATTCTTCATTCCGCGATATTCCGGTAGATTCGGAAACTGTATTACTTGGTGAGATTGGATTATCAGGAGAGGTCAGGACAATTTCTTATGCAGAAAGAAGGATCACTGAAGCAGCTAAACTTGGATTTAAAAGAATAATAATTCCAAAAGGTAATCTGAAAAATATTAACTCGAAGAAATTTAACGCTGAAATAACCGGGGTTGAAAAAATAAATGACGCTATTGATAAACTATTCTGACATTTTTTTTTACTACATTAAACTTATACTGGAAGATTTATAACAGGTCAGTCAGTTATACTTTTTATAATCCTTTCCTTTACGTGTTCAATATAATTAATCCAAAGTTCAACAGCTTCATCATACTTTTTTGATTCGCAAAGATTTACGAATTCTCTGTGACTTTCAATTGTAATTTTTGTGGTGTTTTCTATTTCAAAATAATCATTCAGTACTCTGATACCCTGACTGTAAATGTCGTTAATTATTTTCATGGAAAGTTCCATTTTTGAAGGAGAATAAATTACTTTAGCAAAATCCCATACCAGATAACTGGACTCACAGTATTTTTCGCAGTTCTCAATTTTATCAAGGATTGCATGAGCTTTTTTGTAAGTTGATTTTGTATAATTTGGAATTGCTTTCTTAAGGATCATAGGTACAAGTAATACATATATCTCTCCATTCTCAATTGCATTATCACGTGAAATATTTTTTACAAAACCCCCTCTGTTATGGATAAGATCTATGTATCCTTCACTCTGAAGTATTCGAAATGCTTCTCTGACTGGAACGCGGCTGATGTTAAAATTTTTAGATACTGAAGTTTCTGTTAAATGTGCGCCGGGTTTTAAAATACCATTTGTAATTTCCTTTCTCAAAGTAATTACAATCTTTTGTACAATAGAACTTGTTGAATTCATATTTAGTTAATTTTTTTTCCTTTTAACTATTACCTGTCGTTTACTGATAGTTAGTTTGTTAAAATACAAATTATATGCTAAAATAAATAATCGATAATATATGCTTTCACAACATATGTACATTTACACCTTCTACAAAAACTATGATTCTTAAATTTAAAATATATTTTAAATTCTGAATAACATTTAAATCTGTAATTAATGTTTTTTTTAAATTTCATTAAATATATATTGATGAAAAATTATTATAAAAATTTAATTTCTATGAACAAAATATTTACTCTTATTATGCTCTTCGCATTTTATGGGATCTCTCAATCACAGTCTGTAAGCAATATGCAGATGCTAGGATCAGCAAATGAATTTACCTCTGGCGGAACTCCGGCCGGCTGGCACTATGCAGCATGCTGGGGCTATGTAGCAGATGGCAGGGAATATGCCATCATTGGTCATTATGCCGGCACTACCGTCTATGACGTTACTAATCCTGAGAATATTGTTAACAAAGGTACGGTCGCAGGACCAGGCTCTTTTTATAATTACAGAGAAATGAAAACTTATTCGCATTACTTATATATCGTATCTGAAGGTGGGTCAGGTGTACAGATCGTGGATCTGCAGTATCTTCCGGATTCTATTCACTTTATAAAAAATTATACTTTTGCAGGTTATACCCGATCTCATTCTATTTCTCAAAGCGGAAGATATCTTTATTGCAACGGTGGCAATTATAATAACGGCGGTGTCTTTATTCTCGATCTGCTCGATCCTGAAAATCCGGTAAAGAGAGGACAGTGGGGCACCAGATATGTTCATGACAGTTTCATTAAAAATGACACCATCTATGCTGCTTCCATCAATCAGGGATTTATGGTCTTTCTCGATGCTACAAATAAAGACTCAGTAAAATTTATCCGGGAATTTACTTATCCATCTGCAGTAACTCACAATGCCTGGACGACAGATGACAGATCTATATTGGTAACAACTGACGAAGGCGGTACTAATCACGCAATCCTCTGGGATATTACTAATATGTCTAATCAGATAAGACTTTCTGAGATCATTCCTTATGACAGTGCGTCAATGGTTCACAATGCTTACATAAAAGGCGACTCGCTTTATCTTTCACATTACAGAGCAGGAGTCATAGTTTATGATATTTCAAATCCCTCACTGCCTGTTGAAGTCGGACATTACGATACTTATCCCGGCACTAACAGTACTGCATATCAGGGCTGCTGGAATGTCTATCCGTTTCTACCTTCAGGAAATATCATTGCAAGTGATATATCAACAGGACTTTATGTACTTAAGGTCGGACAGACCACTTCTATAAATCATAACAATACTGAAATTATAGACAATTATAATTTGTCACAAAATTATCCAAACCCTTTCAATCCATTGACTAACATTACTTACTATCTGCCGAATCAGGAGTTTGTAAAAATTACTGTCACTGATGAACTCGGCAGACAAGTCCGTACTCTTGTGAATGAAGTTCAGCAGAAAGGAAGCTATTCAGCAGAGTTCAAAGCAGATGGACTCTCCTCTGGTGTTTATTTCTACACGATCAATGCAGGTAATTTCGTTTCAACCAAAAAGATGATCCTGACTAAATAAATTTTAAATTATATATTTCAAATTACAAATACTTAATCAATTATATTTTTCCCGCGGGATAATTTAATTCCAGCGGGATTATTTTTATAGATTTTTCCAAAGGATCAGGAGATTTTCTGACACTACGTTGAGATTTTAAAAATATTTTAATTAATCTGCCTTAAGCTTAGCTAGCATGTCCTTAGCTCTTTTGTCATCCGGATCTTTCTCAAGTATTTTCATTAGCATCTTCACAGCTTCATTCTTATTCCCGTTGTCTTCATAAATGACTGCAAGATTTCCAAGTGCCTGTGCGTTATTTTCATCAAGCTTTATTACTCTTTTAAAAAATATTTCCGCTTCCGCTTTATTTCCTGTCAGCATATAGACATTGCCGAGATTGTTCAGAGTTTCTTTTTTGTCAGGGTCATACTCGAGTGCCTTGTTTAAATAATTCAATGCGGCATCAGGATCTTTCAGCTTATATAAACTTATGTCACCAAGATTTGTAAGAATGTTCGGATTATCCTTAATTATTTTTATACCTCTTTTATAAGTCTCCACAGCTTCGTTTATTTTACCTTCTGAATAATAAAGATTACCAAGACTGTTTAGTACTTTTACATTTTCAGGGAAAATATTTAATGCTTTTTCATAAGACTCAATTGCCTTTTGAGAATTGCCCGATTTTTCATAAGCTGCTCCAAGTCTTATAAAAGCATCTGCATTTCCTGTGTCTATTCCTGTTTCTTTGGATATAAGTTTTTCCAGTATCTTTATAGCTTCTGGAAAATTATTATCAAGATAATATGCCGAACCAAGATAATACTGCGCCGACTTGTTATCCGGATTTGTCTTTACTCCCGCCTCTAACAAAGGCATAGCCCGCTTCAGATATTCCTGATGCGGATGTTTCGTTTCATAATAAATTACATAAGCTATCCCGAGATCCAGACCTGATTTTTTATTTTTGTTATTAGCTGTAAATTCAAAATTTTTCAGTGTTATCGGAATGATGTTTTTGTCTTCGGATAAAATTTCATCTCCTTTAATTTTATCTGTTTCCATACCTGTCTTCTTTCTTATCCAATGGTCAGTAAAGTTCACATGTTGTATGTCGGAAGTATTTCCCTGTTTCATATGACAACTGATACAGTTACTACCTGATGCATGTTCTACGTTTGTCTTTGAAGGAGAAAGAGAATTCTGCTGATGACAACCGAGACATTTATCATTAAAAAAATCTTTGGAAGAATTTCCGACAGTCACATGCGGGTCGTGACATGTCAGACATGTCATTCCTCCATCTGAATTTTGAAAACAGCTGCTTAGAAACATCCGCGCTGCATGCGATGCAATCTTAAAATCTCCCTCGGAAACATCATCCTGAATAAACACTGTCTTCACTTCCGAAAGCTTCATACCCGGTCTGAAATCAGACTGCTTTTTTCCATCAGTAAATACTCTTACATCTCCCTGAAGATGACATTGAAAACACACAGAAAGTTTTTCCTCAAGAGGAAGATCGGCAGGATTTACAATCGTCCTGTCAGTCGTATCACTTTCAATGGCTTCAAAAAAATTATCTTTATCAGTAAATCTTCTGACATGAAGTTCCCCGGGTCCATGACATCTTTCACAACCAATACCTTCGGTGATCGGCATTGTAAATTTATTTTCTGAAAATTCGGTATAGCCCGAATAGGAGTTATGGCAGTTCATACACTCTTGATTGATCTCTCTTCTGAATCTCAGATTAAGTCTCTGATAGCCAGGACTCAAATCCCATTTTGCTTTCTCCGTAAACCATGACATCGGCATCTCATAAAAAAATCCGTTATCCTGATACAAATAGCTGCGTGTATTAAATCCCGAACCTATTATATAATCTACTTTCTTTTCAAGAGAATGTATAACATTTCCATCCTCATCTTTTCTGAATTCTCTCTGAAAATAATTTCCATCCTTTCTATAAGTTTCATAATACAGATCATTTTTTTCGTCATATATAATATTATCTTTATCATAAGTCTCTATCTCATTTCCTGATTCAGGTTTATAAAGCGAACTGCCCATTCCGGTGTGATGATAAGATTCATTAATGTCATTATGACATGAGATACATTTTTCAGTACCTGTGTATTTTACATCTTCATAAAGATTCAGATAATAATATTTCTCATGAATTTTTGATAAAATCTTTTCCCTCTCATCACCTTCTTCGCCACACTTCACAAAGATAATGCTGCACAGCACTGTAATTAATACTGTTGAAAAAATTACGTAACCGTATTTTAGTTTATTTATCAAAATTAACTTGTACATATATTCAAAATTTCAGAACACCAATATCTTTATTTTAAAACCGAGTTACAAATTAAAAATTTTTTAATTGAGATGATTCTTTTTTTTGAAACACTGAATTTGTAAATTTACAAAACCTAATATGCTAAACAAACAAATATGGAATCAACAGGAAATCTCGTTTTTATAATCATCGCACTTATTGCAGGTTTTATAATTGCCTGGGTTTTATTTAAACTCACTTCAGGAAAGGACAAAGGAATTTCGTTTAAAGAGATCGAATCAAATTACGTTACAAAAGATCTTTATGAAAATGAAAAAAAAAATTTATCTGTAAAAGAATCTGAAATTTTAGAATTAAACAGATCTCTTGCCCGCACAGAAGAGCAGTCAAAAAATTTAACAGAAAAACTTGAAGTTCAGAAATCAGAAATGGAAGATCTGCATAACATTTTTAAAACAGAATTTAAAAATCTGTCCAATGAACTTCTTGAAGAAAAAGGAAAAAAATTCACTGAGCTGAATGAAAAGAATATCGGCGATATTCTAAAACCATTAAAAGAAAAGATAACTGATTTTGAAAAAAAGGTTGATGATACATTTAAAGAAGAGACACGTGAAAGAATTTCCCTCAAAAAAGAACTCGAGCAGATTGTAAAACTCAACCAACAGGTTAGTGAAGACGCAAACCGTCTGACAGGTGCTCTTAAAGGTGATAAGAAACTTCAGGGAAACTGGGGTGAGCTGCAACTCGAAATTATTCTTGAAAAAGCCGGACTCGAGAAAGATATACATTATAGAAAACAAGTAACTCTTCATGATGCGGGAGGAAATATTTTCAGACCCGATTATATTATCAATTTACCTGAAGACAGAAATCTGATCATAGATTCTAAAGTCTCGCTTGTCGCTTATGAAAATTATTTTAATACAGAAGATGAAAATGAAAGAGCTGCATTTCTTAAAGAGCATATAAAAAATATTATGAATCATATTTCCGATCTTAGCTCAAAGAATTATCCGAAGCTTTACGGAATTAATCCACCTGAATATGTTCTCATGTTTGTACCTATAGAGCCGGCTCTGCATTCCGTCCTTAAAGAGAATACAGAAATGATAGAAAGAGCTCTTGAAAAAAATGTACTTCCTGTTTCAACATCGACATTACTTGCTACAATGAAAACCATTTCTTTTATCTGGAAACAGGAAAGGCAGAGAAAAAATGTAATTGAGATTGCAAATGAGAGCGGAGCTTTGTATGAAAAGTTTAATGGTTTTATAAATGACCTGGTAACGCTTGGAAATAAAATTGACGATGCAAAAGAAAATTATACTGGTGCGATGAATAAATTGTTTGAATCAAAAAAGAAGGGTGATACAATAATCGGAAGGATCGAGAGAATTAAAAAACTCGGGGCAGAAACCAATAAGTCCCTGCCCGAAAATATTTTACAGCGTCTTGAAGAAATGGAAGATCCTGATTCAGATAATATCACTCCACAGGATTAATAATATCCAGGTCAAGATATTTTTGTTCTTCAGCGCTAATTGAACCATATCCCCAGACACCGCCTGTTGCTTTTGCAATCTGCCTGGAAAGACTTTTCATATCGCTGTAAAATTGCTTTGCAAAATCTTTATCAACCTTTGGAAGTATATTGTTTACTTTTACAAGTTCTTTGTTTATTAATTCACCCCTTTCTTCTATATCATTTGGAAAAGTATTTATAAACTGTGCAAGTGTATCGTTAAAAGATTTTTCTACTTCTATATAATAACTTTGCATTATTGAATCTTCATCTTTGGCTCTGAAATGAGTGATCTTTGATCCCCAGTCTACCTGCTTTTGTTCAATGTTACCGTCAGCCCCTGCTATGAGCAATGTTACTAAGGCAGGTGCATCAAGCATTAATTCTGTTTCTTTCTGATCGAGATTTTTAAATTGTGGTATCATTAATTTTTTGATTTTTACAAATAACAAAAATTCAACTAAACTAAAAAGGGATAATTTAAAACATTGTGATTTTTTGTAAAATGATTTTTAATAAGAAGTATTAGATTCTGTATTTAAAAATCATAACATTATTGTAATATTTGAAAAAAATAAATATAAATTGAATAAATCTATCAATACAAAAGTTTCTAAAGATTCACCAAAAAAGGAAAGACTCTGGCTCTTTCTTATTGCAGGTATTTTAGCAGCTGGTATTATTTATATCTATATGGATAGTCAGAATCATGAAGATCCGAATTTTCACGAATGGTCTGCAGAAATGGATTCTGTCTTTGTAAAAAATTGTTACGATAAATATAAACCACAGGTCAAAGATGATATGGGGAAACAGGAAAATATGAAAGCCTTCTGTAAATGTATGCTCGAAAAAATTAAAACCAAATATAGTGAAGATGAAATGAATAAAGTTACCGGTGTAGATATTAAAGAATGGGATGAACAATGCAGATCACAACTTCTTACTCCTTCTATTCCCGAAACTAAATAAAAATTAATGCTTTTAATAAATAACAAAAACATTACAGATCCGACTTTTAATCTGGCTCTTGAAGAATATTGTGTTCGTAATCTGAATATGAAAAATGATTATCTTTTATTTTATATAAATAACCCTTCGGTCATTATTGGTAAACATCAGAATACTATAGAGGAAATTAATTCTGAATATGTAAAGAAAAATAATGTTCACGTAGTGAGAAGAATTTCCGGCGGAGGAGCTGTTTATCATGATGAGGGTAATCTAAATTTCAGCTTTATGACAAAACATTCCCATCAAAGTATTCATAATTTTAAATTATTTACTGAACCGGTTATTAAAGTATTACAGGAAATTGGAATAAATGCTGAACTCAACGGAAGAAATGACATTACAGTCAGCGAAAGAAAAATTTCGGGGAATGCACAGTTTACCGATACTAAATCAATGTTCAGCCATGGAACACTTTTGTTTGATTCAAATCTCGGCAATGTAGTAAAAGCTCTGAACGTTCAAACAGATAAAATAGAGAGTAAAGGAATTAAATCTGTCAGAAGCCGTGTAGCTAATATAAAGGAATTTATAAACAGCGAAATGAACGTTTATGAGTTTAAAAATATCATCACTGAATCTATTTTCGGAGGTAAAGAAAATATAAAATTATATGAACTTTCTGATGATGAACTTGATAGCGTAAAAAAACTTTCCAAATCAAAATATAGATCATGGGACTGGAATTATGGCAGATCACCTGAATACAACATACAGAAAAAGAAGAGATTTGATTTCGGACAGATAGATGCGAGAATACATGTAAAGGATGGAATTATAAATAAATTCAAAATATTCGGTGATTTTCTTGGTCACGGGGAATTGAGTGAAGTTGAAAATAAGATGACAGGTTTAAAATATGAAAGCAATTCAATAAAGGAAGGACTCTCTGAGGTGGATATTAAGAATTATATTGGGAATATATCTTCACAGGAATTCGCTGAATTTCTTACTGAAAATTAAAAAATATTATTGAGAAAAATATTTTAATCTGCTGAAACTTTTTTAATCCTATAATGTTATACGATATTGCTTGCGCCAGCAAGCTACGTTCTTTCATATTTGTTCTTCCTTTAATTGACCTTCACATAATAAATTTTATGTGGAGGTTTTTTATTTTCCGGAAATAAGTTCTTTAGCGCTATTTATGGTAGATTCAGTGATCTTTTCACCGCTGAGTAGTTTTGCGACTTCATTGATCTTTTCATTTTCATCAAGAATATTAATAAAAGCCTTTGTTTCATTATTTTCATCACTTTTACTAACATTAAAATGTCTGTCGCTGTTTGCGGCTATCTGAGGGAGGTGTGTGATGCAGATGATCTGATGTGATGCTGCGAGTTTTTTAAGAGTATTTCCGACTTTCTGAGCTATCCTGCCGCTGATGCCTGCATCGATTTCATCAAAGACAAGTATTCCGATATTGTCATTTTCCGAAAGCACGGTTTTGATAGCAAGCATTATCCGTGATATTTCACCGCCGGATGCAGATTTTCTGAGCGGAGAAAGCTCCATTCCTTTATTGGTCCTTATTAAAAATTCTATTTTATTAATTCCATTTTGAGATAGTTCGATATTTTCCTTTCCCTTTTTTACAGTAAATTCATTTTCTGAATCTGAAATGTTGTTTTTAATATCAACTTTAAATTCAGCGGATTCCAACCCTACTTCCTTTAACAATTTATTTATATTCTTCTCAAGATCTTTTGCTCTTTTAATTCTTTTATCTGAAATTTTTTCAGAAAGTGAAAACAGGTCAGATTTCATTGCTGAAATTTGTTTATCAAGTTTATCAATTTCATGATCAAAATTCTCCGCAAAGGTCAGATCTTTTTGAATATTCTCAGCTTTTGCCAACAGTCCGGGAATATCAAGCTCATGTTTCCTTTTTAAACTGTTTATAGCGAGTAACCTGCTTCGCAAATGCTCTATCCTCACCGGGTCAAAATTCAGATCGTTATTATAATTTACTAAAGATGATGAAGTTTCTTTAACTAGTATATAAGAACTTTCCAGATCTTCTATAAGCTTTTCAAAATTTTTGTCATAATCAGATATCTTTTTCAATTCCTTTACCGCTGTACTTATTATATTAAGAGCGTTGAATTCACTTTCAGAAAGTCCTTCGAGTGAAATGCTGAGAGCTGCTGATATTTCCTCTGAATTTTCAAGTCTGTCCAACTCAGATTCTATTTCTTCATCTTCTCCCTGCTGAATATTAACATTATTAATTTCCTTCAGATCATGATCAAGAAATTTTTTACGGCTGAGCAGGTCTTCTTTTTTGGAAATAAATTCTTTATAATCTGAAACATTTTTTCTCAGATCTAAATAACCTTTTTCATATTCGGAAAAAATATTTTCATCAGATACATAATTATCAAGAATTCCAATATGAGTTTCTTTATTAAGAAGAGACTGATGTTCATTCTGTGAGTGAATGTCTATAACGGCATCACCGAATTTCTTCATATCAGAAATATTCACGGGTGTATCATTTATAAAACTTCTGTTAATTCCTTTTGTATTTATCTCTCTTCTGAGGATCAGACAGCCGTTAAACTCATCTTCAGGAAACATATCATTATAAAGCTTTTCTACTGTCTTATTATCTGTAAAATTAAACTGACCTTCCATTATAAGTTTATTATCACCGCTATTTATTTTGGAATGATCAGCTCTTTCACCGAGCAGTAAAGAAAGCGCATCAAGTATTATCGATTTCCCTGCACCGGTCTCTCCTGTGAGAATATTCAGACCTTCACAAAAATCAATTTCGGCTTCTTTTATTATCAGGTAGTTCTTAATAAATAACTTCTCTATCATTATTAATTATATATATAAAAGATTAGTAGCAGTAGCAGTGATGTTAATATTGTTAGTAATTAAGTTTTTCAGCACTATCATTAAAATTAGCTCTGATAACTTGTTAATAAAAATAGCTTAAATAAAAAAAACTAACAATTACAGATATAATAGGTTAAAATTTTATTTAAATTTGTCAGTAGTTACGATTTATTAATAAGATATGAATAAGATTTTAACAATGTCCTTTATATTTAATATTTTATATGTTTTTGATGTAATCCGGAGAAAATAAAATAAATTATTTAAATTTGTTTTGTTTCCAGTTTTTCGGATTATTTATAATATATTGTCTGATATTTTTTAATGATTGTTCGTTTCTGATAATTTTATCATGAAATCTGGGCTGCCATGCAAATTCGGCGTTGTATTTTCGTATTTCAATTGTACATATTCGTTTAAATTGATTGATTATAATGCCGATTGGATGACGTTTTTTTTCCGCCGTAGAGACGCCCAAATTCGATGATTCTTTATAATTCGTCGTCTGAACGCAATTGGGCGTCTCTACGACGTTCGGCGTTAATTCAATAATCCCATGAATATGATCCGGCATTACAATATGTTCATCCAAATTTACATGATTAAAATGGTCGGGTATTTGCAACCAAAAATTGTTTGCAATTTTTCCGGTCTCGTTTAAGATCATTTTACCATTCTCGACATGACCAAAAAAACGCGTTCGGAATTTTGTTACAATTGTTATAAAATATTTTCCCGGGCTTGAATAATCATATCCCTTTAACCTGCTTGATTCTATACGATATTTATTTTTAAATAACATATTTGACTTCTCCTTTAAAATTTTTTTAATAGATTTTACAATATCTGAAAATGTAAAAACGCTTTAATTCAGTCTCTATCTATATTTAAAAAATTTCATTCAAATATATAATTCAAAAATTAAACTTTTCGGAATCGGTTATTAAATTGAAAAAATATAAATTATATTTCAAAAAAATAATTTATGTGATGGGATTTAAGAAAAATGATAAAATTGTTAATAAGTTGGATATAGATAATCTTTTTAAAAAGGATAAAATATTCAGAAAAATTCAGGATGCATACGGATCACCTGAGAACGTGATCAGACCGCAGGGATTTATTACATTGTCAAAGATCATTATCGGTCAACAGGTAAGTTTGGAATCTGCAAATTCACATTTTTTAAAGCTGTCAGATTACATTAAGGAATTTACACCGGCTCAGATTATAAGGCTTTCAGATACTGAACTGAGAAATTGCTATATAACCAGACAGAAATCAGAATATCTTCGTTCACTTTCAAATGCAATTTTAAATAATGAACTTGATCTGAAAAATTTATCCGGTGAGGATCAAAATAAAGCCAGAGAACTTCTTAAAAAAATTAAAGGAATCGGTGACTGGACGGCTGATATTTACCTTATGTTTGCCCTTCAGGCAAAAGATATTTTCCCTGCGGGAGATGTAGCTGTTATAAATGCTGCGATTGAATCAACGGGCTTTAAAACGAAAAAAAATGTTGTTGAATATTCAGAAAATTGGAAACCCTACAGATCACTTGCAAGCTTTTTTCTGTGGCATTATTATCTGAAGAAAAGAAATAGAGAACTGGTATTATAGATTTTTCAGATGGTCTTTTATTTCCAGTATCTGATTTAAAACGTCCTTATCTTTTTTGATCAGATTGGAGATAATATTATTTGCGTAGAGGACCGTAGCGTGGTCTTTGCCGCCGAAATTGAGTCCGATAGATTCAAGTGTAAGCGGTGTAAGTTCTTTAGCCAGATGCATTGCTACCTGTCTTGCAAAAGCAATTTCTTTGGTCCTCTTTCTTGATAAGATCTGATTTTCGGAGATCCTGTAATAATTTGCAACTGCGTAAATGATGTTTTCGATGGAAATGTTCTTAGCGCGTTTTACGGTGCCAACTACTCTGCTGATAACGTTTTCTGCGATCTCAAGATTGATCTCGCCTTTGTATCTAAGAACGCTGTCTGCAATGATGCCGACTATACAGCCTTCAATAGTTCTGATACTGTCTTTGACATTAGAAGCGATAAAATGAACTACTTCTTCGGGTGCTTCGATATCAGCTTCCATTAATTTTTTTTGAATGATGGCAACTCTCATTTCCCAGTTTGGTGCCTGAATATCAGTTGTTATGCCCCACTGAAATCTCGACATCAGCCTTTCTTCCACGCCTTTGATCTGATTAATAGGTTTATCACTTGAAAAAATTATATGCTTCTTGTCATTATACAGAGTATTAAAAATCTGATACATAAAATCCTGAGTTTTCTCCTTTCCGCTGAGATACTGCACGTCATCTAGTATGAGCACATCAAGGGATTTATAAAACGAATCCAGTTTCTTTGTACCGTTTCTGTTTGAAGAAAAATCTATTCTGTTTTGTGCGATATTAGTTGTAAACTCAGTTGTAAAATCCGGCGCAGTTGTATAATAAACTTTCATTTCAGGATTCTTTTTCAGAATCTCATTTCCGATCGCCTGAATAAGATGTGTCTTTCCAAGTCCGACTCCGCCATATACAAAGAACGGGTTGTAAGTCTTTCCGGGATTATTTGAAATAGCATAAGCAGCTGCAACGGCAAGCTCATTACTATCTCCCTTTATAAAATTTTCAAATATATGTTTCTTGTTTAAATTACTTGAAAAATCTTTATGCGAATCAGAATTATCTTTTGAAATATATCCGGAATCGAAAATATTAATTTCACCAAAAGACGGTTTCTTTTTTTCTAAGTTTTGATTTTTTTTAGCAATGTTTTCGGATTCATTATCACCAAATAAACCGTACTGTGATATTTCGTAATTAAGTCTGCCTTCATTACCAAGAAGAGTTTCTGTTATAGATGAAATGATCTTATTGTATCGGCTTTCGATGAGACTGTAATAATCTTCGCTCGGGACAGAGATTGTAAGTACGTTATCTTTATAACTTTTCGGAATGATCACAGAAAACCATGTGTTTATCTCGCCAGCTTTGAGGTTGTCAGAGAGTAGTTCAAGAAATTTCTTCCAAATAAGTTCAGTCTGACGGCTCTCTTCATTGAGTCTCAGCTCTTCATTTTTTGAATTGGAATTTTTATTTTTATCTATGTCTTTTTGGGAATCAGCAGTAGAAAAATTTATCACACCTAAGGTTATTAAAAATTATTAACAAATGAATTTTGGTTAATATTTTACTTTATGTGCAGCAATAAAATAAAACAGGAAAATCATAAATATTAACACACTTATTAAAAAAATAAGCTGTGTTAACATCTTTATAAATATAGCCGTTATGCGGTTAGTTTAGTCTTATTAACAATTGATGTTAGTAAGTAGTTAGTGAGGCATGCCAGCAAACTTTAAAACCCTGCCTGTAAAAAGTTATTAACAATGTATTAACAGAATTTCTGTTCCTTTTTTCCTTAGTTAATATTAAACAAACTGCTTATTATTTTCAAGTTTGATTTGAAATTAATTTAGAAAAAATCAAAAAATAATTAATGAATTAATGAATAGACAAATAAATAAATTCTTTTTAGCAATTAGATTTTTTACATTATTGCATGAATTTGAAGACCGCAGAAAAAAATTTCAGTGATACCTTCGCTGAAATAGATCTTAAAATTTTCAATAAAAATTTTTTAAAAGTAAGAAAATACGCCTGCAGAAAAAATGCTGATACAAAGATTTGTTCGATAGTAAAAGCTAATGCATACGGTCACGGAATGAATGTGATGGCTGAATCACTTATTGGATCAGGTACTGATTATCTTGGAACTGCTGATTATACTGAAACTTCTGAGTTAAGGAGTTATCTGGATTCAAAAAATTTTTTTAAAACTCCGGTATTGTGTCTCGGTCTTATAACTGAGAAGAATAAACTTTTAGAAGACTTAGCCTGTAAAAATGTAGAGTTTTCTGTTGCTGATATTTCGTCTGCAGTTATACTTAACAAAGCAGCCGCTAAACTTAACAATAAAATTACTGTACATATACAGGTGGATTCAGGCATAAACAGAACCGGATTTCGGATGAATGAGGCTTATGATGCTGTCAAAAAAATTTCATCAATGAAAAATCTGAAGTTGAAAGGTATCTATTCTCATTTTGCTGCAAGTGAAATTCCCGGTAGTCTGTTTACAAAAAAACAGGAAGCTGAATTTAAAAAATTAGTTAAATCCATTGAGGAAAGTATAATAAAATTTGAACTAAGGCACATCAGCAATACAGGTGGAATTCTGAATTTTAATGACGGATATTTTAATATGGTAAGACCAGGTATTTCACTTTACGGATTTTATCCGGACGAAAAAAAAGTAAAACACCGTATCGGAATAGAGCCTGTAATGACATTAAAATCTAAAGTAAAGTTTATCAAGCAATTAGAAAAAGGTGAAAGTATTTCATACGGCAGAACATTTTTCACAAAAAACAAAACACGCATAGCATCTGTCCCAGTCGGATACGGAGACGGCTATTTCAGATCTTTCAGCAATAAGGCGAAAATATTTATCAAAGGTAAATTATATAATGTCACAGGAACGGTCTGTATGGATTGGGTAATGGCAGATATTGGAATGAAAAACGAAATTAGAGTAAACGATGAAGTCGAGATCTTTGGTCGAAATTATCCGGCTTATAAACTTGCGGCAATAGCAGAAACAATTTCATATGAGATCACGTGCAACGTTTCATCCAGAGTAAAAAGGATTTATATTTAAAATCAATCAAATGTCTGAAAGAAGAAATAAAGATTATATAAATTTTATTTTCAAAAAATCGGTCAGCGATCTGGGGAAGTATAATGTCGGTGAGAAACAGTTTCAAACTCTTCAGGATATTATTGACAAACTTCTCAGATCAGAAAATCTTATACGTGATCTTTATATCCTTTATCATATTAAGGAATTCAGAAATACCGGAAAGTATCTGATCTATATATTGAAAAAATTAGATGATAATCTGATAACTTTTGATAACCTGACACAGAATGCAAAAGAGGATTCAGAGTTTCTTCACAAAGAATTTTTAAATTATTTATCAGGAGAGAGAAGTGAGGCATTAAGGATAAACAGCAGAAAAGTTTTTGATCTGCATGGAATTACAGAAGATGAAGATTATTCCGGAAATGAAATTATCGATGTAGAATCTGAATTAATAAAACAGGATCAGCTTACAGAAATCATAGATGAAGAAGATGACGAAGAGATGATGACATTTAAGCAGAATTACATGGAGCTGATACAGTCTGAAGAGGAAAATGAAAATGCGGCTTTTGTACTTCCGGGTCTGGAAAATGAAGAGCAGGCAAGCCTTGAAGGTATGTCAGAAGAAGATCCTGAATTTGATCTTCCTGGTATAAAAGAAAATAAATTATCCGAATCTGGAGATGAGAAAGCTCAAAATAATACAACTGATGTAAATGAACAGGAAAAAGAAAATTTTAGTGTTGATGAAAATTTACAACCAAAAAGTGAGGAGTCTGCATCCGGAGAAAATTCAATTCAGGAAGAAGAAGACAAAGAATCAAACTCCGGTGATTTAAGTGAAGTTGATCGGGAAGTAAATAATAATAGTAATGATAAACCTAAAGATTTAAGTTATGATGACAGTGGAGAATATTTTATTATTAAAAAAGTTCTGCCTGCAGCCGGAATAAATAAATCTGAAGAATCAGATAATGATAATGAAGATACAGAAGAATTAAATATTAAAAACTCTGATATTTATAAAGAGGAATTTAAGAATGAACATGTTAAGGAATATGAAAATTCTGACCAGGAAGAAAAAATAAATCTAAACAGTGATATTCAGGAAGAGCTTAATAAATATGAAAAGGAACTGAAGGAAAAACTTCTTGACCATGCAATTAATCATAATGCAGGAACTACAAAATCTGATAATTCAGATGAATCTGTAAAATCAAATGGTCACGAAGAAGATGAAGAAATTAAAGAGGAAAAAACAACAAATGAAGAGTTCATTAAGTTTGAATCAGAAATAAAATCACTTAACGGAAAGCTTAATTCAGAATTTGATAGTCTGATCTATATCATTACTGCAAAGATAGATAACGAAGAAGAAAGAAATAATATTATAAACAATATCAGGGACATCAGCGATAATCTGGAGCTAACATCCAAAGAAATGTCACTCGAAATAATTTCGAATATTTATCAGGCAGTAAGACTTTCTTTTGAAAAAATTGCAAAAGGGAAATATGATATTACCGAAAGCACTTTAAATTTATTTAAGCAAGGACTGATATTAGTTTCCAATCTTATCAAGGGAGAAGATTATTTCGGATACAAAAATATACTGAAGTCAATTGAGAACATCAGAAAAGGACTGATAGAAGAAAATAAAAAAAGAGAAGAATTTATCAGGCAGAGAGATCTCAAAAAGGAAATAGAGACCAAACTTGATGAAAGATTTCCAGAGAGAGAGCAAAAGGAAAAATTAATTAAGCTAAAAAAACTTATTAAGGACACTGACGAAAACTTTAAAGATCTCTATAAAATAGAAGGAGAATTTCAGATATATGAAGCTCTCAGAAGTCTCTCATCAAATCTGAACAATCTTAAAGAAGCGGTTTTAATAGCTAAGGATTTAAAATTAACAAAGATGGTACAGCTTTCCGAAGCAGGTTACATTTTCCTGAAATTTCTGAACAGTTACAGAATAAATCCTGTAACCGATGACATCAAAGAGATATTCAGTTATTTTATTTATAATATGAAAGCTTTAATAATAGATAAAGAGGTAGAAGATCAGGATGTATTCATTTCTTATCTGAATGATCCGGTAAAGATATTTAATAAAATTAAGAAAACTTAAATTTCAAAATATATGATAAACTATGCAGTGATAATGGCAGGCGGTGTGGGAACCAGATTCTGGCCAAAAGGCAATTCAAAAGTTCCGAAACAATTTCTCAAGATCACAGATGATGATGACACTCTTCTTCAGCTTGCTTATAAAAGGCTTGACGGCGTTTTCAAAAACACAAATATTTTTGTTGTAACAAATGTAATTTACAAACAGGAAGTAAAACGACAGTTACCTAAAATACCCGAGGAGAATATTATCTGCGAACCTGTCGGAAGAAATACCGCACCTTGTATCGGACTCTCATGTGTTTTTATAAACAGGTTTCAGCCCAAAGCAAATGTACTTGTAGTAGCAGCAGATCATCTGATAGGAAATGTCGATGAATTTCACAGAGTAATAAAAAGCGGTTTAAAATTTGTTAACGATAACGGAGGGATCGTAACACTTGGAATACATCCGACTTTACCTGAGACCGGTTATGGTTATATACAATATAATTCAGATATTTTTTTAGATGTAGAAATTGAAAATAAAAATGATATATCAAACGAAAGAATTTATAAAGTAAAAACTTTTGCTGAAAAGCCAAATCTTGAAGTTGCCAAGGCATTTCTTGAGAGTGGGGATTTTTTGTGGAACAGCGGTATGTTTATTTTCAGGACCGATACAATGATGCAGGAGATCGAAAGATTTATGCCTGAGCTGCATGAATCGCTGAACAGACTTTCCGATAATATTCTTTCGACACAGTTTCCGAAAGTTTTGGAGGATGAATTTGCAAAACTCAAAAGTATTTCCATAGATTATGGTGTAATGGAAAAATCTGAAAATGTATATATCATCAGAAGTCATTTTGGGTGGAATGATGTCGGCGCATGGGATGAAGTTTATAACATCAAAGAAAAGGATCCGGAAGGCAATGTCAGAAAAGGTATGACAGTAACAGAGGATACAAAAAATTGTCTTATTATAAATGACATGAAGATAGTTGCAACTATAGGCGTAGAAGATCTGCTTATTATTAACACAGAAAACGGTCTTCTGATCTGTAAAAAAGGTGAGGCACAGAGAGTGAAAGAAGTTGTAGATTATCTCAGAAGGAAAGGGATGGATCAGTATTTATAAAAATTAATTTTAATCAATACAGATTATGAAACTTGCACATTTAGGTATAGCGGTAAAGTCACTTGAAGATTCCGTAAAAGTTTTTGAAAAAATATTTAATTCAACTGCTTCAGAAACGGAATATGTGGAAGAGCAAAAAGTGAATGTAAGAAAATTTCATCTGGAAAATTGTGACATAGAGCTTTTGGAAGGCACAGATTCTGAATCACCGATCTCAAAGTATATTGAGAAAAAGGGAGAAGGAATTCATCACGTTTCGTTTGAGGTAAAGGATATTTCAGGATCATTGGATAAGCTGAAAGAAGAAGGCATTGGTCTTTTAAACGAAACTCCCCGAACCGGTGCTGACGATATGCTGATCGCATTTCTTCATCCGAAATCTACAAACAACATTTTAATTGAGTTAACACAAAAGAAAGAATAATTCTTTGAAAAAATTTTGTTCAATATAAAATCACAACCTAAAGGTTGCGTCTACTTTCATTTAATACGTTTTCGGACAGTTAACACAAAAGAAAGAATAATTCTTTGAAAAAATTTTGTTCAATATAAAATCGCAACCTAAAGGTTGCGGCTACTTTCATTTAATACGTTTTCGGACAGTCTGGAGAATGCGAGAATGACAAAATTTGAAAAAAATGAAATATTTTTCTAACAAGTTACCACTTTATATTATTTAGACCCCAAAATTTACTGTAACTTTAATTCATGACTGACAGCAGAGATAAAATAGAATTTAACGATGATAAAGAATTAACACCAACACTCAAAGAAAAATTAAAAACCCTTCCTGCATCTCCGGGTGTATATCAGTTCAAAGATTCCTCCGGCAAATTACTTTACATTGGTAAGGCAGCAATTCTGAAAAACAGAGTGCGTCAGTATTTTCAGGCAAAGCCCGTATCGCCTATGCTGAGCGCTATGATCAAAAAGATCAGCGATATCGAACTTATCGCTACAGACAACGAAGTCGAAGCTCTCATACTTGAACAAAATCTGATCCGGACCTTTAAGCCGAGATACAACATTAATTTTAAAGATGACAAATCTTATCCGTATATAGTAATTACAAATGAGCCATTTCCCAGAATTTTTCCGACACGAAGTAAAAGATCTGACGGTTCGAGATATTTCGGACCATACACGGATGTGAAAAACATGAGGTATGCTCTGAAGACAGTGAGAAATATTTTTATGATCAGGTCTTGCAGTCTGAATCTTACAGAAGAATCGATTGCTCAAAATAAATTCAGTCTTTGTCTGGATTATCATATTCAGAAATGTGAAGGTCCGTGTGTAGGATATATAAGCAAAGAAGAATACAACAAAACTATAGATCATGTATCCAAACTACTGAACGGGAAAACAAAAGATCTGATTTCGGATCTGACTGTTCAGATGAAAGAATATTCTGATAAAATGCAGTTCGAAAAAGCAAAGGTGTTTAGGGATAAGATCAATGCGATTGAAGTTTATTCATCGAGACAAAAAATGGTGGATGATGAGATCATTGACAGGGATATATTTGCTTTTGAAAAGACAGGCAATGACAGTTGCGGAATGATATTAAAAATACGGGACGGAAAAGTAATCGGAAGAACACATTACTTTCTTTCAAATGTAGAGGACAAGACACCGTCTGAAATATTAGAGCAGTTGATAATAAATTATTATTCAAAATCCGAATTCATACCAGACGAAATATATCTGATGAACGAGCTAGAAAATGAAAACACTATAAAAGACTGGCTCGAAAAAAAGAAATCAGGAAAGGTAAATTTTGTAATACCAAAGATTGGAGATAAGTATAAACTTGTTTTCATGGTAAGAAAGAATGCAAGATTAATGCTTGACGAACTTATATTATCAAAGCTCAAAAGAGAATTTATTCCGCCGTCACTTGATTCATTAAAAAGGGATCTGAATCTGAGTAAGTTGCCAAGAAGGATAGAATGTTATGACATTTCGCATATACAGGGTACGGATACGGTTGCATCAATGGTAGTATTTGTGGAAGGTCGTCCGAAAAAATCTGATTACAGAAAATTTAAAATAAATTATGTAACGGATGAAGCTGGAAACCCTGATGATTTTCTTTCAATGCGGGAAGTAATTTACAGAAGGTATAAAAAAATTGTTGAAAAAAATTCAGGAGATAAATCTTTATCAAGTGATACAAACAATTCAATTAATTTTAAAGAGAAAGAAGATCTCAGCTTTGGATCAGTTCCTGATCTGATAATAATTGACGGCGGGAAAGGTCAGCTTTCATCTGCTGTAAAAGTTTTGGATGATCTCGGCGTAAAGGATCAGAATATAATAGGACTTGCAAAGCGACTTGAGGAAGTATATCTGCCAGGAGAATCAATGCCTCACAACATTCCCAAAACATCAAGCGGACTCAGACTCCTGCAGAGAGTGAGGGATGAGGCGCACAGATTTGCAGTTACTTACCACAGGAGTCTTGTGGATAAAAGGACTCTGACATCGGAGCTATCGGAGATAGAAGGTATTGGAGAGAAGACGGCACAGAAACTTCTGACAAAATTTGGATCAGTGGAGAACATTAAAGATATGATCACAAACAGTTATGATCAGTTTGAAAAAGAGGCAGGAAAAAAAATGGCAATCAGACTCAGGACGTTTTTTGAAATCAGCTAAATATCAAAGGTACTAATTATTACATCATATGAAAACAAGTTTAATATTAATTTCAGACATTACATGTCCTGAGTGCGGGTTTACAAATGAAGAAAAGATGAGTGAAAATTCATGCTTATGGTTTTACGAATGCACACATTGTAAAATAATGATAAAACCTTTAGACGGTGACTGTTGTGTATTCTGCAGTTATGGATCTGAAAAATGTCCTCCTGTTCAGGCTGACGGATTTTGCTGTAATTAAAAATTTTTATATATATTTAAATTAAACCTTTCCCCAATAAAAAATACAAATGAAAAGAAATTCTATCAAATATATTCTCTTATTTCTGTTAATTAATGCAATTGCTTTTTCACAGGAAAGTGATAAAGAAAAAGTAAGTAAAGAAGATTCAATAAAAGCACAGGATGATCAGGTAGATTCACTTAAGTTAGCTGAAAAGGAAATTTTAAAGCAGCAGGAGCAAAACAGAATAGACTCAGTTCTTAAGGCAAAGCTGCAGGAAGAGATGCAGCAATATTCACAAGATTCACAAAAGAAAGCTGAGCTGGAAGAAAAACTTAGAAACATTGAAGCAGCCGATTCAATAAAAAGTGTAGAACAGTTAATCAAAATAAAAAAACTGAAAGAAAAAGCCAGAGGATTTCCTGTTACACTTTTTACCGATACATTATTTGTGATCTACACTAAGCTTGGTTCATTTGATGCCCATGAAAGAGCGGCTACAGTTACAAAAAGGGTCAGAGCGATGTATGATGAAGATTTCTTTTATCCTGATTCAATGAGAGTGGATACAGGTGAAACTACTAATGACATCATTTATAATGACGTAATAATAATGAGTGTAACTGAAGTGGAAGCGCTTTGGTTTGATAAATCAAGAAACGAACTTTCGAATGAATATCTGAATATAGTCAAGAATGAGGTTGTAAAGTACAGAGATGATAACAGTTTAATAAACAGATTAAAGAGAATCGGACTTGCACTATTAACTCTCATTGTATTATTTTTTATAATAAAATTAATTTTCAAATTATTTCAAAAACTCAAGAATTACATACTTGAACGCAAAGACAAATACCTGACAGGGTTATCAATAAAAGATTTTAAGCTTCTAAATCAGGAACAGAGCATTAAAGTCGCAGAGATCATTTTAAGAATATTCAGAATTATAGTAATTCTTGTAGTGCTATATTTCAGTCTGCCGGTTTTGTTCAGCATTTTTCCAGTTACAAAAAGTTATGTGGGGTTATTATTAGGGTGGGTGCTAAATCCGGCAAAGCTTGTTATAAGTGCAGTTATCGGATTTTTACCAAATCTTTTTACAATTGCAATAATATTTATTTTTACACGATATGCAATCAGAGCAATAAAATATTTTACAGATGAGATTGCTGAAGGAAGAATGACACTTGGTAACTTTCACAAAGAATGGGCAGTACCGACTTTTCAGATAGTAAAGTTTGTAATGTATGCGATGATGTTTGTGATAATATTTCCATATCTGCCGGGCTCAGATTCTCCGGCATTTCAGGGAGTATCAGTATTTCTTGGAATACTCGTTTCGTTCGGCTCATCATCTTCAATTGCAAATATAATGGCAGGTCTTGTAATTACATATATGAGACCATTTAAAATCGGTGACAGAATTAAAATAAATGACGTGACTGGCGATGTTATTGAAAAGACCTTACTGGTTACAAGATTAAGAACAATAAAAAACGAAGATATAACTGTTCCAAATTCACTTGTTCTGTCTGGTCATACAACAAATTATTCTACCAACAGCAAAGACACAGGTTTGATAGTTCATACAACTATAACAATAGGGTATGATGTACCATGGAAAAAAATGCATGAAACACTTCTGGAAGCTGCGAACAGAACGGAAATGCTCTTAAAAGATCCTAAACCATTTGTATTGCAGACAAGTCTTGATGATTTTTATGTATCATACCAGATCAATGCTTATACACATGATGCAAACAAGCAGGCAGTGATCTATTCCTATTTGCATCAAAATATTCAGGACGCATGTAATGAAAACGGAATTGAGATCATGTCTCCGCATTATAAAGCTTTGAGAGACGGTAATTTATCTACGATACCTGAAAATTATTTACCTAAAGATTACATAGTACCTTCATTTAATATTAAAGAAGAAAAAGATAAATAACAGAATGTCAGACTTTTTAAATACAGAATTATTAAAAACAGAAACTTTCATAATTACTGTTTGGAATCTGTTAAATGTAGTCATAATTTTTTTTGCAGCCGGAATTCTGATCAAAGTAATTTCAACTGTACTAAAAAAGTCCATGCTTTCCAAAGACAAAATGGATGGAAGACATCAATCAATAATTCAGCTTATAAGATATGTAATTTGGATCATTGCAGTTTCAATGTGTTTGAAAGTACTGCATGTAGATGTGACATTCCTGATTGCAAGTTCGGCAGCTTTACTTGTCGGTGTGGGACTCGGTCTGCAGAATGTATTCAAGGATTTTATCAGCGGAATTATTATCCTGATAGAAGGAACAGTGAAAGTGGAAGATATTGTTGAAGTAGAAGGAATCGTATTAAAAGTAAAAGAGATCGCTTTGCGTACCTCCAAAGTTGTCTCAAGGGAAGATAAAGTAATGATAATTCCAAACCATAAATTCATAGAGGAAAATGTTACGAACTGGACGCATAACAATACACCAACCAGATTTATACTACCGGTTTCAGTTGATTATTCATCAGATACAAGATTAGTGGAAAAGACACTTCATGACTGTGCAATGAAACATAAAGATGTAATTAAAGAAGGCAGACATGAACCTTATATAAGGTTTACAGACTTTGGTGATTCTGCACTTCTTTTTGAAATAATATTCTGGAGTAATAATTTATTCCGCATTGAAAGCACAAAAAGTGATATTCGGTTTGACATATCAGATGCTTTCAGAGCAAATAAAATTATAATTCCGTTTCCACAAAGGATGGTTCATTTACCAAAGGAAAAAAGTGAGGAAGAATAAAATTATTTTTAAGATGAATAATAGAATTATTTCTCCAAACTTTTTTTTAATACTGATAGCAATTGTAATTATTTTTACTTTAGCCGGATGTGAGCAGATAAATAAAGTATTGTATAAAGATGCCGGTACGGAAACCGGTAAAGAAAGCAACACTAACTCTGACATTAATGCAAACCCTGACTCTACAAAATCGGCTAGAATAAATACGAATAAAAATCCGGACAATTTTGCTGTTGATTCTGTAGTCAGAACTTTTGAAGGACTTGTAACAATTAACCTGAACGAAAAATCATTCAGGGATTGCAGCAATCCGGATTCATTATATTTTATAAAAGATGAGAGGGGGACGATTGTCAGTTCTTACAAAAAATTAAATCCAATGAACGATATATACAGATCCGTATTTGCGTCTGTAAAAGGATTTACATTAAATTCAGACAGTACGAACATTCCGGATCCTGAAAAGTATTATAAAATTCTTGTTATTAAAGAAGTTATTGCTGTTGAAGGAAAAAACTTCAGAAACACATGCATACCTTATGACTTCTGGTGTCTTGGCAATGAACCAAACTGGTCACTTCAGATTTCCAAAGAGGAAAATATTTTCGAATTGTATCTGCCTTCTGAAGGTAAGTCATATTATTTTAATTATAATGAACCGAAGGAAGAGGATGGTATGATAAAATATTTTGGATATAATAATATTCAAAGGACGACATTAAATATTACCATTAAAAAAGAAAAATGCACAGATACAATGTCAGATAAAATTTATGAATATTCAGTAAAAATAAATCTAAACGATAAAACAAATTTCTCAGGTTGTGCGATAAAGGGAAATTTTGTTGAGTAAAATAATTTATATGAAAACAATAATTCTGTTAGTATTCATTTTTTATGTTTCCTGTGGAAATAAATTTCAGCAGATCGAAGAAGTAAAAAATATTGCTGGTATAAATCCCTGTGAGAGTCCTGATGCAGATATCTCATGCAATTTTAAAAATGCTCCGGATGATCCCGGATATATTATGAACATTTCATCAAATACCGAGCCCGGAATCAAAATTCGTATCGAAGGACAGATTTTTAAAGATGACGGTAAGACTCCATTTCCGGAAATTTTGATTTATGCATATCAGACGGATTCCACTGGCTTATATTCTAAGGCAGGAAATGAAGCTGGTGTTCAGAAATGGCAGGGGAGACTTCATGGATGGTGCATGACTGACATTAATGGAAAATATATTATTAATACAATAAGACCGGGAAAATATCCGACTAACGATAGTCCTGCTCACATTCATTGGGCTATCCGTGAACCTGACGGTAAAATGCAGTATCTGAATGATTTTGTATTTTCTGATGACAAGCTTGTAAATGATGAATATATTTCGAAGCCGTATTATAAAACAGGTGACATAGGTGTATTAAAACTTTCAAAAAATAAGAACGGTATTATGTCGGCAAAAAGAATAACTGTTTTAAAATAAAAAACTTCCGAAATCAATAAGACTCCGGAAGTTAGTTTAAATAATTTTTTGCAAAGAATTATATTGTAAACAACCCGTCTTTTATTATCTGTATCTCTTTTCCATCATAATCAATTGCTTTAACATTAATCTTATCAGACCCGATCATAAAATCAGTATGAACTACGGAGTAATTACATTTATTTTTTTTCATATCTTCAGTTGTAATGATCTCATCTTTATTTGAGAAGCACATCGGGATTCCTCTGCCGAGTGCAATATGACAAGCTGCATTTTCATCGTAGAGAATACTGTTAAAGATCAGACCTGATTTATGTACTTCGGAATTTATATCGACTAATGCAACTTCGCCCAGATAAGAGGCACCTTCATCCATTTCAAAATATTTTCCAAGTATCTCTTTCTTATCATCAGCTCCGAAGTTTATGACTTTTCCGTCTTTAAATTCAAACCAAATTCCTGTCAGCAGATTCTCCAGAACCTTGACCGGTTTTGTAACTTTCACTCTTCCGTTTGTCCGGTTGAAGTCAGGGCATGTAAACACTTCTTCAGTCGGAAGGTTTGGAATAAACTCTCTGCCGTTCTGAGCCATGACCTGTCCGCCTTTCCAGATGGAGTTTTTTGTAAGTCCGATCTCCAGATCAGTATCCGGACCCGTAAAAAGCAATTTATCAATTTTCATTCTGGAAAGCATATTTCCTCTTTCTGAAAGATTTTTCCCATGACGTCTCCATTCGCTTACAGGATCAGATTTATCTAGCCGCATAATTTTTACAAGATTTTCCCACAGCTTGTTTTCAAGTTCTTTGTATGGTTCAGAATCGTAAACTTTAGCAGCCCAGTTAATTCCGGGAGCAGCTACAATACACCATGCAATCTTTGCAGATGAAATTGCTTTCGACATTGCCTTATGCGAATTTTGTTCATTCCTTGTAATTATACCAAGTGTATTTGGGTCAATTGATTTGAGCACATTTAACTCTTCAAGATTATCTATTCGGATAAAAGCCCAGTCATTTGCGATCTGCTCATAACTTCTGTTAATCGGATAGTTTGGTATAAAATTAATATCATCATTATTTTTTGAATTCTTTATGCGGCTTTTGGTAAGTTCATTAGAACTAAAAATAACGTCAACAAAAGCTGCGCCGTTAGCATATGCAGTATCAGCAAGCATCAGGGCAAATTCAGCATTTTTAATTCCGCTGCCTATTGCAAGGCACTGACCTTCATATAAATTCACTCCTACTTTAATGATCAACTCACAGTATTTCTGTAATTCTACTTTTTCCATTATTAATTAAATTTTATTAAGTTAGTAAGTTAACTAAATTGATTTTTAAATTTAATTCTAATATAGGGTTTTTTTAAAAAAAGTGTCTTTTTTCTTTAACTTAATATGCTACAATATTGAAAGTCAGATATATAAAAAAAATATCGAATAAAAAGATTATCGAAAATTTTTACAGAAAAAACACCTGTCTTAATATTTATCCGATCGGTGATCTTGATGATTTCTTTTTTATGAAAACAGAATGGTTTGCGCTTTCAGAAAAAAAGAATGATAAAGAAGAAATCATTGAGATGGCATTTGTTTACCGTGGAACTGACCTGCCGGTACTGATCGCAGTTTGTGAAGGTGATAACAAAAATATGAAAGAACTTCTCGGCGGCATTTTGAAGGATCTTCCTGATAATATTTATTCACATTTATCAATAGGATTAGATGAAGTATTTGAAAGATCATATGAGAAACATGATCACGGCAGACATTTCAAAATGTGTCTGAAGAAAAATGATTTTATAGAATTTATTGAAACTATTGAAAATAACGGATCAGATTATATTAGAAGGTTGTCGCCTTCAGACATTGATTTGATCAGTGAATTTTACAAAAGGTCGTATCCGGATAACTGGTTTGATATGAGGATGCTTGAAACAGGAAAATACTTTGGATATTATTTTGAAAATGAACTTATCGGTGTTGCAGGGATCCACGTCTATTCACCCGAATTCAAAGTAGCCGCTCTTGGAAATATTACAACACTGCCTCTGCACAGAGGTAAATCTGTCTGCAGAAAACTTACTTCTGTATTATGTCGTGATCTTTTTAAATCTACAGATCATATCGGACTGAATGTTCATTCGGAAAATATACCGGCAATCAAATGCTATCAGAATTTAGGATTCAGTTTAACAGGTGAATATTTTGAAAGTACACTTAAAAAAAAACTGTAAAAGCTGTATTAGAAAAACTTCATTTTGTTTAAACATGATCTATAACTTTTTTCAGCTTATCCCTGACTTCAGTTGCAATTCCTGCCAGACTTTCATTTTGTACGGCAGACATTGAAACGATCGGATCTACTGCGGATATTTCGATGTCACCGTTTTCTTTTTCCTGAACAATAACATTACAGGGCAGGAACACACCGATTTTATTTTCAGCAAGTATTGCTTTATGTGCAAAGCCTGGATTACATGCACCGAGGATCAGATAATTTCCTATATCAGCATCGATCTTTTTTTTGAGTGTCTCTTTCACATTAATTTCGGTGAGTACACCAAAGCCTTCTTTTTTAAGTTCGTCTGTGACTTTTAGAACTGCATCGTTAAATCCAATTCCTTTAAGAGTTTTATCAAATGAATATGTCATCATCATTAAATTAAATTTTATAAAATTATTTCTGTGGTATTTATTTTTTGGAATTTTTAAAACTTACAGATATATAATTTAATACTCAATATAAATTTTTGTTTGTATTCAGGATTATCGACTTAGTCTGCCCCTAAAAAACAAGATAAAAAGTTAAATACAAGCAAATGAAAAAATTTGTATGATGCATTAAAAAATTTTACTTTATATCTTTATATGAATATAAATTTTAACGGAACGAATAACACTAAATAATTCTAAACCAAACATTTTAAATTATATATCAAATGAAATTATCTAACAATAAAATTTTGATAACCGGCGGCGGATCGGGAATCGGATTAGCTCTTGCCGAAAGATTTTTAAAGGAAAACAATTCAGTAATTATATGCGGACGAAGAGAGACTGTGCTGAAGGAAGCTTCAGAGAAATTTCCATCCCTTATAACAAAGACATGTGATATCTCTGATGCAACCGGACGAGAAGAACTGTATAAATGGATATCTGAAAACCATCCGGATCTGAATGTACTTATAAATAATGCAGGTATTCAAAACTGGATGTCTGTAAAAGATCCTGAATTTTTAAAAAGGACAAAAGAAGAAATTGCCATTAATGTTGAAGCTCCTTTACATCTGACCTCTCTTTTTTTGAATCTAAAATCACTTGATACGATCATAAATGTTACTTCAGGTCTGGCTTTTGTTCCGCTTTCAAAGACACCGGTATATTCAGGTACAAAATCTTTCCTTCATTCTTTTACAGTTTCTCTCAGACATCTGCTTAAAAAAGATAATATAGAAGTGATTGAATTTATCCCGCCTGCTCTGAATACAGACCTCGGAGGAAAAGGAATTCATGATTTTGCTCCGCCGGTAAGCGGATTTGTAGATTCTGTATTCGAACAGCTAAAAGAAGGAAAACCGGAGGTCACATATGGTTTCAGCGAACAGGTTTCAGAAACCGGTCAGGAAATTATCCGGGAAGTTTTTAAAAAGCTGAATCCGGATACCTGAATTTAATTTCAGATTAAAGAATTTTTTTATGCAATATTCAATATATTAAAAACTCAAAAATCAATTTAAACTTATGAAAAATCTAAATGCAATTGGTCTCGACAAAAAAAAATCCGGTAAACTTGCCGAAAAACTGAATGAACTTCTTGCAGATTATTCAGTCTTTTATCAAAATACCAGAGGTTATCATTGGAACATTAAAGGTGAGAAGTTCTTTGAGCTGCATGTAAAATTTGAAGAACTTTACAATGATCTGTTTCTGAAAATCGATGAAATAGCTGAAAGAATATTAACTCTTGGTCATTCACCAGATCACAGACATTCTGAATATAAAAAGATATCTAAAATTACTGAAAGCAATCAGGTATCTGACGGAATTAAAGCTGTCGGGAATATTCTGGATTCATTTAAAACTCTGATAAGTATTCAAAGAGAAATTCTCGATCTTTCAGAAGAAGCCGGTGATGAAGGTACTAATGCAATGATGAGTGATTATATCAGAGAGCAGGAAAAACTTGTCTGGATGTACTCAGCTTTTTTGAATAAAAAATAGCCGGTAATATTTGATCCTGATTCTGATGGTGTTTTTATTTGAAGTTAAATATAAAACCAGTTTATTTTAAATGCTGTCTCAGATTTAATTTTTTCTGAATCTCATTCAGCCATCGTATCTTTTGTGATTTCATATATGGACTTGCATAACGATAATTTGGTAAACTACTGTTTACAACGCCGATGATATTTTTATTCAGTTTTAAAATTTTTTCAGCAGGAATTTTTAGTTCGGAAATACTCCCCCAGGCAGCAATGATCTTTCCACTTTTTGATTTCAAATAATTAAGCAATTCTTTATTACGGTCTTCATGTGTAAGACAATGAGGATTGCTTTTATCAAGCTTCATTGCATTTATGAATTCAGTTTGAAATTTACCGCTATTTCCATTCCTGAGATCAGAAAGATTCAGCACTCTTACAAAACTCCAACTGTTGAATAACATAAGTCTCATGATCTGATACTGCGCATTATCAGGTCTTGTCGGTACAACATCTTTTACTTTTATATTAAGGTACTCTTTTTTTGAAAAAGTTTTTATGTTGTAATTTTTATCAAAGGGTCTGGAAGATCCGGGATTCATCATTATCACAACCATATCCGGAAGTCCATTCACACTGCTGAGATCTTTCTTTTTAATTTCAAGGACACTTCTGCATTTAAAAACCGAACCGGATAATTTTAAATTATAGAAATGACCAAACACATCAAACATCTGATTCAATTCTTTTGCGTAAATAAATTTCATTTTTGTAAATTAATTATATTAACAGAATTTATCAAAATTATAAATCAGAAAGTTTCAAGCTCTATGGTAAGATTACTTACGATCAGATTTCATTTTTCCGTATCTGATCAGAAGGATTGAATTAACTGCCAGCAAAAGCATTAATAAAGTATATGAAGTTTTTTCTATTGTCGCACCTTCAAATCCTTCATTTATTCCATTATACATAATCCAAACTATAAAAAGTAAATTACCGATTATTGCAAGTATGGAAATGGATCTTCCCATTTCTTTCATTATAATTTAGTTCGGTTATTGAAAAAGTAAAATGAATCAAAAACAAATTAAGTTAAAATTTTAAAAGGTAAATAAAAGTATTATTGCAATTATGAGTTTATACCTGTTTTTAAAAACATTATTAAAACTATTTAATAGTGGTTTAATTATTTATGGTTCATCAAATAACCTCCTACAAGAGACAGAATATTAAAAACCGCATGACTGATCACAGCTTCCCAGGCCAGTCTTTTCCTGAGATAGACAAGTGCATACATTAATCCGCCAAGTCCTGTTCCAATAGCTGGATTGATACCCTGATACAGATGTCCTATCCCAAAAGTAATACTGGTAAGAAGTAAAGCAAAATATTGTCCGTATTTGCCAAATAAATTTTCAAACCGTGTAAGTACAAAGATCCGCTGGAGCTCTTCGACAAACACAGCAAAAAGAAGAACAGGGATCCAGAGAGCAACACTGTATAGATCTTTCATGTAAATTTCCATGTTCACTCCTTTATGAGCAACATTAGGATTGATTAAATTCAGAAGAGGAATCGAGATAATATTTATCAGGATCCATGATCCTACCCCGAACAAAATTCCGATTCCTATTTGGCGGTATATTCCTTTACTTGTAAAACCAAGCCGGTAAATTTTGTCACCTTCCAGATAAAGAAGAAAAAATACAACCAGCAGAACTATGAATTTACTTCTGACAATTGAGAATAAAAGTTCACCAATACCCGAAGGAATATCCGGAGGAGTGCCAGAGTGGAAAATAAAAATATAAAGCCAGTAAAGAAATATGGCAGAAATGGAAATATATGCAGCTGCTATTTTATTTATTTTCATTTTTCAATTTTTATAAGTAACTGTTGTATGAAATATTTTTAATATACTTCAGCCAATTCCTCTGTTAAAAGCTGAAAGTTATACATCACTTATTTATTTAAGTTACTATAAAATATATGCATGAAAAATTACCGTTACTATAAATAATCTGAATTATTGGTCTTTTTTCAGGAAGTGAATTCTTATGTTTAATATTTTTCATCAGGTCAATTCTATTGAATTCAAGACAAAGCGCCGTTATTAAAATTTTAAATTCACTATTCCTTAAAATAACATCTTCTGGAATTACTGATTCAAATAAAAATTCTGACTGAACATATCATCAATTTTCTGAAAATTTCTTTTATTTAATTAATTCACCATATCTCATATATATGAGATGTCTTAATGTTTTTATTCTACTTAATTTAAAATAATTAATTATTAAAGCGGTTATTATATAAAAATTAAAAAAAATCAGATTATGAATTTATTTAAAAATATCTTAGTAATTAAAATAATAATGTTTGGATTCCTATTCAGTGGAGTATCAAAATCTCAGACATTTACAAAGATCACCGACCCGCTCAATCCGGTTGTGAATGAAATGTTCGAAAGCGGAGGCGGTTTCTGGGTTGATTTGAATAATGACGGATGGCTGGATCTTTTTGTGGCAAATGGAAATCTTACAAGTCAGAATAATTCTCTTTTCATCAATAACAGGAATGGAGGATTCATTAAAGTGCTTACAGGACCGGTTGTAACTGACGGAGGAAGTTCGATAGGAGGAGCATTTGCAGATTACAACAACGACGGAAAGTCAGATCTTTTTGTAACCAACAGAAATTTTTTTAAGAATTTTTTATATACCGGAAATGGTGATTCTAATTTTACAAAAATAATAAACGGAAGCATCATAAATGATTCAGCAAATTCTAACAACGGACATTGGATTGATATAGACCAGGATGGTGATCTTGATCTGTTTGTAATAAATTTTCAGGAAAATGATTTTCTTTATCTAAATAATGGTCAGCCAGATTATGATTTTACAAAGATCGATACCGCTGCATTTCTTATGGACGGAAATGGATTTTCCATAAATGCAGTATGGAGTGATTTTAATAATGACAGACTACCGGATCTGTTTGTTGGAAATGCCGGAATGCAGAACGATAATCTCTACATGAATAATGGAAATCTTTCTTTTACCAAAACTATAATTACTGATGGGAGATCAACACTGGGAGCAAGCTGGGGAGATTATAACAATGACGGAAACCCGGATCTTTTTGCTGCTAATTTTCTTGACCAGAATAATATTCTATACATTAACAGTGGTCCACCACAATATCAGCTGACGACAGTAAATA
>JBATSB010000130.1:0-14474 GCA_049293015.1 Ignavibacteria bacterium
GAAACGGATGAAAATTTAGTTGATCTCCCAAAAAATTTCAAACTTGAAAATAATTACCCAAATCCTTTTAACCCAACTACTAAAATTAAATTCTCTCTGCCATCAGAAACAAATGTAAAACTTGCTGTTTATGATATTACCGGTAGAGAGGTTTCAGTATTAGAAAATCAAGTACTCAAGGCAGGTGTATTTGAATATCAATGGAACGGTTCAGGGTTATCTTCCGGTGTTTATTTTTATAAGTTAACAGCGGGAAGTTTTTCGCAGGTTAAGAAAATGATATTGTCAAAATAATATTTTATTCAGATTCTGTCTTTTAAATTATAAAGGCAGGATCTGAAATTTATTTTTACATATTTATTAAGGAATTTTAAAATAATCCCCAAATTTATTTTAATGAAGAATCTAAAAAGTGTAATATTAAGTTGGTATAATTTTTTACAATGCCTGACTCGCTTCATTGTCAAAATGCTTTTATTTATTCCGTATTTTTTTTTATTTAAAAGGAATCAATTCTGAATCACTTACCTTTTAAACTTTAAAGGCTTCCAGTTGTATTTTTCAAAACAGGAAGTTCCTTTCTTTTATAAAAATTAACACAAAGTTATTCTAAACAAAAATTTATTTTTACTATATTACATTCATTTTTAAAAATTAAAATCATTTTGAATAAAAAAATACTGATCCTCTGCACAGGAAACTCCTGCAGAAGCCAGATGGCTGAAGGCTTTCTCAGAGATTTTAATAATGATCTTGAAGTATTCTCCGCAGGTACATTTCCCGCAAAAGTAGTAAATCCAAACTCTATTGCAGTGATGAAAGAACTTGGCATAGATATTTCTTTTCAAAGTCCAAATGATGTATCTGATTATGTAAATGAAAATTTTGATTACGTGATAACTGTCTGCGACAATGCCAGGGAAATCTGCCCTGTCTTTACAGGAAATGTAAAACACAGACTGCATCTTGGATTCACTGATCCGGCCGAAGCGACAGGTACTTCCGAGAAAATTCTAAATGAATACAGAGAAGTAAGAGATGAAATCCAAACTACTTTCAGACACTTTTACAATTCTAAGCTTAAAGAAAAATAAGTGCAAATTTTTACTATAATTAATTTATCTGATTCTCTATTTTCAGAACTAAATTAAATTGCATAATTTGCTACAGATAATTTATATAGGAGTCGGAGGTTTTCTAGGAGCTGTACTAAGATTTCTTATAGTAAAATATTTCAATAACATATTCCCTTCTTTTCCGGCTGGTACGCTTTTTGTCAATGTAGCCGGCAGTTTCCTCATCGGTCTTCTTGCATTTAGTTTTACTGACGGCAAATATCTTACACC
The DNA here is from genome assembly GCA_049293015.1 of Ignavibacteria bacterium. GTDB lineage: Bacteria > Bacteroidota > Ignavibacteria > Tepidaquicellales > Tepidaquicellaceae > UBA2330. Next base: position 1,347 of record JBATSB010000130.1, read on the forward strand.
TGAGCTGCGTGATCTGCTCATAATCGGATTCATCGGAGCTTTCACTACAATGTCGGCGTTTGCATTCGAATCAGTCAGACTTTTCGAATCAGCAAACTTTTTTTATTTTGGATTAAACCTGTTTCTGAATGTGTTTCTATCTTTAATTGCAGTAGTAGCCGGACGTGAATTTATTTTATACCTGTCAAAATAATTTCTTCAATCAATAGTTAATAGTTAGTAGTTAATAGTTAATAGTTAATAACTAATTATTTGATTTGATTTGATTTGATTTGATTTTCTTATACTTAAATTTATTATTCATTGCACATTGAACATTAAACATTGAACATTAAACATCAGATTTCTTCTCTGTTCAGCAACATATTCAGCTCACTATATTTTTCAATATAATCCTGATGACTGGCTCTGATAACTTCATAAGCTTCATCTATCCCATACACACTGTGAATTTCACAATGCTTTCCATCAGATCCGGGAGCATCTTTGTATGTAAGAAAATAATGTTTCAGTCTTTCGATAAATGAATGTGAGCAGTCGCCGATATCTTTCCACTCGCTAAATATAGCATCGTCTTTCATAACTGCAATGATCTTATCATCTGCTTCATTATGATCTATCATTCTGAATCCGCCTATCGGAATTGCCTGCAGCAGAATGTTGCTGTGACTGATCGACTTTTCTGTGATCACGCAGATATCCAAAGGATCTCCGTCTCCCTGAATATTTTCCCGACCGGTCATTTTCATACAATACTCCCCTACCTTTTCACCGCAAAGTGTCTGCGGAATAAATCCATAAGGAGTCGGACATACATTGGAATATTTCTGCGGTCTGTCCACTTTGAGGAATCCGCTGTGTTTTTCAATTTCATATTTTACTGTATCAGTCGGCACTATCTCGATGTAAGTTGTTACTGTTTTTGGTACGGCTTTCCCAATTGGGACACCATGCCAGGGATGTGATTTCAAAAGAAGTCTGATCTTACCCCAGACTTCATCAAGTATTTTATCTGTCATTTATTTATATAAAATTTTATTTTATGAAATGAGATCGAGAGCTTTTCTGATAAGCTCTTCAGTTGTATTTATTTTACTTTCATTTTTTTTCAATGCTTCTCTTATAAGCTTTTCACCGTCAGCTCTTCCATAACCTAAATTTAAAAGAGCATTCAATGCTTCAAGTCTGATATTGTCACCCGAAATTTCATCAGGCATTTCAAATACACCCTTACCAGTTTCTTTATCGATCTTAAAAATTTTATCCTTCAATGTCATTGAGATCAGTTCGAGTTTCTTTGCACCGATGCCCGGAATTTTTACAGATCTTGAAAATGACTTATCCGAGATCAGTGAAAGTATCTCTTCAAAAGTAAGTGCAGCAGAAATATTATGAGCCATCTTCGGGCCAATACCACTTACAGACAAAAGCATCTTAAATAATTCTTTTTCCTTTTCATCAGAAAAACCATAAAGCTGCATCGAGTTTTCCTTTACATCAAGATGAGTAAAGATGAGATATTCCGAATTCAGTTCAGTCATTGACTCCCAAAGTTTCTTTGACACAAACACCTGATAGCCGACACCTGAAGCTTCAAGTATCACCTCATTATTGTTTCGATAGATAAGTTTACCTCTTAGAGATGAGATCAATTTAAATTAATTATTATTTTGTTAAAATTCTTTCAGGATTATTTTCGAGATATGTCTTCCAACTGTTCTTACCGGTTTTTTTATTTGATGATAAAAAGTTTGACTGAATATTAAAGGAATGACAAAGTGCTATTGCAAGTGCATCCGATGAATCAATCGGCAGTTTAGTTTTATTTATGCTGAGTATCGAACTTACCATATAAAGCACCTGCTCTTTTGATGAAGCTCCGTTACCGGTGACAGATTTTTTAATTTCCCTTGGGGAATATTCGGAAATTTTTACATCAGAATTTAAACCTGCTATCATAGCTACTCCCCTAGCCTGTCCCAGTTTAAGTGTCGACTGAATATTTTTGCTGTAAAATGCAGTTTCAATTGCAAGCTCTTCCGGTTCGAATTTTTTTATACAGTCAAAACATTCATCATAGATCTTTTTTAATCTTACAGGCATTGGATCTTTGGAATTCAAAGTGATATTTCCAAAGTAGATCATTTTAAATGATCCGTTGATCACTTCAATGACACCCACACCTGTTACAGATGTACCCGGATCTATACCGATTATTCTCATTACTAAATATTATTCTGAAATTTATTACTCATCCGGAAAATCTGCATTCGTAAAGACATTCTGCACATCATCATTATCTTCCACTGCTTCTATACATCTGATCACAGCATCAGCATTTTTCCCTTCGACCGGCAGAAGGTCTTTCGCAATATACTGAAGTGAAGCATTTTCTATTACAAAAGTTTTATCTTCAATAGCTTTTCTGACTGTTTCAAAATTTTCGATCGGAGTCACAACTTCAAAATAATCTCCTTCCGATTTCAGATCTTCTGCACCTGCATCAAGTATTATTTCCATCAGATCATCTTCCTTAACATCACCTTTCTCCACATTTACAACACCTTTTCTTTCAAACATCCATGCAACCGAACCAGACTCACCGAGATTTCCACCGGCTTTTGAAATGCCGTGTCTTAGATCAGCAACGGTTCTGTTCTTATTATCGGTCACACTTTCGATGATCATGGCAATGCCGTTTGGAGCATAAGCCTCATAAGTAATTTCCTCATATCTGACTCCTTCGAGTTCACCGGTTCCTTTTTTAATGCCTCTGGTAATATTATCCTGCGGCATATTATTTGCCTTAGCATTTTGAATTGCAAGTCTCAGACGCGGATTACCGTCCGGATCTCCGCCTCCGTCACGCGCAGATATTGTAATTTCTTTAATGATCTTTGTAAATACTCTTCCTCTTGCGGAATCAGTGGCGGCTTTTTTTCTTTTTATAGTCGCCCATTTGGAATGACCTGACATTGGTTTTTACTCCGTAAAGTTTTTATTTTTTAAATAATTTTAATCAAATTTCATATCGCGAATTCGCAGCTTTGTGGTCTCGCGGTTATTCCAGTAATTTTTTTCTACTGAATAACAGATATCACAAAAGTTACCCGAAACAATTTTTCCGACAGTATCTTTGTCTTTGCCCGGCTCAAATCTGAACTGTGGAGAATTAAAATATACTGCTTCAAATATTTTATTATTATCTCTGTCTCGAACTTTAAAAATATGTGTGTCAGATTTTGCATATCGTACATCACCTATTATCTGAACGTCCCTCGTTACAAATACCGGTGTCATATTTTCCGGTCCATACGGTTCAAAAAAATCAAGTATCTTTATAAACTTATCTGTAAGCTGTTCAAATGAAATCTCAGCATCGATTTCAATTTCAGGGATAAGCTCTGCATCTGTGATCTGATTTGTTGCAATGCTGTTAAAAGATTTTTTAAATTCTTCAAGATTCGCAAGCTCCACCTCAAGTCCCGCTGCATGAAAATGCCCGCCAAACTGAATCAGCTTATCCTCACATTGCTTCAGTGCTTCATAAATATTAAATGTATTAATACTTCGCGCACTGCCTTTTGCGACACCGTTTACAGTAGTAAGAACTATTGAAGGAAGATTATATTTTTCTACAAGTCTCGCAGCGACAATTCCTATTACTCCTGAATGCCAGTCTTCATTATGGATAACAATTGATTTTAAAGTATCGATCTCATTTGTTTCTTCGAATTGCTTGAAAGCATTTTCAGTGATCGATTTATCTATGTCACGTCTGTTAGTATTTTCAACGTTCAGCACAGAGGTAAATTCTTTGATTTTTTCATCATCTTCACAGATCAGAAGTTCAACTGCTCTCTTTGCATCGCCGAGTCTTCCAACTGCATTGATCCTCGGAGCTACTGTAAACACTACATTTCCGGTATTCAGATTGCCGGCTTTCAGACCGCTCGATTCTATCAGCAGTTTTAGTGAAGGTCTCGGATTATTATTGATCAGCTTAAAGCCTTCGCTGACTAATATTCTATTCTCGTCATTAAGCGGGACAATATCTGAAGCAGTTGCAATTGCGACAAGATCTAATAATGAATGCGTGGATTCAGGTTTGCCAAGCTTTTGGGCAATGAACTGTGCGAGCTTAAAAGCCACACCTGTTCCGCAGAGATATTTAAACGGGTAATCATCATCCACGCGCATAGGATCCATGACTGCGAGTGCTTCAGGAATATTCTCCGGCGGCTGGTGGTGATCGCAGATTATGAAATCGATACCTAGAGATTTTGCATATTCGACCTTTTCAAAAGCCGTAATACCGCAGTCGATTGCAACTATTAAAGCAATTTTTTTCTCTTTGGCATAATTGATAGATTTCATGGAAATACCATAACCTTCCTCTATCCTGTCGGGAATATAATATTCAGGCTCAAGACCGAATTTTTTGAGAAAGAGATAAAACATCGACACGCCGCAAGTACCGTCCACGTCGTAATCTCCGAGTATCATAATTTCCTCTTTGTCATTAATTGCCTTAATGATCCTGTCGGCGGCAATGTCGGCATCCTTCATTAAAGCAGGGTCGTAAAGCTTGTCTATGGTGGGTTTAAAGAATTTCAGGACTTTCTGATAATCCGTAATTCCTCTCATGTACAGCAGCCGGATCAGTACTTCCGGCATTTCAATGTTACTTTTTAATCCTCTGAAATCATCTATTAAATCATCAATATTTGGATCGTCTGTATTACTCAGTTCAGACGCAGAGATTCCATGCTTGCTCAGCGTTTTTAGTTTCCAATTTTTTTTCAATTTTCATCTTTTTTATTTAATGTGCTCAGGGGGGGACTCGAACCCCCACCTTAATACTAAGACTGCACCCTGAATGCAGCGCGTCTACCAGTTCCGCCACCTGAGCTTTTATCGTGACAGCGGGAAGATAATTATATAGGTTTGTAATTACAATTTGAAATTTTGTCTTATTTTGGGAAATCTGCTCTTTCTTGTCTTTAGCTCCTAGGGAAGTACCGTATTTGCCACGAAGGCTCGAAGACTAGAAGAATTTTAAGCACAAAAATTTTTTAATTTTATAAAAAAATACTGTTTTCGCAGAGTCTCGTGCTCTTCGGACTCTGCAGAATGCAAATAATTAAAACTATATTCATAGAGACTTGGTGGCTATTTTCCCGCTCATTACCAAGCTCCTGCTTGGTAATGCAATTGAAATTGAAACTCAGTTTCAAAGTCATCCACCGATTGTGCAAGTGTTTCAGCTTGATGATGTTCTGAAAATTTCGAACAAAAAAAGGACTTCATTAAATTAATCCATATATTTACTTTCATAAAAAAAATTATGGGACATAAAATATTTTTACTATTAATAATATCAATATTCTTCTTAAATGAATGCAGATCGCAGTATAATCTGGAATGGGTTGAAAGGACGATTGGACCTGATAACAGTAGTATTTCTTTAATTGATTTTAATTTAGACAAATCCGGAAATATTAATCTATTAGATTTCAAATATCTGATTACACAATATGATCAAAATAGTAATCTAATATGGCAGCGACAATATCCCCTTCCCGGATTTTTAATGAGAGGAAGTTCATATTCTGTTATATCCGATGATTCCGGGAATATATATATCTCAGGAGAAGCTGACTCTATTTCCTTCAATCCTGATTTCCTTACAGTAAAGTACAATCGAAACGGTATTTTGCAATGGTCAAGATATTTTGGTGGTCCTAATACCGGAACTGACAGAGCTTATGAAATGATAGTATATAAAAATAAATATCTTTATGTATTAGGAAACAATTCTTATGCAGATTCCGGAAATTGCAATTTTAAATGGACTTTAATAAAATATGATCTGAATGGCAATAAGTTTTGGAGTTACCAGTATTGTGGGTATTCTAAATATATAGCAGGAGATTATGCTCCGAAACCTGAATTAGCTATAGACAGCTCTGGAAATCTAATAATCTCCGGATCAGATTATAATACTGTAAATTCATTATATGAATTAAAAATTATCAAGTTAGATTCAAGTGGAAATCAAGTTTGGTTCAAAACTATTCAGGAGATATATTCATCCGGAGGTATGTTAACTGATGTTAATTCTAATATCTATATAGGTGCAAACGGTATATTAAAACTGGATTCAAATGGTGATTCTCTCTGGTATAATTATTTTGAAAGATTAATAGATTTTAATATTGATACAAATCAAAATCTAATAGCAACAAGTTATACCGATACCAACAAAATATATTATATTTTGATAAATAAAATTGATACTTCAGGAAATGAAATATGGACATCTCAGTCTCCTGCCGGATTATTACCTATATCGATGTTTACAAATCAGAATAATAAAATTTTTATAACAGCTTATGGTGTTGGTAGTGAACGTTACAAATATCACACACTTGCATTTAATTCTGATGGCATACTATTCTGGAGTGGGGTATATGAAGTTTCATCAAGTACAGGATGTATCTCAAGAAAAATAATTTCAGATATTAATGATAATATTTATGTTTCCGGAAATACTTTAGGTTCAAATCCGAGAGAAATAATAACTGTTAAATATTCATTGATTACAGGTAATTCGAATTCAGTTACTATACTTCCAGATAAATTCTTACTAAACCAAAATTATCCAAATCCATTTAATCCAAAAACAATTATCAATTACGAGTTACCTGTTACAGGTAATGCTGAACTAAAAATATTTGATGTATTAGGAAATGAAGTAGCTATTTTAGTAAATGAAAAGCAAAGTGCTGGAAGTTATAAAGTAGATTTTGACGGAAGTAATTTTGCAAGCGGAGTTTATTTTTACCGATTAGATTTTGGTGGAAATATTATTGGTACGAAGCGTATGGTGCTTTTGAAGTAACATTTACATTTATGACAAATATTCCTTCTCTTTACTGGGCTTCTAATTGTTTGAATCCTTTGCCTCCAAGACTCTAAGACTCTAAAACTTCAAGATTAAAAATTTAAAAACATTAATAACAAAATTCTTTGAGCCTTCGAGCCTTGGAGGCTATTTCACTTATATTATTTTGAAGAGTAAAAGTTTTGAACAAAAAAAAGACTTCATTAAATTAATCCATGTATATATCTTTCAAAAAAAAAATTATGGGACATAAAATAATTTTACTCTTAATCTTATCAATATTCTTCTTTAATGAATGCAGATCACAATATTCACTTGAATGGATTGAAAACACAACTCGCCCGGACAGCAGCAGGCTGTATCCCATCGATTTGATTTTAGACAAATCTTTAAATTTTTATATAGTTGGTGACAGATATTCTGTTGCAAAGATTAACCCGAGTGGTAATCAACTCTGGAATGTTTCGTATAACCTGCCGGGCTTTTTTATGAGCGGGAGATCAAATGCTGTGACTAATGATGATTCTGGAAATGTATACCTAACCGGCGAAGCTGACAGTATCTATTCCAATAAGGATTTTCTGACTATGAAGTATAATCAAAATGGAATTTTTCAATGGTCCAGATATTATGACAGTCCTCTACCAAGAAGTGACAGGGCATACGATATCAAAATTTATAATAATAAATATCTTTATGTAGTTGGTTCAAATGCATATGGAGATTCAGGAAATTGTAATTTCAAATGGACTTTATTAAAGTATGATCTTAACGGTAATGAGATCTGGAGAAATCAATACTGTGGATATACCGGTTATATAGCCGGTGATTATCCACCCACACCTGAATTAGCAATTGACAGTAATGGTTCTATTATAATTTCAGGGGATAATCTCGACTCAATTTCTTATCAAACCGATTTGATTGTAATAAAATATGACTCGAGTGGAAACAGGATCTGGCAGAAAGAATTTAGTAACACATATCAATCTTCCGGTTTGGAAGTAGATTTAAATCATAATATTTATATTGGAAGTAATTCAGGATTAATGAAATTAAATTCTGACGGAGATTCACTGTGGCACAGATTTTATATAAACCTGATTGATATTAGCTTTGACTCGGTTCAAAATATAGTTTTGACAAGATCTGTATATCAGAATCCGGGTTACATTTATATAATTAACAAAATTGACCCTTCGTCAAATGATATCTGGACAGTCCAGTCTGAATACGGATACTTTCCTGTTTCTGTATATCAAAATCAAAACGATAAAATCTTTTTAGAAGCATATGGAATCGGTAATCAGCGGTATAAATATCATACATTTGTTTATAATTCAGACGGTACACTTTTCTGGAATGATGTTTATGAATTAAAGGGAGACACCTGCTGTAATCCCCTTAAAATTATCTCAGATAAAAATGATAATATTTATGTATCAGGAATTGAATACAATACAACTTATCCTACAAGAAAAGTTTTATCTCTGAAATATTCCATCCTCACAGGTAATACTTTTTCTGAAACCATTATTCCAGATAAATTCTTACTGCACCAAAATTTTCCAAATCCCTTTAATCCAAAAACAGTTATCAATTATGAGTTACCTGTTACGGGTAATGCGGAGTTAAAAGTATTTGATGTTTTAGGAAATGAAGTTGCTGTTTTAGTAAATGAAAAGCAAAGTGCAGGAAATTATAAAGTAGAGTTTGACGGAAGTAATTTTGCAAGCGGTGTTTATTTTTACAGATTAGATGTTGACGGAAATATTATTGGTACGAAGCGTATGGTGCTTTTGAAATAATTATCACAATTCTGTCAAATATTCTTTCTCATTACCGGGCTTCTAATTGTTTGAATCCTTTGCCTCCAAGACTCTAAGACTCTAAGTTTTAAAATTTAGAAATATCAATAACAAATATCTTTGAGCCTTCGAGACTTTGAGGCAAACATAAAAATTCCACCTTAGTTGGAGTTTCAAAATTGAAAGTTAAGAACTAATATTATGATATTTAAATCTGACTATTTTTAGTAAATTCCCTCATTAAAAATTCTAATTACCTTTTGGAAAGTAACAATAAACATCTCCCCTATTTTATTTCAGGCGGATTATTTCTAAGTTTTCTTTTTGATATAGCCGGTTCATTTTTCCCATCAGAAAGTCTTGCTCAAACAATACTTTTCAAGATCGACACATTATTAGCCATTACGGCTTTTGCATGTCTCGGTGCAAAAGCTGCTTCAGAGAAATATGATATCGCATCTGCGGGATTCGGGATCCTGGCTATAGCGCAGGGATTATTTCTTGGAAAGATAGATCAGGCATTACACTGGAATTATGACACTGCCGATACGGCTATACTTTTTCTGATACCGGCATTGGTGCTTATCTCATATTATAAACCATTTCCAAAGTGGCTCAGGTATGGCGGTATTTTAATGATCATCCCTTTTCTTATAATATTAATTATTCATTTAATTTCCGGCACTACCGATCTATCCTTTTATGTAAACATAATATTCTTGCTATATCATTTAGTGATATTAGGCTGGGCATGGCAGATCTGGAGTAAAAGGAATAATTGATCCAGGCTTCTACTTGAATAAATCCTTTGCCTCAAAGACTCTAAGACTCTAAGATTAAAAATTTAAGAACATTAATAACAAAATTCTTTGAGCCTTTGAGCCTTAGAGGCATCCAAAGTTTTAGGTTAGCCTATGAGGAAGTTATCGAGCTGATTATTTACTATTTATATAATTTCATATTTCATATTTTCAGTAAATTAAATTTTAAAATGAAAATAATCTTTACAACTTTCTTCGCAATCTGCCTTTGTATCATTTTTAATAATCATGAAATAAAATCACAGGACATTCCTTCTAATACTAATATTCCGGGTATAGAAAATTTTGATAATGAATTTGTTTCCTTTATGAAAAAATGGGAGATACCTGGCGGGCAAGTAGCAGTCTGTAAAGACGGAAGACTCGTTTATTCAAAAGCCTACGGATACAGCGACCTCGAAAATAAAATACCTGCAGCTACAGATCAGCTCTTCCGAATTGCAAGCGTCTCCAAACCGATCACTGCTGTTGCTATTATGAAAATGATACAGGAAGGAAAATTGAAACTTAATGACAAAGCATTAGACATTCTCAGCGAACTCACTCCTCCGCCGGGCACTACTGTTATTGATAAAAGATGGTATGACATTACTGTTGAAAATTTACTCGAACATACCGGAGGATGGACTTTGGTAAACGGCGACAGACAGATAACATATCTCCGTAAAGCTGCCGATGCATTTGGTACACCGAGACCTGCCGATGCAAAAACAATTATCAGATATGGAATGAAAGATTCACTTGAATTAACACCGGGTACGGAATATTGTTATTCAAATTTTGGATATAATATTCTCGGAAGGATCATTGAAAAAATTTCAGGAAAGACTTATGAAAAATATGTACAGGAAGAAGTACTAGCACCTGCGGGAATTTCCGATATGCTGATCGCAAAGACACGCGATATTTACAGACTACCGAATGAAGCAAAATATTATACCGATAATGGTAATGAAGTTTACTGGTCGTTATTAGATGAAGAAGAAAAAATGGTGACGATGGCTTACGGTGCAGATTATTTTATTGAAGTGATGGATTCACACGGCGGATGGCTTTCGACTGCGGAAGACCTTGCTAAGTTTGTGACATCTGTCGATACCAAAACAAACAGACCTCACATTCTCACTCAGGCAACAGTCGACAACATGCTTTCCGAACCTACCCTAAAACCAAAAGCCGATGCAACTCAGTATTATGCAAAAGGCTGGGATTATGAACCTTCCACTGACAGTTGGTTTCATGCCGGTGCGCTGGCAGGTGTAACTTCTTATATTTTAAGAATGGGAGATGGAACGACAATTACAATGATATTTAATACTCTTTCGATGAATAAACTTGGTGAATATCTGACAGAGCTTACAAAATCTACAATTCCAAATTCTTTAAAGACCGTAAAGCAGTGGCCGGCTGAAGATCTTTTTAATATTAAATAATAAATTTTAAATAAAAAATAATTTTAAATTTCCCAAACATGCAAAACTTCTGATAACATTAGATTTGCCACTAAGGCTCTAAGACTCAAAGATAAAAAACATTATTAATAAACTCCTTTGAGACTTTGAGACTTTGAGACTTTGAGGCAAGCTTAATAATTTTGTTTTCGATTAAGAAATAATCTCAGGCTCAGTTTGTAATTTAATTCCAAACTTATTATTCACTGTGTTTTTAATTTCTTCAGAAAGTTCTAACAGCTCTTTAGTTGTCCCGTCAATGTTTATCAACGCAAGTGTATGATTTTGCGAGATACCGACTCCCCCATTCCTGAATCCTTTGGGAAAGCCTGAATTTTCGATCAGCCATGCAGCCGGTATTTTATAATTATTGTCATTTTTAAAAAAAGGAAAGTCTGTCTTAAGATCGTTACAGAGTTTTGAAAATTCACTGAATTCATTTTCATTCAAAACAGGATTCATAAAAAATGATCCGCATGATCTGGAATTGATATCCGCTTTGTCTATCACCATTGACTTTTCTTTTCTGATCGAGATCACAGTATCTCTGACAATTTTCAATTTACTTTTTACATCATCTGAGTTTTTAAATGACTCATTTTGGTTTAACCTTTCACCAAGTGCTTTATATTTTATTTCGGGATCTTTATTTATATGAAGTTTGAAATTTACTTCAACAATAACATACTTGTCTTTATCTGAACTTTTAAATTTGCTCATCCTGTATCCGAACTGACATTCTTCTTTTGAAAATGTTTTTAGGTTCAAATCATTTCTGTCAATCACTTTTACTGATTCAAGTACTTCACTTGTCTCCTGTCCGTATGCGCCGACATTCTGAACTGGCATTGCACCAACTGAACCCGGAATTCCTGACAGACATTCGATCCCTGAATAGCTTTTCTCCACACAATACTCTACAAAATTATCAAGCTCCTCCCCTGCTCCTACAGTTATAAAAACATGATCATCTTTTTCTTTTTCAGAAATTCCTTTGATATTATTTTTAATTACAATGCCGTCAAATCCTTTATCTGGAAAAATTATATTGCTTCCACCTGAAATCAACTGAGCCGGCAAAGATCTTTTTTTAGCAAAATCCAAAGCTTCTAAAATCTCATCACTGCTTTTACAAACAATGAAATATTTTGCATCACCGCCTAATGAAATAGTTGTATGTTCTGATAGGTTTACGTTTTCTTTTATTTTCAAATTGTTAAGAGATGTTTTTTTTACAATATAATTTTAATCATAAGTTTTAGAAACAGATTAATTTAAATCACTTGTTGGATGTGAGTTGAAATTGCCTCAAAGGCTCTAAGACTCTAAGACTTAATCTTTTAAATTAAATTCCTTTGAGGCTTTAAGGCATTGAAGTTTTAAAGCATAGTGGCTTAGATCTTTTGAGACTTTGAAGCAAACTAAATAATTTTAATGATTTTTGTCATAATACCTAATATTGTCTTTATAATAATATATAATGAAAGTAAATTGAGTTCATAAAATTCAAATACTAAAATGCCCAAATCAATTAAATCTAAAACACAATATGTCTCAACTGATGAAGCAGTAAAATGTATAAAATCAGGAGACAATGTATATGTACACGCAAACTGTTCATTTCCACTTGCTTTGATAAACAGCTTATGCAGCAGATATCAGGAACTGAAAAATGTAAATATTATTCAACTAATGTCTTTCCTTGATGCTCCTTATGTGAGACCTGAAATGGAAGGACATTTTAATCTTGTATCTTTATTCACAGGAGCAAATGTTAGAAAAGCAGTGAACGAAGGCCGAGCTGATTTCATGCCGGTCTTTTTATCTGAAATTCCTTTGTTACTTCAAAACGGAAGATTACCAATCGATGTTTGTCTTTTGCATCTTTCACCGCCGGATGATCACGGCTTCTGTTCTTTTGGTATCAGTAATGAATGTTCAAAAACTGCTGCAGAAAATTCCAAAATAATTATAGCTCAGATAAACCCAAATATGCCGAGAGTACTTGGTAATAATTTTATTCATATTGATAAAATTGATTACGCTGTAGAAGTAAATGACGAGATCCCGGAATTTAAGAATGAAAAAGCTGTACAGGGAGAAGAGCTTGCAGCATATGAAAAGATCGGACAGAATATTGC
>JBATSB010000131.1:0-24590 GCA_049293015.1 Ignavibacteria bacterium
GCTTGCTTGCTTGCTTGCTTGCTTGCTTGCTTGCTTGCTTGCTTGCTTGCTTGCTTGCTTGCTTGCTTGCTTGCTTGCTTGCTTGCTTGCTTGCTTGCTTGCTTGCTTGCTTGCTTGCTTGCTTAATAATCTTCAGTCCTTCTCAAACTTACAGTCAGCTTCCTTATCCGACAAAATACCCAACGGCAGTAATTCCTCATAATGGAGATGGGGGAAGATTACCTTTTTTATATATGCCATTTGAATATCAGGATAATTCCATACAAGATACTTTTAAAATGTATTATGTTATTAGAAATCCGGCAGGATATAAATATTATTTAGCAAGATCAATTGATTATGGAATAACCTGGTCAGATACTCAACGAGTGATAGTCCCTTCAGAAGAATCTATTGTTAAAGTACCTGATTCAACAAAACTATATATGGCTTATGGTACCTGGATAATGCAAACATCATTTATGAATACATCTGAATCAACTGACGGGGGATTCAATTTTTCTAATAATTCACAAACAATGGAATTAGGTGAAGATAAATCATTTATTTGGAATGAAGACACAGGGGAATATTGGGGATATGTAAGACCTTACAATATTGAACCTTCTTGTTGTGGATTTTATGATCCACCAACTTGTATATCATATGGAGATGGTGTAAGAAAAATTGCTTTGATGAAAAACGACACTTACTTTCCAAATTCTTCAGAATGGAGTGCAAGAAATATTGTTTTGGAAGTAGATACAAATGATTATATGAACAGTTCATCCCCCGATTATAGAACACAGATTTACTATATGCAGGTATTTAGAAATGGTAATGATTGGTGGGGAATAGTTGGAATGTATAGAGTTGGAAATAATGGAGGAGAAAATAATCCTTATCCGTTTACTGACCCACTCGAATATACAGTTGATGTAGAAATAGTCTGGTCTGACGATGGAGAAGACTGGTATAGAACTAACAATAGTCAACCAATTTTGGCATTACATGATTCGATAAATCAAATATTTGCTATTGGAAATGTAGTTCAGGATTCTGTTTATTTTTATGCATCAGAAAGTACTTTACATCATTCCAGATATTATACTGATAATTATTGTGGAACAGAAAATAATGCTATAAAGCAGGGGAAATATTTCAGCATTTATTTATACAAAATGAGTATTGATAATCTAAATGAGTGGCGACCTCCTTCTATAGTAAATATAAATTGTGCCGTTGAGGGGTTTTTAAATACAGGAACAGGAAAGCATAATATCAGGGATACATTATCTTCACAGTTAAGAAATTCTACCTCACCTTATGGAATAGCCTCTGCAATTAAATCAGTAATTGATTCTGTAACCTTTCTTGGAAATTTTAATTTTCCACATGTAGCTCCGGGTAATTATTATCTGACAATATCCGGCAGAAATTCACTTGAAACATGGAGTGCCAGTACAATTTCAGTTTCAAATGGAACTGACGCTTCTTATGATTTCACCACAGGATATTCAAAAGCATATGGAGGAAATTTAATTCTGAAAGGAAGTGAATTTTGTATATATTCAGGTGATGTGAATAATGATAAATTAATAGATTTTGCTGATGAAGTATTAATAGATAATGATATTTTTTATTCTGTTTCAGGCTATGTAGATACAGATTTAAATGGAGATATGGCAGTTGATATTTCAGATGCTGCAATTGCTGGAAATAATTCAGCCAATCTCGTAGGAACAATAAGTCCTTAATAAAAAAAATAAATTATAACTTTAAAAATAATGGAGTAGTTATGAAAAACCTAAACAATTTAATATTAATAATATTAGTCAGCTTTTTATTTTCAATCCCAGCAAATTCAACTCCAATAAACCAATTCATAAACTCAGTCTCACCTCCTATGAATGCAAACAGCGTAGTCAAATCATCTGACATTGTTATTTCATTCGAACAGATAATGAACGGCTCGACAATGACCTCTGCTAATGTAAAAGTCTTTGGATATCAGACAGGACTTATGCCTGTATCATTGGATTTTAATTCAGTTGCAAATTCACTGACTATTAATCCTGTGAATGAATTTAAGAATGGTGAGATCGTCAGTGTAACAATTACATCTGGAATTAAAACTATTTTAAATCAGAGTATCTCGCCATTTGTATTTAAATTCAGAGCAAAAGCACTCGGAGGTACTGGTACTTTTACATTGACTTCAGAAATAAATAATACTTCATATGGAAATATCAGATCAGGGGATTTAGACGCTGACGGAGATTTAGATTTAGTGATCAATAATGGAATTTATAAAAATAATGGTAATGCATTATTTAATCTATCTTCAACTTTAAATAATCAGGGGTGGCCGGAAATTTTTGATGCTGATAATGACAATGACTTAGATATACTATTAACTTACGATAGTACTATTTTTTATTATAAAAACGACGGTTTGGGAAACTTCAATTTATTTTCAACCTTTCCGGGAAGTGTATGGGGTTATGATGATCTTACAGGAAATGGATTTTTGGATTTTGCATATTTTATAAATGCGAGCGAAGTAAAGACTGCATTTAATAATAATGGAATTTTTAATCAGACACAATCTTATTTACTTTCTGGTCTATGTTTTACATCCGGAAATTATACAGACAACCTTTCATTTAATGATTTTAATAATGATGGTAGTATTGACATAATGTCAATCAGTGGATATGTAGGAGGAAATAGTATTACAGGATACGATTTATGCAAAAGCTTTAATCAACTTACTAATATTGGAACAGGAGATTTTACAGTTCAAACTATTTTTGATTCTTTTAATGGAGGTGGACCATATATTTTTAGTGCAGGAGATTCAAAATCATTTGACTTTGATGGAGATGGTTTTATAGATATTACTTCACCTTTTTTAAAATTAAAAAATAATGGCAATGCAACATATTCTGATGCAGGATATTTGTTTCCATTTAGTAATTCAATAGACTTTGATGCAAATGGAGATGGATTTATAGATATATGTGTTAATTATTATGGTGTTTTTTCCAACTATATTAATAATGGAACCGGTGACTTCATTCCTTCTTTTATAATTGAAAATCCTTCCTGGGGATCTAAAGCAGCATCCGGAGATTTTGACAATGACGGGGATATAGACATGGCAATTATTTATTATGGGGACACTAAGGTTTTAATCCTTCTCAACGGCGATTCACCTTTACCTGTCGACCTTTCTTCATTTACATCAAGCATAAATCTGAATTCAGTAAAACTTATCTGGACTACTTCGCAGGAGCAGAATAATTCAGGCTTTGAAATACAGAGAGTTGATAATTCAAATGAAGTTCAGGAAGTATGGAAAAAGATTGAATTTATAAACGGCTCAGGGAATTCTAATGAGGAAAAAAATTATAGCTATGACGACAAAAATCTTGCATCAGGAAAATATAAATACAGACTTAAGCAGATCGACTTCAATGGTAATTTTGAATATCATGAACTTACAAATGAAGTAATTATCGGAATTCCCGAAACATCTGAACTTCTCCAAAACTATCCAAACCCATTCAATCCTGTTACAAATATATCATACAGACTTTCTGAAAATGGCTTTGTGAATTTGAGAGTATTTGATAATTCAGGCAGAGAAGTAAAGACACTTGTGAATGAATTCAAGCAGGCAGGTTATTACACTGACATTTTCAACGGCAGTGATCTTGCAAGCGGAGTTTATTTTTATAAATTGAGTTTTGGAGATTTTGTTCAGACGAAGAAGTTATCGTTGGTGAAGTAAATAGTTCTTACCCGCAGAGTCCGAAGAGCGCGAGACTCTGCGGAGACGAAAATATTTTAAATTTTATTCTAATTAGATTCACATTTTTAACTCCCGGTATGACAATTAGAAAATAAATATTTTTATTGTTTGTTATTAACTATTCAAAATATTACTTTTACTAAACCAAATTTTAGTTTACCCGTAAGCAGATAAAAATTTTCCATAAAAAATTAATTTAAGAAAATGAACCAAATAAGAAAATTATCCAAATTACAGATCGGTATTTTTTCGCTATTGATTGTTATAATCGGTGTTCTTGGATATTTGTATTATGACTCATATAAGACAAATATTAAAGATAGCCTGGTTTTAAAAGATGTCAAAGCAGAAAATCTTGATCTGTCACAGGATGTGGATATTGTAAAAGAAAAGTATGACAGACTTCAGAAAGAAGTAGATGTTTTGAAAGGCAAAGTAAAGAAAGTAACTTACAGGAAGAAATATACAAAACGAAAGAGCAGGCTTTCATCAGCCGGAAAAAAGTACAGCAAGAAAAAAACCAGTTACAAACAGCTTTATTATAACCTGAAGAAGAAATGTTCAACAAATAAATACAGCAAGAAAAAATACAGTTCTAAAAAATATAGTAAAAAAAAGTCATCATATAAAAGATCAAAGACAAGTACAAAAAAGTATAACACTACATATAAACCATATACAAATTTC
The DNA here is from genome assembly GCA_049293015.1 of Ignavibacteria bacterium. GTDB lineage: Bacteria > Bacteroidota > Ignavibacteria > Tepidaquicellales > Tepidaquicellaceae > UBA2330. The sequence goes on from JBATSB010000131.1 coordinate 4,484, forward strand.
AGGAACCGTTAAAATAATTTTAAGATAATTATTGAGCATAAGGGAAATTTCTTTTATGCTCATTTTTACTATAGAACTTTTATCACCCCGCATGTAATATCGTCACTTTGATCAGCATCACCGGCAAACTTATCAATTTCGTTTAGAAGGTCCTTCAAAATAAAATCCGCACTATTTTTGAGATTTCTCCTAATAAGTTTTTCAAGCCTTTCGTCTCCGAACTGATTCAGTTCAGAATCCATCGCTTCATTCACACCGTCTGTAAAAAAGAATACAACATTTCCCGTATCAAGAGAAACTGATTCTGAATTATATTCCAGATCAAAACTTCCAAGAAATAATCCCCCTGTTTTCAATTCAGATAATTCTCCTTTTGAATCAAATACATAAGTAACATTATGTCCGGCATTAACACTTTCAAGAGTTTTTGCAGAATGATCGTACAGCCCAAACCAGGCAGTAGCAAATTTTTCTGCAGTAGTCGACTGTAATAATATTCTGTTAAGACAATTCACAAAGTCTTTTAACTCAAACTTATCTTCATTCTGGTCAAAATAAGTGATCACCGCAGAATAGATCGTTGAAACGATCAATGCCGCTGAAATACTCTTCCCCGTAACATCAGCAATAATAAACAAAGTCTTATCCTCAGATATCTCAAAAACATTATAATAATCTCCGCCAATCTCTTTTGCGGGTATTAGTTTTGCAGCTATGTCAAGATCTTTAAACTCAGGTAGTTTTACAGGAAGCAGATTTTGCTGAATTTCTCTCGCAGTTTTCAGTTCACGATTCAAAGCTTCCTGCTCGATCTGAATTTCCAGTAGTTTTGCATTTTCTATAGCAACTGCGCATTGTGAAGCTAGTATTTTAAAAAGCATAAGATCTCTTTCGGAAAAATAATCTTCATTCCTTTTATTAATTACCTGTATTACACCTACAAGTTTTTCCTTATGAATCATAGGAACGCAGATCATCGATCTGGTAATAAAATTATTTTTTTTATCAGACTCAGGATTAAATCTTTCATCTTTATAACAGTCGTCAATCAAAAGAGGCTCTCGTTTCTGTGCAACCCATCCGGCAATCCCCTCCCCCATTTTACATATGATCTTTTTTACCTCACTGCTTTTCTCACCTGTTGCTACCTCAAAGAAAAGAATATTCTCTTCTTCATTATAAATGAGAAGAGAGCTTGCTTCTGCGTTCATCAATGTTTTACAGCTTTCCATAATTTCACTCAAAAGTAAATCAAGAGGTTTGATCTCTGAAATACTCTGTGTGATCTTATTTAGATATTTCATTTCTTTAACAAGTAGATCTATTTCTGTGGATTCGGAAGTTTTGTTTTTCATATGAAAAAAATTTATCTAAAATAGAAAATGGATATTATTATTGATATTCAAATTTCAATTTAAAATAGACAATAAGATTTATAAATTTAGCTAAATCAATTTATCATTGAGCAGAAGACTTTTTCAGACAGCAATTGGGTTATTGTTAATACTAATGACGGGTACATTCGGATACTGGTATTTAACAGGAATGAAGTATCCTATGTTTGATTGTTTTTATTTAACAGTCATCACAATTACAACAATTGGTTACAGTGAGGTAATAGACCAGGCACACTATCCAAACGCAAGAGTACTTACAGTTTTTTTAGCCTTTGCAGGTATAGGTCTGTTAACTTATTTTGTAACATCTATTTCAGCAATTGTAGTAGAAGGACAATTAAAAGAATCTTATAAAAAACGAAAAATGGAAAGTTTATTAAAAAAAAATAGAAAATCATTATATTATATGCGGCATTGGGAGGCATTCTGTTCATCTTATGGAAGAGTTGACACAAACCCAAAGAGACAGTGTGTTCATTGATCTGGATCCTGAGATTATTAAAAAGACTTCTCTGAATTATCCAAAGGAAATAATTGTAGAAGGTGATGCTACAAATGACGATACTCTCATTAAAAGCGGGATCATGAATGCCAGAGGTCTATTTGCAACTACAACTGACGACAATTTAAATCTGGTTGTTTGTCTTTCAGCCAGAAGACTCAATCCGGAATTATTGATAGTTGCATTGTGTAATAATCATTCTAATCTTGATAAACTTAAATTGGCAGGTGCCGACAAAGTTGTTTCTACTTATTACATCAGCGGTGTGCGCATGGCTTCAGAAATGTTCAGACCGGTTGTTGCACAAGTACTTGATGAGATGATGAAAGGGAAAAGTAAATTTTTGAGAATAGAACAGGTTGATATAAATGAAAGCTATTTCGGAAAAAGAATTCGTGATCTAAAGATCCGTGAATTTAAAAATACCTTATTAATAGCTTTAAAAAACGGAGATGAGATACAATTCAATCCGGATTCTGAATTGATCATTAATAATGGTGATACACTTATAGTAATGACCACTCCTCAGGAAAGGATCAAACTTGAGAATCTGTCAAAATAACTATATTAATTTTTTTAAGAACAAAATTTATTGATCTTCATATTTAACTGAATTTTGAATAAAAATATTCTTAAGGTTTTAATACTGTTATAAAATTAGCAGCATTATTGTCAACAAATACAACATCTCCTATATCTACAATTCCGTCACCGTTCAGGTCTGTAATAACATTTCCTGAAATAAAAGCATAAGCATCATTCTCTGTAATACTTCCGTCGGACACATCAATAGCACCATCCTGATCAATATCTCCGCTGTAGACTGCAAATCTGTCCGGAGCATTACTAATCTGTATCAGATTATTTCCGAAAGCTTTTGAAGAACTGTTTGTAAGATCAAAACTTACTGATGTACCTGAACTAAGAAGCTGTGGCGTATTGCTCCATGTTTCGATCGAGTTTCTATGGATGCTGACAAAATAAAATGAACCTGACAGCAAATTATTGAAATTAAAACTACCTGTAAAAGAAACCGAATCAATTATTGAAATTGCCGAATCGCTTTTTAGATAAGGAGAAGTTCCGTATCGAAGAATTAACTTTACAGTATCACGAAGATTGAGTTTATTATTTATCTGAGAATACAATCCCTGTACTATCACTTTCAGATCAACAGTTGCCGGTGACTCAATAAATGCCGAAAGATTATGTACATAAGCAGCTTGAGTATAAATACCGGGTTCGGTAATTGTCCATGAATTCTGAGGCCAGCTTGTATTCCAGTCTCTGTATGATTTCTGTATCGGCTGTGAAAGTGGCGGTGTAACAAGAGAAGTATTACATAGAGCATTACTGCCGCCGCAACCAGAAGGACAACAGTAATCAAGCGCATAGCTGGGATTTACACCTCCCGGTACAAAACCCGGCGGAGGTCCGTAAACAGAAGTGCCGACTCTGTCCCACAAAGCACTGCCGTCTTCAAACCATGCATGATAAATTTCATTTATGGAATTTTCTGCACCGCTGCTAATCATGTTTGTCATATAGCAGAATGCAGTCGGATTTACTCCGTGGAAATAATTTACAAATCCTAAAGCTGCATTTTTATAATCAGTATTACTCAGCGTATCTAATTTATATGTGATCATATTTTTAAACATAACCCCCTGTCGGCCTTTTGTTGTATTGCTGCCCCATGTATAATTCTGATTTGAAATGTATGCTCTGTAAGCATCTGTCTTATTCAGATATGCCGGCAGGTTATCGGCATTGTTTGTCTTCATGGAATTTTTATAAACACTTTTGACAGTATTCGCAATTGAAGCAGACACTCCGCTAAGTGAAGAAAAATACAGCAGCATATTCTGTGCACCGCATTCAAACGGATATGCATAGCTCCATTGCAGCATATGTATCTGTGTGTAATTACTTTCGACAAAAGTTTTGTAAACAGAATTTCCTGTGAGATGATATAAAAAAACTGCAGCAGACATCTTTCTGACAAGTCTTTCATAAGAGTCCACTTCCTGTTCACCGGCTCCTATCACACCTGAATTATAAAAAGTAATATTAGGATTTGCGACTCCCCAGTTCCAGGCGTTTACAGCTGCATTCATCAATGTATTTGCAAATGCAGTCTGACCGATATTTTCAAACTGAATTGCTGCCAGTGCAAAAATGGAAGCCGCGCTGAATGTAGCAGAAGTATTTGCCGGACCGTAAATTCGATGAGCAATATCTGCAGACGGCGGACTTGTCGACATAGTATTATTTACACCTACTATTGAAAGTACTGATCCATTTAAATTCTGCATCTTAAGCAGCCAGTCGAGTTCATATTTTATTTCATCAAGAATGTCAGGAATTCCATTTCCCGATTCGGGAATATTAAAATCATCTCCCCAAATTTCAGGATTCTCTTTATATGCAAGCAGCAGATCCGTCACTGCTTCAAAAGTAAAGTTCACATATTTATTATAATCCCCTGCATCATGCCATCCGCCTGACAGATCTTTTGAAGTTGAGACATTAGTATTATTGTAAAGACGGCAGTCAGTATCCTGAAGTGTTCCTTTGTGACATTGAGTATCAGTCCAGCCTGTTTGTGCATAAGGTGCTGACTTTGGAACTCCACAGCGCTGATAATAAAAAACCCGCATAGCTTGTTTTAAAACTTCATTATAAACTCCCGGATTTATTTCGATTCTATATGAAGCAGCATTATTAACAGAATCATAAACATAATAGGAACCAGGCGAAGTAACATTTGAAAAATCAAACCACCATACTTTGTCACCGCTCTGGAGATGGGTAGATCCGCTGTACATTTGAATTATCGCTGCTGAATACACAACTACATCGTCTTCCCATTTTCTCAACTGATAATTACTTCCGGGTGTAAATGGATCGATATTATTATAACCTGTTACGGGATTGCTGATCACGGCAATTTTTTTATCGCCAGGTCTGTAACCAAACTGATCTGTTTTAATGTGTTCGTTATGACCGGAAGGAATTGCGAAAGTGATATTACAAATGATTGTAAAAAATAAACTGAAAAGAGTAATATTTTTTTTCATAAAGGTTTTTAATTTTATATCTCAGGAATAATTTTAATGATACTTATAAATAAATATATTGCCAATGAAGTTTCAAAAAAAATAAATATAAATTAATACTGCATCTACTCAAGTTTCTTCTGGAATCTTTTGTTCCAGCAGAGTCACGTGCTCTTCGGACTCTGCGGATAATGAAGTAAATCTGCATCTACTCAAGCTTTTTCTGAAATCTGTTTGAACTTATTGCAAGAATAAAGACACCCATGAGAAACAGCACCAGCAGTTCCTTCCAGAGATCATAAAATCCAAGACCTTTTAATACTATGCCTCTGATTATTATAATAAAATATTTAAGCGGGATAATATGTGTTACATATTGAATTCCCTTGGGCATACTGTCAATCGGGAAAGTAAATCCCGACAAAAAGATCATCGGCATTATCACAAGAAAAGCCGAAGTTATCATCGCCTGCTGCTGAGTTCTTGAGATTGTAGATACGAACAGACCGAGACCGAGAGATGACAGCATAAAAATAAATGAAGAGAAAAATAGCAGTGCCAGACTTCCTTTTACTTCTATTCCAAACCAAAATCTCATAACAGAAAGGACAAGTATTATAGCTATGAATCCTAGTAATAAAAATGGCACAAGTTTTCCTATGATCATCTGATAGGGTCTGATGGGTGTGACAATAAGCTGCTCAAGTGTCCCGATTTCTCTCTCTTTTACAATTGCGAGTGAAGTCATATTAATAGTAATTATAATAAGGATCAGACCGACTATACTTGGCAGCATAAAATTTCTGGTAGTCAGATTCGGATTATACCAGACTCGAGTTTCCGGAATCATCATTCCAGCCAGTGATCTTTTCAAGCCCGAGCGTTCCTGAATATTTAAAGAAACTTCTGCAGAAAAGCTGTTAAGAATATTCGCAACATAACCTGAAGCAATACCGGCTTTCCCGCCGTCAGAACCGTCAAAAATTATCTGAATGTCAGCCGTTCTTTTACTGAGAATTTTCCTTTCAAAATCATCAGGTATCACAATTCCGCAGAGTACAGTTCCCTTGTCAATTGCAGACTGTAGTTCTTCATAATTTGTATTGAATTCTTTTATAATAAAAAATCCCGAGCCTTCCAGATCTCTTATCAGTTCTCTGCTCGTTGATGATCTGTCCATATCATAAATTGCAGTATCAACAAAATATAGATCTCGGTTTGCTGCATATCCAAGAAATATAAGCTGTATCACCGGAGCAATAAGTACCATTACAAACATTTTCGGATCTCTGAAAAATTGTTTGAATTCTTTTTTTATAAATAACCTAATAATTCTCATCCGACTTCCTCCTTCTTTATCCTGATAGCCGAGATTAAAATAAAAATACCAGCAAATATTATTAGGTAAACTATCTGTTCATAAAAAACCGAGATGTCCGTTCCTTTAATAAGTATATTTCTTAAAATAACTATAAAGAATTTTGCCGGAGTAATATTCGTAAGTAATTGAATTGCATAAGGCATACTTTCGATTGGAAAAATGAATCCGGATAAGATTAATGTAGGCAGTTGAGATATAAGCTGTGAGATCTGAAATGCTACTTGTTGCGAATCTGCAATAGTCGAAACAAAAACTCCCATACTCAGTGTGGCTAGTAAATAACAAGCTGTACCAAGAAACAGGTCTGCATAACTTCCTTTCACTTCTACCCCGAATAAAATATATCCCATAAATATTATGCTTACAGCGATCAGCAGCGATAGTATCAGATAGGGAATTATTTTTCCAAGTATAAGCTGAAGCGGTGTCACCGGTGACACTCTTATCTGTTCGATAGTGCTGAATTCTTTTTCTCTGACAAGTGATATAGAAGTGAGTATAACAGAAATAATTATCAGTATCATTGCTATAAGTCCGGGTATGAAATATAAAGTCGAATCAAGACTTTTATTATACCAAAATTGTGTCTCTACATTCAAAGGCAGGACAGGCTTAATTCCTTTAAGAGAAAGTTCTTGCTGTGTAATTTTATTATTGAACTGACCTGTAGCTGCTGTCAGATAATTCTGCACTATACCACCAGTACTTGCATCCACTCCATCAACTATATACTGTATCTTTACTTCCTTGTCAGACAAAAGATCTTTCTCAAAATTAACTGGAATCACAAGTGCTGCATATATCTTACCTGAATTTAATAACTGATTAGTTTCAATGTCCGATCTTATCTGTTCTGTAATTGTAAAGTATGAAGAAGCATTAAGACTGTTAATGAAATCCCTTGACATAGCAGAATTATCCTTATCGAATACTCCTATCTTTACATTATTTACATCTGTAGTAATAGCATATCCGAAAAGTACAAGTAATGCAACCGGCAGTAAAAAAATTATCAGCAGTGAACTTTTGTCCCTGAATATCTGCCTGAACTCTTTCACCGTTATTGATAATATCCTTCTAAACATTAAAAATTAAAAATTAAAAATTGAACATTATACATTGAACATTGAACATTAATCATTATTCTCTTTTTTCAAGTAAGTTTAAAAATACATCTTCGAGTGAAGGTATAATTACTTCTATCCTGACATTATCTCTGCCGCCTGTTGTATCTGCAATTATATCTTTTAATGCTTCAAGCTCTTTATCCCCTTTGGAATATTTTTTTTTTAAAATGAGATGGATCGAATTTCCAAATGCAGAAACGCTTTGTGTGTAATCTTCTTTTGCTAATTTTTCAATTACTTTAAAAGCATCAGGACAGTCTATTTCAAGTACAGTGCTGTCAATGTATTCTTCTTTCAGCTCAGCCGGACTACCCGCTGCAATTAATTTACCTGCATTAATGAGAATGATCCTGTTGCAGAATTCAGCTTCATCTAAGTAATGTGTAGTAACAAAAACAGTCGTTCCTTTTTCGGAGATTTCATGTATCAGATCCCAGAACTTTCTTCTTGAGATCGGATCCACTCCGCCTGTTGGCTCATCAAGAAAAACTATCTTCGGCTCATGCATGACAGCAGCACCAAGTGCCAGTCTTTGTTTAAAGCCGACTGATAAATTTGATGTCAAAGTATTTTCTCTGTCTTCTAATCCTGAAATTTTTAAAGCCCATGCTTTTCTTTTTTCCAGTGCCTCTCCCTGAAGTCCATATATCCCTCCGAAAAAATTAAGATTTTCATCAATTGTAAGATCACCGTAAAGAGAAAATTTTTGTGACATATAACCGATATTCCTTTTTACATCGTCAGGTTCTTTATCAATACTGAAGCCACTAACAAGTGCATCACCTGAAGTCGGCTCAAGTATTCCACACAGCATTTTAATAGTCGTGGACTTTCCTGCACCATTAGCACCAAGAAAACCGAATATCTCTCCTTTATAAACGTCAAAGCTGATATCATTTACTGAAGTAAAGTCACCGAACTTTTTTGTCAGATTTTTTACTTCAATTGATTTTTTATTGTCCATCCGATTCATCATTATCATTTTCCATTAATTCAATAAATACATTCTCCAACGAAGGAAGCTTCATCCGTATATCATCAATTTCAATATTATTTTTTTTAAGTAAAACTGAGATCTCTTCCAGTTCCATAGACTTTCCCTTAAAAACAATATTCAGTCTGTCGCCAAACATTTGTATATCCGAATTTTCAATATTCTTTAAAATTTTATATGCATCTCTGACAGGGCTGCAGACGACTTCCATGATAGCCAATTTGAGTGAAGATTTTATATCAGTCGGAGTGCCTTCAGAAATTACTTTACCGTTATTCATCATGACTATATAATTAAATCTTTCAGCTTCATCCATGTAAGGAGTCGAGATCAGGATTGTAATATTTTCTTTCAGCAGTCCGGAAAGTATGACCCAGAATTCTCTGCGCGAAACCGGATCTACACCGGTGGTTGGTTCATCAAGGAAAATTATTTTTGGTCTGTAAATCAGCGTGCATGCTAGAGCAAGTTTTTGCTTCATCCCTCCCGAAAGTTTTCCCGCCTGGAAATGCCGAAAATCTTTTAACCGCGTGAAGTGAAGCAGCTCATCTCTCCTTTTTTCAAAGTCTTTTACTCCATGAATGTCAGCTATGAACTGAATATTTTCATCTACAGTCAGATCAGTGTACAAACTGAATTTTTGTGACAAGTAACCTATCTCATTTTTGATTATACTTTTTTTTTTACCTTCACCTAGATCAAGACCTGTGAAATCAACTTCTCCCGAATCAGCTCTCAGCAGACCGCACATAATTCTTATCATAGTAGTTTTGCCTGCACCGTCAGGTCCCACCAATCCGAATATTGTATTTTTTCTGACCTTAAAACTGATGTTATCTAATGCAGATACCTCTTCGAATATTTTTGTAACATTTTTAACTTCTATAGCTGATTCATTCATAATTTTTTAGTTTAAAATTATATTTGCATCAGCAGGCATTCCTGATTTCAGTTCATAGGATGCATTCGGAATTCTTATTTTAATTCCAAAGACAAGTTTAGTTCTCTCTTCTTTTGTCTGAATATTCTTTGGGGTAAATTCAGCTTCAGGTGAGATATAAATTACTTCTCCTGTATATTTTTTCTCCGGATATGTGTCGTTTGTAATTTCAGCTTTTTGGCCAAGTTTTATTTTCCCGAGTTTGGCTTCAGTTACATAAATGAACAGGTCTACTACTTTCAAATCAGCTACATTCAGAATGGAAGATCCGGTAGTTACAAATTCACCAGGTTCTGCAAGTTTTTTGGTAATAATTCCTTCAAGTGGTGAACTTACTTTACAGTCTTCAATATTTTTTCTTATCAGATCTGCATTCGCCTGAGATCTTTTCAGATTTGCCGCAGCAGATTCAACCTCTTCTCTTCTAATAATTGTTCTTACTTTCATCAGATTTTCTTCAGCAGTACTAAGTTGATTTTCTCTCAGATCGTATATCAATTCTGCATCTTCCAGATTTTTGACGGTAGCTGCATTTTCACTTACAAGATTTTTCATTCTTTGCAAATCCGTTTCCGCCTGCCTTAGATTAATTTCTGCAGCCCTGACATTATCTTCAGCGATACTTATATCTTCAGCTCTCGCACCCTGCTGCAGAAGTTTGAGCTGCGCATCTGCCTGCTCGACTGCCGCCAATGCCTGCCTCAGTTGTATATCAAGCAGATCATGATCTATCAGGAAAAGTACATCACCTGTCCTCACCATGTCACCTTCTTTCACATAAATTTCCTTTATTTGTCCGGGAGTCTTCGAGCTTATCACAATATTTGTAGCTTCGATATTTCCTGACCCTGATATGGCATTTGTATCCACTTCTTCTTCACATCCGGAAAATACTGAGACTGATATTATTATCAGAAAAATTGAACTGATTAGGATCTTCAAAGTATTTTTATTCATTTTTTTAATATTTATACAATTTTATTATTTTATTTTTCGTATGGAGTTAATAATAAATTCAGGAATCTCCTTTTTTCTCTTATTCAAAAATTTTTTAAATCCGGTCTCATCCAATCCGAACACATTTATAATAAGCGGTCTTGCGAGAAAAGGAAATATACAGAGTGAGATTAAATTTATGAAAAGCTGCATCGGATCGATCGGTTTTATTTCACCTGACTTTTCAGCCTTTTTAATTTGTTTGATAAAAATATCCGGTTTGATTTTTAATTTATTAGAAAATGCTTTTATGAATTTTTCAGGATTATTGTTCATTTCTTTTATTACAAAGACCGGTATAACGGGATTTTCAGACAGAAGTGAAATGTATTTATCCGAAAATTGTCTTATTTTTTCAAACAATGGCATTTCAATATTTAGCAGTTCATTTACCTGAGGGAAAATTATCTGCGAAGCTTCAGCAAAAACCGCATCAAATAATGCCTCCTTATTTCTGAAATAATAATGAAGCATAGCTTTATTAATGTTCGCTTCATTTGCTATCTCCTGCATTCTTGCGCCGTCTATTCCCTTATTATAGAATACCTTTTTTGCTGACTCAAGTATCCTTTCTTCAGTCTTTCTGTCTTTTAATTTTTTCAATTCAGATCTTATTGTTAACTAAATAGATTAACCGTATGGTTAAGATTTATAACTTAACTATTATAGGTTTTTATTTCAACCTAAAAGTAAACCTTTGTATTCTAATATAGAGGTTTGAAATAGTTTTTTGTTTTAAAAAGGAAGAAGTTCTAAAATGGGAATTTCACCATCAGGTAAGGAAATGTTCTCAAAAGATTCTTTGTAGATTGTAACAATAGGGTTTTACTTTAATTTGGGAATTATCAAGCAGGATTTTCAAGCTCATCGGCTTTAGATATCAGCCAGTTTCTTCCAATCACTTTCGTGTTTAGAATTTCTTTTTTGATCTCATCTGCAGAAATATTCAACTCACCAAGTCTGGCTCTAAATAGTTTGGTACTGATCTTCATAAAATTCCGGATTGGGATGATAAGGTTATCATTCCAGGATCCTTCTTCCTTTATCATATGCTTTATACTGTCAGTACAGTATTTAAATTCTTCATATTTACCTGTCTCATAAAATATTTTCAAATACATATTTTTTATCATCCATTTGTCATTTATATGTTTATAGGACGCTGATTCCAGAAATTTCAGTGCATTATCATAATCTTTATTAAAAATTGAAAGCTGTGCATATGCATGATTGACTATATTCACACAGTCTTTTCCAGTGAGAAAAGTTTTATATTTATCAAGAAATTTTCCGGCAAATCCGATCTCACCTGCATTGAATGCCATAAAAAATATCCCCCGAAACCAGCCGGGGTCAATGTATCCATTTATGCACATAAGTTCGTATTCGACAATTTTAAGAACAAGATCAAATTTTACCTTTACAGTGCTTTTCCCTTCCTTCAATTCTGTAATGTTACAGTAGTTAATAAGGTGTATGTAAAAATTAAAACATTCTTCCTTTGGAAAAAATGAAATATTTTTTTCAATCAGATCTTTTAATCTTAAAAATGTGATCTCATCACTCTTATTACCATATAATTTTAGACTTAAACAATACATTTCTACTGTTTCTGAATTCATAAAATCAGAGCGCTCGGAAATATCGATCAATGTTTCTAAATATTTCAGATCATAATTTTTATTAAAAAAATATATCTCATATTCTGCAAATGCATATACTCTCTGAAGTTCTGTAAGTGTATATTTCCATAAATTGATTATTTGTTTTTCGTATCCGGATTTCTTATATGTCGGATCAAACTTCTGCATATATTTACGTTCAATTTCATTAATAATATTTTTATTGTAAAAATACTGACCATCTCTGTAATTCTGTTCTTCAGTTAATTCTTCAATTATTTCAAGATGATTAAGGAAAAATTTGTCTGATTTCCTGATTGAATAAAATTCAAGAAGATTCTTTTCATAATTAAACTTATCCTTTTCAGACATGATAAAAGAAATAAAGTTTTCTCCTAACCTGAAGAGATTACTGCTAAGCCTTCTCATTACATCGTCTTTATACATTTTTCCAGAATGAATCGAATCATATATTCTTTGCTTTGTGAAATTTTTTTGATTGAATTCAGGATAATATTTTTTTAACTCTTTTAAAAAAACTATTAGTTCACTTCTGTTATTATGAACAGTTGAGAGAATGAATTTTTCAAACTTCCTCATTTCTATAGGAGAAAATAATTTAAGAAGTTGTATTATATTATTTTTTTGAAAATTACTTTCGTCTTTATTTTTTATACCAGATTTAATTATATACTTCCTGTTTTATGGGACAATTTAATAAATATTCTGATAAAAATAGTAAAAAAACTATTCAAAATCTAATTTTTTAAATGTTGGCATAATATTGTTCTTAAATTTAAATGGGACAATTGTGGAAATTTCTCTTTGCTTATTTTTTTAATTGGGTTTATTTTTGACATAAAATATAATTTTTAACAAATTTAAAAATCTGCATTAAAATTATGAGTAAATTAAAAAGTTGTTTTATTTATACCTTAATGATGATAAGTTTACTTAGTCTGAATTCCTGCGACGACTCAAATCCTACTGAGCCGGTGACAAATGATCCCGTTAGTACAGGCGGAACAAAGTCATTTACATCCGGAGAAAATGGTTCATTTGACTATGACGGATTCAGCATTGTAATTAAAAATGAGACTGTACCAAGACTGCAAAATGGAAATTCAGGAACAGTTATTTTTTCTATGAATACTTCTACATCCATTGAAAGCGGAATTAGCCCGGTTCCTTCAGGCAATACAGTCGTAGGAAAATATCTGAAGGCAGGTCCTGAGGCATTTTATTTTGGAAATCCTGTACAGATCTATTTCCCTGCATCTGATCATTCTTCGCCACAGAACCTGGAGGTTATGTATTATTCAGATGTAACTCAGGATTGGAAGATCGTTCCTGCATCTGCTATTGATACTGCTGGTAGAAGAATTGGTGTGGATGTCCTTCTTCTTGGATATTTTGTTTTGACAAAAAAGGTTTCGGCTGACAATTCAATGTCAGATTTCAGACAGGGAGGATGTGAATTTGATCATCAAGAAATATGGACAAATTTTATATTAACGGTAAAAAGTGCAGTGCTTGAGAAACCTGAACAGCTAAGTCTTTTTTCAGGAGGATTTATCGGTGCTACATATATGGGACCGTTCTTTCTTGGATGTCCGACAGGGAAAACCAAAGCAATAGTTCCTCAGGGTGTAATTGAATTCTGGGTATCAAAAAGCGTTTGTCAGGGTTCTGATCAGCAAATATATACTTATACTTTACCGGCTAGTGTTACTGTATCTGAACCACTAAATTTTATAGGCTGGTCTACATATGATGCAGTAACTTATGTTCCTTTTACCCTTCCAGTGGGCGGAACCTGGGTTTTGGGAAGACCTGGCGGTACTGGCGGTTGGCCAAATCCTACAATTCCTTTTGGATCAGGTTTGTTTCAGGCAACATTAACCTGGTATAATTCTTCTGGCAGTACTGCTGATCTGGATCTGCATTTATACGGACCCGATAATCTGCATATTAGCTGGCAGAATACAAGTTCTCCTGACTTTGCTCTCGACAGAGACTGGATCAATCAGACAGGAAATGCAATTGAAAATATCTTTAGTCTAAACAATACAATTCCTTCCGGAAATTATGAAATAAAGGTAATGCATTTTTCAGGAGTTACGAAATCTTTTAATACAAGAGTAATACTAAATGGAGCTTCTACAAATTTTTCAGGCTCTGCCTCAACCGGACAGGAAATAACAGTAAAAACTTTTACTATTCCATAAATGTATTCTACTATATATAGTAAATTAAATTTTTAAAAAATATTTATAAAAGTCATTTAGTTCGGTGTATTTTTTTATATAGAAAAAATAAATTTATTCATTATCTGTAATCATATGAGAATGTAATCCTCGGAACCACATCTGTCTTTCTTCCAGATGAAGAAGGATTTTTTTGTGAATATGCATTCAGCCATATATTCGGCATTAAATGGACATTCTTATGAGGCATGTAATCTAAACCAGCCGTTACAAAATACTGATTGAATCCTTTCTGGGCAGTTGAAGAATTATCATTATAATAATCAACTCTAGAAAAAAATCTGAATTTATTCTCTGATATATTTCCCGTTGCAAATAAACTTATTCCCATTGGATCGGTGTTAGTTGTGACCGAACTGAATATTTTATTCCTCTGAAAAAAACCTTCCAGTCCTATTGAAAATGATTCCACTGAATAAGCAAGAAAAGAACTAAAAGTATATCTGTCATTATTGTCGTTTACATTTTCAAAGTCTGCATAGATGTCTGCTGTTACTTTCTTATCTGCAAAATTCCCTGACAGCATTCCATAAAACTTTTTATGTTTGTTTATTTCTTTCCTTATACCTGAGCCTGTTGCTATCATAAAGTAATATCCGTAATTTTTTTTCTCATCGAAATTACCGTTAAGCATAACTCCTAAGTCTCTTGAGCCTGCAATTCCTCTTTGATCCATAATTGTCTTTTCTACAGATCTGTAACCCCAGATTTTCTCTTCAATAAAACCAAAAGATGGTGTCCCCTGTAATCCGATCGTTAGAGTCGAACCTGTGAATATTTCTTTCCAAGCCAGATAAGCATCCTTCACTAGTACTGCATTTTTTAGATTAGGCAGTACATCATTTCCGTCATAAGCAAGAACAAATCTTGCAAAGAAATACTTGCTTATATTATGATCATAGCCCAGATATATTCTTCTGAAATCAAAAGAATTATAATCTTTAGGATAATTAGTATAATCCAAAAGTGAAATGGTCGAATCACCTCCTGTTTTATAATAATAATCACCAAATGCTAGTCCCCATACTTTTCCGGTACCATCTTCTTCAGTTTCATCCGGATCTTTGATTCCTTTATTGTCTTCAGTAATTTTTGGATCTTTTAGATCTTTAAGCTTTTTAAGATCTTTTAGATATTTTGCATTTTTAGTAATTTCAGATTCTGTATTTCCCTGATATGTCTGAGCAGATGTTATCCCTGAAATCAAAACTATGCATAAAACAGTAAGTAAAGTTTTCATTTTCTATATTTAATTTATTGAATAAAATTTATTGATTTATTTTTGTTTAAAATAATGTTTTATAAAATATTAATGGATGATATATATCAGTTTTATTTTTAATTTTGTAAAAGAGATTAAATTTACTTTTTTGAAATATCAGTTTCAAAATATTTTTTATCTAACATACTTGCTCGTTCCCAATCTCCAGATTAGGTACGAACTTGAAATTGAAACTCCGTTTCAAATAAGACCTGAGAGTTATATATCCAATCTTTGGCTAATGAGAATTGGATCTGTATTCTTTTTAAAAACAGAATTTCCTGTATTATAAAATTAATTTGGTACTCGGTAATATTCATATTGGAATCAATTTACAACGCAAACTAAAGGTTGCGGCAATAGTCAATTAATATGTTTTCGCACAATACGGTTAAAAAAGAATTGACGAAATTTGTGAAAAAACAAAAGTATTTTTCTAACTATTTTATACTATAAATCATATCATACCAAATAATAGTTTTGATGCGTATTTATCCGAATTGATTGTTAAAAATTATTCAATTGTAAAAAAGCTTTATTTTTAAGAATTTTCATAAAACTATAATCAGCCATGAAAAATATTCTATTCCCTACAGACTTTTCGCAGAATGCGGATAATGCCCTGAACTTTGCGATTGATATTGCAAAAAAAACTAACGGTACACTAATTTTATTTCATGCATACAGCGTACAGTTAGTTGACCCGAATATGCCAGCAGAGATCTATCTTTCAGCATATCAGGAAGAAGAAAAATCAGCTAAAGAAAATCTTGAGGAATTAAGAAAAAGAATATTAGACTGTAATAAAGACGATACAGGTAAAAATCTGTTTGAAGTCGAAGCTATCGTATCGCAGGGACTTGTTGTGGATGAAGCATTATCAATTGTAGATGAATTCAACATTGATATCGTTATCATGGGAACCCATGGTGCCAGCGGGTTGACTGAACTGATACTTGGAAGTAATACTGCAAGTCTTATTGAGAATTCACCGGTTCCTGTTCTTGCGATTCCTCAAAATGTGATCAATAAATCCATCGATAACATTGTCTATGCTTATGATGATATCAAAGCAAACATGCCTTCATTTCAGCGACTTTTGAAATTTTCAGAAATTTATAATTCCGAGATCACATTACTCCATATTATAGAAACCGGCAATAATACTGAAGATAAAAATAAAAAAGCTTTTGAAGAAATTAAAAATAATATCGGAACTGATAAGATTAAACTTGCTCTCGTGACGGAAGAAAATGTTCTCGAAGGTATAAACGAATATATCAATTCAAACAAAGTAGATGTACTTGCTATGGCTATAAGAAAAAGAACATTACTTGATAAAATATTTAACAGAAGCCTGACAAAAAAAATGGCGTACCATACTAAGATCCCGCTGCTCGCTCTTCACAAAGTGTAATACAGTTTTTTAACTCTCAATTGTTTACAGATTCATATTTTTATTAATTTTAAAAATAAATTAATTCATTTGGCTGAAAAATTATTTCTTATCGACGCAATGGCTGTGATATACAGAGCTTATTTTGCAATGATATCAAACCCTTTGATAAATTCAAAAGGAAAAAATACATCAGCAGTTTTTGGATTTGTGAATTCTCTTTTAAAGATCCTTGATGAGCAAAGTCCTGATCACATAGCAGTTTGCTTTGATACTGCTGCACCGACATTTCGTCATAAAGAATTCCCTGCTTATAAAGCACAGCGTGATGAAATTCCTTCTGATATGCCATGGCAGATCGAAAAAGTCAAAGAAGTTATAAAAGCATTTAACATTCCGATGATTGAGCTTGAAGGATTTGAAGCCGATGACATTATTGGTACACTTGTAAAGCAAGCTGAGAAAGAAGACGTCATAAGTTATATGGTCACACCGGATAAAGATTATATGCAGCTTGTTTCAGATAAAGTATTTATGTTCAAGCCTGCAAGAACTCAGTACGGCACAGATAATGAAATCATTGATTCTGAAGGTGTTGTAAAAAAATTCGGAGTGCCTCCGGATAAAGTCATAGAAGTGCTCGGTCTCATGGGAGATGCTTCCGATAATATTCCGGGCATAAAAGGTATCGGAGAAAAAACTGCTGCGAAACTTATACAGGAATTCGGATCTATCGAGAATATGTACAATAACATTGACAAGATCACCAAGCCAAAACTCAAGGAAAACATTGAGACTCAAAAAAAAGAAGCATTGCTTTCATACAGACTCGTCACAATCAAAACTGATGTACCTCTCGATATTAATTTTCATAATTTAAATAAGAAACCCGAAGATGCACCTTTACTCTCTGCATTGTTTGAAGAACTTGAATTCAAAACTCTTACGAGAAAATTTTCAGGCGACACTACAGATACAGATGCAGAAATAAAAGGTTCTGCAAAAAAGGCTGCCGTCAAATCCAGTATTCCTGATTTTGTGAAAGTAGATATTACCGATCCTGATAAAGTGTTAAAAACTATTAAGGACGTAAAACATGATTACAAGATCATTAAGACTGTAAAGGAATTTGAGGAGCTGATCAAACTTCTTTCAAAAGAAGATATAATTTGTTTTGATACTGAAACTGATGCTCTAGATGCTATGAATACTAATCTTGTAGGAATGTCTTTTTCATTTGAAGAATTCAAAGCTTACTATGTACCTGTATCAGGTAAGTTGTTTGATAAAAATTTTATAAAAGGAAAAAAAGCTGAGAAGCAAAAGTCTTTATTTGATAATGACATTTTTGATGAAAAAAAATTAGTTGCGAATAATAAAGACAAAGGCATTGAAATAAATACTGCAATAAAAATGGTCAAGCCGCTTCTTGAAAATAAAAACATAAAGTACGTAGGTCAGAATCTGAAATACGATTATCTTGTGATGCGAAATTACGGCATCGAATTGTCGGATATGTTTTTTGATACTCTGATTGGTTCATACATTCACAGACCTGAAGGCGCGCATAATATGGATGCACTTTCAGAAAAATTCCTAAGTTATAAACCAATTTCAATAAAGGAGCTTATCGGCAAAGGCAAAGATCAGATCTCAATGGATAAAGTTGAAATTGATATTGCCGGTGAGTACGCTGCTGAAGATGCAGACGTCACACTTCAGCTTTATTACATTCTGAAGTATGAGCTTGGTAAATTAGATATGAGAAAGCTTTGTGATGATGTTGAATTTCCGCTGATCAAAGTACTTTCGGAAATGGAATTCGAAGGATTTAAAGTCGATGAGAGAATTCTGAATACTATTGATAAGCAGACACAAAAATTTATAAAAGAATACGAAGCAAAAATATATGCAGCCGCCGGTGAAGAGTTCAATATAAATTCCACTCAGCAGCTTGCTGAAATTTTATTCAATAAATTAAATCTTACACCGACTAAAAAAACTAAAACAGGTTTTTCGACTGATGTAAAAGTTTTAGAGGAGTTAAAATATCAGCATGAGATCGCTTCATTATTAATTGACTACAGAATGCTGACAAAGCTTAAGTCCACTTATCTCGACGGACTAAAGAAAGCAGTTAATCCGAGGACAGGGAGAGTGCATACTGTATTCAATCAAGTGGCAGCGGCTACCGGCAGGCTTTCAAGCGTCGATCCGAATCTGCAGAACATTCCTATAAGAACCGAAGCGGGAAGGAGTCTGCGGAAAGCATTTGTCCCGAGGGATAATTCTTTTCTGATTATGTCTGCCGACTATTCACAGATCGAGCTTCGCATCATGGCGCATTATGCTAATGATGGAAATATGCTGAATGCATTTAAAAGACATCATGACATTCACACTGAAACTGCAATGCGTATCTTTGGTCTGAAAACAAAATCCGAAGTGACAGCAGGTATGAGAAGAAAGGCTAAGGAAGTGAACTTTGGGATAATATATGGTATCGGAGCATTCGGACTTGCTAACAGATTAGAGATCAAAAATTCCGAAGCAAAAGAAATTATTGAAAGATATTTTCGTGAATATCCAAATGTCAGAACATATATGGAAGAAACGAAAAAGTTTGCACATGAAAACGGTTATGTCGAAACGTTACTTGGCAGAAGAAGATATCTTCCACAGATCAACAATCAAAATGCAGCAGCAAGAGCCGAAGATGAAAGAGCTGCTATCAACATGCCAATTCAGGGAACTGCAGCTGACATGATAAAAATTGCGATGATAAATATTTATGATGAATTTCAAAAAAATAAATTTGAATCCAAAATGCTGCTACAGGTTCATGACGAACTTGTATTCGAAGTAAAGAAAACAGAACTTGAGAAAGTAAAAAAGATAGTAATTGATAAAATGAAAAATGCTATCGACTTGAATGTAAATATAGAAGTTGAAGTTGGTGAAGGTGATAGCTGGTATGAAGCGCACTGATTAATGTTCAATTTTAAATGTTCAATGTTCAATGTTGTAAAAGCAATTTTAAATTTTAAATAATAAATTTTAAAAGTTATTCGTAACTCGTAACTCGTAATTCTTAATTCTTAATTTTAAATTTTTTTTAAATGATAGTAGTAACCGGCGGGGCGGGATTTATAGGCAGCGCATTAG
>JBATSB010000132.1:0-1832 GCA_049293015.1 Ignavibacteria bacterium
CATTACCCTTGAGACTCCGACAATTGTGAGTCAAAAAACTGAATTCACCGATAAGACTTTTGTTTTAACGGGCTCATTAGTTGGTTTGACCCGTGATGAGGCGAGTACTATAATAAGAGAACGAGGTGGTCATATTGGTAGTGCCGTAAGTAGTAATACAGACTATATAATAGTTGGCACTGATGCTGGGAGCAAACTTGATAAAGCAAAGGAAATAGGAGTAACAATTCTTAATGAACAACAGTTTCTAAAAATGGTTAAGTAATATATGTTCAGAACATTTTTTAAAAAGACAAAAGCGTTTACCTTGGTCGAAATAATGGTAGTAGTCGCAGTCATTGGCATCTTGTCGACGTTAATTATTATTTCTTTAGACACGACTAAAATGACCGCTCGTAATACTCGACGGTTAGCCGACATTAAACAGTTACAAATTGCTTTAAAAATGTATTACGCCGATAATGGTTTTTATCCAACGGCTATTACCGCGGGTGCTAGTTTAGCTCGTAACGGTATAAATTATCTATTACGCATTCCTCAAAACCCTTTTCCTTACAATGATAATAATTGCCCATCTCAAGATTATCAATATAAGCAACTAGAAGGCGGTCAGCGCTATAGTTTGACGTTTTGTTTAGGAGATAAAACTGATGATCTATCAGCTGGTACGAAAACAGCGACGGCTAATGGTATTCTTGATTGTCCTACTGAGTATATTGCAGTTCCAGGGAGTGCTACTTTTGAAACTAATGATTTTTGTGTTATGAAGTATGAAGCTAAATGTGCCGATGTCGCTACCCCGGCTATCGGTAAAACTTCACCAATGTCACCACTTGTAGGTACGTATAATAATAGTGTTCAAGCCTGTTCAGGTACGTATAATCCATTAACTGGCGTCTATACCGGCATCTACGTTCCAGTTTCAACTGTAACTGGCTATCCAATTGGAAATATAACGCAAGCTACCGCTAAGACGTATTGTCAAAATATTGGGGCTCATTTAATAACTAATGCTGAATGGATGACGATTGCTCGAAATGTAGAGCAAGTTGCCTCTAACTGGTTTTCAGGAGTAGTAGGAACTGATTATGTGCCTTACGGAAATATTGGAGTATCCTCAGCGATGGAAGGTAGCTCTTCACAGGGTTCTGGTGGAGCTTCATTTAATTTTTTCCGAAATTTAAATTTAGTTAACGGAGAGGTTATTAAAGATTTTTCGGGAAATGTTGCTGAGTGGGTTGATGATCAATGTACATCTGGATCAGCAATTGGTGAGTATCAAAGTGGTGGTACATTAAGTTGGGATGATGCTTTATTGACTAATTATGAGCGAGGAGTTTCTGGGCCGTCGAATGCTGCTTGGACTGGGGCAAGTTCAGGTATCGGTGGCTATGTTGGCTGTACAACGGGTCGGGTTTTTCTTCGGGGGGGAGCGGCTAATGAAGGTGGAAATACAGCGGGTATTTATGGTCTTAATTTAAGTCAAGATTCTGCCACTATTAACCCCTTATGGGGATTTCGTTGCGTAAGATAATTTTTTCTCATGATTCTTTCTGAAAAAGATATTAAACATATTGCCAGTTTAGCTCGCCTTGAGTTAACTGATAGAGAAGTTCAACAATACCGTACCGAGCTGGGCGGTATTTTACGCTATGTTGATCAGCTACAAAAAGTACGATTGAAAAAAAATATTTCTAGGGTAGAAAAAAAATTATTAAACGTGTTACGAAGTGATGTTGTTGTAGATTGGCCTCAAACAGAACGAGAGCAGGCCTTACATCAAGCCCCTGATCATCAGGGACGCTTGCTTAAAGTTAAGCGAATCTTAAATT
>JBATSB010000133.1:0-6609 GCA_049293015.1 Ignavibacteria bacterium
CGGTACTACCCCTGTCCCCGCGCACATCTCCGGGTTTCTGGATCAGACCGAGACCAACCTGGTCGAACGCAACCGCGTCCCCACACTCAACTACGCCGGCAAGGTATGGTCGATCTCATTGCCCAACGGCAGCCGCACCAATCTGGAGAAGCGCAACGACGACGGCGACCTGGAACCGGTGCAAACTCTGCGTGTGGTCGTGATGGACTACGCCAAGCACCGTGGCCGTGCGTACTATGAGGGTGCGTTCGACCCCGAGAAAACCGCCATGCCAAACTGTTGGAGCGATGACGGCGATCACCCTGACGCTAAAGTGGAAGCCCCCAAGTCAGCAGCCTGCCGTACCTGCCCGTTCTCTGTGAAAGGGTCAAAGATCACTGAGGCAGGCAAGCCGGTTACGGCGTGCTCACAGCACCGCAACATTGTCGTGCTCCCACTGATGGGCAACATGGCGCTCCCGCCGCTCAAAGTCAAGTTGGCCATCACCAGCCTGTTCGACAAGCAGTCACCTGATCTGGAGAAGCAAGGCTGGCGTGCGTTCGAGAACTATGTGGACTTCCTGCGCGGCAGCGGCGCCAAGCACACGGCCACCATCGTGACCAAGATGAAGTTCGACCAAGGCGCCAACTACCCGAAGGTGATCTTCTCTGCCGAGCGGTGGCTGGAGCCGAACGAGTTGGAAGTGGTCAAGGCGCGGATGGAAGATGGCTCGGTCGCATCGCTGTTGGAAGCCGATGTTGCCGCGTCAACACCCGCACTGCCGCCCGCAAGTCCGGCAGTTGAGACGGCTGTGGTCGAAGAAGCGCCCGCTCCAGTCACCACAACCAAGCCGGCAACCAAACCGGCAACCAAACCCGCCAAGCCCAAGCCTGCTCCCGTTGTAGCAGCGCCTGTGGTGGAGGAAGAACAGGAGGAACTGTCGTTCGAGCTGCCCGCCGCTACACCTGTACCGGCACAGGCTGCCGAGTCCACGGAGATTCCGAAAGAGCTGCAAGACCTGCTGTCCGAATGGGACGACTGATCCCGTTGCTGTGACGTAGCAAGGCTACGCACTGGTGCCCCCGGTGCGTAGCCTGTAGTATCTTGTGTGCTCTCTAGGGACTCGCCGTGAATGTAGCGCAATTTTTGCGGGCTGTTTGGCCTGCCACTGGATACTTCGCTCTGGCGATCCCGTGGGTTCCACCGGGCGCAGGCACGGCACTATTTGTTCACAAGGTTGTACAGTCCCACGAAGAAGCCATACAGACTGCCGAGAAGCTGAAGGCATCGGACGACGTGTACTTTTGCGTGCAGTCCTTGATCGAGCCGCGCGTCTGGAATCCGAAGAAAAAGAACCGCAAGACCGGCGAGGCGGGTGCATGGGAGGTGCGTACCCAGCGCAACATCGCCGCTGCCAAGTGCGTCATGATGGACATCGACGTTGGCGCCGACCCGCACAAGTACAGCACCCAGCGCGACGCGATAGTCGCCCTCAAGAATTTCACCACAGCCGTCGGGCTGCCGGCACCCATCATCGTGTCATCGGGTGTGGGACTGCACGTCTACTGGCCGTTCACGGTTGAGATACCTACAGCGCGCTGGGCGCCCATCGCGTCCAAGCTGAAGTCACTGGCTGCCGAGCTGGGGTTGATGGTAGACCCGTCACGCACCGCCGACTCCGCGTCGGTCATGCGTCTGCCTGGCACATTGCATCACAAGGGTACGCCCCGTCCGGTCACGATCCTGCGTGAGGGGGTTTGCACCCCGGCAGAAGATATCGAGACGAAGATCGACGAAGCCCTGGCACGTTGCGGCGTTGCCGTACAGATGCCAACCAGACCGCCTGCGCATCTGGATGGGTTTGCAGACAACACCAACCTGCACAACACCCCTCCGCCAGGGATCAAAGCGGTACTGCTGGCGTGCCCGCAGATGCAACACGCCATGGCCAGCGCAGCCAACCTGCCCGAACCTCTGTGGTACGCGGCGCTGGGGCTGATCCGCCACACCCGCAACGGGTACGAGAACGCCCACAAGTTCAGCGCCAAAGACCCGCGCTATGTCGCGTCTGAGGTGGAGACCAAGCTGGGCAACCTGGCTGCGCAGGACATCGGCCCTACCACCTGCACCAAGTTCGACTCCCTGAACCCCGGCATCTGCGGCACCTGCCCACGGTGGGGCAAGATCAAGTCGCCCATCGTCGGGGCGAAGTACACCGACCACGCACCCGCGCCCACCGTACCTGCACCCGGCGGCGCACACCTGCCGCCCATCGTCATCCCGACAGCACCACTCCCGTACAAGCGCCTGGCATCCGGGGTGTACGTCGATATCACGGTGAAGCCCAAGAAGGGGGACGACCAAGAGATCGAGTTGTCGGAAACCATAAAGCTGCTGGACCACGACTTCTACCCGATCAGGCGCTATCGTGACCCCTTCCGCATGACCGAGACGCATGTGTGGTGCGCCGTGCTGCCACTGGTCGGGGCTATGGAAATACACTTACCTGCCGAAGCGATGTACGATATCAAGAAGCTCAACCTGCTGCTGTCCAACAACGGGGTATTCGTCTCGCAGTCTGCGGTCAACATGGTAGGACATTACATGGTGGCGTACATCAAACTACTGCAACGCAACGCGATAGCCGAGACGGTCTATGGTGCCTTGGGCTGGACCGAGAACATGGAAGATTTCGTGCTGCCCCACAAGGTAATCTGTGCGGATGGAACCACCCGCCGGCCAACGATGGACCAAGGCTCGCAACGAACAATCTCCGCCGTACACTCGGCGGGGCAGATGGATATCCAGCGCGACCTGCTCAAGTTCTTCAACCACCCGGAGTACGCCCCCAACCAGTTCGCCATCTGCGCGGCCCTGGGTGCGCCACTGCTGTACATGACCGGGCATCACGGTGTCATCATCAACATGTCCGGCAAGCCGGGCGCGTCCAAGTCCACCACTCTGTACACCGGTGCGGCGCTGTGGGGTCACCCCGAGAAGATGGTCATCAACGGTACGTCGCAGGGTGCGACCGCGCAGGCGCGTGAGAATCGCATGATGATAATGAGCAACCTGCCGCTGGCCGTGGATGAGATCACCCGGATGCCGCCGCGCGCGATGGCTGACATGGCGATGGGTGTTACCCAGTCCGAAGGCCGGCTGCGGCTGGACACCACGGGTACCGAGCGCAAGACCCTGCAAGGTAGCAAGTCCACCATCATGCTCTGCACAGCCAACACTAGCCTGTACTCCGCACTGGCGTCTGACCGGGCGGACAGTACCGCCGAGTCGGTGCGGGTGTTCGAGATGCTGTTCGCCCCCCAGCAGGTCCACACCAAGGCGCAGGCCGACACTTATCTGGCAGAGTTGAAGGAACACTATGGGCACGTCGGCGAGGCGTTCATCACCTACGTCGTCACCCACCGACAAGAAGTGCAGCAGCGTGTGCGCGGCATCATGCAGTCCATCGACACCCGCATGAACATCTCGGGCGGTGAGCGGTTCTGGTCGGCGGTGGCAGCGGTGGCCTGTGCAGCCTGTGAGATCGGCGCCGAGCTGGGGCTGCTACCCTACGACGTGCGCACACTGTGGGCGTGGTTGAGCCGGGAACAGATACCCTTCATGCGCTCGGCGATGGCCGACCAGTACCTGAGTCCGGTGAGCATCCTCGCGGAATACCTTGAGAGCATCAACGCCAACATGCTGGTGTTGCAGACCAGTTCCCCGGCGGTCTCGATGAAGTGGCAGTCCAACATGCCCACGATCATCCGCCAGCCCACGAGCACGCAACTGCTGGCACGGCATGAGATCGACAAGGGGCTGATGTGGGTCCAGAAGAAAGGCTTCAAGGACTACTGCGTCCGGCTCGGACACAACTACACCACGATCACCCGCACCCTGATCGACGACAAGATCATCTCGGCCAAAGCCATTCAGAAGGTACTGGGTGCCGGGACGGACTACGCCAAGGGGCAGAGTAGCTGCATGCTGGTCAACATGTTCAACACGTTGCTGAGCGGTGAGCTTGCCGCCGCCGAGAAGCTGCGCAGTCCGGATAGCAAGGTAATCACCTTCCCGCCGCAGGGCAGTACCAGTGGCCAATAACTCGTGGAAGCCCGGCAAACCTGCCACCCTGGTGCCACTGGGCAACATCGACCTGGCCACCCAGTGGGGGCCCTACGCCCGCCGTGCGTTGTCTCAGCTCGCCCAGCAGGGTGACTTCCGCCGCAAGATGATCGTCCCGGCGCCGGGTATCGTCATTCATCTGGAGACACGGGGCGGTATCCCACGCATCATTATTGAGGCCGGCGGCAGTTTCTGGTGGTGGGCCTATCTCAATGGGCCGCCTGGCGGGCTGCCTGTCAACGAGCGGTTCGCTACTATCGTGGCTGCGGATGTGCCCGGCACGATCAGGCAGCCAGACACGCCGGTCAGTGTTGCCCAGTTGTACGGTGCGCGCGAGATTTTCAACGGGCCAATGTGGCTGGTAGTCAATACACCGCACGTCGTGAAATTCAAGAATATGCTGCGGGTTGCGGTGTATGAAGGCCACACCGACTTGTCGCTGGATGAGTTCTATCTGCGTCTGGGTACTGTCTTGGATAACGGACAGCCAGCACAACCGCAAATGTTTTACGATCTGGTGGTACCTCTTCCGGATGCGGATCCTGACGATCCGCCGCCGCAAGTGGTGCGTGGCGACGGCCCTAGTGCACACCCCTTCTTTTTCGGCTCCGAGTGGGCTGTACTAATGCGCAACTTCAGTGTGGCGCCTTTTGTAGACGTGCCAATATGGGTGCGAGGTAGATACCCTACAGCGGACGATCCTACTGTCGAGTTGGAAAGGCTCGATGACCTGGTGTTGGACTACAACGGTGCCATGACTGACGGCCTGCCTGGCCCGAATCCTGGTGCCGGCGATACAATCCGCAGGATCGCGGCTGACTTGAACCTGTGGCAGGGTAGTGGTTCGTTTGACCCAGAGAATCCTCCAGACCCAGAAACGCCTGCCGACATGGATTTCTACTACGTGGTACTGGCAGAGACCGAAACAGAAATTCCCGACATCCCTGGGGAACCTTCTCCGTTGTACCAGCAGGCACCGGTGCTAATCCGCCGCAGTATTCTGGACCCGGAAACAGATGTAATGGCAACCGCATGGTTGCTCGATGAATACGTGCAGACGCGAGCTAGCCCGACGATATTCTCAGTACAGGAGTACCAGGGTAAGGTGTGGTTGCTTTTCGGCCGCTACGTGCGGAGGTTCCTGCCGCCGGCGGTTGAGTTGGACCGCGACTGGTACTTCGATCAGTACGTAGTAGACAAAACAACTGGCGAGCTACTGTACACGCAGCTTGACTGCGGTGTGCGCGTCTGGACGGTTACCGACAGCGGCATCTTCGGCTACACCATGCCGGAGGTAACATTCTCGGACTACTCCGACTACAACGGCCAGCAAACCGCCAAGATGGCGCATGTGAAGTGGCAGCTAGGCAAGTACCAGTTTGACGAGAACGAGCCCATGAAGCTGGTGCCGGTCTTGGACGCGAATAACGATCCTGTAGTATTGCTGGATTTCGTGTCGGATATTCCTGCTCTTTTGAAAGATAGTTCCGATATTCTTATAGGCTACACCGACTTGTCCGTTGTAACAGACTTACTCAACCACCTGATCTTCAGGAGTGCATGATGGCTTGCGCATGGGAAAACAAACAGCGGTGTATAGAGCTGCCTTTCCAGTACCTAACACGGATTGTAGATACTGTTCCAGCATAAGGGAACTTACGTCGCCGCCGAGATAGTTGTGGTGCCGATGCCCACCAGCGAGCTGAGGGCAGCCTGGGCCATTGCTCCGTAGACTTGTGCTGCCGCACCTGCTGCGCGTACTTTGGCGTCTATACCCTTGTAGAAGGCGTCCAGGTTCATCTCACCCGTGCGCAGAATGTTCTCGGTGGCCTGGAACGGCACACGCATGGCGATCTCGTCGCGCTGCAACCGGGCACGGTACAGGTCTGCTGTAGCCGACATCAGTGCAGCCTTGGCCTGGGCCTCCTGGTTGGCAATGTTCACCGCCGAATCAAACCCATTCGTGATGGCCCGGATGTAATCGGCTGCGGTGGCAATGGCGCGCAGGCGGGTATCCACCACTTTCTCCACCGCGAAGCGAAGGTTCTCCAGCTCGATCTCGGCCTGCTTGATGGCTACGTCCCGCGACTGCTCTTGCAGTTTCCCCAACTGCTCGAAGCGGTTGGCTTGCAGCAGCTTGGTCATCGCCCCGGACGGCAGTGAGTAACCCCGCTGGGTGAACTGGATCAGGGTCTGCGAGTCGGCGCGGGCACCTTCGGCAATGACGCGATCACGCCCCCGCTGCCATATCTGGTTCTCGACCGCCGGGTTGATCCCTGTCCCGCCGTTGGTGATAGTGTTGATGAGCCAGTCCATGCCCTCGTCGTAGCCGTCCGTGTTCAACGGATAGTAAATCGTGAAGAACTCGGCCAGCTTGTCAATCATCAACTGAACCAGGAAGTCGCGCTGCGCCTCATAGGTGGTGGTGGTATTCTCGATATTCGGCACGTCAGGCTCAAGCGCCGCCAGTGTGTACACCAGAGGCGGCGCTGTGACCGCTGCGTA
>JBATSB010000134.1:0-2682 GCA_049293015.1 Ignavibacteria bacterium
CCATTATAACTTTTATTCCAATGTTCAATAACTTGCGCAACTGAATTTGTTGAAGTGATTTGGATTAAAACAAAAAGATAAAGCAAGATTAACTTAAAAAAGAATAGTTTATTTTTATTGAATCTATTGCAGAATAAAGATTTAATGGATAATAAAGTAATATTTTTTTTCATTTACTGTTCCTCCTATGGGCAAATGTTTGCCTTATTTATTATTTTTTAATGTTTATTTTATTTTTGCTTTCATTAAATTTGAATCTTTAATTTTTACAATTGAGTTGTTTATTTTATTTTTATAAAAACATTAATCAATTTTTACTTTATTATTTATTTCGATTTTTGAATTCAATCAAATTGCATAAAAATAACAATTTATCCTTTAAGACTAATTTAGTAATTTTAAATTAAGGACAATTAATAATTTAAACAATGACTTATATTATGTTCATTATTTCTAAAGTAGGAATATCAAAGTTCCAACCTTGAATTACTTGAAACAAGAGTTAATTCCGAAAGTCATTAAGAATAACAGGAATAATGAATTTGATTCGGAGAATATCAGTGAGGAAGAGTTTTACAGGTGAAAAAGAAATTTTTCAAAAAGAATATTTTATTAATTTTTAATATTTAAAATTATGCTGCCGGGACCAATATATGTTTACAAATGTCCGAAATGCTCATTTTATTTTACACGGGCAAGCTTAATGAGTGGAAATACTATGGGTGCTGAATTATTTTCTGATAGTAAATTTGTTGCATCTATGCTTCCGGATTTTCCAAAAATTACTTCATGTGTAAAGTGTAAATATATTTTCTGGATCAATGATGCGGAAAAATGTGGCAGCTTAGAATATGGAGAAAGAAAGAAATTCAGATGGAGAAAATCTGTAGAAGCAAAATTTTTAACTATTGATGAAAACTTTTATGCTATTGAAAATAAAATATTTAAGCCGGGTTTTGATGAATTATTTTTTAGAAAAAATATTTTATGGGGTTTTAATGACAGGATCCGAAATAAAATTAGAATGTTTGAATCAAAGGAGAAAAGGGATATAAATAATTATAAGAGTGAGTTAGAAAAAGAAATGTTCCATTCAGAAGAAGACAGATCACAATGGTTATCAAATATTAACAGACTTAAAGAACTTTTTAATTATGATGTAATAGAAGAAAGAATTTTTATAGCTGAGTTGTACAGAAACTTAGGTGATTTTGATAAGTGCATCGAGATTATAAAAAGTATTGATGAAGAAAAGAAAAAAATTTTACTGGCTGCTTTTGTAAATGAATGTTATAACAAAAATCCTTTTGTTTTTTTGTTAAGTCCATATTATTAAATCAATTCCCATAATGCTGCCAGCAATATCCACTTGAGCCTTTAGATTTTCTTTTACACTGAGTTCCTTTTTTTGTGATTGCTGCACATTGTGAATTATTATAATTCTGATCATCATAAAAACTATTTTCGGAAGAACCTCCAGGCTTACAAACTTTACATGCAGTATAACTTTGTTCCTTTGCATCCGAAAGTGAAATTTCTTTAGAACTTTTACTAAGATATCTGCAGTCTTCTTTGTGATATTTCTTACCTGTATTTGTAACATATACAGTCTGGCTTAATGCACTGCCTGCTATAGCGGATATTGAGAAAAGAAATAATAATATTAATAAGTGTAATCGCTTTTTCATGATCAATTAATTTTTCAGATAAGGATCATCAGAAATTGAAAAAAATTTTGAGTTTGGATTTTTTCAAATATAATAATTTTTGCAGGAAAGAACGATTCATCTTTAATTCAGATGATGGATTGATATGTATGTAACAACAACATAGAATTGAGATTATATATATTTCTCAAACTCTCACTGTGTTGAGATAATGTCACCCCTTCGGGGTTTTGCAACTACATATTTCCTTTCTATAAAAATGTCACCCCTACGGGGTTTTATAATTCACAATTTACATTTCTACAATAATGCCACCCTTTCGGGGTTATATAAAAATTAAGTTCATTTCGGATTTACTTGATTTCGCTGATTCGTTTACTTTCTAATTCTTCAGTTTAGTAATCATGTTAATCAGGCAAATCAGCGTAATCAGTGGTTCAAAATTGTCTGAACCACTGATGACGCTGATTAAATTGATTTCGCTGATTCACCGAATAATTTTTGAATTAAATTCATAAAACCCCGAAGGGGTGATAATATTATAGCAAATTTAAATGTAATTCATAAAACCCCGAAGGGGTGACATTATTTAAAGCATTTTTAGAATCCACTTACGAAGATGATAGCTCAGAATAATACCACCCCTCCGGGGTTAAAATATTTTGTAATTACATTTCTATAATAATGTCATCCCTTCGGGATTGAAAACCAATTTAAATAGAAATCAGGTTAATCATTCAAATCAAAGTAATCAGTGGTTCAAAATTGTCTGAACCACTGATGAAGCTGATTAAATTGATTTCGCTGATTCACCGAATAATTTTTGAATTAAATTCATAAAACCTCGAAGGGGTGATAATATTATAGCAAATTTAAATGTAATTCATAAAACCCCGAAGTTATTCCGTTAAAAGTCAACTCTGAATTGACTATCTGTTATGTCAATTCGTTACAAATAATTTCCAATTTGTTCTTTGACATAAAAATCAAAAATGCTTAAGTTTGTTCAAAAGAA
>JBATSB010000135.1:0-6917 GCA_049293015.1 Ignavibacteria bacterium
GTATATCTATTTCGTATAATTCATTTTCAAAAAAACTAAAAGATAATCTCAGAAAATCAAAATCACTCTCAGCTTTCTCTCCGTAATAATAATAATTTAGATTACTGATATCGTCTGATTTCTGAAATGTTAAATTAGGATAAGTTTCAAGTAATTGCGCTTCTGAAATATTGAAACTGATATCCTTTCCAAGTATTTGAAAAATGAATTCATCTTTTACCCCCATTCCTTTATTATCAGAAAATATTTCTACCCTCTCAAAAGATTTATCACAAGCACCATCGCAGCAATCTCCAGCTATATCAAGTTGATATGAAATCTTTTCAATACCATTCATATCCTTGTAAATTAATTTTCTGAATGTCCCATTTCTATTAGCAAATTCAGTTTCTCCATTCTTAATTTTTATATATTCATAAGCATTCTCTGGTTTTCCGCCGTCATATGATTCTATTAATGCAATTGATACAATACCGTTATTATCTTTAATTTCTATATAACCTTCGTAATTTGTAGTTTCCCATTCTGTTTTACAATATACATACTTTCCTGTATATTCATTTTCATTTTCGGAAACCCAATCATTAAAATAATAACCTATGACTTTATTATTTTCTGAAGGTAAATAAAAATCAAATTGCGCAAAAGATACATTGCTGACTATAAAAATTAGCAATATTTTTGTAATTGAAGTAATTGATTTCATGTGATTTCTTTTTATTTTTAAAAAACAATTTTTAAAACTTTAAAATTTTTGATCAAGTTTTTATCTTCAAAATAATTTAATAAGGAAATCAGGATATTTTTCTCTGATTTCATTTATTAGATTAATTGAAACTATTGTATAATCTGTATTCATTCTCATACTGCTTTTTATAATGTAAAATTCATCTGTTTTGAAATATTCGTTATACATACTTGAATATTCATCTGAAACACTTTCGCTTTCAAAAGGATCAATGTTTATTAAAATTTCTTCAACTTCCTGATTCACCGGGTAAACTTCATTATTGTTTGCAGTCATAATGAGCGAATATAATTTGTTTTCATAAAAACATCCTAGACCAAACTCAGATTCATATACATGGACAAATATATTATCACTTTCTATTCTTGAATTTTCATCCCATAGATTTCCGTAATCTTCAAAAGAGTTTCCAAAATCTATTTTAACACCACTAACAGTAATTGTTTGACTTTGCAAACTATTTGAAACTGTTAATCCTAGAATTAACAATAAAAGCATTGTTACATTTTTCATTTTTTTTGTTTTATTAAATAAATATCGATTATTTCTAATTTAGTTTAAGATTATTTCTATATAAATAATATATTTTTAATAAGTTTTTTCACATTGTTAATATTGCTTTTAAAAAATTACTTCTCAATTTCAGACCTGCAAGATTCAATTCGATAAAAAGATAAAAAGATAATATAAATACTGAAACAAATATTGGATTAAAAATTCTTTATACAAATGAAGCACTTAATTCACTTCTGTAATTAAACGAAGAAAACCATAACGGCCACCACAATAATCTAACTTAATATTATCTTTAACAAAATGCTCAGTTATTACATTTGGATAATTATTATTAATAAATTCACTGTCTTCCCCGACTTTTAAGAAACCAAAATCTTCAGGGATAAAGTCTTTAAATATACCAGACCAAAACTCATCATTAATATATAACTCATGGAGTTCATCATTATAAAATTTTACAACAAATGTAACATCTTCCTCATTAAGCTTGAAGTAATATTGTGAAATCAAATCTTCCTTTTCTTCATCAAGATACTCATCTATATTAAATTCAGGATATTTTAACAAAAACTGTTCTGCAGATTCTCCAATTGTGAATTCATACCTGTCTATAGTAATAGTTGTTATAGATTGTGAATATTGATTAGATTTATCAGGTATTTTAATAGGTGATGCAAAAGGCAGATGAACAGCATTACGACTACTTTCTATTTCTTCTTGACTTAAGGAGTATGGAACTGTCCTAACATTTGTAGAATCCTTGATTCCTTCTTTCTGACATGATGAATCCTCTACGAAAAAAATTGCAAAAAACAGAGGAATAAGTAAAAAACGTATTTTCATAAATTATTTAATTAAAAGTTTTAAAATTCTTTTACCCGCCGCCTGCATTAATTTGAGTAAGTTTCCAGTTCCCATTTTGTTTTTCAAAAATAAATCCTATTGTCGGATTATTAATTTCTAGAATATAAATATCAGTATTGTGAAAATTTCCTGTGGTGACAGTTAATAAAGATTTTTTAATGTCAGAAGTAAAAATTTTATTGTAATTATTTTCAAACTCAGAATTGTTTTTCGCTCCTAAATTATTTTTTTTATAAACCGTACTATAATTATCAATAAATGGATAGTTTACATATTCAGCTATTTGATTTACGTCATCTATGCTTAATGCTTGAATAAATTGAGACCAGAATTCTTTAAATTTATTTCCATTAAGAATAGCATCATTAATAGTTGCTATATCAATATCAGTAATGTCTGAAATTTTTTGAATCATACCTTCAGCTGTTTTTTCTATGTTGTTTATTGTCTTATAATGAACATTTCCCCAGATACCATCATCTTCTATTCTACCTTCCCCTATAAAAATTGTTATTGAATAATCACCCATCTGATTAAACGAAATCACATTTTCTTCAATACTGAAATCTGAGATCAGGATTTCTCCAAAATAAAAGTATTTACAAGTATCATTAATAAGTATAATTGGATAAATATCCATTTTGATAGTCGCACCATCATCCTCTTCAAAATAAATACCTTTATATGAACCTGAATATTTTGAGTCTTCATTATTTTCGGACTGTAAGGTAGTATCGTTAGTATTTATTTCCGACTCTAGTATATTTGAATTTAATTTGTATTCATTTTCTTTATTCTTGCATGACGAATAGCTTATACTTGAAATTGCAAAAACAAAAATGAACAATATATTGATCTTCATATAATGATAATTTTAATTAACAAATAATTTTTATATGTTAGAATTTTATTAAGGTCACTTGAATTAATGAAACTAAATGAGTCTTAGTATCTAAGATAAAACAAAAAAAATTATCAAAGAAAACATGGTAGATTAATATACATTTACATTCATTTTTGAGAATTTAAAATCTACTTTTTAAAAAATATATTATCTAACCCCATACAGTTAATCTAACTACTTTGTATTCTCCATTTATTCTATCGATCAGCAGAAAAAAATCTCCGTAGAATATATAATCAAAATCATGATTTTCTTCAATTTCCATAACTTTAATGCATCCTTTATCAAAGTACTCGTCGGGATTTTTTTGTGCTTCGTTTATATACATATTGATTCTCTTATGGAATTCACTTGCCGTATTAATTACTTTCCGTTCATCATACAATTTTGTCTCATCTTTTAGGGGGAATACAATTAAATTAGCCAAAGAATTCATATCTGCCTGTTTCATTGCTTTCTTAAATTTATCCCAGTATTCATCAAATATGACGTCTTGAGATAAAATTAAATCAATATCCTGTTTACATGATTCCAAATTATCTGTCTTTATTAAATAATCCGGTTTTCTAATATCCAAGCCTTCATCATCATATCCATAGAATTTCTGCCAAAAAACCCATTCATTATCAATTTTTTCAAACCAGCCTTGAAGAGTGCTTTCTTGAAATTCAGTTGCTCTGTTGAAAATCTTTTTATTTTCATAATAATAGAAAGTTGAATTTAAATTTAAAATAGCTCCACTATAAATATAAATAATTGGATCAGCCGTTAAATCAAAATATAATGATCCTTTTTTATAATCATACATTTCACTACCCAAAGAAACCTCTAATATACCTACATATTTTCCGGATAAATCTTTTTTTAATTCAGCATCTGAACTATTCGTTACTGCAATATTATTTTGACTATTTTCAGTTGAATCTACTGGATATGCTTTAGAAAAATTATTGTTTTGACAGAAAAACACACTACAGTTACCGAAAATCAATAGAATTGAAAGTGTTAAAATATTTTTCATATTAATTAAGCTAAATTGGGGACGATATCTAATAATCACTTCCATGTAATTGTTATATAAGTAGTTTCTCCATAATTTATTTCAGTTTTAAATCATTTTTTAAAAAAAAGGATGAATATTTCTCATTAATCTCAGTTCCCCTATCATGAAAAAATTCATTTGAATATCCCTCATCAAGACTTTTAACAACGTTAAGCTGATTATCGTGTTCAAAAATTTGATGAGCGAAAGGACAAATAAAATTTGTTAAATTATTATTCAAATTGTAGTTAAATATTATAGAATAAGAGTTATCACCTGTTCCGGTTTCTGAAATAACTTTCCCTTCGATATCAATTTCAAAAACTTTTTCGGAATAGTTATCCTTGATTGAAACTGATTTTATTTTCTCATTCTTAAATGTCTCTCTTTGTTTGGTAATATCGTTTATAGAATATTTTATTTGGAGGAAATCCTGAGCAGCTAAGTGCTGTGTAAAAATTAAAATATAACACATAAAGAATAGAAATATAATTTTCATTTTGCTTTAATATTTTTAGAATGTGAATTAATAATCTTGTTGAAAAGACGGATACACTTTTTTTACCTCAGTTTTTAAATTTTCATCAACTATTGAACAAACTTTGAATCGTAAATAACTGATTTCTATCTGATAATTTTCATTTTTATAAAATTCTGTTGTTATATCCCTTCCAAGTGCTTCTTCATAATTATCTGTACTTTTATACATTTTAAATTGCGAAATCAAGTTATCTAACTCTTCATCTGTTTCTTCATCCCATTCAATCTGTAGAGATATCTGAAATAAATTATTTCCTAAAAAATAAAATGTTGCATCGCTGTGTCCTGAACCTGAAATAATTTCTTTATTTACAAAATAGGATGAAATTTCCGGACAGCAATTTTCATAAGTGTTATCTTTTGTTGAATTTAGGTATAGCTGAAACAACTTTTCGGGACTTAGGCTTGTGAAGTTTATTTCTTTACCGAAAAGATTAAAAGTGAGACCTTCAACGGAAGTACTGCTGTCGGGAGGTACGAATATTTTTTCTTGAGAGTATGAATAATTAAGACCAAAATTTAAAAATATCAAAAGAATAATTATTTTCATTGATTGTAAGCTCTAAGGTTTAAAAAAATTTGTAATTTAAATTTTGTAATTTAAATTTTGTAATTAATTAGTAAAAAATGATTTATTATTTTTCTGACTGTTTTAATTATCAAAATTATCAATAATTTTGCTTAGATTTTATTATTTCCATTCAATGATCAGCTCAGCGTGATCACGGGAAATCCATTTCGCTTTTAAATTATTTTTTTCATAGTAACTATAATAAATGTCATTTATAAACTCATTTCCAAGATCAAAGAACTCATCCTTAACGTCCCTTAAAATGCCATAAAATTCATCAGATCCCCATCCGGTCAAACTTACTATTTTTATTTTATCGTTTTCAAAACTTACTTCAAACCAATACTGTTCAAAAGTATTCTTATTCGAACTACTAAAATTATATAGTTTGCTTTCCAATGAATTATCAGTCAAAGAAAATTCCGGAAAGTTGTTTTCAAAATCTTGTGGTGTAAAATGAAAATCAAAAACTTTATTCAGCAATCGAAACGAATCATACCCTGAATCACGTGATTTTTCATAAAACTCATTCTCCTTGGTAGAGTATAATCCGTAAGTCGAGGAGATGTTCTTATCTTTATCTATGATGTTTAACTTGGCAAAAAGTAATTTAGAACTTTCTAAATTCTGAAACTCACCATCATAAATCGTGCTGGTTTCCATAGAGCCATAATCATAAGGTTCAATGGACATCATCGAAACAATTTTTAACTTTGAATTATCGGAAGTCACGTCCAGCTGTATGCTGATTCCATCGCCCTGCCATTCTCCTGTTTCACTTTCAGGTGAGTAACCAAATTCGTATTTACCACTATATTTCTTAACTTCGGATTCTATCCACGGTTCAATCGAAGTTACTTTACAGAATCCGGCAGAGAGAATATAGATTTTACCAGTAGGTACTTTTGGTATTTGTTCGATATCAGTTGAAGTATTTGCATTTGGTTTTTCTGAATTACTTTTTTGTGGTAAAGCATAATTACAATTTATTATAATAACAACAATGAAAAGTAGTGTGTGAATTTTCATAATAATGAGTTTAGATTTTTATTAATACAGTTTATCACCTTTAGTTATTATCATTTTATTTCAAAAGCAGCATCTTCTTTGTCTCGGTGTATTCTCCTGCCTGCAATCTGTAATAATAAATCCCGCTGTTTAGATTCAATCCGTTGAATTCGACTTCATATCTGCCTGCTTGTTTTACTTCATTTACTAATGATGCAACTTCCGAACCAAGAACATTATAAACTTTCAAAGATACCAAACCACTATTTTTGATGTCATATTTTATCACCGTTGATGGATTGAACGGATTTGGATAATTTTGATAAAGTGAATAATTATCCGGTAGAATCAGAGATCCCTGTTCTGTATTCGTAATAATATTAATAACTCTTATAGTATCATCGATTGTACCGTTATTCCCGATATCCTGAAGAATTACAAGCTGGCTTGTTGTCACATTATTCCAGTTTGGAATAAAAGTATGTGAGCTATTCGAGGGTAAAGGAATATTCACATTCATAAATCTACCTTGTTCTGTTTGAGAACCATAATTTAATTCTATATCATAATTTTTTGTAGTACCATATGATATTAATTTAAAATTATCACTTCCAAGATTTTCAATTTTCACAGAATCGTTTTGAGCCAAATCAAGTGAACTGAAAGCAAACACTTTTTCAAATGTGGTTTCATCTTGAATATTCAGGAGACTAATAA
Source organism: Ignavibacteria bacterium (assembly GCA_049293015.1). Lineage (GTDB taxonomy): Bacteria > Bacteroidota > Ignavibacteria > Tepidaquicellales > Tepidaquicellaceae > UBA2330. The sequence goes on from JBATSB010000135.1 coordinate 6,911, forward strand.
TTTTGAC
>JBATSB010000136.1:0-1696 GCA_049293015.1 Ignavibacteria bacterium
GGACATTAACCGATAGTGTATTTAAAGGTTATATTTTGCCGGAGTTAATTACTATTGAAAACGCTCCATATCCTTATGAAGCTAAATTAGTCTTTTCAGATGGTATTGGTAAAATGAAAGACGTAAGGTTTGAACATAAAGACTTTGGAGAAGTTCCGTATTATTATTCAGTAAATGCAATTAATTTCTTTGTTAAAGCACTACAAAAATTAGACATAGATGATTTATACACAAATAATGTAGATTACTTTTTAGTTACACGTCCTGGTTATTATTATGAACAATGGATAAGCGGAGATCCTTTTTATAAAACTACACTAAATTTAGCAGTATTTACAGATGACTACAAAAAATCTGTTTATGAGTGTTTACAGGAATTTTGTAGATTATTTCATTGTAGAATAATATTCTCAAAAGCTTTCTATACAATTGAAAATATAGACATTCGATTAGATGAAACTTATTTAACATTTGGTTATAGAAATTGGGCGACATATACAACTCCGTTAACAGTAACGGCAAGTAATAACCGAATAGAAATAGACCATATTTCATTAAAGATTTTAGAAGGCAGCACGATAACATTTTTACCAGCAATTTCGCAAGTGGATCTAAAGTTTGAATTTGAAGATTTAGACAAAATTTCAGCTTTAGCACCTTATAAATGGGACTGGGAAAATTTAGCAACATTAGAAAGTATTAATACTATTGTCAAGTTTGATGATACAAGAATACATTTTGAATTTGAATATTATTTCCAATATGGCAGTGACGGAGAAACGGAACTTGGTAGAACTTGGATATTAATGTCTTTTGTTATTAAACTTGGTGATTATTATTTAAAAAGAGATGTCGTCACTTTTGATAAAGGTAGTGTAGAATATAGCACAGTTGAATGGTCATTAACCCCGTCTGTTTATTATATGTATTCTCCTGAATGGTTGTGGTTGGGTGGGAATGATTCTAAGTGGTCAACTAATTTCATGTTCATAATTGATACACCACAAATACCGGCAACAGGTGAGTTATCAATTTTAGTTGAATACGTATCTATTGACGTTTCTGAAGTAGAGGGAGAATTTGAACAAGACATAACACATTTAGCACTTGTTAATTCTTACAATTATATGAGGGTTGTAGGTACTCAAAACGATGAACTTAAAACGATAATTTATACTGCGGTTAATCCTGTAAAGAATTATAAAAAATTAACTTTTGAAGGAATATTTTTAGACTTTGGAAATGCTAATCTTCCTCAGCAAACTTATATTGACGGGGTTGGATTTCCTACAGGTTGGAAATTACCAAGTCAATCTGAATATATACCAATTCAAAATTTATTTATTCAGTCGGTTTTAGAATTAAGAGAAAGCATCAGGAGAATACAGAACATGAATTTGTATTGGAGGGATTATTCATTAATGCCGGCTTTTTATAATATTATAACTTATGACAGTTCTAATTATCTTTTATTAAATGCAACTTATAACTTCAGGACAAACGAGGGTTTATTTGTAATGCTGCAATTAGAAAAGGGAGTTGTATCTTTTGAGATTACAAACAAAAGTACAAGCATAAATAAATTTTCAAGCACTTCAGACGTAGCTGCTCAGAATGTGAATACCTCCGGAGGTCAGAATGATCTGGTATTGAGTGAAAAAATAATTGAAACCACACAAATACAGGCTGCACAATC
>JBATSB010000137.1:0-8216 GCA_049293015.1 Ignavibacteria bacterium
CACCAGTAGCTCCGGACAGACCAAAAATTATTTTATTCGGAATTTTGATCGGACTCGGACTTGGATTGGCATTTGCATTTGTTAGGAATTATCTTGACAAATCCATTAAATCACCTGATGAGCTTGAAAGCAAAGGTGCAAGTGTACTTTCATGGATTCCCAAAATTGAATCAATAGGAAAAAACGGAACATCAACACCGGAATTTATTGTCGGTAATAAATCAAATTCTGCTGCTTCGGAGGCTTTTAAAGCTTTGAGAACAAGAATTCAATTCTCCAAACTGGAATCTGAACAGCTTAAAACAATTCTCGTCACAAGTTCTATTCCTTTTGAAGGTAAAACCATCGTTTCCTCAAATCTTGCCGGAAGTTTTGCACAGGCAGGAAAAAAGGTATTGATAATGGACTGTGACCTCAGAAAGCCGAGGATCCATAATGTATTTGAAACTGATAAATTCCCTGGATTGAGTGATTATCTTTTTACCAATGTAACATTAGAAGATATTACAAGACCAACTCCAATGGATAATCTTCATTTCGTTACTAGCGGCACTATACCTCCGAATCCTTCAGAGCTGTTAGGTTCAGTACAGATGAAACAGTTTATTAATAAATTAAAAGAAATTTACGATATAGTAATACTTGATTCACCTCCGTTCATTACAGTTACAGACTCAGAAATATTGTATAACATAACAGATGGTACAATTCTTGTCTGTCAGGCAAATAAGACACCTGCAGATGCGTTCTGGAAAACATATGATCGTTTGAATAAAAAATATCCGCATCATCTGCTTGGTTGTGTTCTTAATAATTTCAATTTCAAGAGTTCTTACGGTTACTATTACAATTATTATTATTATTATTCTCAGCCGGATTCAAATAAAAAAATACTCAAGTAATCCGGAAAATAAATTTAATTTCTAAAAGATCACACATTCCGATATAAATGAAATTTCAGCTCCTGAAATTTTAGTATCTCAATTGAAAGCAGATAGATAATGATATGTCTGCTGATTACATCAAATTTTATTAAAATTATTTTAATTAATTAAATGTCTGAAAATTCTCAAGAAGAATGGACATTAGAGATTAAACCAGTCTCAGGTTGGTTTAACTTTCACCTGAAAGATGTCTGGAGATACAGGGATCTACTGATGATGTTTGTCAGAAGAGATTTTGTCGCTGTATATAAACAGACTATTTTAGGTCCATTTTGGTTCTTTCTTCAGCCAATCCTTACTACAATTACTTTTACAATTGTTTTTGGAAATATTGCAAAGATCTCAACTGACGGAATCCCGCCGATATTGTTTTATATGTCAGGAATAGTAAGCTGGGGTTATTTTTCAGATTGTCTCACCCGTACTTCATCGACATTTGTTTCTAATGCAAATATATTTGGGAAAGTATATTTTCCTAGACTTGTAAGTCCATTATCAAATGTGATTTCATTGCTTATGAAGTTTGGTATTCAGTTGTTTTTGTTTATATGCTTTTTGATTTATTATTCTGTCAACGGCGCGAATGTAAATCCTAACTGGTACATACTTCTCACACCAGTACTGCTTTTATTAATGGCAGGACTTGGACTTGGATTTGGAATCATTGTTTCTTCCCTTACTACAAAATACAGGGATTTCAGCTTCTTAGTAAGTTTCGGTGTTCAGCTTTTAATGTATGCAACTCCTGTTATTTATCCGTTGTCTGCTCTCCCGGAAAAATATAAGTGGATCGTACTTGCTAATCCAATGACAGCTATTATTGATACATTCAGATTTGCATATCTTGGTGCAGGTACTTTAAACGCCGGAAATTTAATTTACAGCTCAATATTTATGGTTGTAATTATGTCAATTGGAATTGTAATATTCAATAGAGTCGAGAAAACATTTATGGATACAGTCTAATTTTTTTATAATGAGTTCAGTAATAAAAGTAGAAGATCTTTCAAAACTGTACCGTCTCGGTATGGTAGGCAGAAGGACTATTGCGGAAGATCTAAACAGATTGTTTGCAAGATTAACAGGTAAAGAGAATCCTTATCTGAAAGTCGGAGAGACAAATACAAGAAATACAAAAGGACTTTCAGATTATGTATGGGCGTTGAAAAATATAAACTTTGAAGTAAGTCAGGGTGAAAGATTTGGAATCATTGGAAAGAATGGTGCCGGAAAATCTACATTACTTAAAATTCTATCCAGAGTCGCAGGTCCTACTTCCGGTAAAATTAAGATAAATGGAAGAGTCGCAAGTCTTTTAGAAGTTGGTACGGGTTTTCATCCGGAACTTACCGGCAGAGATAATATCTTTTTAAACGGAGCAATACTTGGAATGACTCAGGAAGAGATCAAAAGTAAGTTTGACAGTATAGTTGATTTTTCCGGAGTGGAAAGATACATCGATACGCCTGTAAAAAGATATTCTTCAGGAATGTATGTTAGACTGGCTTTTGCTGTGGCAGCACATCTGGAACCTGAAATTCTTATTGTCGATGAAGTACTTGCAGTCGGTGATGCAGAATTTCAAAAAAAATGTCTTGGAAAAATGCATGACGTTTCTGAAAAGGAAGGTAGAACAGTGCTTTTCGTAAGTCATAATCTTCAGGCTATCAGGAATCTCTGTCAAAAAACCTTGATATTAAATGACGGTGAAGTTTTTGCAAACGGAGAAACTGAATATGCTCTCAAGCAATACAGCGAACTTATAAGAGATATAAAGATCGATGCAAATACTGAAATTGGAAATAATATAAACAGAAGAGGAAAAGGAAGAGTCAGATTTACAAGTATAGAATTACTTGATGAAAACGGGGATAAAAGATTTAAATTTGAGCTAGGTGAAAAAATCAGAGTTAAGATCACTTATGAAATTTTCAAAGAAATCGATAATCTTATTTTTGTATTTGCACTTAATTCAGGTCTTTCCAGAGAATGTCTTACACTGATACAATTTGATTTAAGTGAAAACAAAATGCTTCCAGGGCAGACTGGCGAGGTTATCGTCGAGATTCCTGAATTAAAGATCAAGCCTGGAGAATATCCTTTGTATTTTGAACTTACAGATTTCAAGCATAATAGTTATACAAAAGACGTGATAGATGATCTTACAGCACCACTGGAAATTATTGAAAAAAAAACAGATACAGATCCCGGAAGACCAAAAGTATCAGGATATTTTGATTCTGAAGCCAGCCTGGTAAAGAATGAAATTTTTGAAAAAAAAGAATTAAAGAAAGTTTTATAGCAATCTAAAAGCTTTTAAAATTTAGATTTTAAAATTTATAGTTCTTGCCGTAAAAATTGAGCAATGAAATAGACATATGGGATTTCATAACAGACTAAAAATCACTTCCATGAATCCTGGAATTACAGTTCAGCTTGATTTCTGGAATTTAGAATCATGGAGATATACATTGAACAGAGGCGGATCGAGTTTTATTTCCCGGCTTTTAAAAAAAATGTAAAATCAATTGATAATAAAACTAAAATTAGATTAAGTGCAGGTATCGGTAATAATAACATGTCATAATTATGCACGTTACCTTTCGAGGGCAATTCGAAGTGCATTAAATCAAAGTCTGGATAAAAAAGAGTATGAGATCATTGTAGTCGATGACGGAAGTACTGATGAGACTCAAAATGTTATGAAGACTTACAATCAAAAGATCAAGCCTATCATTCTTGAAAAAAATTACGGACTTGCGACTGCCAGAAATGAAGGCATTAAATCAGCACTTGGTCGTTTTGTTATAAATCTTGATGCAGACGATTATATGGATGAGAATCTTTTACTGGTCGAATCGTTATTCCTAAATTCAAATGCTAAATGGGATGCGGTAAGCTGTGATTATATTTTAGTGGACGAAAATGAAAAACATTTAGAAAGGATTTCCGGCAAAAAGAAACATATCGCCTGCGGTGTAATGTTTAGAACGGATCTTTTATTTGAGATTGGTTTGTATGATGAAAAATTTAAAATGCGGGAAGATGAAGATCTGCGTATCAGATTTGAAAAAAAACATAATATTTATAATATAGAACTTCCTCTTTACAGATACAGAAAACATGATACCAATATGACCAATAATAAATTGGGAATGACGAAGTTTAAAAAAGTTTTAGATACCAAACACAAACCCACCAAAAAAAAATAAATTTCTATTTTGAAAACTGTTGCATTCATAGCAGCACGAATGGGCTCAGAAAGACTACCTGGTAAAGTATTAAAGCCGCTATCAGGAATTCCTTCTTTGATTCATATTTTTAATATTCTTCGTGAAGTAAAAAACATTGATGATTTCGCAGTTGTTACTACTATACTTAAGGAAGATGATATTATAGAAGAGATCTGTAATGAAAATGGAGTTATATGCATCCGCGGGTCTGTTCATGATGTGTTAGACAGATTCAGAGCGGCATCAGAAATTACGAATGCTGATGTGATAGTGAGAGTTACAGGAGATGATCCTTTGATGGATCCTGAGATAATTGATAGAGTAATCACTGAACATAGGTCAGGAGATTTCGATTACACTTCCAATATTGAAGAGAGAACTTATCCAAGAGGAATGGATACAGAAGTAATTAATTTTGGTGCACTGGAAAAATGCTGGAGAGAATCAGCCGATAAAGATGATCATGAACACGTGACTTTATATATTAGAAGAAATCCTGAAATGTTTAACATCAAAAGTGTAAAGAAACATGGTGCACCGGTTGATGATTTAAGACTATGTTTAGATACGGAAGAAGATTATTTGCTTGCCGAAAAAATATATGAAAAGCTTTACGACGGTAAACCTATCAGATTAGATGATATTTTAGATCTAATGGAGAAGGAACCTTTGCTTAAAAAAATCAATGAGAGTGTATTGCAGAAAAAAGTTAAAGACAAAATTTTTTAAAATAAATAATTTCCGTTTAATATGATAAAGCTACCTGATTTTAGTAAAGCGTATGAATATGAAAATGAATTTTATCTCTCATGTGACAAGTCCCGTATCGGCAAACTGCTAGCGCATTTTGAACTTTACAATATGACTAAAAATGTCGAAGGTGATATAGTAGAGTGCGGTGTTTTCAAAGGAGCTTCATTTGTCAGGTTTGCAATGTTCAGAAATTTATTTGAAGAAAATTCCGAAAGAAAATTAATTGGATTTGATTCTTTTGGTAAATTTCCGGGGACTGATTTTGAAGCAGATAAAAAACTTCGTGAAAACTTAATTAAAAATGCCGGAGAAAACAGTATCTCAACTGATCAGTTGTTTGATGTTTTAAAAAATAAAGAATGTGAAAAAAATATTGAACTAATTGCCGGGGATATCACAGTTACTTTACCTGAATACACAAAGAAAAATCCTGATCTGAAAATTTCACTTTTGAATCTTGACACTGACATATACGAGCCGTCAGTTACAATACTTGAAGAACTATATCCAAAGATCGTCTCAGGTGGAATACTTGTAATGGATGACTACAATGTATTTCCGGGTGAGACTAAAGCAGTTGATGATTATTTTAAAGGTGTTAATATTGAAATTAAGAAATTTCCATTCAGCGCTACTCCATGTTATATCATCAAGCAATAATCTAAAAACTTTTAAAAAAAATAAACTGTAAGTTGAATTTCCTGATTTGCGGACTGGGATCTATCGGAAGCAGACATGCGCGGATACTGAAAAGTATTGGTGACAATAAAATATTTGCTTTCAGATCAGGAAATTCAAAAATTAAAGAATTAGATTTTCAATACACTGAAATCAATTCACTAACCGAACTTAACAAATATAATATTGATGGAGTACTGATTACTAATCCAACTTCTATGCACATTGAAACTGCATTAAGTATAGCTGAAAACGAAATTCCAATGTTTATTGAAAAACCTCTTGGGAATGATAAGACTGGTATTGAAGAATTACAAAATATTGTAAGATCAAAAAATATACCTGTTCTGATCGGATATAATTTTTTGCATCATCCGGGGATCAGATTAATAAAAAAATTAATATCAGAAAATAAGATTGGAAAAATAATTTCTGCCAGGTCACAGTTTGGAACGTATATGCCTGACTGGCACAAGTATGAAGATTATAAAAAAAGTTATGCATCAAATTCTTCAATGGGAGGCGGAGTAGTTCTGACATCAATTCACGAACAAAATTATCTGACAGACTTTTTCGGAAACATCACTGAAGTAAAAGCAATGAGGACAGGTGAAGGAATTTTAGCCATAGATGCAGAAGAGGGAGCGGAGATACTTCTCAGACATGACTCTGGAGTTGTATCAAACATACATCTGAATTTTTATCAGAAACCATATTACAGAAACTGTCAGATCATTGGAACTGAAGGTACAATTTACTGGGACTTTATGAAACCGAATTTGACTATACTTTATCAGGACAAAACTGAAAAACTAAAGACAGGTAAAGGTGCTTATGAATTACTTGATGAAAGTTACACGGAACAGATGAAACATTTTACTGAAGTTATCAAAGGTGACGCAAAGCCAATCGCAGATCTGGAAAGAGGTGTGAAAGATCTTAACACAGCATTAGAAATTTTAAAGCAAATAAACTAAATAATTTTATGCAATTAAAAACAACTGATCCGGGTAAAATAAATTTTAAAGAAAAATTTGAACTGAAAGATAAGGTAATAATTATCACCGGGGGAATGGGACTTATTGGGAGCTCTTTTTCAGAAGCCTGCTGTCAGTTTGGTGCTAATGTAGTGATCGCAGACAGGGAAGGTGCAGGATCTGAGGAACATGCAAAGACGTTAAGCGAAAAATTTGGAAGAGAAATGACAGGCATAACTATTGACGTGGCTAAAAGAGCGGATGTAGAAAGATTAAAAAATACAGCAATAGAAAAGTATGGCAAAATTGACGGTCTCATAAATTGTCATCAAAATAAGACAGCAAAATTTTTTCTAAAGTTTGAAGACTATACTGATGAAAACTGGGATGCAGTAGTGGAGACAAATCTAAAAGGAACCTTCCTGACCTGTCAGATCATCGGCGGATATATGGCGGAGAATGGTCATGGTTCGATCATAAACATGCCATCTACATATTCAGTCGTTGCACCAAATCACAATCTTTACAAAGGTACGTCGCTTGGAACACCGGCAGTTTATTCTGCATCAAAAGGCGGAGTAATGGCATTGTCACAATATCTCGCAACATACTGGGCAAATAAGGGAGTGAGAGTAAATCAGATCACACCGCATGGTGTATGGAATAATCACGAAGATCAGTTTGAAAAGAATTTTTCTGAAATGTCTCCGCTGCAGAGAATGAGTTATAATCACGAAGTTGCAGGTGCTGCAGTTTATTTACTTTCTGATGCATCTAGTTATGTGACAGGTCATAATATGGTAGTGGACGGTGGATGGACGACTTGGTAAGAGCAATTACGAATTACAAATTTCGAATTACGAATTAAGAGTTACGAATTACGAGTTACGAGTTACGAGTTAAAGTTTGAAGCATCTTAATTTGAAAATTTGTTAATATTTTTTTTGAGGGAATGTGATTTTTTTATTCTTTAAAAATTAGTTATGAAAATTACTGAAATATTTAAAACTTACGATCCATTAATAATTAACAGACCTTATGTGATCGCTGAGGCAGGCGTTAATCATGAAGGTGATTTTGAGTTGGCGAAGCGTCTGATAAATGAAGCTGCTGAAGGCGGTGCACATGCAATTAAATTTCAGACATACAAAGCTGAGACACTTGCATCAAAGGACAGTCCATATTACTGGGATCTGAATAAAGAACCGACCGAGAGTCAGTTTGAATTATTTAAAAAATATGACAAGTTCGGAAAGAAAGAATACGAACTTTTAAAAACCGAGTGTGACAAGACAGGGATAGAATTCATGTCAACACCTTTTGATACAGAATCCGCTGATTTTCTTAATGATCTGATGCCTGTTTATAAAATCTCATCTTCTGATATTACAAACATTCCTTTTATTGAATATATGTGCAGATTCGGAAAACCGATTTTGCTTTCAACAGGTGCTTCAGATACTGATGAGATTAGACAAGCTGTGGATGTAATTAACAGACATGGAAATAAACTTTGTCTTTTGCACTGTGTTTTGAATTATCCTACATTAGATGAAAATGCAAATCTTGGAATGATACTAGATCAGAAAAAATTATTCCCGGATGCTGTACCAGGTTATTCAGATCATACT
>JBATSB010000138.1:0-4086 GCA_049293015.1 Ignavibacteria bacterium
ACCGACGCGCCCGCATCCGGGGTCGTGAGGGTCGGTGGCGAGGGAACCGAGGCAGGCAGCACCTCGTACGCGTAGCTCGTCGCGTCCTGTTCGTCCAAGTAGATCGCTGTATAGCCAGCGTCTGCCGCGCGGGCGTAGGCGGCCTCGCGGCGCCCGATTTCATTGGTCCACTCCGTGCCCAAGCGATACGTCGCCGGGGCGATAGAGCCCGATCCCGATCGGGACGCCTCCACGAAGAGGTATGACCCCGCACCCTGGATCGTCAAGCTCTCATCGTCATCCGTGCGACCGATGCCCCGCGCGCCCGTAAAGACCTGCAGCTTGACGTGCGTTGCGTTGACGATGAGAGCCGTCGCCACGTCTGCGCTGGTCAGGATCTTCCAGTGGCACTTGTAGCCCACGGGATTCCAGCCGTCGGTCTGCGGGCCGTTGTTGGCGTAGGACCCGTCGCAGTGGATCAGCGCCATGTCCCCAGCGGTGGAGCCAGCCGGCCAGGCGATCGACGTGCCGACGCCTGCGACGCTGCCCTGGGTGTAGCCGCGGAGGCCAACGGCCATTATGCCCTCCCCATGGCAGTCAGGAGCTGTGCGTGACCAGCACGCGTGATCGCGTCGATGTTGGTGATGCGGATCGCCAAGCCGTCGAGCCGAGACGCCACCGCGTCACCGATCGACTCAGCGGACGGCCCGACATGAGTTGATGCCGTGGTGAATCCGCGCGGAGCGTCTACCGTCCGGCCAGATTGCAGCGCTTCGAGGAACGGCACACCAAGACGGCGGGTCGCGGCGGCATCCATCACGAACTCTTGGCCGTGCACGACGCCCGCGATGTCCGACTGCGGGAGGTTCCCCGTGTACCCACCGGACGCGAACTGCAGTCGGGCGTTGAGTTGCGCCGACATCGACCCACCGATGCCGTTGATCGCGTTCTTGACCGCCTGCACACCGACAATCGACATGGAGATCGTCACCGGCACGTTCTCGGGGATCTTGTTGAGATTCCTGCCGATGCGGTCCGCCTCGTCAGCCGCCCCGCCCATCTTGTCGGCGGCGTCCTTTGCCCAGCCGAAGCCGGGGACGTTGGCGAGAGCGCGGAGGAATGTCTCGAATCCCCGCGTGAGAGAGGAGAATCCACCGAGGATGAACTGGATGGTCGGCTGAAGTGCGTTGTTCCACAGCCAGATTCCCCACTGGGCGAGGGTCTGGAATCCGGTCTGGAGGTGGCCGATCACCGTGATGACCTCGCCGATGATGTCGCCGACCTGCTCAAACGCCCACTTGAGAACGGTGCCTATAACCGGGACGACGTTGGCCATGATCCACTCAGCCATAGTCTTGAGGGTCAGGCCGATGGCCTCCAGTTGCGGGCGGTTCTCCTCGATGGCCTGAGAGATCGAGTCCCACGCGGTCTTGAGACCGCCGAGAACCTTTTCGCCTAGCTCCTTCGCCACGGGGATCACGTGCTCTTGGAACCACCCGACGATGATCTTGACGGCCGGGACGACCTTGTTCGAGATGACGTCAGCGACGACCGCGAATGCCGACTGAACCTTCGGCCACGCCTCCTGGGCAAACGCGACGATCTTCGGCATGCCCTCGGTCGCGAACCAGTCGGCCAGATCCGTGAGCACCGGCAGCAGGTGGGTGCCGACCTCGCGGAAGGCGTCGCCGACAGCGTCCTTCGCCCGCTCCATCGACCCCGAGAATCCCTCGCCGGCCGCCTTCGCCGCACCACCGAACTCCTTGGACAGCTCGCCGAGGATGATCTTCTGAGCGCCAAGCGTGTCGCCGTGCTTGACCAGGGTCTTGATCTGGTCCTTCTGCTGCTCAGTGAACGACACCCCAGCGCGGCCGAGGGCAGTGATGCCCTTGACTGGGTCGTTGAGCGCCTTGCCGAGCTGGATGTTGGCACCCTGCAGGTCAGTGCCGAGAGCGACGGACATGTCCAGCGCGGCGGCGGTCGCCTGGCTGAAGACGTCGTTGCCAGCGCCGACCTTGTCCTGGACCTTCGTAAAGGTCGCAAGGACGTTCTGTCCGTTGATGATCACGGTCTCGTCCACGCCAGACAGGGACTCCAGCGCAGCCGCCCGCTCCTGGATCCCCTTGACGGACTGGCCCGCGGCGTTGCCGGTCGACGCGAGAACTGCGGCGGTCTTGGCGGCGAGTTGCTGGTACTCGGCCGCGTCACCAATCCCCTTCACAACCCCGGCGCTGATCGCGGCAACACCAGCGATGGCAGCCGTCGCGGCAGCCCCGCCGAGCATGGCCAGCGCGCCAGAGGCCCGCGAGCCCATCCCCTCCAGCCGCGAGCCGGTGTGGCCCGCCTCGTCACCGACCTTGCGTAGGGTCTTGGACGCGGTGCGGTCCTCGCCGAACAGGAGGTAACTGAGCTTCATGTCGCTCACGTCGTCACCCCTTCTCGGTCCGGGCCTTCACCCACTCGTCTGCGCCAAGCGCGAACATCAGCCAGTCAGACCACGCCAGGTCCCACACCGACCACGGCGTGATGCCTGGCCAGACGTGGGAGAGAGTCAGGAGACGGGAGCGGACCTCACCGTCGAGATCGGCGGCTAGCGCTTGCTCGAACGGGTCGCCCGCCCTGCGCCCCGCCCGACGCCCCCCGCGGAAGCCGGACGGGGCATCTTGGGGTCCGGGGCGTCCTGCGGGGTCTCGTCCTGAGGGGCATCGTTGAACCACGCGATGTCCTCCAGTGGGACGTCGATGGCATCGAGGAAGCTCACGTCCTCACCCTGAGCGCGCCGCGAGGACCAGATCACAGCCGCCATCAGCAGCCACGTGCCCTCGTGCGCGACGCGCTCGGCAACTGGGAGCGCGGATACCTCGTCGACCAGCGCGAGCAGACCGGCCCACGTGATTCCGAGGTTCTCGCGCCGGGCCTCAGCGTTGAACTGGAGGCTGTCGCGCAATGTCACGCGGCGCACGGAAGCCATCTCGTAGACGGCATCACCGATGCGGAACCCTGCGGTCATGACTTCCCCTTGAGTGAGTCGGCGGCCTCTTGCATGGCGGACTCGACGGCCGACTTGACCTGATCGCGGCCGTCCCAGACAGTGCGGGTGAAGTAGCCAGGACGCCCCATCTGGCGGACTCGCGTCGTGCGGCCGAACACCGGGTGACGCCAGCCCTTTTCGGCCTGCCATGCCCCAGCCAGCGGGGCCTTCGCAGTGATCTGCACACCCTGACGAGATGCCCCAGTGAGGATGCCGACCTTCACCGACCCGGCGATCCGGGCGCGCATCCCCGTCGAACGCGGGTGAGCAGAGCGGGTCTCGCCCGGTTTGAGCGCCTCGGCCTTGACGTCTTCGGCGACGCCCTTGGCCGCGTCACGGATGCGACGCCGCAGCGCAGTCCGGAGTTTCGGCTCGACCTTCGACGACCGCGCGAATAGGGTGCGGAAGTCCTTGGTGTCGACCGTGAACTCGGCCGACCCCGACGACTGGCGGGGCACTCAGAGCGCCGTGTCGGCGGTGCGGCAGACGATCCAGATCGGTTGTGCCGCAGTGAGCCCGTCGAGCCCTGTCCACTTGATGTCCTGCATCGCAAGGTCGGTGGACGCCTTGACGATGTCGCCGTCGAAGCGCACGTCTGGGATGACGATCTGCAAGACGTCGGCCCCCGCCGTGAACGTCTTCACGAGGGTCATGGACGTGTCGTTGACGATCGCATCGCGGAACGCCGCGTCGGCATACTCCGCAACGAGCGACCCGGAAATCTCCCGGATGCCAGCGAACGGCTTCTCTTTCCGGCCGCCGCCGCCGCAGTTGTACCGGTCGGTCTTGAGGTTGTGCTTGATCGTGATGGACCCGGAGCGGATCGACGCGACCGGGGTCGCCGCCGAACCGAGCGCCGTCGCAGTCGGAGCCGTCAGCGCCCCGGAGTAGACCGCCCCGTGGGCGAAGGTGAACACGCTCGGGCCGGTCGCATAAGACGGGGCCGTGTAGGCCGTCGCCGTCGTCATGTCCTTCGCGTTCCACGACGTCTTGACCTTGACGTTGTCCGCGTTCGGGCAGTCGATAGTCAGGCTCTCCACCATGCAGCCGGTGAACGTGTAGGCGTCGACCGTGCC
>JBATSB010000139.1:0-1970 GCA_049293015.1 Ignavibacteria bacterium
ATTCCAATGACCACTTCGTTTGAAAGTTCATGATATTCAAAATTACCATTGAAGTCTATCTGCTTAAGTCTGTATTTATATTTTCCTGATGCAAGATTTTTATCTTCATAAGAATAATTTTTTTCAGTATTGGAATTTCCTGAGCCATTTATAAAATCAACTTTCTTCCATGCTTCCTGACCTTCATTTGAATTATCAGCTCTCTGAATTTCAAAGCCTGAATTATTCTGCTCCTGTGAAGTAGTCCATTTTAGTTTTACGGAATTTAGATTTATGCTTGAAGTGAATGATGAAAGCTCGACCGGTAAAGGGGAATCGCCATTGAGAAGGATAGCAACTTTGTAAGTATATGCTTCCATTGCAGCCAGATCAATATCTCCGTCATTGTCAAAATCTCCTGAAGCAGAAGATTCATAAAACTGACTGGAGTTTGCTAAAACAGAATTGAATATTCCGCTTCCATCATTTAAATATAAAATAAGAGGAGATTGTGATATTAATCCCATAAGATCAAGATACCCATCTCCATTATAATCTGCTTCACTTGAATTAAAAAACCAAAACAAACCTCCTTGATCTAAGAATACCCCATTTCCATTATTTCTTAAATTTGCCTCAGGTGAATTTACATCTACAATCCCATCATTATTATTATCAAAAGATTTTGAGTCATCTAAAAACATCACATACGCTGGACCGCCTGATTGCTTTGTAAAAATAGTATTTGGAGTAAATAATCCGCTTCCATTATTTAAAAGTAAAAAGAAAGTTCTGCACAACTTATACCCTTCAATACTATTCCCATGACCAAAGCCATTTATTCCTACCATATCTAAATCTCCGTCATTATCCATATCATCAATCATAGGTCTATAATCAATATGGTTTGCAGAATTATTATAACAGGAAGAGAATAAATAAACTGTAGAATCTGGAGTGAAAATTCCATTGTTGTTTAGAACTGTATATATATGTCTGTTTGTAAGAAAGTAAGTTACATCTAAAAAACCATCACCATTCAGATCACCAAAACTACCAATCCCTCCAGTAAATGAATTAGTTTGTGTAAAGTCACCGTTTCCGTTATTTTTCATAAAAAAAATATCATTGTTATCTCTAACCAAAATATCCAGATCTCCGTCATTGTCAAAATCTGCCATGGTAGCTCTCCCTCCGAAATTTAAAGAAGAGTAATAAGTAAATAAAGCATTGCCATTATTTTTATAAATTTTGTCATCTATTAATAGGTCAATATCAGAATCATTGTCTAAGTCTCCTGATAAAATATATGCAAATTCAATAGTCGGGATATCAGAAGTTTTTGTGAAATTTCCAGTCCCTCCAAGTGTTCTTGACCTAAATGAAAATACAAATGGACTGATACTTAGATTCGCAACTGTCTTTATCCCCGAAGTCAAAGTTATACTGATCTTTTCTCCATTCTTAAATTCATTCATCGGATTAATAGTAAGAGTATTTGCTACCGAATTAAAATCCAAAGATATTGTCATCAGTCCAGTCTGATAACCAAAGACTTTTACATTAGCTGCTGTCATTGTCGAGCCATTCATGACCTGATCAAATGTAATAACTATGTTGGAAGATTTGACTACGCTGTTTGCATTCATTGGTGGGGAGACAGAGTTTATGAATTGGTTTATTGGTGTGGAGAATGATGTAGCTGAAAATAAAATACTTATTGCAAAAATTGAAATTATTTTGAATAGATTTTTCATAACTTAGCTTTAAAAAGAATTAAAAATTAAAAATGATGAATTAAGAATTGGATTTAATTATTCATCGTCTCCGCAGAGTCTCGTGCTCTTCGGACTCTGCGGGTAAGAGCTATTTACTTGAAAAACGTCTCCGCAGAGTCTCGCGCTTTTCGGACTCTGCGGGTAAGAGCTATTTACTTTATCAACGATAACTTTTTCGTCTGCACAAAATCTCCAAAACTCAATTTATAAAAA
>JBATSB010000140.1:0-22167 GCA_049293015.1 Ignavibacteria bacterium
TATTATTTAAAAATGGCAACTGCTGAAGCTCCCACCCGGATGGCGGATTATCAGAAAAATTAAACGCAATTATAAATATAAGAATACTGGCTGCATATATCAGAGATGAGATCTTTTCGGCAATGAGTTTTTTGCTATTCATATTATTCTGTTTCATAAATTCCTTTGGGGTATTGCAAACGTATGTATAATGCTTTCAATTTTCAATTTCATTTTTTATAATTGCAATTTTTTAATGATTAATGTTTTTAAATAAATTAAAGAAATTCCAAGTTCAAAAAATACTTCATTAAGTCTTTCCTTCAAAAAATTTATATTAGTTTTTTAAAATTAAATATAAATCATGAAAAACTTTATTCTCCTTTTTGCTTTTTTGTTCATCTGCTCCGAACTTTCATTTTCACAAAGTGACACTACCAAATTCAAACGCACCCTCGAAACGGACACTTCTTATTACAAAAAAGGATGGACACCTCTCGGGACGATCGGTCTCGGTTTAAATCAGGTAGCGCTGACGAACTGGACTAAAGGCGGCGAAAACCTTCTCACTGTAACTGGTAACTCAGATTTCTATGCAATCTATTACAGCAATCCATGGCTGTTTAAAAATAATCTGAGCTTTACTTTAGGTTCGACAAAGACAGGCAGTAGTGGTTTTCAGACGAATGATAATGCTGCATTTTTGGAAAATGTCCTGATACGTAAGATTGACTGGGCACTTTATCCTTACATCAGCAATGAGATCAGATCAGGAATTCTGAACGGTTATGACTACAGCTTAGATCCTTTCATTCAGACATCAGCATTCTTTGATCCGGGTTATATTACGCAGAGTATCGGATTTACTTTTGACAGACCGATGGTATCTACAAGACTTGGTCTGGCATTTCAGGAAACCTTTGCAAATGTTTATACACAATATACTGATGATCCGAATACTCCAGATGAAACAGAAGGATTTAAATTTCAGACAGGTGTTGAATCTGTCACAAGTGCAAACTTTTCCGTAGCAGATAATTTATATTTTAACACAAGATTGCGTTTATTCTCAGCATTCAATCAGCTTGATGTATGGGATGTGGGCTGGGACAATACTCTGACTGCTGTGATAAATGATTTCATGACTGCAAGTCTTGATGTACTTTTGGTTTATGAAAAATCTCAGTCGCTCAAAACTCAGCTCAAAGAAGGTCTTCAGCTTGGCGTAAATTATACTGTTTTTTAGAATTAATATTTAATTTGATATTAGATGTAATATTAGATTTAATAAGTAAGTTGAGTTTGTTAAGTTCTTAATCCAATTAATTTAACAGATCAAGTGAAAGAAATTCAAAAAGAAGCTGAAAAAAAACTCGCTGCAGAGAAAGCTGTTGAGTTCGTACAGGATGGAATGACAGTAGGACTAGGCACAGGCTCGACGGTTTTTTATGCAATTAATAAATTAGGTGAGCTGGTAAAAAATGGTCTCAACATTAAAACTATTTCCAGCTCAAATGCATCTACCAAGCTAGCAAAGTCTTTGGGTATTGATGTAGTTTCAATCGATGATGTTTCATTGATAGACATTAACATTGATGGAGCAGATGAAGCTGACATTTCATTCAACGGCATTAAAGGCGGAGGAGGTGCGCTTCTTTTTGAAAAAATCGTAGCTCTTAATTCCGAAAAAAATATATGGATAGTAGATTCGGCTAAACTGGTAAAGACGCTTGGAAAATTTCCTTTGCCTGTTGAAGTAATTCCGTTCGGATATAAAAGAGTGCTTGAACATCTGAAAGAATGTAACCCAGTATTGAGAATGAAGGATGGAAATATTTATAAGACCGACAGTGGTAATTATATATTTGATCTTCATTTAAAAAAAATAGAAGATCCTTTGATAATGGATATGGAATTAAAGCAGGTCACGGGTATAGTGGAAACAGGTTTGTTCATTGATATTGCTGATACAATAATTATTGGAAAAGAAAATTCAACTGAAATAATTAATAAGTAAAAAAAATTATGAGAAAAGAATCTCTAGAGTTCTTAAAAAACTATCTTAACATTTCTTCACCGGTGGGATTTGAATCACCCGGACAAAAGCTCTGGCTGGAATATTTAACTCCTTATATAGATACATATTTTTCGGATGTTTATGGGACAGTTGTAGGTGTGATAAATCCGGATGCCGAGTATAAGGTTGTCATCGAAGCACATGCTGACGAAATATCTTGGTTTGTAAATTACATTAATGAAGATGGATTTATTTATGTAAGAGAAAACGGCGGCTCGGATTATACTATAGCACCTTCAAAGAGAGTGAACATTCATACTGATAAAGGATTTGTAAAAGCAATTTTCGGATGGCCTGCAATTCATGTCAGAAATAAAAAAGAAGTTCATCCCGAAATGAAAAATATAATTCTTGACTGCGGATGTAAATCAAAAAAGGAAGTCGAAGCTCTTGGAATTCATGTAGGATCAGTAGTTACTTTTGAAGATGAGTTTATGACCTTGAATAAAAATTATTATGTGGCTAGGGCAATGGATAACAGGATCGGCGGATTTATAATTGCTGAAGTAGCAAGGATGCTGAAAGAAAAGAAACAGAAATTGAAATTTGGTTTGTATATTGTAAATGCAGTTCAGGAAGAAATAGGATTACAGGGAGCACGAATGATCTCCCGAAGAATTAAACCCGACGTTGCGATAATTACAGATGTAACTCACGATACACAGTCACCTTTGTATAATAAAATAAAGGATGGCGATATTGCCTGCGGAAAAGGACCAACACTTACTTTCGGTCCTTCCATTCATAATGAACTTCAAAAAATGTTAATTGATATTGGCAAGAAAAATAAAATTCCGTTTCAGTTTGAATCTGTTTCATGGGAATCTGGAACTGATACGGATGCATTTGCATATTCGGCTGAAGGTGTTGCATCAGCATTAATTTCAGTTCCGACAAAATACATGCACACGACAGTTGAGACAGTTCATAAAGATGATGTTCAGAACGCTATAAAATTTATTTATGAATTCCTTATAAATTTAAAAAGCGGACACAAATTTTCTAACTTTAAATAAATAAATAAAATGAATATAAAAGACTCAAGAATACTTATAACTGGCGGAAGTTCAGGAATAGGAAAAGCCGCTGCTGCACTACTCTCACAAGGCGGAGCAAAAGTTGCGATCACAGGTCGTGATAAAGATAAGCTGGATAAAGTAGCTGAAGAAACAAGTTCACTGGCAATTCATGCAGATGTTTCAAATGAGGATGACATTAAAAAGACTTACGAAATTTTAATGAAAGAATTCGGCGGACTGGACTGCCTTATAAACAATGCAGGCATTGGTGAATTTCCTGAAGTAGAAAATCTTTCGATGGAAGCTTTTCAGAAAGTTTATACTGTGAATGTATTTGGTGCAGCGCTGATGACGAAACATGCGGCCGACATTTTTAAAAAACAGAATTACGGAAATATTATCAACATCGCCTCGACTGCTGCTCTTAAAGGTTTTGCGAGAGGTACAATTTACAGTTCATCGAAATTTGCATTAAGAGGAATGACAGAATGCTGGCAGGCAGAACTTCGCCCGCACAATATCAGAGTAATGCTCGTTAATCCGAGTGAGGTCACGACTGCGTTTGCTAATACCGAAAGAAAAGAGAGAGATGAAGTTGCAAATAAACTCACAAGTGTCGAGATCGCACACACTATAAAATCTCTTTTGGAAATGGACGATCGCGGAATGATACCTGAGGTTACAGTATGGGCGACGAATCCGTGGGATAAGAAATAATCTGATATTAATTTAAAAAGAGATTCCTTAATATTACCACTTATCAATCACCCCAATCTGCCTCAGCAGCGTAGCAGAATCCCAGTATCTCTCAAGAAGGATTATCTTTTCATCTTTAATATAAAATAAACTACAGGTAGGAATATCGATCGGTTTATTACTTACTGGTATTGGATCGTTGAGACTGTGCATTCCTTCAAATCTGAACGGACCTGACTGAGTTCCTGTCATTCTTAATTTTGCAACAACACAATCTCCGTCAGCAATGATCTGCTGCACTTCATATTTAAAATCCGGAAAGCCTTCAAAGAAAATTTTCCATTCCCTAATTGCATTCTCTTTTCCTTTAAAGGAAGTATCTGCAAATACATACTCATAATCAGAGTGCAGAGTCTCGCCTATAAGTTCAGGGTTGTGAGCATTTGATGCATCTACCCAGCGTTGTACAAGTTTTACGTTTTCGTTATTGCTGAAATTGGTATGATCCATAGGATTTAAAAAATAATTATTTGAAAATTTTAGATTAAAATATTTGCAGTACAGTTTATTTACAATACCTGAATTTTTGACAAATCTTTAATTCTTATTCACACAAAATCTGACATTCAAAATAAATAAAGTTTTATCACCACTCACCCGCATAGTCAAGACTATCAGGTGAAATTGATTCCTTCAAATAAAGATATTTTAAATTTATGATCTGTCGGAAATGAAGATAGTCATGCGCAACCCAGTTTGACAGCATCTGTATCGCAGAAAATTCTCCGAACTTTGGATGAACGGCTTTGATATTCCAGTCATGCACTTGCAGACTTTTCAGCCATTCGACAGAAAGTTTTCTTTCATTCAGAAAATCATTTAACACAGCATCAAAATCTTTTTTAGAATATTCTCTTAAAGTCACCCATCCCTGCGGATCGATCGGATCCCATTCGTGATCTTCAAGTAATATCTTTGCAAGTCTTGCACGGAAGTCTTCCCTCTCCTCATCATAGAGATGGCAGACAATTTCAAGCAGAGACCACTTATTTTCAGTAGGATTCCATTGGATCATTTCTTCAGAAATTCCTGAAAGAAGTGATTTGAATATGTCCTGATTATTTTCGAGCTGAGTGATAAGAAATTCTGAATTCATATTGAGTCTATAAAATATTTTATTTCCTGATCAGGGTAATAGTATAGGAATAAAATTAACTTACAAAAACATCATTAGATTTACAAGATTATTTATCTTTTTGAAACTTGAAATTTTATTGATTCAAAACTTTCTTATGAGTTATAGATCACGGAGGAGAGGGTTGTCCGCCGTGATTATTAATTGTTATTTTATGGGGCAGCCTGAAACATCCACTGTTCGGACTTTGATACAAACTTAACTTCACTTATGGGAATTATATTCAGATATTCTTTTAGTCCTGATGAGTGACCATATTTTTGCACAGTCCAGGTGAAATGTTCATTGCTAATATTTCCAATATCAAATTTCTCAAGTTCAGAAATTGGGAATGATGTCTCGGAAGTAATAACTGAATACATATAACCGTCTTTTATAAATCTGACTGCATATACACCGGTACCATCTCCCTGAGAAAAAGAGATCTCGGAATTAGAAGTAATTCCTGAATTATTATTTGCCGGTGAAATCAGATCTACGGGATGATGTGACGAGAGGTTTACTGAGCTTTCATAGTCATGAATTACAAACGTTTCCAGAGAATATTTATCGGAATTATTTGAATAATTATTGATCATTACTGAAAATATATCCGGAAGATCATAAGGAACAACTATATTAAAATTATCTCCGGTTATATCAGAAATTTTGCAGGAAGGATCATTGAATGAAATATTTCTATCAGCAAAACTTAAATAATAATATTGTGATGAAGAGTTGTATCCAGCCGGAATATTTATACTTCCGTTAATAATTCTTTCAGGCGGATTATAACTAAGTTCATTCATGTCAAAAGAAAATGAATTATTAGTAGAGCCATTAGATAGATCAATACCAGTTTTACTTGCATAATTATTGTAAGTATATACTCTGCCGGCTGCATCAACAGAATAAATTAATACAATTAATTTACCTTTTTGAACGGAATTGTAAACTAATTTAACTTCAAGAATTGTGCTCTCGCCAGTAATATCAGTTGAAGAATTTACACCGCCACCGTCAGTGAAAATTAATTTACCCTTCTTACCGGACTGAATAATGGAAGACGGAATATTTACATTTACATAAGCTTTGAAGTCCGGATTGTAGCTTGATAGAAAATCCGGCACCAGAATCTCACGGGAAGTGACAGATTTGATGAGCATCTGACTTCTCGAACTCTCATCTTTGATCAAAACATCATAAGGTGTTTCAATATCATTTAAGTTGTAAGTTCCGTTCCTGTCGGTAACAGTGGATTGATCTCCGATCTTTACAACGAGATCCGGGATCGGGTTGCCATTGCCGTTAACGACCAGTCCCCAAACATGACCGTCTACGGGAGTTACGCCATCATCAGAACAGCTTTGAAAAACAATTAATGTTACTAAAAAAAGAAATGTCCCTGCATAAAACTTTCCGTAAATCATTTTAACCTCCTGAGGTTTTAATTTAATAAAAAAGTTTTTCTCCAGTCAGTAAATTATATCGACCGGAAAATTTGTTTAATAAATTATTTCAACAACTTAAACAAAGGTATATTTTTTTATACGGAGATTATGATTTTGAAAATGTAGAAATGTATTCTGAGGTGATTAATTTAATTGAACAAAAATAAGAATAGGAATTTTAAAAGTCAACAGACTGAAATATTTTAAAATATTTTTGCAAGTAATACTATCCAAAACATTTTATAAATGCAAAAATTAGTTTAATATATATTTAAAAATGCTTTTTATTAATTGAAATATAAAACTAACCCCAAGTATAATTTTGATTCTTAACTTATACAGAATAACCCGCCTTTGATAAATTGCCGAAAAGAAATTCTGAGCAATGGCGTTAAGCAAAAATATATTGTTTGACGAAACCGTTAGTGCTTTTCTAACGGTTGAGGAGTTTATATTTTTGTAGCCATGCGAAAGAATTTCCGGCAATTTAACACCAGCGGGCGACTTTTTTTGTTACTTTTGAGCCTGCCCTCGAGTGTTCCTATCGGGGGTCGTTAAAAAAAAGTAAGTAGAAAAAAATAAATCTTGAATTTTGTAACTTAACGTTTTGGACGGATGTGATTTGCAAGTCTTCCCGTTTTTCAAATGATTTCCATTTCATCAGGAATATCATAATTCCCCACTCACTTTTTTTTATCATTTTTACCGAAAGAATTCCTTTGTATCTTCAATATACTCTCACTTACATTTTTTAAAAATTTATCTCAAAAGGAAAGGATTTTAAAATGAAAACATTTACTTCTTTTATCCTGACAATAATTATGAGCTTAATTTTACTTTTGGACTCTGAAGCCTCAGTTTATATCGATCAGGATTTTGAAAATCCTGTCTTTCCTCCAACGGGATGGCAGGTATCAAATACATCTGGTTACAATATCGTAAGGACAACTTACTGCAGCGGTTACGGAGCCGGCAACTCTTCAGCAGTCGCTGATTTTTATGATTATGCCTCAGGGATATTTGATCTCACAACTCCGACTTTCGCAGCTTCATCAACAGGAGATTCAGTTCTTTTCGATCATGCATATGCACCTGCAACAAGTGAAAACGACAGGCTCGAAATTTACACATCTACAGACAATGGCTCTACATGGTCACTTCTCATATTGCTGGCAGGTGGTGCGTCAGGACCGCTTAAAACCGGGAATGCAACCTATGATCTGTTTGTACCAACAAATTCACAATGGGCAACCAAAAGATATTCCCTTCCTGCAGGAACAAACAAGATAAAATTTTCCTGCATCACAGCATTCGGAAATAATCTCTATCTTGACAATATCAGGATTGGAACTCTTTATACAACAGACGTTGGGATCAGCTCAATTACAGAACCCAAATGGGGAATATTGCCTTCTTCAGTAACTCCAAAAGTACTTGTAAAAAATTACGGATCCACTTCACAAACATTCCAGGTAGGGTTATCAATAATTCCTTCAACCTATTCTGCCACACTGCCAGTAACTCTTACTCCAGGTGAATCTCAATTATTAACTTTTACTTCTCATAATTTTACAGCAGGTAATTACACTTTACAGGCGTCGGTAACCAATGCTGCTGATCAGAACAGTCTCAATGATACTTTGGAAAACAGTCTTGTTGTAACAAATAATCTTAGAAATGCCGCTCTTGAATTTTGTACAGGTACATGGTGTCAATGGTGTCCTTGCGGTGAGGATCAGGTTCACAATTTTAAAACGGCATATCCAAATTCTGTAATACTCGCTTATCATGGTGCAGGCAGTGATCCATGGAAAAATTTTAACGGAAATTCAATTATGGCGCTGATGGGATTCAATGGATATCCGTCCGGATTGATCGACAGAAGATTAGGTAATAACAATGGCTGGGGTTCATTTTTTTACGATGGTGAATACAGATATTCAAGCAGTCCGGAAGCACCTGTCAGTATAACTCCTGTCAATGTAAATTATAACCAGTCAAACGGCTCATTAGATGTAAGTCTTAACAGCACAGCTCTTTCAAATTTAACGGGACAGTATAAGGTAACTTATATTATTACTGAAGATAATCTTGTGTATCCGCAGACCGGTAATTCATGGTGTCCCGGAAATTCGGCATGGGTACATGACTGGATCGTAAGAACTGTAATAAATATTCCTACAGGTGATCCGGTAAATTCAGGCGGCGTATGGAACAGCGGACAGGCGTTTCCCCTGACTGTTTCGACAACTCTGGATTCATCATGGGTTGGAACCAACTGTGAATTACATGTCTTGGTATTTAAAGAAAACGGCGGACTTACAACTTCAGAGATCCAACAGGCTATTACTATTCCGATAGGAACAACGGGAATAAACCAGACCGGTACCAGTGTTCCGGAAAGATTTGAACTTTCTCAGAATTATCCTAATCCATTCAATCCTACTACCAATATAAAATTTTCCGTTCCTGTCAGCGGAAATATCTCACTGAAAATATACAACATTCTGGGGGAATTAGTAGATACATATGTTGACGGATATATTGAAGTTGGTAATTACAATGCTGAATTTGACGGTTCCAATCTTTCAAGCGGAATTTATTTCTATACTCTTTCGGCAAAAGATTTTACTGTGACTAAGAAGATGAATCTTATAAAGTAACGACATTTGTCGCCTCAAAAGTTTAGTAAAATTACTAAATTATAAAAAACGAGGTAGCAATGAAATCAAAAATAGAAAATCGTAACAGACACAAAACGTCAGAGGGGGAGTTTTTTTATAAGTTAGGAAACTTATATGAACTCTCCCAAAGATGAGTGAGAAAATAATAGAGTCAGCAAAGCGTTGTTTAATTTTGAAAAGAGGATATCAATAACCCGTTTTTTTCAAATGCGTTTTGAGTTTGAACTTATAACTTATTCGGACTATATTTTAGAAAATTAATATAAGGATTAATTTAATTCAGAAAGCTATCTGAACCTATAATGGTTTTAATACAAAAAGAAAAAACAATTTTATGAAACCTACAAAAAACAAAGTTTACTGTAAAGATTGTGGTAGATCAAAAATGGTTTTTGAATCTGAAAAGAAAGCAAATACTTTTATAATGTTTAATAGTGAAGATATAGAATCAGAATCAGGTTATAGTCCCAATAGAAGTTATCACTGTATATTATGTGACGGATGGCATGTAACCAGTAGAAATGACAACTTAAATATTAAATCGAGAACAGAGAGAGTTATAGAGTTATACACAGAAAAAAAAGAATTGGAAAAAGAAAAAGGC
Organism: Ignavibacteria bacterium; assembly: GCA_049293015.1. Taxonomy (GTDB): domain Bacteria; phylum Bacteroidota; class Ignavibacteria; order Tepidaquicellales; family Tepidaquicellaceae; genus UBA2330. Next base: position 9,685 of record JBATSB010000140.1, read on the forward strand.
AGAGAAAAACAATTAGCAATTAATAAAAGGAAAAAGGAAGAATTAAATAAAATCATTGAAACTATAGAAGATGAAATAAAAGTATTAGATGTACTTAAAGATTACGGAAGAAAAGATAATTGCGTTGAAATTCTTAATACAGCTTTTGCAGAATTAGATACAGTTAATAAATTCATAGGTATTAAAAAAATATTTAAAAAAAGGATATGTGAAATTGAAGATAAACTTAATTATTTTAGAATGAAAATATATTCAACTGAAAGAAGGAATTTTTGACACTCTTCCAAAACTAGTAAATTTGTTCAAGTAAAGAAAATCCGTTTTTCTTTACTTGATAACTCGAACTAATTTATTTGTATTCTGCAATTTAAAATTCTCTTCTCCCAAAAACTCAACAGCATTTTTCCATAGCAATTTATCTTTCGTAGCCTGATCAAGTTCACTCATCGACTCTATCATTTTCCTCTGGAAGCTATTTATTATGAATTCTGAACCTGAATCCGATTGAACAGAGAAATTTTCTGATAAGAATTTCCGGCTTAAAATTTTTATATCTGATCCGGCTGATATTATAGCTGCGAACATCTTTGCCGTTAACATCAGTCATTACAATTAATCAATATGTTATTTATTTAAAAACATTTTCCTAAAATATGTTAATCGAAGGTTTAAAATAATTTATTTAAAAAACATTCATTTTCCAAAACTTTAGGTTAACTAATTTCTCAATTATTCAAAAATAATTTATCATTGAATTCATTATTCAAATAAAATAAATTATCCACGTCTGAATATGTTAAGACATGATGAAATTGATTTGACAGGATTTGAGTAGGTTGAAAATGATAAGTATTGGTGAAAGGTTTAATTACATTCAGACAACCTTCCTTTTATTACTCTCAACTTTAAGTTTTATTCAGATCAATCCTGCATAAATTGCATTGTTTTATTTCAGACAATATGAATTTATAAATTAAAATGAAAACGCTTATGAAAACGTATGATGAAAACCCCGATCTCACTCCAGAAGAAAAACCAAACTCCGGAAATGAAATCTCCAAAAAGGATCCTGCCGGATGCACAGGAGCTGAAAATCAATTAAAAAAACATTTTTATGACTTTGAAACAATCTATAATAATGCGAAGAAAATGAAAGTCTTTGAATTATTAGGCAAACCGGAATACAAAACAATTAATGAAATTTCAGACAGAGAAATCCGCAAAGAGCTCGAAAGACTTTTGAAGATAATTAAAAACAGCAGAGTCATTGTAGATTTTTACTGTAAGTATGACGACATAGCAGTTTACCGGTTTATCACAGAAGAATTGTTTGAAGAGGAAGTTGAGGACTTTCAGATCGAAGGAATGAAATTCCGGTTTCAGTTTGAAGAATTTCATCCGAATCATGACTATGAGATCAGGTACCTTACTCAAAAATTCTTTGAGCTCTTTCTATGTAAAGAGTGGAATGTGATACATTCAGGATATCAGCTATCTGAATTGATTCAGCATGACACAGTTAAAGTAAAAAGAGATGATTTTATAAAGTTAATTCTGACATTCCGGGAAAAATTAAAACCCGTTTTAATTGAAAGGATATTTTTTAATATTATTAAGTTTGACATTGGGAAACAAACGGGTTCTTCTGAAGGAATTCTCTCATATGCAGTTGAAAATGGAAAGCACATAACAGGACGATTTAAACTCGGTCTTTTTTTCAGCAAATACTGGGTGATAAATAAAATATCATTTCCGGGATTTAATAAGTATAAGAAATCAGATTTTAAAGAAGGATCTTAAGGAACATTGACGAATCTTAGTACCTTTTAAAAAGACTTCTTTACGAATACTTAGTGTACTATTTTATTAAATTCAAGAATTTATTAGACTCAAAATAAAAATGAATACAGCATTTACGGGAAGTCTGAAAGAACTAAAATTTTTATATGTCAGGGGTACGCTGACAGAAGCCTTGTCCGCAGGGTTTGAAAAGGAATTCGGGAAGTCCTCCGAATCACAGATAAATTCATGGCGAAATTCAATTCCACCTGTTCTGGATGCATTAGAAGATTCAAGATTTGATAGTATTCAGGTTATTGTCGAATACAGACTGCCAATAGGTGAAGAAAAGGTAGATATGATTTTACTGGGAGGCAAAAATAATGAAAAGAGAGGTCTTGTAATAGAGCTTAAACAATGGAGTGACTTTGATTTTGATCCTGAACAAAAAGTGATTAAAAATTTTCATTTTAGAAAATTCGGACATCCGGCATTACAGACTTTGAATTATGCCGGAAGACTTCAGCACCTGCATTCAAAAGGAGACGAATATGAATTCAAACCGATTCTGTTTATGCACAATCTTTCATATAACCAGAAAGATGATTTTTATCCTGAAAATTTTAAAAATCTTCAGGATCAAGTCATAACAATTTATAGGGAAAGCATTGAAAGTTTGTCAGATGTATGCGACGAACTTCTCCTTCCTTCAGAGCTAAAGAAAGATGAATCAATTGAATTTGCAAAATCACCATATAAACAGACATCAACATTCTTTAAGTGGATTATAAATCATTTCAGCGATATCTGGAACGGAGCAGTGGAAAATCTAGGAGATGCTGGATTCGGATTAACTGAAAATCAGACGGACATTATTTTTCAGATAATTGAGTCATTAAAGAAAAACGAGAAAAAAGTTTTCCTTATCAAGGGTAAACCAGGGTCAGGAAAGTCCTTACTAGCAATTTATCTACTGATAACATCTTTAAGTGAAAAACGATCAAGTGTTTTTGTTGCCAGAAGTAATAGATTTGTTCCTCTTATCAGAGAAAGTTTGAGAGACAATATTGATTCTGTAAACGGAGTTGTAATTTATGTTGACTCACCTTATGGTAGCAATTTTATAGGAAAGGACAATTTCAGAGGAGTCTTTGATTTTGTAATCTGCGATGAAGCACAGAGATTCAGGCAGAACAATATAAAAAATATTATGAAGCGGTCTCCCGTCACAGTGTTTTTTTATGATGAACAGCAAATACTTAATCCTCCTGAAGAAGGCTGGCGAAAATCATTTATGGAAGAAGCATTTCACGCTAAAAAGGAACTTGTGGAATTGAAACTGGAATATGCATTACGATGTCGCGGAGGCGATGATTATCATAATTGGATTGAAAGTCTTTTGAACTTAGAAGATATCATCACTCCTTCAGCAATTCTAAAAAAACTTTGGGCTGATAAATATAAATTTTTAGTTTTTAATGATATCCTTGAAATGAAAGATCATTTAAAAAAAATTCATGAAAATGAAAATAAGAATGTTGCTCTTGTTGCAAGTTTTACTGAATCAGATGGGCGAACTGGACACTTACTTAGAGTTGGCTATCCATTGCAGAGCGGCTTTGATTTGTATAAGGAAAAGGATATTCACATAGAATGGTTAATGCAACCAGATGAGTACAGGTATTTCTGGCTTCAGCATGGAAGTAATAATCTAACTCACTGTGCTTCAATTTATGGTTCACAAGGATTTGAAAGTGATTATGTCGGAGTAATCTGGGGACGTGATTTTGTGATTCGAAATGGAAAGTGGGTAAAAGGTGAAGAACCGATCAATTACGACAATATAGATAGATTAAATACTGCAGCAAAAAAAGACATTCCATTATACTTAAAACTTCTTCAAAATAGATACAGGATATTTCTTACCAGAGGTATGCTTGGAACTTTTATTTATTGTGAAGATAAAGAAACCAGGGAATATCTAATTTCAAAATTAAATGAATAAACAAATTTGCTAAAATATAAACTAAAGCATTATCATATTTCTTTAAGAAAGTTTGTTTTTCCACTTGAAGATTATCCTGAATTTGTATTGCCAAAGTTTTTTTAATTCAAATAACTGATAACTGAAAAAATTCTTGTCAATATTTGTAATACATTATTGATAAAAATATTCACAGAATGTATAATCTGCCTTATCACAAAGCAAAAGATGCTGAGGACATTCAGCATTGCAGATAAACAACCTGTTGCCACACAAGTGCCTATTTTTATAGAAGAACTTAACGAAAAATAATTGATCTTCAAATAATATCTTTGCAAGTCTTGAACGAAAGTCTTCCCGTTCTTCATCATAAAGATGACAGATGATTTCAAGCATAGACCACTTATTTTCAGATTGTTTCCATTGTATCATTTTATCAGGTATATCTGTGAGTACGGTTTTGAAGTTGTTTGAATTTATGCTAAGTTGGTGTGCATATTTTTTAAAAATTAAGTTACTTTTACATTTATGTTAATTTTATAACCAAGCAGTTTCAGATATTTCTCACAATCTTCCCATAACAATACAAAACTTAACTTAGATAAAGAAAATAAACTTTTCTTTACCTGACAATAAACTCAAGTAAAGAAAATCGAATTTTCTTTATTTGAAATCTTGAATAAACCTATTTGAAATTAGTAATTTGCAATTTTAAAATTATCCTCTCCCAAAAACTCAACAGCATTTTTCCATAGCAATTTATCTTTCGTAGCCTGATCAAGTTCACTCATCGACTCTATCATTTTCCCCGGATGATGCTCTCCAAGCGGAAATGGATAATCCGAGCCAAGTACAATTTTATCATTACCGATGAGATCTATTAAAAATTTAAGTGCAGCTTTATCATGCACCAGTGAGTCGAGATAGAATTTTCCGAGATATTCACGAGGATTTATTTTGTTGTCAATTGCTACAAGGTCTGGGCGAACATTAAAGCCATGTTCGATCCTTCCTATGGTCATTGGAAATGAACCGCCGCCATGAGCAAAGCAGACTTTTAACTTTTTAAATCTTTCGAATACTCCACCGAATATCATTGAGCAGATCGCAAGTGAAGTTTCCGCCGGCATTCCAACCAGCCACGGCAGCCAGTATTTCGGCATGCGGTCTTTTCCCATCATGTCCCAGGGATGAACGAAGATAGCAGCACCCATATCTTCAGCAGCTTCGTAAATTGGGAAAAGTTTTTCATCATCAAGATTCCAGTCGTTAATATGTGAACCGATCTGAATTCCGGCAAGTCCAAGATCTTTCATACATCTTTCAAGTTCTTTCACAGCAAGATCGGGTGCCTGCATCGGCAAAGTACCAAGTCCGATGAATCTGTCAGGAAAATCTTTGACAACTCCGGCAATATGATCATTGAGAAATTTCGAAAGATCAAGAGTATCATTCGGCTTTGCCCAGTAGCTAAACATGATCGGCACAGTCGAAAGTACCTGAACATTCACATCAGTATGATCACAATCTTTCACTCTGACGTCAGGATCCCAGCAGTTGCTTTGTATCTCCCGAAAAAATTTCCCGTCCTTCATCATCTTTGCGCAGCAGGGCTTGTGATGTTCGAGACTAATGAATCCGCCGTAGCCGTACTTATCTTTTAAAGAAGGCCAATTTTCTGGGAGGATGTGAGTATGTATATCTATCTTCAAAATATAATTAAAAATTAAGAATTATGAATTAAGAATTGGTATTGCTTTTTTTCATTGTTACTAATATTGAACTTAGGATTTTTAAAAGTTCATCACAATCCTTATTCATTGAATTAAAAAGCTTTGAATCCAGAATATTGGTGTCGTGCAAAAGACGTAGCCAGTAATTTGTCTCCCGCGTCTCTTTATAAGCAATTCCGATCTTTGCCATAAAATCTTTTCTTGAAAACCCACCGACAGCTTCTTCAATGTTAGCACCAATTGAAGTGCCACTTTTTAATATTTGTCTTGCTAAATCAAACTCTCTCATTTCTTTCTTCAAATATAAATACAACCTGACAATCCTTTTTGCAAACAAATAAGATTTCTCTAGGATAATATTATCCTTCATAATTTCTCCTCTAATTATAATAACATTACATAAAAAATAAGAACCAGCTAAATATACTTAACAAATCAATTTAATCAACACTAATTCTTAATTCCTAATTCTCAATTTTTAATTGCTCTTTAAAGGCGGTTGCATCACACTCCCACAGCTCTTACACGTTCTAAGATCTTCCGAATCATAAAACTCTTTCAGTAATGGCGGTAGCTGTGTGACAATGTCCGTAAGTTTAAAAAATTTCTCGTGAAGTTTCTTATGACAATTTTCACAATACCACTGAAAGCCGTCTAGCTCTTCTTCAGTTCTTTTTCTTTCGACTACAAGTCCGACAGTGTCAGCAGGTCTTCTCGGAGAATGAGGAGTCTTCGGTGGTACATAAAATATCTCTCCCTCTTTAATATCATAAATAGTTTCTTTTCCGTCTTCGACTATCCCGACTTGTATGTTGCCTTCCATCTGATAAAAAAATTCAGGTCCGTCTTGAAAGTGATAATCTTTTCTTGAATTCGGACCGCCTACTACCATTACAATAAAGTCTCCGTCGTAAACACATTTATTTCCGACAGGCGGCTTCATAAGATGACGGTTTTCTTCTATCCATTTTTTAAAATTAATTGGTGGTAACATTTTATATCCTCCTGATTTATTTAAATTTATTTAAATGCTTTTTTAAAATTTATAAACTTTTGAAATTAAATTTAATCTGTCAAAGCTTCTGCTTCAATTTCGATCAGCATATCCGGATCTACAAGTGCATTGATCCCTACAAGTGTCTGAGCAGGTTTGATGGATCTGAACTTTTCCCCGAGTGCTCTTCCCGCTTCTTCCCATTTACTTATATCTGTCACAAAAATTCTTAATCTGACAATGTCTTCAAGTCTGCTGCCAGCCTGATGCAGTACAGTTTCTATTTTCTCAATGATTGTTTTGGTTTGTAAATACATATCGTCTTTACCAACAAGCTTTCCATCTACAATTGCTGTCGTACCCGAAACTAAAATTCTGTCATCAATCTTTACTGCACGGCTGTATCCGACTATGTCTTCCCAGATTACACCTGATGAAAATTTTTTTCTTTCTTTCATTATACAGAATTATTTTTATTAAGAGGATATTTAGCTCTGATCTTTTTTACAATCTGATATGATGCAAATGAAAATACAAGCCCTGCATAAACATCAATTGTATAATGTGCTTTCTGAAGTATTACAGCAGTACCGACTGTAATTGTAGCTAATAAAAAATATGTCTTCAGATATTTATTCTTAGCCGTCTGGAATAATAAAAATGCTGTCGATGTATGCCCTGAAAAGAAAAGATCCTTTACAATTTTTTTACCGGTTCCCATTACAAAAACGACCGGATCCTGAAGATCAATGCATCCGACAGGCGGATCGAGCGGAATCAGATACATTGCCGACATTCTGAATATTACAAGAAGTATGTATGTCTGAATACCTGTTAGCAAAACTTCCGGATCAAAACTGAAAAAAAATAATGCTATCAGTAAAGATGAATAGATCGCAAAAAATAAAAGAACATTCAGATCAATTGCATTGAACATACTAAGAAGCGGGTCATCTATTATTGCTCCCTGTCTTGATTCATTAAATAATAAAAATCTGCTGAATGTACTTAATGTTATTACCAGCAATAATATTGTAATTGTTAATTCTGTCTTTCTGTGTGGGTAAGATAAATATTGTTTCCAGGCAGAGATGAATTTTGTCAAGATTCTATATACAGTTTAATATTTACTTTTTCCGCAGATTGATAAAATTACTGCAAGTTGACCTGCGTGATACATCTCATGAAGCTGCCAGTGCATTATTACATTTTCTTTTGTTTTGAAATAATCATCTTCAGCATTTTTTACAAGTGCATGATTTTCTTTAAGCTCTTCATCAGATATTTCTTTATATACGTTTACATTTTTTTCGCAAACTTTTTTCCAGCTTTCTCTAAGCTCTTTTACAGAAGGATATTTTTCAGGTGATTGTACTTTCGTATGCTGACTAAAAAGTTCTATATACTGCGGATACAGAATATCACCTTTACCCATGTATTCTGAAAAATCATCATCACAAACTATCAAATGACCGAGGATCCAGACGCCGTTATTTTTTCCCGGGGCTAGTTCAAGATTAAAGTCTTCATCCGCAAGTCCGCTTAAAACACCGTTTACCCATTCCACCATTACATTATATTGCTTTGCAAAAACGTCAGTAATTGTTCGTGACATAGATTTATATTTTATGTGAATACTAAAATTATTGATTTAAAATACATCAAAAATATTTTAATTGAGATTCAGATCTCATTTAAAATTGAACTATGAATCCGTAGTAATATCTTCAGATGGAAGCAAATCAAGGAAATGCCAGATGTTACAATAAAAATCTCCGGGTCCGAAATAATCTTTTGAAACTCTTTCTATACTACCGTCATCTTTTTTCTCAAATACAGAAACTCCCGGCCAGTAATAAATCTTATCATCCTTTCTGATTTCATATCCCATGTCAAAAATGAATTCAGTTCCGTTTGCAGAGTAGGTCGGATAATTCCAGCCTCTTGCATCTGCGAATTCTTTATGCACTTCAGGTTTATCGGGACAGACAAGTACAAAGGCTGCTTTCTTTTCAATTTCCTTATAAGTGTCTTTAAATCCGTCAGCCCACATTGTGCAATAAGAACAGGACTTTCCCATGTTGTGAATTAAGATCAGTTCAGATTTATCTCCGAACATTTCTGAAAGTTTTTTCTCATTACCGTTTCTATCTTTCATAGTATAATCGGATACGTCCATCTGTGCCAGTTTAGAATTCAGTTCAATACGTTTCTTTCTAAGTAACTCTACCTCTTTATCAAGTTCACCAAGTTGCTCTTCGGTTTTTTTAATTTCTTCAGGTGATAATTTGCTGCTCATTTTATTTTATTTAAATTATTAAATAATTTTTTATGTGTGATTAGGATCTACAAGCTGAAACCAGTTTCCGTCAGGATCTTTAAAAGTCAGGCAAGAATCAGACCCGTCAGTTCCGCAGAAGACAAGTCCTCTGCTTTCAAGCTCAGATTTTGTTTTTGAATGATCATCAGAATAAATTACAATTCCGACATTGCTGTCTTTATATTCGTTTGTCTGCAGATCATTTTTTCCGGGACGTAAAAGAATTTGTGTGTCTTCAAGTTTAAGCCAGACAAATTTCTCATGCTGAATTTCAGTAACTGTAAATCCGAGAATTTTCTCATAAAAATCTTTTGATGCCATCGGATCTTTTACAAAAATTTCTATATGACCTATTTTCATAATTTAACTTTCACTGATTTTTTTTAATCGATCAAGTTTATCCTTTTCATTCTCTGCAACCCAAATGTCTTTTGATAAAAGGTCGTAAGCTTTACCTGCAAATTCTGCTGCTTTTTCTTTTCCATTTTTCAATAGATAACATTCCATTAATTCCTCATAGATATATCCTTCGCTGCCGGCTTTTCCATCTTCAATGTCTTTATGTAAAGCTTGCTGAATTTCCAATGCTTCATCAGTCTTTCCCATCATCCTCAAAGTCTTTGCTATACTCCATTTCGCAATAGCTGTTTCAGAAAGTCTTTCCTTTTCCTCATACCACTTTTTGCATTTGGTAAAAGTAGCAAACGCTTTATCATAACTTTTCATATCAAAATAAGTCCATCCGGTATTATTATAAAGTGAGCCGAGCCAGTTCCTTGCTTTAGGAACATCTGAAGCTTCAGCATCTTTCATTGCAATTTCATTCCATCGCAGAGATTCATCGCCGGGCTCGACAATTCCCATCATGTGAGCAGCATCCACTGCAAAATTATCTTCGCCTATTTTTTTTGCAAGTTCATAAGCACTCAGAAAAAGTTCGCGTGCTTTTTCTTTTTGTTGGGATGAATTAAAAGCTCTGCCCCTTTCAAGCAGATAACGGACTCTCGCAACCGGATCATCTTTGACAGAAAGTTCTTTTTCTACTTCATCAAGTAATGTATGCGCATCATCAAATTTCATCTGAAGTCCGAGCGTCCTTGCTATTTGAGTTTTAAGCTGAAGGTATAAAGAATTGTCGTTTGAATTTCTTACTTCATCGAGTATCTCACGAAATTTAATTTCCGTACCTGCGGGATCACTATAATCCCATAATTTGTCAAAATCTTTCACCGATGGTTTATTTGTTTAAAATGGTATGTCTGTAAAATAAATTAACTATTTGAAAAATTCAACTAATTCAACTTAGAGAATGGATGATTGTTTTAAAAAAAATCTATGAGGTAAATACTTATATTGTATTTATACGTGTAATATTTTATTTTAATACGTATAAAATTTAAAAATGAATACAAAACTTACATTAAAACTTAACAATAGAGTAATAGAACAGGCAAAAATTTACGCTAAAGAAAAAGACACCAGTCTTTCAAAACTGATAGAATCATATCTTGAATATCTGACCTCGGAAAATTCTTCGAATGAAAATGAGATAACACCTCTTGTAAAAAGCATCTCAGGAGTTTTACAATCCGGTAAAGTATCAGATGTAAAAAAAGAATACAAAAAACATATATTAAAAAAGTATTCTATATAAAATTATAATATGACAAAATTATTTGTTGACACAGATATATGTTTGGATCTATTATCAGGTAGGAAACCTTTTAATTCAGTTGCAGAAAAATTATTTTCACTGGCAGATTCAGGTAAGATAAAGATCTATGTCTCTTCTTTAAGCTTTTCCAATATTGATTATGTACTTCAATCTCAGTATAAGGTAATTGACTCGAGGACGATCCTTGCAAAATTTAAAAGACTTGTTAATGTTTTGGCTGTCGATGATAAAATTATTGAATTGGCAATTTCATCTGACTTTAAAGATTTTGAAGATTCCATTCAGCATTTTACGGCAGTTGAAAATAGTTTAAAAATACTTTTGACAAGAAATTTAAAGGACTATGAAAGATCTGCAATACAGGTAATGAATCCGGAGACATTTTTAATGGGGGATTTAAATTAAGAACGTCAATTACTTTTGAAATGAAATTAATTGTGCAGGTATACTATGAGAGAAATACTTAAAAAAAATGTATGGTCAAACTTTATGAGTTTAAAGCAGATGTGTTTTGATAAATGATTTCATAAAACAAATTAAAACTACTTGAGAAGCAGCATCTTCTTAGTCTCAATAAAACTACCTGCCTCAATTCTATAAAAATATATCCCGCTGGAAAAATCACTTCCGTCAAACTCAACTTCATAACTTCCGGCAGGTTTGTATTCATTTACTAATGTTGAAACTTCATTCCCAAGCACATCATATACCACCAACTTTATCAAACTCGCAAAACGTAACTCGTAATTTATAACTGTGTTTGGGTTGAATGGATTTGGAAAATTCTGTGAAAGAGAAAAATTATCAGGTATTTCAGTTGATATATTTGAAAAATTTGTGAGGACTCCGCCGGTAGTGGTATTTAAGATTATACCATAACGACCAACTGTCCAGCCGTTTAAAGAATCTGTGAAGTATATTGAGTAATAATTAATTGAAGCAGGTAAAGCAAGAGATCCAATCCAACTAATGCCACCGTTAGTGGATCTCTTAATGCGATTGTTAACACCACATGACCATCCCTTAAGACTGTCTAGAAAATAAAAATAATAATATCCCGAATTGCCTAAATTATTTTCAGACCAGTTTTCTCCGCCATTAGTAGTTCTGTATATCTGTATTGCATCAATAGGAATAATATATAATGCAACCCAGCCATGCATGGAATCACTAAACTGAATTGAGTAATATGGAGAAGTCTGTCTAATGTTGTTCAATTGTGTTAACCAGTTATTTCCACCGTCAGTAGTCTTTAAAATCTTTAAATAATTGGTATCTTTAGAATTGCCGCCAATTTTTTCTGTACTAATCCATCCGGTCTGTTCGTTAATAAAAAAAACAGAATATATGTTTTCAGAACCGGGGACAGAGTTATGATTCCAGTTAATTCCACCGTTCGTTGATTTTAATAAAGTATTATTTAATCCTGAAATAAAACCAACTTCATCATTTAAAAAAGAAATTGAAATTAAAGAATCAGTAGTGTTACTGTTTTGCTGAAACCAGTTCATTCCGGAATTTGTGGATTTGAGAATTAAACTTCCTGAACCTATACAATAACCTGTATTTAAGGAAGTAAATTTTACTTTTGACAATATATTAACAGTGCCGCTGGACTGTGGTGTCCAGTTCATTCCGCCGTTAACTGTTTTTAAAACTATACCGCTATCTCCGACTGTCCAGCCGGTTAAAGAATTTATAAAAAATACCGAATTTAAATTAGTACTTACCGGACTATTTTGTTGAAACCAACCTTCCGGTACTAATTGACCATAGCCTGAATTTAAGAACAAAATAAAAATTACAAACATTTTTAAAATGTTTCTCATATTTACTACTGAAGTTACGCAAAACATAAAACTATAAGCAACATAAAGCGGTTATATAGTTTTTATGAACAAACTAATTTTCAAAACCGCCTTATTTGCTTATATAAATTCTATTTGTTTTAGAAATATTACTCCGACATGTGTTAAAATTTCTAAAATTTATAACAAC
>JBATSB010000141.1:0-71326 GCA_049293015.1 Ignavibacteria bacterium
AAAAATATTTAGAAATTTAAATTACAATACAATGAAAACAAAAATTTTAATTTCGTTAAGTTTATTTTTTGAGCCGTCGTTCGTGTTCCAAAAAGTTTGCGAATATTAAAAGTGAATTTGAATCAAATACTACTGCAAACTTTTTGGCCACCAACAACCTAAGATCAATAGCACGATATACGGACAAGTAATTCTCTGAAATACTAAACTCATCAATAACAATCTACTCAATAAACTTCAGTCTTCCTAAAGAAGGAAAAGTAAATTTAATAATTTATGATATTCTTGGTAGAGAGGTCAGAAGACTTTTGAATAATGAATTCAAGACGGCTGGAATTTATTCTATGGATTTCAATGGAGTTGGATTGTCGAGCGGAGTTTATTTTTATAAATTGTCATCGGAGACATTATCAGGAGGGAAGGAATTTTCGGTGACGAAGCGTATGGTACTTCTTAAATAAATTTCAAATTACGAATTTCAAATTACAAATAGTTAGTATTTATGATCTCCCGTAAAGATTAATTTCTCTTTGCGGGAGTTTTTATAATTTTGAACAAAAGCTTTTCGGATGAAGGAATCTCCGGTTTTCTTATATATATTTATATGAAAATTCTGTCGTGAATTCGGAGATTGCTTCGCTACGCTCGCAAAATCATATTTTACAAATTTCCGCAGAGTCCGAAAAACACGTGTAATCAATTTTTAATTTTCAATTTGTAATGTACAATGTATTTTAGAATTCTTAATTTTCAATAGTTATCTATCTGTGCTCTCTGAAGTTTACCGGAATAGTCGATATAGACTGCTTTCCATTCAGTATAAAAATCATACACAGTCCAGCCGCCTTCACGATGTCCATTGCCTGTTTGTTTTACACCGCCGAACGGCATGTGAGCCTCAGCTCCGATAGTAGCACCATTTACATAAGTGATACCGGCTTTTATATCTCTAACAGCTTTGAAAGCATCGTTAATATTTTTGGTAAAGATACTTGAAGACAATCCGTACTTGGTATCATTCAGAATATTGATTGCATCTTCAAGGTCATTACATTTTATCACTGACAGTACAGGACCGAAAATTTCTTCCTGCTCGATCCTCATACCGGGTTTTACATCTGTGAAGATAGTTGGTTTATAGAACCAGCCGTCAGCAAGTTCACCGTCAGTAGCAAATTCACCTCCGCATAGAAGAGTTGCTTTATCTTCTTCGAGACCGATCTTTACATATGAGTGAACAGAATCACGCTGAGTTTCACTAACACAAGGTCCGATTTGATTTTCAGGATCATTACCATATCCGAGTTTTAAAGTCTTAGCTTTTTCAGAAAGCATATTCACAAATTGATCGTGAATATCTTTATGAAGAATAAGTCTTGATGTCGCAGTACATCTCTGTCCCGTAGTTCCGAAAGCTCCCCATAACACAGCTTCCAGAGCTAGTTCTAAGTCAGCATCATCCATAACTATCTGTGCATTCTTTCCGCCGAGCTCAAGAGAAACTCTTTTGAGATCTCCGCCGGCTACTTCATTGATTCTTTTTCCAACCTGAGTCGAGCCTGTGAATGAAATAAGATCGACATCCGGATGTGATATGATAGCTTCGCCGACAATTCTACCTTTTCCATGAACGATATTTACAACGCCCGGAATGTAATCTTTTCCGAGAACTTCTTTAATGGAAGATTCAATAATTTCAATTAAAGTCGCAGCTGTTTTGGGAGTGAGTTCTGCAGGTTTAAAGACACAAGTATTTCCGCAAACAAGAGCCGGGAACATTTTCCATGTTGGAATAGCCATCGGGAAATTCCACGGTGTAATAAATCCTCCAACACCAATAGGTACTCTAAAGCTGAGGTTCATTTTATTCTGGAGTTCGCTCGGTGCATTTAATCCGAAAAGTCTTCTTCCTTCTGAAGCTGCATAATAAGCTGTATCAATTCCTTCCTGCACATCACCTTTTGTTTCAGCAAAGACCTTTCCCATTTCTCTTGTCATTTCAAAAGCGATCTCGTCTTTTCTTTCCGACATTTTATCACCTACTACTTTAAGTATATCGCCTCTCTTTGGTGCTGGTACGAGACGCCATTTATCAAAAGCTGCTTTAGCTGCTGCTACTGCTTCATTAACGTCATCCTTGTTAGATGATGGAAATATTCCGATCAGGTCTTCATTCCATTTAGCCGGATTTCTATTTTCAAATGTTTCACTTCCGGAAGAATTTTTCCATTCACCGTTTATTAGATTTTTAAATATTTCTGCCATTTTATTTTATTATCCTGTTTTGTTTTATAATCTGTCAACTTAACTATTATGATGTTTTATAGAAATTGATTTAAAAATACTTTCGTAAAAATCTATTTATATTAATCTGAAGATCTTTTTAAAAATACTGACAAAATTCAATTTGAATTATGATCATAAATCAATATTTTATTTTTTTATAAATTAAGATTAAACAATGAAACGATCAGAACTAGCAAGTTTGCCTGAGTATTTTGGAGATTACATAAAAGAAGTCGATGATATAGATCTGATATCTGCTTTGGTGAAATACGGTCCGGAAATGTTTGTTAAAGATCTGCCAACTTTAGAAAAGATTGGAGGAAACATATATTCTGAAAGCAAATGGACGATCAAACAGATACTGCAGCATATGGCTGACGCTGAGAGAGTATTTCTTTTCAGAGCATTAAGTTTTGCTCGAAAGGATGAATCATTGCTGCCGTCTTTTGACGAAAATTTATATGTTGAGACTTCAGATTCGAACAGAAGAAGTTTGAATGAGATACTTACTGAATTTGAGAGTATTAGGAATTCTGCTCTTACATTATTTCAGGGATTTACAGAGGAAATGCTATCAAGGACGGGGAATTGTTCGGGAAGGGAAATTTCTGTAGCTGCAACAGGCTTTGTAATTGCCGGACATTCATTACATCATTATAAGGTGATAAGAGAGAGATATTTTTCATTGGCGTAATGAAGTGATAGGTTTTGTGGATTGGGATAAACCGTTTTAACGGTTTATGAAGCTGCTGTATAGATGCAAAGAAGTGTATGTGATAATTGTAGTTTTGGATAAACCGTTTTAACGGTTTACGCAGAGTCGGTATAGATGCAAAGAAGTGTATGTGGTTTTACATTACATCGGAAATTTTAAAATGGGAGAATCTCTAATATTAAAGAATTTATAGTTGACATAAACCGTTTAAACGGTTTATATCAGACCACAGCAGTATCCGAATTCAACTCTCTGTTAATTTGAAGACCTGTCATTTATAAATTAATCTCAAACCTGAATCTACAAATTTCAGTTCTTACTATAATAAACCGTTAAAACGGTTTATCCTCACTTCAAAAGTACCAACTTCTTTGTCATAACTTTATCTCCGCCATTCACAGACAGCTTATAATAATATACCCCACCAGCTAATCTACTTCCGTCAAACTTAACACTGTATTCACCCGATCCCTGATTTTCATTTACTAAAACTCCTACAAGCTTTCCCTGTATATCATATATTTTTAACTCTGTATAACCAGCTTCACTCAATTCATATTTAATAATTGTCTCAGGATTAAACGGATTTGGAAAATTCTGATGTAGTTTAAAACGTACAGGATTTTCATTCTCAGTATTAAAAATTTGCACAGCCCCTGTATCATTTCTAATTAACAATCTGTCCGTCTCAGTAGTCTGCTGTGCCGTATGTCTGTTTTGCAAATACAGATCCGTTAGTCCGTCATTATTTAAATCCGCTCCAAATACGCCGATTCCTTCTGCTACTGTATTTGGAGGGAGTACTGTATTTGTCACTTCTGTAAAAATTCCAATGCCGTTATTCTCGAATATTTTTATTGGTCTGTTAAAAAATATATTGGAAGTTATAAGATCCAGATCATTATCAAAATCAATATCTTCAAATATTCCTTCCGTTGTCTGTTCATTATCAACTGGTAAGTTGGTTGATGTTACATCTGTAAAAATTCCAATGCCGTTATTCAATAAAAGCCTGTCCTGTCTAGTCCTGCCGGGTATGAATGCAACGTTTGCAAAAAAAATATCAGGATCATGATCTCCGTCTACATCTCCTAAAGTAACTTTCCTTGTCTCTTCAGTCTGTGATGAAGGTAGCCTCTGTGAAGTTTCATCTGAGAAGATACCATCTCCGTTATTTATATAAATTTTATTTCCGTCTTCATTTCCTGCAACCAGATCTTTATCTCCGTCACCGTCTATGTCTGCAAGTTTCAGATCCTGATTGACATTGGATTCTGTTGGAAGTCTCTGCCCTGTTTCATTTGTAAATGTAGAATCACCGTTATTTATCAATATTAAATCCTGACCTGCGTTTCCTAATATTATATCCGGAAGTGAATCATTGTTTATATCCTCTGCAAGAACAGCATTTGCAATGCTGCTCGGAAGTCTGTTATTCATATTACTGAAACTTCCGTTTCCATTATTGAAATATAATTCATGTATTGCATTATCCTCACTTGCAAATACAATATCATTAAATCCGTCTCCGTTAAAATCTGCAATTCCGATATCTTCACTGTCGTAATTAAATTGTGGAAGGTTTCCCAAAGTACCGTCGGTAAACTGTCCGCTTCCATTATTAATAAGTATCTTATTAGGTGCAAATTCCCTTGCCAGTACAATATCCGGATCTCCGTCATTATCAAGATCTCCTGCCACCGCATCCATAGTCGGACCTGTTACTGTCTGTATTGGTAAATTTGATTTAGTTACATCTGTAAATAAAATAACTCCACTCTGATTTGTAAAAGAAATTGTAGAAATCAGTATGAAGATAATAAATAAAATTGTATTCATAATATTTAATGTTTGTTTATTTTATATTGGTTTTTTTTAATAATATTGAAATTATACTCAAACAAAAACCCGTTTCCAAGGATTTTAAGTTATAAATTGCATTAAGTTTCCATTTTCTTTAATTTGCTTTAAAATTCTTTTGATGCACAGAAAGACAGCCCTTATTTTTATATTATTTACACTGGTTTATTTTACTCCCGGTAATAAAGCCGTTTCTCAGGATAAATGGTGGAAAGAAAAAAACTTTAAGAATGAACACCTTAGAGCAAAATATGACTTGTGTAAAAAAACATTTAAAGATATCGGTTATGGCTTTTCTATAAGTAATGTTAATCATATTAATCAGTATTTTGATGAACAGGTTTATCTGAATATTATCAGCACCGAGAAAGGATATTATAGTCCTAATCAGGCTGAAATTATTATTACGGAATTTATGGATTATTTTAATGTTGATGAATTCAAATTCATTACTTCAAAAAGATATAATACTTATGCATTTGTCAATGGAAAATATTCTTATAGACTGGGTAATGGAAAAAGAACTCTTGATGTTACTATCTCATTGAAATATCTTAATAATAAGTGGTATTTAGACCAGATTAATATTAATTGATTAAATAGTTTGAATTTTGAAAATCTAATTTTCTTTAAATCATTTTAGATTTGGATCAGATAAATAGAAAATCTATAAAATCTATATTGAGTCTTTTTGACAGGCGGTTAAAAATTTTGATTTTAATCGCTTTTTTATTTATTGCATGGCTTGCTGTTGTCAATGTTTTTTCCGGGTATATTAAATCGGAAACTGAAAAAAACTGGGGTGAAATTTCTACGGAAAAAAATGAACAAAGAGTTGAGACTGTAAATAGTCTGTTTCTCTCTGATCTGGATAATCTGAATGAACTTTCTAATAACATCTCAAAAAATACCGAAATTATTGACCTTATCAGAAAAAGTGAATCAAAAAAATTATTTGAAACACTTATTAATCTGAACCTGAATCAAAGTAATAATACGCAATATGAATTTTATAACTCACGACTCGAACTTCTGGCATTCTCCGGCAGAAAACTCGGATCGGATTTTTACTCTCTTAATAAATCCATAAATGGTAAAAGATTTTCTGTCTTAAAAGAAATTGGATTTTATACATATCTGATTATTTACTCACCGGTTTATGACCAGGAAAATCAGTCTGTTATTGGCGTATCTCTTACCGCCGAACTCATAGACATTAAATATCAAATTGATAATAAATTTTTTAAAAACTCCGGTCTGTTATATAATATCAGCAAAGAAACTGATATAAGACCTGAACTCTTTCCTTCTAATGTAATTTCCGGTAAAATAGAAGTAAACTCCTCCAATCCCGAAGATTTTATTCAGGTAGATCTTAAAGGACTTGAGAAAGAGATTATTGGTGTTATACTTATTCCAAAATATAATGAACTGAATCATATTTCCGAGATAGATGATTTTACTTTAAGGCTGAACTCTGTTCTCATTTTTGGTTTATCTGTAATAATTTTTCTTATGATCTATAAATTCATTTTCAAAATTAATTCTTCGCTGTTAAAATTTACTCTTTTCTCTGCTGTATTGATCTTTTTTAGATACTTATGGCTAGAATTTGATTTTCCGTCAAAAACTTTCGCTTCAGATCTTTTCTCTCCTGGCTATTATGCTTCTGTCTTTGGTAATGGTATCGCCAGATCTATTGGTGAATTATTTGTTACTTCTGTTGTCATTCTGATTATTGCTCTGTTTGGATTTAATACTGTTTTGAGAAATAAATTTGTTTCTAAAAATAATTTTGATTTTATAAAAACATTAAAAATTATTTTTTCCGTAATTCTTTTTTTTGCACTCATTTATGGATTTGGTGCAGTTATACAAAGCGTTGTATTTGATTCCAATATGAAGTTTTTTGATAAATCTAATATCATTCCCGGGTCTGAATTATTTTTTATTCAACTTGTCATTCTTATCCTTACTGTTTCTTTTTTTATTTTTCTAATATCTCTAGTTATTCATATCTATAAATATTCATTACTTCCTGTTTTTAGTAAAAAAACAATTAGAAATTTTGCTCCTCTTTTTACCCTGCTTATCCTGCTTGTGATCAATCAGATCTTTACTGTTTTCGATGTGAATTTTTATATCAATATTCTATTCAGAATTATTATTATAGTTTCAGTTTTCCTCTTTGGGTCATACATAGGGTGGAAACTTTATAAATTTAAAAATTACAATGTCTACTCGCTGAAAAATTTTTCTGTCCTGCTTCTGATATGTATAATTACAATTCCTGGTATTCTGCTCGAAAATATTACTTCGCAGGAAACAAGGTATGTCGAGCTGATCGGTAATAAAATTGCCGATAAAGATGATGATAAAATAAAATTTCTACTGCTAACTGAATTATCAGATATTTCTAACGATAAAAAGATCGAGAATAATATTAGAAATAAAAACAAACTAAAAGAACTGGCATTTTCTATCTGGAATGAAAGTAAATTCAGTGAAGAAAATTTGAATACTTCAGTTATAATTCTTGATACTAATAAAAAAGTTGTAAGTGACTTTATGTTTAATTCTAATACGATGATACTTGATTCAATTATTACTTTTGCAAATAATGAATATTTTATAAAAAAAGAATCTCTTGAAAATATTCCCGACTCATCCGATTTTACTGACTCTCTTTCTGTAACTGATGATCCTGAGAATGAAGAAGAAATGGATTTTTCTGAAGAAAGTTTTAAAGAAGATCTTAATAATCTTTTTATTACAGATAAAATTCTGATCCTTAATAATGAAGAAGAAAATTATTATCTCGGAATTGTACCTGTTGAAAGAGTAGATCTAAAAAATACTATATACGAAACCAATCTGGGTTACTTACTTGTCGCCGTTCAGTATGAATCTAAAAATCTTCTGCAGCAGTCTTCTGTACAAATATTCAAAACTTATTCACGGGATAATCTTTTTGATAAACTTATTTCTGAACCTGTAATTACCGAATATGTGAATGGAGAAATCGTAAGTTCTACTAGCCGTGACCTGACTAAATCAAACACTCTCTCTCTGAATGTATTTCGTGATGCTGTTAAATACAAAGATGAAAAATCTGACTGGAGATATGAAGTAATTAACAATGAAAAATTCAGATCATTCTATATATTAGATCGAAACAAAGATAAATCTATGAATGAAAGGATCTATTCCGTCAGTCTGAAAAGAAATGATGTCAAGCTGACTTTTTTCTTTTATCTGAAATTTACTTTGTTTGCATTTTTAATATATATGGTTGTCTTTGTTATAAAACTACTTCAGATATTTTTTAGCCTTAAAGAACTAAAACCGAACTTTCGTGAAAAACTTTTTGCATCATTCTTTCTTGTATCTGTAATTCCTATTGTACTGCTAGCTATATATACAAGAAGTTTTATAAAAGAAAAATATGATATCAATTTTCAAAATCAGATCATTTCTGATCTTAATCTTGTTTCACAAAGTCTAAAAAATCTGAATCTGAATCAACTTGATTCTGACTCTCTAAGTGTCCGCGGTAAGAAAATTTTTACTGCTAATTTATTTCCGTCTGATAAAAATTTTAATTTATATATTAATACTGATCTTGTCTCTACAACTAATGATGAACTTTACAAATCTGATCTCCTCGATTCAAGAGTTGATGCTGAAGCTTACTATAATATAAATTATATGCGGAAAGATTTCTTTATAAAAAATGAAGAGATTGGTGCTTATTCTTTTATCGTAGGTTATAAACCTTACTTTGATCTGAAGAATAATGTTGTTGGGATCATGTCGTCTCAAACACTTTATAAACAAAATGAACTCAGCGAAGAGCTGACAGAAATTCTAACTTTTATTTTCGGTATTTATTTAATTGTTGTAATCATACTTCTTGTTTTTGTTTCTATTATGACTGACAGATTCTCACAACCAATTATGAAATTAAAATATGCAACCGAAAGAATTTCAAAAGGCGACAGTAATGTAGCCATCGATATCAAACGAAAGGATGAGATCGGAAATCTTGTTGATTCTTTTAATATTATGTCACGAGAGCTTGAATCTTCAAAAGTAAAATTAAAAAGAGCTGAAAGAGAAGCCGCCTGGAGAGATATTGCCAGACGCGTTGCACATGAGATCAAAAATCCGCTGACACCAATGAAACTTTCCATTCAACATCTATTTGATGTATATGAAAATAAAACTCCTGAAGAATTCTCAGAAGTTTTAAAGAAGACAAGAAACATTATCATTAACGAAATTGATAAACTCAATAAAATTGCAACAGAGTTTTCAGATTTTGCAAAGCTTCCCGGAAAAAATTATACTCAAACTGATCTGAATGAGATCATAAGCGAGGTAATTTCACTATATAAACTTTCCCCCAATATTGATTTCGTTCAGGATCTGAATAATAATATCGGATTTATCTCTGCTGATAAACAGGAGCTTAACAGGGTTTTTCAGAATCTTGTTAAAAATTCTGTTCAGTCTATTGATATAAATGGAAAAATCGAGATCTCAACAAGAGAAAACGGTGACTTTATAATTGCTGAAGTAAAAGATAACGGATGCGGTATTGATCCCACTGTTATGAAAAATTTATTTGACCCAAACTTCTCAACAAAAACTACAGGTATGGGACTCGGATTATCCATTACTAAAAAATCTCTCGATGAAATGAAAGCTGAGATTAAATTTGAAAGCATATTAAACAAAGGTACTAATGTGATCATAAAATTTAAAAAAATAAATTCTAAGGCAAACAATTCTTAATTTGAATATATACCATTCCAGATTAATATTTTTTATTCTCTTAATTTTTTTATACAGTTGTGCAAACCAACTGCCGCCTTCCGGTGGTAAAGATGATACCATTCCTCCAAAGCTGATATATATTTTTCCTAAACCAAATTCTACTATGGTAAAGGGAAATAAAATTGTTTTTAAATTTAATGAATATGTGGACAGAAGAAGTTTTGAAGAATCCTTTTTTATTTCACCCAGATCTGCAGGGAATTACAACTTTGACTGGAGCGGTAAAGAAGTTGAAATTTTATTTGAAAAGAATTTTGAATCTGACAGGACCTATGTAATAATTATTGGTAAGGATTTTAAAGATCAGCGGGGAGGTAATACACTTAGTTCACCCGTCACAATTGCATTTTCTACCGGAAGCCGGCTTGACAAAGGTACTTTTTCAGGAAAAGTATTTGCCGGTAACTATGACCGAGTAAAAGTAATGATCTATTTCAGCAAAGACACTGCAGCAGTATTTTCAGATCCGGCAAATTCTCAACCCGATTACATTACTCAGGTAAATCAGGATGGAACTTATGAATTTACTAATCTGCCCAATGGAAAATTCCGTCTGTATGCTCTGACTGATGAAGACAGAAATAATGTTTATGATTCTGATCTTGATAAAATTGCTTTGCTGCCCGATGATATAAAACTATATGGAGACAGTACTTCTGTAAGTGATCTGAATTTCATACTGGATATAAAAGATAAAAATAATTACAGCAGTTTTTTTTTAAAAACTCTTTCTTCTGACTCATCAGACTTAATTTATTCTAATTATAATTATTCAGGATCAAACTTTATCACACCGGAGCACAGGTTTTATTTTTATTTTAAAAATAATATTCCTGATAAAAAAGAAGTTGTAGAAAATTTTATAATATCAGATACATCTGACAGAAAAGTTTATAAACCTATCTTTAACTGGATAAATGATTCTCTGCTTGAAGTGTTTACTCAGGAAAAACTTAAATTTAATTCTGTGATATCTCTGACTTTTGATATTAAGGGAACTGGGAACAGCAGATTTTCCGGTTCATTTAAAGTGTATGAAAAAGATAAATTCGGAAAAATATCAGGTGATGTAAAAAGAACTGATCCAGATATTCCCGCTATACTAACACTATACAGCTTATCGAAGGATGGTCCGGTTTATACAAAAGTTATTTCAGATACTTCTGCATTTGAAATTGATGATATTCTTGAAGGGAAATATCTATTGTTTGTATTTATAGATAAAGATTTGAACGGAACTTTTGACAAAGGAAATGTAAACCCTTATATAGCTCCTGAAAATTTTATTATTTATGATAAGGATTTTGAAATAAAGGGGAACAGCAGTATTGAAAAGATTTTACTGGAATTTTAAAACCTGATAAATTCTGAAAATGTTAGTTACTTTTTTTGTTGATAAATGATCTTATGCTGAAGAAAAGATTATAAAGCAAAAGTTCAGGCGAAATATTATTATCGAGACTTTTAACTGCATCTTCTATTGAACAAATTATCAGATAATTATCCGATTCATAATTATTTGTAAATCTTTCAAGTCTTTCCTTTTTATCTTTATTTATTATAAACTCAGCATTTCCGTTATCAAAATTTATAATATCTCTGAACCATATTATCAGAAAAATGAGAAAGTTTTTAATTCTGACCTTATCTCTTTTTCCTATAATAAAATCAATACTACTGCCCAGTTTTAAATTATTACCGGTAAGTAATGCAACCAAAGTATCCATAACTTTTTCTCTGAGATCAAGATAATTATTTACCAATATTTGATTGCATCTTGAGATACTTCCATCTGATATATCCGCAAAGAAGGCAGCGTTTTCATCAGAAATTCCATGCTTCTTTTTTTTAAGATAGTTTATAATATATTTTTTCTGAATACTTTTAAATCCAATCTTCTGACATCTTCCGATAATGGTCGGCAGCAATGAATTTAATCTGGAAGTGGTCAGGATAATCACGGAATCTTTTGGCGGCTCTTCAAGAATTTTCAGCAGAGAATTTGCGCTTTGCGGATTCATCATGTCACATCTTGAAATAAGAAACACTTTTTTTTTGCCTGATCTACCCGTCATATATATTTCTCTTTTCATCTGTCTGATACTGGATATTCGGATATCATTAGCACGCGGAATTGAGATGGTATGATATTTATCTATGGCTTTTAATTCCATTTGAGATAAGTATATTTGAAAATCCTCCTTATCTAATTTTTCAAGCGGATTTGAATCTTCATCCGAATCACTTTTTCCCGTTGGAAGAGCTGTAATAAATCTAAGCATCGGTGATTTCAGTGAATCGATTTCAATACAACTTTTACAATTATCACATGCTTCCGAATCGTTTATCTTGCTGTCACAGTTGAGCAGCTTTGCAAATTCAACAGAAGCTGCATCCTTACCCGTACCTTCATTTCCGTAAAAAATATATGCATGAGAGATCTTACCGCCTTTATAAAAATTGGTAAAAATTTCTTTTACTCTTTCCTGTCCGATTATATTAGTCCACATATTAAAATGTATTTCCTATTCCAAATTGAAAATTATATTTATCATTGAAATTACATCCAGGTGCAAAGATCCAGTTAGAGCCGCCTATTGAACCCGGCTGAGGGTCATATATTTTGAATCCAATATCAAATCTGATTGCCCCTATTATTGTGTAATATCTGATCCCTGTACCTGCCGCTATTGCGATTTCATTTAGTTTGAATTTTCCTATATCCGACCAGACGTTACCGTAATCTATAAATCCAACAAATCCCAGATCCCGTAAATATTCATTGCTCATTGACAGAAATGGTTTTACTCTGTATTCTATTGTATTTTCATAAGTGAAATTTCCTCCGAGATCTTTATCAGGTACTATACCCAGCTGCCTTGCTCCCCAGCCTCTGATACTGGTACTTCCACCTCCAAAATATCTTGTGTCACGAGGTACTCTGTCTGAAGCAAATTCTTCTCCTAAAAATGTAAATGTGTTCTGACCATATTCAGCGATTATTCCAGCCAGAAATTTAAATGCAAGTACAGCCGGAACATTTACTTCACGGTTGCTCAGATTCATATAAGCTGAACTTAAATTCGTAAATTTTGCATAACTGTAGGATGCTGTATTAAAAATTTTTCTGATGATTCCGGACAATAAACCGCTTTCCTCGATCTCATAAGATTGATAATTTCCTGCTGATGGAAAAACAATATTATTTACAGAACTATGAATAATAGTAAAACCAAATTTTGAGATGAATTCATTCAGATCAAACCGAGGTATGACAATTTCCGATTCCTCTGATTGTAAATCATTATTCAGGACTATTCTTGAGTTTTCAAGTTCCCATCTGAACTGAAGATTATTTACATAAGTATATTCGGGAAGTTCGTAAACTACATTAAATGAATTTTTAAAGACAGACTGATTTACATCGTCCTGTAATCTGTACTCATAACCAATATTCCAGTTACCGGTTATAAATCTGTTTCCGAATAAAAATGGCTGACTAATAGTATTTACAAATTCGAGCCTGTTGTTTTTAGGTGAGTTGTAATAAAACCTTGCACGCGATGTAAGTACTCTGCCGTCACCAAAAAAATTAAGATCGTTAAAAGATAAACCTGTACCCATGTAAAAAGAATTCTGAAAGTAATATCCAAATACTTCTGGAGTTACATCATATTTGTTACCTACTACAGCATTAACTACAAAGTTTATTTTATTTGTACTGTTATTTATTGTATCGATTACAATTCTTGGGTTTTCAAGAATAGAAAAACGTGTCAGGTTAATTTCACTTTTCACTATCTTACTTTTATCATACATCTCATTTTCTTTGTATTCTAATTCTCTGCGTATATCATCTTCAGTAATATTGTATTTATCATTTGTAAATTTGATAACTGTTTTTCCAAATTCATATTTCTTCTTTGGGTCTAAAATATATTTTATGTTTACTTTATATAACAGTGAATCTATATTTGTTTCATATTTGAAAATTTCCGGATTTAGTGATGAAGCTGTTGCATATCCATTATTATGAAGCAGATCCATGATCCTTCCTCTTTCAAGATTTACACTGTCCTTGGAATAATACCTTCCTTTTTTAGTAAATGAATTTTTTTGATTTTGTATCTTACCAGTGAGATCTGCTGAAATACTGTCTAATCCTGTATAGTTTATATTTAAATATTCATATCTTGCATTTTCCTTTACAATAAAAGTTTCGTTAACTTCCTTATCTTCTTTGTTTGTAGAAAGACCTGTATCTACTTCAGCATCAAAAAATCCGTTGTCAAAATAATATTTTTTAATTCTTTCAACGTCTAATAAAAAAGTTGTCATATCAAAATTATCACCGGATTTTGAAGCTAGCAGACCTTTTAATGTACTCTCGTCAAAAGTACTGCTTTCAATGAACTTAATATTTATGTCATCTATCTCATAATTTCCTTCGATAGATGTATTTTCCTGGCATTCAGACATACCGGTATATAGAAACAATAATCCGGTAATCATAAACAGTCGAAGAAAATTTTTCATCATTTAAGATTAATAAAAAAGACCCAATAATTCACATCATTGGGTCTTGAATAAAATTTAAACACCTCAAAAATCTTTACTTTCTTCATCATAAAAAAAGTCTTCATCCGTAGGATAATCAAGCCAGATCTCTTCTATACTTTCAAAAGGTTCCTCTGTATCCTCAAGATCATTGAGATTGTTTATGACTTCATTTGGAGCTCCGGTTCTGATAGAATAATCTATCAGTTCGAATTTATTTGCCGGCCACGGAGCATCATCAAGATAAGACGCTAATTCTAATGTCCATACCATATTATTTATTTACCTCCTGCATTTGCTTTTGTATTTTTTATTTAAGTTAATTAAAATTGTGTTATTTATTATATTAAAATGTATCAGTCTCTTAATCTTGGATCTAATGCATCACGTAAACCTTCACCTATAAGGTTATAAGTCACTACAGCAATAAAGATCATCATACCCGGAAATATTGCAAGCCACCATGCATTTGAAGCGCCTCTTGCTTCATTTAGCAAAGATCCCCAGGTAACGGTGGTAGCACTTACACCAAATCCAAGGAAGCTCAAAGCTGCTTCTGTTAAAATTGCACCTGCAATTGCAAACGCTCCCGATACAAGTACAGGCGCTATTGCATTAGGAATTACATGTCTGAAAATTATCTGCTTGTTCGGTAAACCTATAGAACTTGCAGCAGTAATATATTCCATATTCCTTACTTTAAGTACTTCTCCTCTGATCAGCTTTGCATCACCAGTCCACGAAGTAATACCAATTGCCGCCATGATATACCATATACTCGATCCGTAAATTGCAACAATTGTAATAATAAGAAAGAAGACCGGCAGCGTTACCATTATTTCAACAAATCTCATTATGATCAGATCTACTTTGCCACCGTAAAATCCGGCAAGTGAACCCATGACTATTCCAATAATCAGAGCTATACCTGCAGCAACAAATCCAACTGAAAGTGAAACTCTAGAACCGTGTATCAGACCTGCAAGCAGATCTCTTCCTATTGCATCGGTGCCGAGATAATGATCTCCTCCCGGAGACCTGAGATTATTTGCAAGATCAATTTCGCTCGGACCATATGGTACCGGCGTCCAAACAACACTTTCCAGCTTTCCTTCATCATCAAGTTTTTTCCAGTTAGCATTGATCATATCAGGTTCCCATTTGCTGATACCTATTGTATTCAAATAATCTTTGACTACAGGAAAATATGTCTCGCCTTTGTACTCAGCATAAAGTGGTTTACTGTCAGCAAGGAAATCTGCAGTTATAGCAATTACTATCAAAAACATTACTATATACATCGATATCATAGCTAACTTGTTTTTCTTAAACTGATGCTTAACCAATGACCAGTAAGAAACACCAACTTCCTTCTGAGATTCAAGCTGAGATTTACTCATTCCGTTTAGATCCGTATCATCCCCGGTGGTTTTTGATGCTAATTCATTTTTCCCGTTTGGTTGCTTCATATATTAGTTATGCTGTTTTTTTAGAAAATGCGATTCTCGGATCTACGAATGAATATAAAATATCTACTACTAAAATCCCAACTACCGTTAGAACTGAAGTCAGTACAAGCTCAGCCATTATCAGCGGATAATCCCTGTCAAGGATAGCCTGAAATGCAAGCTGTCCGATACCGGGTATGGAAAAAATTGTTTCAATAATTACACTCCCACCGATCATTGCAGGAAGTAATCCGCCGATAAGAGTAATGATAGGAATTAGGGAATTCCTTAAAGCATGTTTCATTACAACTTTCCTTTCAGATAAACCTTTTGCTTTTGCAGTTCTGATATAATCCTGTCTGATGACTTCAAGCATTGAACTTCTCATCTGTCTTGAAATGAATGCAAAACTTGTTAAACTTGAAATAGTGACAGGCAGGAATAAATGCATGAACCTGTCTTTTACCTGTCCCATAAATCCAAGTGAATCAAAGTCTTCCGATCTTATACCTGCTGTCGGGAATATTTTTAAATATTCAACATTACACAAAAATACAATCGCAAGTGTAGCTACCCAAAAGTTCGGCAGCGAATAAAGTACAAACAGAACCACTGTCGTTATTCTGTCAGAAAATGAGTATTGCCGGACAGCACTGTATATTCCTATGGGAATTGCAATTGTGTATATCAGCAAAAATGACAATAAACTTATCGTAATCGTAACCGGTAATCTTTCAGTTATTTTATCAATAACAGGTCTGTCATCTTTAAAAGAATTTCCAAAATCTCCTTGCAGCATATTTCCGATCCAGATGAAATACTGCATGTACAATGGTTTGTCAAGACCGAATTTCTTTTTGTAAAATTCTTTCGCCTGCTCATTCATCAGATTTTTGGAATCTGTTTTCTGAGCTTCCTGAGTCTGCCCGATCTTCATTTCTGTCGGATCACCCGGGGCGAGCCTGCATACAAGAAATGTTATCATTGTGATAATGATGAGAGTCGGTATAAAAAGTAATATCCTTCTTATTACATAATCTGTCATTTTTACTAATTAGTGTTAATGATTAATTTTTGCTGTCTGCAATATAAATCACAGACAGCAATAATATTATATATTAATTTTTATATCTTTGTGCATTCATTGGTGTCCACCATTCATTAAGTAAAGGAGAATCGGGATATGCATACCACCTTGTATTATTAAATCTGTCACTGTAAACATATCTGGATGGCTCTGCCCAAAGGAATGTGGTCGGCTGATCTTCATAAATGATCTCCTGCCATTTTTTAAGAATCTCCATTCTCTTTACATCATCAAACTCGACTCTGTTCTGCTCAATAAGTTTATCACTTTCAGGATTTATATAACTGATAAAATTACTTCCTTCACCTATAGCCTGTGTAGAATGCCATATCTGATACGGATCTTCAGGTGTGACAGAAAGCTGCCATGCAGAATAGCAAGCATCGAATTCATGCTTCTTGGTTTTATCCAAAAATACTGACCATTCATATTCCTGAAGATCTGCCTGAATGCCGAGATTTTTTAGTGACTCAATTACTACAAGCATGACCTTTTTTCTTTTTGGATTATTATTGTTTATGAATGTGAATTTGAAATCTGTTTTTTTACCGTCAATTACTTTATCAAGAATTCCGTCTCCGTCAGTATCTTTCCATCCAGCTTCTGCAAGAAGCTGTTTTGCTTTCTCAGGATTGTAATCAATTTCGGGCAGATCATTATTGTAATATTTACTTTCTTTAAATACAGGAGTCTGAACTTTTGTACCCATTCCGTAAACGATCTTGTCTATCATTGTTTGTCTGTCTATTGCATAACTAAGTGCCCATCTTACTTTTTTATCGGCAAACAGCGGGTTCTTATTGTTCCATGCAATAAATATATAAACAGGTTCGGATACAAGTGCTTTCTTCAGATTGAATTTTTCCGGATCCTTTATATTTTCTACAAAGTCGATCGGCTGAATCACATACATATAATCAACCTCTTTGTTCTTTGCTGCTACTACCGCAGCATTTTGATCCTGTATAATTTTGAAAACAAGTTTAGATGGAAAATTCGGAATTTCTTTTTTATTCCAGTAATCTTCATTTCTCTGTAAAGTGATAGACTGACCTGTTATCCACTTATCTAATTTGTAAGGTCCTGATCCTACTACATATTTTGGCTCTCTTGAAACTTCCTGTGAATTCAGAAAATCTGCATACTTCTGCATGTCAGGATATTTTAACGGGTCAAGACTTTTCTGTGCTGCATCAAGATTCTCCCATGTAAACTTTTCATTCATATTATCTTTGTCGAGAATATGCTTTGGTGTAATTGCCATACTACCTAAAGCATAGACAGCTCTGAAATAAGGTTTCGACATATTGAATCTGACCTTATATTTATTTCCGTCAACAAGTTCTACGCTTTTCAGATCAATAAAATAATTTCTAAGTGCCTGTGCATCGGTGAATGGATTTTTAATGGTTTTAACTGTAAAAATTACATCCTCTCCTGTAAGAGGAGTACCGTCTGAAAATTTAACATCCTCTTTAAGATCAAATGTATATGACATTTTATCTTCACTTATTTCGGGAAGAGATTTTGCAATAAGAGGTACAAGTTCATAAGTTTCTCTGTTCACGTCAAGTAATGTTTCAAATATATAAATATAAATTCCCGAAGCTGAAGCATCATTTGTAACTGTTGGGTTAAGCTTTTCTGCATCTGACATTTCCTGTTTTATTACCCAGTCACCATTATCCGCATTTTCAACATTTCGAGGTGCCAGTGTAGTCAAATCTATTGTAGCATTTTCTTTACTTTCTGTTGTTTCCTTATTTCTTCCGCATGATGAAAATATCAGAGTGAAAATTATCATCACAGGTAATATTACTTTTATTGGATTTAACATTATTATTTTTTAGATATATTTTTATTAAAGAAAAAAATTTTTATTCAAAATCATGTTCAAAATATTCTGTTGTTTTTTCTAATCGTACATCTCTGCTGTATAAACTGTCTTTGTCAGACTTACTTGAGATCTTTTCCTGTAGTTTTTTACGGAATTCTTCGGCAGCATTATAACCATAATGTTTACACAAATAATTCAACGCAATTACTTCTGCTATTACTGTTATGTTCTTTCCGGGAAAGATCGGCAGTTTAATAAGCTCAATATCCACATTCAGCAGATCTATAGTTGTATTATCCAGACCTGTCCTGTCATATGCTTTGTCAGTATCCCAGTCTTCAAGTTCTACTATTACTTCGACTCTTTTCTGATAACGGATCGATCTTATTCCGAAAATTGTACTTACATCTATAATACCAAGTCCCCTGATCTCCATAATATGTTTTGACATTGCCATCCCAGATCCCATCAGTACACCTTCACCCTTTTTAGAAACTACAACTACATCATCTGTAACTAATCTGTGCCCTCTTTCTACAAGATCCAGTGCAATTTCACTTTTACCAATTCCGGATTTTCCTGAAAATAACAAACCTACTCCATACACATCCACAAAAGATCCATGCATAATTATCTGAGTAGAAAACTGATCATCAAAGAAATCCGAAATAAAATAAGAAAATTTTGTCGTTGGATAAATCGTTCTGAATATTGGAATGTGTTTTTTGTCAGCAAGTTTTATAAGTTCGTCCGGAACCTTGTTATTATTTGTAATTATAACACACGGCACTTCAAACGAAAAAAATACTTCAAGTGATTTTAACCTGTCTTGAGGTGAAAGCTTTTCAAGATAATGAATTTCTGTATTGCCGAAGATCTGCACTCTGTTAAAAGTAAACAGCTCAACAAACCCTGCAAGAGCAAGCCCCGGCCTGTGAATGTCTTTTTCCGTGATCTTTATCTCCGGATCTATTTCTTCATTTGAGATCTTTTCAAGTTTAAATCTGCCTTTAAACTCATTATAAAGAAATTCCACTGTTATGAAATTTTTTTTGATCTCTTTTATATTTTCAAACTTACCGGGCAATTTTAAATAGTCTTTTTTATTTCTTTTTTCAAATTATGCTTATCGGTTTTATTCTTATCCTTAATTTTTAATATTTGTGTTTCAATTTTATTAATAGCTTTATCTACTGATTTCACAAAATCATCGCTGCTTTCTTTTGCCATTAGATCTTTACTGCCAAGTTTAATTAATATTTCACAATATTTTATACTGTTTAATGCTTTCTCAAAAGAAAGTATTACATCTGCATATATAATATCTTCATTATATTTGCTCAGGTTTTCAATTTCACTTTTAATGTATTCCTGTAATGTATCGTGAGCCTTAAAATGGCGTGAAGTAATGTTAACTTTTATCATTTTTGCAGTTTTTTAAGGGTTAATAATAATTGGTGTCACTGTTTTTGCGAATATGCTAAACTAAATATTTAATTTCAACTATAAATTTATGATTATTTAAAACACTTTTTTAATAAAAAAGTAATCACCTCTTTTTATAATTGAAATTAATCAACCCGTTTATTTCAAAATTTAATTTTTATACATTTGTCTGTTCGCAGGAACCCACCATTCATTTAGAAGAGGTGAGTCCGGATACGCATACCATCTTGCGTTTTTATATCTGTCACTATAAACATATCTTACTGGTTCACTCCATAAAAATGTCACCGGCTGATCTTCATAAACCATCAACTGCCATTTATCAAGTATCTCTTTTCTTTTAGCATCATCAAAAGTAAGTCTGTTCTCTTCAAGTAATTTATCTGCTTCTGGATTTTTGTAACTGAAATAATTACTTCCTTCACCAATCGACTGGGAAGAATGCCATATCTGAAAAGGATCATCTGCTGTCACAGAAAGCTGCCATCCTGCGAAACATGCATCATAATTATGTTTCTTGATCTTATCTAAAAATACAGACCATTCATATTCCTGAATATCTGCACTAATACCCAGCTGCTTCAATTGTTCAATAAGAATCAGAATGACTTTCTTTCTTTTGGGATTTGTGTTGTTTGTAAATGTAAATTTAAAATCAACTTTTTTTCCGTCAATCATTTTATCAAGTGTACCGTCTCCGTCAGTATCTTTCCATCCGGCTTCGGTAAGCAGATCTTTTGCTTTGCCAATGTCATAAGGAATAGCCGGAAGATCTGTATTCATAAATTTACTTTTAAAAAAAATATGAGATTCTATATTTGTTCCCATTCCATATACTATCTTATCAACAATGGATTTTCTGTCGATAGCATATGCCATTGCCCATCTTACTTTCCTGTCAGAAAAAATAGGGCTTTCATTATTCCATGCAATGTAATTATATGATGGTTCGATAACGAGGGCTTTTTTAAGCTGAAACTTCTCGGGATCTTTTATATTCTCTACAAAATCAATCGGCTGAATTACCTGAAGCTGATCGACTTCTTTATTTTTTGCTGCTACTACTGCTGCATTCTGATCTTTAATTGTTTTGAATATAAGTCTTTCAGGGTAATTAGGCAGTTCGGATTTATTCCAGTAATTTTCATTTCTTACAAGTGTTATAGATTGACCTGTCACCCATTTTTCAAGTTTATAAGGTCCTGATCCTATTACATATTCAGGGGAACGTGAAACCTCTTCCTTGTTAATAAAGTCTGCATACTTTTGCAATCCCGGAAACTTCACAGGGTCAAAGGTTTTACCTGCTTCATCAAGCATTTCCCAAGTGAATTTATCGGTCTCATTATTTTTATCAAGTATATGCTTTGGAAGTATTTCCATATCACTGATCGAATATATTGCTCTGAAATATGGTTTGGACATATTGAATCTTACTTTAAATTTATTTCCGTCAACTAACTCCACACTTTTTACATCCATAAAATAATTTCTGAATGCCTGAGCATCAGTGAAAGGATTTTTAATTACTTTTATTGTAAAAATAATATCCTCTGCTGTAAGAGGTTTTCCGTCAGAGAAAGTTACGTTTTCTTTCAGATCATATGTATAAGACAGATGGTCTTCGCTGATCTCCGGCATAGATTTGGCAACGAGCGGTTTTAATTCATATGTGACTCTGTCGAGGTCGAGCAGATTTTCATAAATATATAAAATGATACCTGAAGCTGTTGCATCGTTTGTAACGATAGGATTAAGTTTTTCTGCATCGGACATTTCGTGTTTAATTATCCAGTCGCCGTATTCGGAATCTGATGTATCTACTGGCTGAAGTTCTGATATAGGGAAAGATTCTGTATTGCTGCTTTGTGAGGTTTCCTTATTTCTTCCACAGGAAAAAATTAATACTGAAGAAAGTACAAAAATTACAACAAGATTTAACTTTTTCATAATAATAATAATAAGCATTTTGATTTCATAAAAATTTTTTTGATAGTAAATATTCTAATTGATTTATTCAAGTGAATGTAATATTTTAAAAAATGAAAAATCACTCCGGAGAAAATGAACTAAATTTTAATGACGATAATATTTCAAAAAAAGTTTACTATATAATTTTAATCTTTTCATTTCTCTGGCTTTTACTTATTTTTCTCGCTCCTGTTCTAAAAGATATGGGTGGGATTTTTGCAGACATTTCATCTTATTTATATATGTTTTTTTCACCTGTATGTCATCAGGAAGATGCAAGATCTTTTCATATATTCAGTGAAAAAATTGGAGTATGTTCCAGATGTTTATGGATATATAGTGGGTTTACCGCAGGTACAGTATTGTATCCGTTAAAATACAAACTTACAAATGAAAACTCCCCTTCGGTATTTTTTATTATTGCTGCATCTGCCCTGATCGCACTTGATGTATTACTGGACGGACAGGAAATAATTAAAAACTCATTTATATCAAGATCAGTAACAGGTTTTTTAATTGGTCTGACTCTGCCGTTTTATTTAATACCGGGCAGTGTGAGATTTTTTTCTGAAGTAAATCTTTTTTTAAAAAATAAATCTGCCGGAAAGGCATAATGCAGTCAAACAATAAATTAACACCGGTCATACTCGGTACATTAATTATGACCTTCATAGCTCTCTTTCCCATTGTAAATTTTCTAAACATTCTCTGCTGCTCGGGAATAATGATAGGCGGATTTGCAGGCGTTACATCTTATAATAAACAGCTTACAAATTCAGGACAGTTACTGACAGCCAAAGACGGCGGAATGATTGGGATCCTCAGTGGTATTCTTTCAGCAGTTTTTGTATCCGGTTTTGGTCTTCTCTTCAGTTTGTTTTCAAATCAAAATCCAATGACTGAAATAATGAATGCATTTTCAGAACTTGGTTTTCAGATTCCGGATTCAGCAGCTTATTATCTTGATAAATTTTCAAATGAATTCAATGATCACGGTTTTTCTCCTACTCTCACCATTTTCTCATTTATAACTAATCTTATAATATATCCGCTATTTGGTACCATTGGAGCTTTGATCGCTGTGCAGATTTATAAAAAGAAAGGTAACGTTTGATTTGGGATTTATTTCAATAGAAAAAAGTGATCCGACCGAATCTCGTAAGATCAGAATATATTTGATTATAATTTTATTTTTTGTTTTCCTTACTTCATATTTTTCACCGGCAAAACTGATCAGACAATTTATTCCTGATCTATTTAACAGAGAAAGCTCATGTATTCTTTTAAATGTTTCAGGAATCCCCTGTCCATTATGCGGTTTCACAAGATCATTCGAAGAAATATTGAAATTAAATATTGCCGAAAGTTTTTATTACAACCCTTCTTCGGTATTTATCTTTACATTTTTAGCGTGTCTGACTTTATTTATTTTTGTAATTAGTTTTTTTAATTATAAAATAAAAATAATTTCTGCTAATAAAACTTTTTTGGCATTAACTATTGTTCTCGTAACAATCTGGATAGTAAATATTTTTTTTGGACATCACTAAATTCAGATTAAAAATTGTTTTAAAACATTTTTGAAAAAATTAAACACATTTATTTAGTTAACTTATGTTTGAATACACAGGATCCTTGCATATGCATTCGGTCTTTTCTGACGGTTCTGGTACAGTAGAAGATATTACCAAAGCTGCTGTCAGTTCTGATCTCGACTTTATTATACTCACAGATCATAATACTTTAAAAGCTAAAGACAAAGGATATGAAAAGTGGTATAAAAAAACTCTCCTCATAGTTGGCTATGAAGTCAATGACAGAAAAAACAAAAATCATTATGTTGTACTGGGAACAGATAAAATAACAGGTACGTATGAAAAACTTCCAGACGGCGATACCGGATGCAGAATGACAGCATCTGAATATGTAAAAGCTGTTAATGATGAAGGCGGATTTGGATTCATTGCACATCCTCATGAAAAAAGGCAAAACCTTCCAGATCACCCTCCTTATCCCTGGACTGACTGGGATTGTAAAGATTTCAATGGAATTGAGATCTGGAATCATATGAGTGAATGGGCGGAAGATCTGAATGAATCAAATAAATTTCAGAGATTCCTTCATCCGTTGAAATCAATTATCGCTCCCCAACAAAAGACACTAAAACTCTGGGATGATCTTAATAAAAAAAGGAAAGTCGTTGCAATGGGAGGAATCGATGCACATGCACATAAACACAATGTCATGGGAATGGAATTTGAAATTTTCCCGTATAAAGTTTTATTTAAATCAATCCGCACTCATGTGTTATTAAATAAAGAACTCAAAAAAGGAAATCAGGCAGGTTATATTGACAGCCGTGATAAAATATTAGATGCACTCGCTTACGGAAGATCCTTTGTTGTAAATAATTATTACGGCAGCGGAAAAGGTTTCAGATTTTATGCTGAATATGACGGAGCTTTTTATACTATGGGAGATGAAATTAAATTTGACAGATCAAAAAATAAAAAAATTATTTTCAGGGCTCTCCTGCCAGCAGAAGCAAAGATTAAATTTATTCAAAACGGTAAATGTACTGATGAGCTTGAAGGTATGGAATGCATCTGGGACTGTGATGAACCCGGAATATTCAGAGTCGAGGCATGGAAAGAAAGCAAGGGTTGGATATTTTCAAATCATATAAGAGCAACTGTTTAATGTTCAATTTTAAATGTTCAATGTGCAATGTACAGTGTGCGACATTTAATTTTTAGGATTAAGACTTTAGGGTTCAATTATTAATTCATCATTTGTAATTCGTAATTTGTAATTTGTAATTGCTCCACATTCTTCTTCAGGTTTACCTTTATTCTTTATCTTCAAAAAATTAATTTTACAACACTCAGCCTTGAAGATAAAAAAATTCAAAAATACGGGATTCAATTCAACCAAATCAATTCATTCCAATTGCGGAGTGTTTGGTGTCTATAACAATCCGGATGCATCAGTACTTACATATTACGGTCTACATGCCCTTCAGCACAGAGGTCAGGAAGCCGCCGGGATAGTATCATGTGAGCAGAGTCTAATTGGAGAAAAAAGTAAATTCAATATTCATAAAGATCTTGGACTTGTGCTCAGTGTTTTTTCAGATGATAAAATACTGACGGATGTTTTAAAAGGATCATCTGCAATCGGACATACAAGATATTCCACTACAGGCTCAGGTGACAACAGGAATAATATTCAACCATTCAAAGTAAATTACAAAGACGGTAACCTCGCGCTTTCGCATAACGGAAATTTAACCAATACAAAATATCTCAGGAATAAACTTCAGAATGAAGGCACTATCTTTCAGACGACTACTGACAGTGAATTAATACTTCATCTAATTGCTAAAAGCAAAGAGTCAGATGTTGTAAATAAATTGCTCGATGCATTTTCAAAGGTGGTAGGAGCTTACTCGATTTGCATTCTTACTGATGACAAGCTTTTTGCAATAAGAGATCCGCATGGAGTAAGACCTTTTTGTTTTGGGAAAGTCGATGACAGTTATGTTTTTTCTTCTGAAACTTGCGCACTGGATATTATAAATGCTGACTATATCAGGGAAGTAAATCCGGGTGAAATAATTATGATCGACCGAGAAGTAGTCGAGACTGGAATTGAAAAATCCTTTCAGGCATCTACAGTTGATAAATACAAACACTGTATATTCGAATATATTTATTTCTCACGACCTGACAGTACTGTCTTTGGGGAAAAGGTTGATAAAGTAAGAAGGACGATCGGAAAGAATCTTGCAATAGAAAGTCCGGCTCCTGTAAGAGAACCGGATGATGAAAAAAAGATCGGCATCATAAATGTTCCTGACTCTTCCAATACTGCCACTTTAGGATATTTCAATGAAATGGTAAAGCATAATAAAGATGTCAAACATGAAATTGGTTTGATAAGAAGTCATTATGTAGGCAGGACTTTCATTCAGCCGGGTAAAGATAAAAGAAAAATGAAAGTGAAGACTAAATTCAATACTGTCAAAGGCGTTATCAAAGACAGGAAACTTGTCGTTGTAGATGATTCCATTGTCAGAGGTACTACTTCCAAACTTCTTGTTGACTTAATTAAAAAGGCTGATCCAAAAGAGATACATCTGAAGATCACTTCACCGCCGATCGTTTCTCCCTGTTATTATGGAATGGATTTTCCAACTGCCGAGGAACTCATAGCAAATCAACATGACAGCAATGTCGAAGGTATTCGAGAAGAACTCGGTGTAACTTCTCTTTCATATTTGAGTACAGAAAAACTTTTAGAGTCTGTTCCTTATTCAAATCCTAAAACAGATTTTTGTACAGCATGTTTTACAAAAAATTATCCTATACAAATAGAAGGTCTTGAAGAAATGAAGAAAGAACAATTCGACGATTAATTTTAAATAAAAAATTTGAAATAAAAAATTTGAAACCTAAAATACCTGAAGACATAGCTCGTTATTTGTTCGCACAAAGTCATGTACTCTTCGGGCTCTAAAGAAATGTGGAAATGTGGAAATGAGAATACTAAAAATTAAATTTTAAATAAAAAATTACTTTCAAAAATATTTAGCATAATGATTATGAATAAAGATCAATTAAATTTTCACAAAAACAGAAGAACAGAATTTTCCAAACTGATCGGTAATGATGCAGTAGCTCTGATCTTTGGAAATACAAACAGAAATAAATCTTACGACGGTGATTATAAATTTAAGCAGTACAAAAATTTTTATTATCTGACCGGATTTACTGAAGCAAACTCTGCACTCGTTATTGCTCCCGGAGGAATGGCTGTTGAGATAGATAAGAAAAAACAGACTGCGAAAGAAATTCTTTTCGTTCAGTCAAAGGATGAAAGACTGGAAACCTGGAACGGTAAAAGGCTTGGATATAAAAATGTAAAAAGGTCACTCGGCATCGACCATGCTGATGTGAATATAAATCTTGGAAAGATATTGAATTCACGAGTATTGGGTAAATTCAGAAAGTTCTATGTCAATTTTGCTGAGATGCTGAAGCTTACCGGTGACATGAAAAAAATAGTTTCAGATTTTATGGAAAGTCTGAATATTATCGCTCCGAATGTGGAGATCATTGACGTTTCATATCTTATTGGAAAAATGAGATCAATTAAAACTGAATTTGAAATTGAACGGATGAGAGATGCTTCACATATCACAATCGGTTCATACAATGAAATACTGGAGATACTTGAACCCGGGATGAATGAGTTTGAAGTGCATTCAACACTCGAATATTATTACAGATATCATGGCGGAGATGAAATTGCTTATCATCCGATAGTAGCTGCGGGTGAAAATGCCTGTATACTTCATTATCAAAACAATGATCAGGTTATGAAAAAAGATCAGTTGCTGCTGATAGATTCTGCTGCTGAATTTAATTATTACTGTTCAGATATAACTAGGACTTTTCCCGTCAGCGGAAAATTTACAGATGAACAAAAACAGATCTATGAAATTGTTTTAAAAGCAAATAAGGATTGCATTAAAAATATCAAGCCCGGTGTGAAGCTATCCAAGATCTCTGAATTAAGTGATAAAATACTTGCAGACGGACTTCATAAAGCGGGACTGCTTAAAGACAAATCAAAAATAAAAAAATATTCACTTCACGATATCAGTCATCATATAGGACTTGATACTCACGATGCCGTGCCAACGAAAACTTCTGATACAGACACTCTAAAATCCGGCATGGTATTGACAATCGAGCCAGGACTTTATTTCACAAGTGATATGAAAGAGATCCCTGCGAAGTACAGAGGTATGGGAATCAGGATCGAAGATGTAATTCTTGTAACAACCAAAGGATGTGATAATCTGACTGAAGCTATGATAAAGGAAGTTAAAGATTTGGAAGACCGAATGGCTTCATGAAACAATTAGAAATTAGAAATTAGAAATTAGAAATTACGATTTAATTATAAAAGATCAGGTAAACAAAAAAGTGAATAACGATAATATTTTCAATTTAGTTGTAAAGAACTGCATTAATTGATCTCTGCTGATTTCTAATAGTTTTTTATATATAAACAAATGAACAAGATTTAGAGACTGAAATTAAAAATTTTAGAATTCCGGTTTATTCAAAAAAAATTAAAACCTTTTAGAAGAAAAATCTTTCTGTTTCCAGATTAATCAAATTTTTCACATCCCAAATTATCCTTGAATTAAGTAAAAATTAAATTTAAATTCCTAAAAAATAATTTCTCAACTCCCCAAATTATCAATTTGAATCTGCAGTGTATAGCTTATTATTAAATATTCCCTATATTGAATTTTTCCACAGGCAATCAATCGTAACTAAACTTTTTTTACTTTTAGACAGTGAAATTGCGGCTATTGAATATTTAGACTGGCTGGGATAATTCATAATTGATAACTCATATTTAAAAAATTTTATAACATTAGAATTATTATCTTTGAATATTAATTAACAATTTATAAAATAAACCCTTACTCATTATGAGAACTCATTTTACCATTCGTATTTTTGTTTTCTCAGTTATAACAATTTCTACAATATTTATTCAGAGCTGCAGTGATGATATATCAGTAACTCCTGTATCGACTTTAAGTCCACTTACTAATACATATTCTTCAGTTACTGCTTCAGCCTGGTTTAATCTGGAGCTAAATTTAATAAAACAGTCACCTTCTCTAGGCTTTTCACCTCCGGTTGCATCCAGAACTTTTGGATATACCGGAATAGTATTATATGAATCCGTTGTATATGGAATGCCTGAATACCAGTCACTTGCCGGTCAGCTTAATGGTTTAAATTCTCTTCCGGTTATAAATCAGGGAAATATATATCACTGGCCGACCTGTGCTAATGCAGCACTTGCAAACATTGTAAGGAAACTATTCAGCAATGCAACTTCAGCAAATTTAATAACCATAGA
Organism: Ignavibacteria bacterium; assembly: GCA_049293015.1. GTDB lineage: Bacteria > Bacteroidota > Ignavibacteria > Tepidaquicellales > Tepidaquicellaceae > UBA2330. The sequence continues at coordinate 28,998 of JBATSB010000141.1, forward strand.
TTCACTCGAAGAAGCATTAAATATTCAGTATCAGACTGAAGTTTCTTCTGATGTCTTTGAACGTTCAAAGGAGTTTGGACTGGAGATCTCAAATACAATCTATACCTGGTCATTAAATGACGGAGGGAATGAAGGACAATTTCATAATACAGACCCTGGATATCAACCCCCATCAGGTCCTGGATTGTGGGAACCAACAGCTCCAAATTATTCACCGGCTGTTCAGCCTTACTGGGGAAATAACCGTCCATTTATTCCTGCAAACGTATATTCAAATCAGCCACCCACTCCCGTTACATATTCATCCAGCGATACTTCGTTGTTTTATACACAAGCACTGGAAGTTTTTTCAACAAGCAATAAACTTACTTCAGATCAAAGAGAAATTGCACTTTTTTGGGCTGATGCAGGAGAAACTTATACACCGCCGGGACACTGGGTTGCAATTACAGAAATCTCTTTAAAAAAATTAAATTCAAAACTTGATGTATCAGCTATAGCATATGCAAAACTCGGCATAGCAGTTTCAGATGCATTTGTATCATGCTGGAAAACAAAGTTTCAGTTTAACCTTTTGAGACCGATCACATATATAAGAAACTTCATTAGTCCGGGCTGGACACCTCTTATTTCTACTCCCCCGTTTCCTGAATATACTTCCGGACATTCTTCGCAATCTGGTGCAGCTGCCCAGGTTTTATCAGATGTTTTTGGTTATAGTTTTTCTTTCATTGACAATTCACATCCAGAACTATCACTTGCACCACGGAATTTCAATTCATTTTTTGAAGCGGCAAACGAAGCAGCAATATCAAGGCTTTACGGAGGGATACATTACCGCGCAGCAAACGAAAGAGGTCTGCAGTGTGGTATTAATATTGGAAGAAATGTCAGTGCATTAAACTTTTTGAGATAATAATTATATATTACACATGAATAAATGAAATTAAAAAATCACAATGATCAATTAATTCCGCTAACTTCGTGGTTCAGATAAGTTAAATTTCCCTGCTTTCTGAAACATGGGTAAATTAGGGTATCGGTTTAATTGAAATTATAAATTTACAATTTTTAAAAAACTGCTGGAATAAAACAATGATACTACACTTTCGAAAAATGTTTCTGCTCATTTCTTCAGTAATGAGTAAATATAACTTTCCCGCTAATTAATTCTTTGGATTCAAAGGTCTGATCTCAATTTCATTGATAAGTGCTCTGTCAGGAAGATTCACGGATAGCAGACATGTTTCAGCTACATCATCCGGTGAAAGTAAAGTTTCTCTATTGGCAGTTAATCCTGCACTTGGATGATCGAAGAAATTTGTATCAACAGATCCGGGACAAATGGTTACTACTCTAATGTTATCTTTTCTGACCTCTGCCATCAGTGATCTGGATAATCCCATCACAGCGTGTTTTGTTGCGCTATAAATGGAAGCAGTTGCTACTCCGTTCTTACCGCCGATTGATGAAATATTGATTATAGTACCGGATTTTTTCTTTAACATTTCTTTTACACCGAACCTGTTGCACAGATACAGACCTTTTACATTCACAGCAAACATCTCATCAAAATCCTTAGTTGTCGTATCGGCAAGATTGGCAAACCTTCCGAATCCAGAATTACAGATCAGTACATCTATCTTTTTGAATTTTTTAATAACAGTTTGAAATAATTTTTTAATATCAGCTTCTTTAGACACATCTGTTTTTATAAAATGAAAATCAGTGTTTTTTATTGATTTTGGATTTGTACGGGATGCGTTAATGACGATATAATTATTTTTCAGAAAGATCTCTGCGCAGGAAAGTCCGATACCTTTTGATGCACCTGTGATTACAACTGTTTTTTTCATAAGTGAAAGTATTTTGATTTGATTTACTAAATATAGACAAACTATGATTAGGAGATCAGAAATAAAATGTTGAAAGTAATATTTTACGAATGACTAAATTTCCACGTGGGATTGATGATTCATACTTTTTTTTAAAAAATCAGATGGTTAGAAGAGAGGTTTGACGGATTTAAAATCCGTCAAACGGCTTAAAGTATTTATTATAACTCCATTTCCAGTCAAAAGCATTTTTAACCAAACCTGCTTTCACGGGATCATTTAGAATGTATTTCATAATTCTTAATAATTCGATCTCATCTCTTACTATATGATCATAACTTTCCTCTTCCCAGAATGTACCTGATTTATTTAGTACTATGTTGGATTGCCTGGAGGTGTGTCTTTTCAATGACTGCATAATTCTGTAAAATGGTTTTAATAATTTCCCAATTTTAATAAGAATGTGAAAATGGTTTGGCATTATACAAAAACTTATCATATCAAAAACCCTCCCATTTAGAAATCTGAATGAATCGGATACAATTTTTGCAATTCTTTCATCTGATAAATAATTAACCTGACTTAATGAACGGTTTAAACAGTCATCGTAATATCCAAAATATTTTTTCAGCAGATTATATCTTTCTTCTTTATATTTTTCTTTTGTATATAGTTTCTTTAGCAAATTTTCATCTTTTCTAAAATTATTCCTTAGTTCGGTAAGTTTAAAAGCCGGAATAGAATCAATCAATCTCGAAGTCACAAAATAATATTCGTTATCAAGCTGAAAATGCGGATAGATCCTCCTGTAAAATTCTTTAATTTCCATAAGACATAAAATCATTTAAATTATTCATAAACCTACATCAAAATAGAGGTTTTATAATTACACTTCAAATTGTAATTTTTGTAGTTTGTGAAAATTGAATACACCGGTTTTAATTTCGGTGTATGGCGGAATTAAATTCCGCCATACAATTTACCTCCATAAATTAATTTACTCTCTTACCAAATTTTCTTATCTTAACTTCCCAAATAAAACTAATGTATCTTAATCTTAATATTTTAAATCCCGAACAGCGCAAAGCCGTCGAGGAGATCGAAGGTCCCAGCATGATAATTGCCGGCGCCGGCAGCGGTAAAACAAGAGTACTTACTTTCAAGATCGCATACCTGCTCGAATCAGGTGTCAGCCCTTTTGAAATTCTCTCACTTACTTTTACCAATAAAGCTGCTGCTGAAATGAAAGATAGAATCTCCAAACTGGTAGCCACTTCTTTTGATAAGATATGGATGGGGACGTTTCATTCTATCTTCGCGAGACTACTTAGGATCGAAGCAGACTATCTTGGATTTAACAGGAATTTTTCAATCTATGATACTGACGATTCGGCAAGTCTTATAAAACAGATCATGATCAATTTATCTCAGCCGACCGATAACCCGACTCCAAAAGCTGTGCATAACTTTATCAGCAATCTTAAAAATAAAATGATTCTGCCAAAAGAATTTTCCACCATGGCAAAGTCTACTTATGAAAAAAAGATCGAAATCATATATGAAGATTATCAGAAAGCTTTATTTAAAAATAACGCAATGGATTTTGATGATCTGCTATTGAAGCCGATCGAACTATTCAAAAGATATCCGGAAATTCTTGAAAAATATCAGGAGAGATTTAAATTTATTCTCGTCGATGAATATCAGGATACCAACAAAGCACAGTACACTATAATTAAACTTCTCGCGGACAAATATAAAAACCTTTCCATAGTCGGTGATGATGCGCAGTCTATTTATAAATGGAGAGGTGCCGAGATACAAAATATATTTGACTTTCAGGATGACTTTAAGGAAAGTAAAATATTTAAGCTTGAACAGAATTACCGTTCATCTCAGAATATTCTCACACTTGCAGGAAATGTAATTAAGAATAACAAAAAGCAAATGGAGAAAGAGCTTTGGACGGAAAATGATGAGGGTGAAAAAATTCATGTTATAGAATCTATGACTGACCGTGATGAAGCAGTCAGGATCTGCAGAAATATCTATGATGAGATGCAGAGAAAAAAAATTAACTTCAAAGATTTCGTGATACTTTACAGAACCAACGTGCAGTCTCGTACTATCGAAGATGCTCTCAGAAATAATAACATTCCATATCTAATCATCGGCGGTGTGAGATTTTATCAGAGAAAAGAGATCAAGGATATACTGGCATTTTTAAAAATCATCGTGAACCCGCAGGATAATGAATCTCTTACAAGAGTATTAGGATTGAGAGCAGGTATCGGAAAGACAACCATTGATAAATTAATTGCCAAAGCTGAGATAGAAGGAATTCAGATATTTGATGTACTTAAAAAGATTGCCGGTGAAAAAGACTTGAGTTCGAAAGTAAAAAACCTGCTTGTCGAAATTACAAATTATGTTTATAAATATCAGTATCTGCAAGAGGAAGTTCCATTAACAGAACTCGTAAGCAGCGTTGTCGATGAGATCGGAATACTGAGGGCTTTGAGACTTGAAAATACTGTCGAGTCGGAAGAGCGGATCGGGAATATACAGGAATTACTTTCGGCTGTTGCGGAATTCCGTGATACTGATGATGAACCGACACTTGAATTGTTCCTGCAGAAAGTATCTCTTGTAGCAGATATTGACAATCTTGATAATCAAAAAAATGCCGTTACTCTGATGACGATTCATTCCGCTAAAGGTCTGGAATTTCCTGTAGTATTTATCACCGGATTAGAAGAAGGTTTGTTCCCTGTCAGCGGTGCGACTATGTACGAGGATGAACTCGAAGAAGAGCGACGGCTGTTTTATGTTGCTATTACAAGGGCTGAGTCAAAGCTTTATATTTCTTTTGCAAATCAAAGATACAGATTCGGTACTCCTTCTTTTCAGATGAAGTCGAGATTTCTTAAAGAGATTCCTGAAGATATTTTTAACAGCATCATTATATTCGAAAATTTAAAATTAAAGACCGGTTACAGATCAGGTAGTGAAAAGAAATCTGTTTCAGGTTCAGCTCCTTCTGTAAAATTCAATCCAACTCCAAAGAAAAAAAATTCTTCGCTTAATGTAGAAGATGAGTTCAATGATAAATTTCCTGACATTAAAAAAGGAGTCACAGTCACGCACAATACATTTGGTAAGGGCACTGTACTAAATACTGTCGGAAAAGGAATTGATAAAAAAGCTGAAATTTATTTCGATGATGTCGGATTAAAAAAGATCATGCTGAAATATGCAAAGATGACTGTAGAAGACAGCTAATTTTTAATGTTCAATGTTCAATGTTCAATGTTCAATGTTTAATGTTTAATGTTTAATGTTTAATGTTTAATGTTTAATGTTAATTTCTAATTTCTAATAGCTAATTTTTAATTTCTAATAGCTAATTTTTAATGTTCAATGTTAATTTCTAATTTTTAATTTCTAATTTCTAATTTATATAAAATGAACTACTGGTTATTAAAGACTGAACCTGATAATTATTCTTATGACGATCTTGTCAAAGATAAGAAAACCGTCTGGGACGGAGTCGCCAATAATGCTGCGCTGATCTGTATAAGAAATACAAGAAAGGGCGACAAGGCTTTCATATACCACACCGGTGCTGAAAGGCAGATAGTTGGAATTGCTGAAATAATTTCCGATCCTTATCCAGATCCAAAAGCAGATAATCCGAAACTTGCAGTCTTCGATATCAAACCTCTAAAAAAATTAAACACTCCTGTAACTCTCGCACAGATCAAAGCAATTAAAAAATATCTGGAATTTCCGCTTGTCAAAGAAGGAAGAAAATCAGTTGTCGAAGTTCCAAAAGAATATTGGGACGACTTTTTAAAAATGAGTGGATCGAAATAAACCGGTTTCATTGACCATAAGGATTTATTGCTTTGTCATAAATAAATAAACTTCTTTTTTCCCGTGTATATTTTAAATTACTGTCATATTAATATTTAAAAAGTAATAAATAATCTGTTATGAAAAAAACAATATTTACAATATTCTTTTTATCAATAATATTTTCCGCAGAATATTCCTATTCCCAGTTAACTAAGGCAACTATCGGAGTGGACGGTTTTACATGCTCTTTATGTGCAAAGGGTGTCGAGGGACAGTTTGAATCTCTCGATTTTGTAAAATCTGTAAAAGCTGATCTTAAAAATACTTTATTCGTTTTGACTTTTAAAAGTAAGCCTGCTATTAATATTAAAGATCTCAATAGCGCTGTTACTGACGGAGGATTTTCAGTCCGAAATATCAGCATCGTAGCAAAAGGTACTATTAAAGGTAACAGTACATCTGGTTACTGGTTGTCTGCTTCGAATATTCCGGAAATTAAACTCAAAGATGTTGAAGGCAGTTTTACAGACGGAGATAAAATTTCTATAGAAGGAGTTGTAAATCCTAAAGACATTTCTATTTCTGTGACTTCGATCAAAAAACTTTGATCCGTAAGATTCATGATCTCGTAATTAGCTGCAACTGTTAATCTTCTTTTAATATTGAATTCTATTTTAATTTCAAATAATCTAAAAATTATTTTTCAAAACTTAATAAAAATATTATGAATGCGAAAATTATTTTTTCAGTTCTGATATTATTTTTTCTATCCGGAAATTTGTATCCGCAAATGGATCACCAGATGTCCGGTAATAAAAAAGTTAAAAAAGATAAGAACCCCGCTGTCATTATCCCCGGTCTCGGGAATTATCATCACAAAGTTACTACTGACAATAAAAAAGCTCAGCAGTTTTTCGATCAGGGATTAATTCTCGTTTATGGATTCAATCATCAGGAAGCCGTCAGGTCTTTTAAAATGGCTGCAAAACTTGATCCCGATATGGCAATGGCTTACTGGGGAATTGCTTACGCTCTCGGTCCAAATATTAATTTACCGGCAGACAGTTTACAAAGAAAGCAGGCATATAATGCCGTGAGAAAAGCATTGAAGCTTTCAAAAAATTCAACCAAAAAGGAAAAAGATTATATCTATGCGCTTTCAAAAAGATATGCCAAAGACGTAAATAAAACTGAGCAGTCTGTAAAAGATAAAGAGTTTAGCTATGCAATGAAAGAAGTCATGTCAAAATATCCCGATGACCTTGACGCAGCGACTATTTATGCGGAAAGTCTTATGAATCTGAAGCCCTGGCAGTACTGGAATTCAGACGGCACACCTGCAGACGGTACTGAAGAAATTATTCTTGTCCTTGAAAACGTGATCAAAAAAGATCCGAAACATCCGGGAGCAAATCATTATTACATTCATGCTGTGGAAGCTTCAAATGATCCGGGACGCGCTCTTGCAAGTGCTGAAATTCTGAAAGACCTTGTACCATCAGCAGGTCATCTTGTTCATATGCCTGCGCATATTCTTTTCAGAGTCGGTGACTATGAAGGTGCATCTATAGCAAATATAAATGCTGTAAATTCCGATGAGGCATATATCAAAAAATATAAACCTGAAGGTATCTATCCTGTAATGTATTACAATCACAATATAAATTTTCTTTCAGTCTCGAGAATGATGGAAGGAAATTATACCGAAGCTATAAGCGCTGCAATTAAAATTGCTGATAATGTGAGACCTTATCTTAAAGAGATGCCGATGCTTGAGGGCTTTTATGCAAATCCGCTTTTGATAAATATTTCTTTTGCAAAATGGGATGATATAATCAATACGCCTGTTCCTGACACATCAATGAATTTGTATTCTGCGATCTATTACTTTAGTAAAGCATTAGCTTTTTCTGCGAATGATAATTCGGATCAGACACGATACTGCCTTAATGAGTTTCTGAATTTCAAATCAAAAATTTCTGAAAATGCTCTGATTGGTCTGACTCCGGCTTCACTTATCCTTAGTATGATGCAGGATATTATATTTGCCAATGTCGCTCTGAATGAAGACAGAATTGATAATGCTTTAAAACTTTTTGAAGATGCCGTTGCAAAAGAAGATAAAATAAATTACGATGAACCGCCTGATTATTATCCGAGTGTCAGACTTATGCTCGGTGCAGCTCTTTATCAGAATGAAGAGTTTGAACTTGCTGAAAATGTATTCCGCGAAGATTTAAAAAAGTATCCTAATAATGGAAGAGGACTTTTTGGATTAAAAGAATCTCTGTTGGTTCAGGAAAAAGTCACTGAAGCAGAAGAAGTAGAGAAGGAATTTCTGAAGGCATGGAAAAATGCAGATGTTCAGCTAAGTATGACAGATCAGTAAAATTTTATGAATGTAGAAATAAAAAAAATCACCGCTGCCGAAACAAGAAATCTGAGACAGCTCATCTTAAGACCTCATCAGAATGCTGACGAACTTGTTTATGAAGACGATGACCATTCTGACTCTCTTCATCTGGGAGCATATATAGTTGATGAACTTTGCGGAATTGCTTCTTTATATAAACACACATTAAAGGATAATACCGAAAAAGAAACATGGCGACTCAGAGGAATGGCAACTTTAGAAAAATACAGAGGAAAAGGACTTGGAATAATTCTCATGAATGAATGTATTTCTCATGTTAAAGAAAAAAATGGTGCAATATTCTGGTGTAATGCCCGCACTACTGCTGAAGGTTTTTATGAAAAATTCGGAATGAAAAGAAACGGCGGTGTATTTACTCCTGAAGGACTTGGTGAGCATATTGTTATGTTAATGAATATTAAAAAATAAATTTAAATGTCTGAAATAAAAAAACTTTCCTTAAAAATTAAAAATAAATATGGAGACGATCTTAATACTGATATCCGTTTTCCTGATGATACAAATGAAAATAAAAAATTACCTGTATTAATTCTTTGTCACGGATTTAAAGGCTTTAAAGACTGGGGTTGTTTTCCTTACATGATGGAAAGAATTTCAGCAGAAAGTTTTTGTACAGTCGCATTTAATTATTCCTATAACGGAACAGGTGAAAGTGTTGATGAACAAAGTGATTTTACCCGGCTTGATCTTTTTGCTAAAAATACTTTTTCCCGTGAACTCGACGACACTGGTTCTGTGATCGATTATCTATATGACAATGCGGATGAACTTAAAATTGACACAGGAAACTTAACAATACTAGGACATTCCAGAGGAGGCGGTATTGCCATTCTGAAAACAGCCGAAGATGAAAGGATCGACAGACTTGTTGTGCTGTCTTCAGTCTGTAACTTTGACAGATACAGTGATACTTTAAAATCAAAATGGAAAGAAGCTGGATTTTTTGAAGTATTGAATTCACGTACAAATCAGATCATGCGAATGGATTATACTCTAATTGAAGATCTTGAAAAAAATAAAGACCGTCTGAATATACAGGAAGCTGTTTCTAAAATCGGTGTACCGTCGCTCATCATTCATGGTACACAGGATATTACAGTTGATTATTCCAATGCTGAAGATCTGTACAGCAGGGGCAATAAAGAATTCTTTGAACTTAAGTTGATTGATAATACAGGTCATACCTTTGGAGCTGTTCAACCATTCGAAGGAACGACTCCGGCACTTGAAGAAGTAATATCGCAGGTTATTGAATTTATAAAATGAAAAGATTTCTAAAAATATGAAGTTAAAAAAATTAATCAGTTCTATACTGCCTGCTGTATTTATATTATTATTTTCCTTAAATGCTTTTTCATTTAATGAATCAGATAAATCAGAAATAAATATTTCTACTAAAACTGATCTGGCAGCGGAATACAGAGATGAAAAACCTCCAATTGATAAATCAGATGAAACAGAACATAAAGAATCTGAAAGTCACGGAGATAAATTTGCAGAAATATATCTTATACTTTTTCTGATAATACTCGGCGCAGTGATAGGCAGGAGATTTCTTGCCAAAAAATTTAATCAGCCCGAAGTACTAGGTGAACTTATGATAGGAGTTCTGCTAGGAGTAATTTTATATCAGATGAATAATCCGGTGATGTTTTTATTAAGACATCAGGATAAAGTAAATGAAATTGTTCAGTCAGGTGTATCAGGAAATATAACATGGGATGAGGCTATAAATAAAAATCTGACGATTGAAGATTATGAAAAAGGAGGATTCGGAAATGAGCTTTCAGAGATCCTTACCAGTCCTACTTTTGCAAGGGATAATTTATTTGTTCAGATCATTTTACTTTTTTCCGGATTCGGAGTGTTGATATTGCTTTTTCTTGTGGGGCTTGAAACGAGCTTTGAGGAAATGTTTGAAGTAGGAGGATCAGCGCTTGTCGCTGCCATGATCGGAGTTCTCGCTCCGCTTATACTGGGATATATTTCGACAATGCTACTCTTCCCTGAGGCAGGTCCGAATCTGTATTTATTTGTCGGTGCAACTTTATCCGCTACAAGTATCGGTATTACTGCACGTGTTTTTAAAGACATGAACAGAATGCATGTACCCGAAGCAAAGCTTGTACTCGGAGCTGCAGTAATAGATGATGTACTTGGTCTTATAATTTTGGCGGTAGTCGCAGGTATCATTGAAAGCGGCGAAGTACAGGTAGGAAATATTTTTCTCATCACATTGAAAGCATTGATCTTTCTGAGTCTGACATTTTTTATTGGAAAAAAATATTTAAGAAAACAAATCAAACTTGCTTCGCTTGTTCAGGGAAAAAATATCAGCATACTTTTCCCGTTCGCAATGATGCTGCTGATGGCATGGATCAGCGATAGTATCGGACTTGCAAGTATAGTCGGAGCTTTTGCAGCAGGTCTGATAATCAAGGAAGAATATTTTGGTGACATTCCGGGAGATGATGCCAGATCTGTAAAAAGCGTTATCGAACCTATCGAAGCGATCTTCGCTCCGGTCTTCTTTGTCATCATGGGACTGCAGGTCGATCTTTCAGTTTTTCTGGATGTAAATATTCTCGGCGTTTCTTTACTCTTAACTTTAGCTGCTATTATTGGAAAAGCCATCTGCGGAATTTTTGCAAAAGGTATGGATAAAAAAATAATTGGAATCGGCATGATCCCACGAGGTGAGGTTGGACTTATCTTTGCCAGTATTGGAAAAAGCATCGGTGTACTCGATAATGCAATGTTCTCCTCCGTCATCATTGTAGTCATTCTTACTACCTTCATTACTCCGCCTGCACTTAAATGGGCGTTTTCAATTTATGATAAAAAAACTATTGCTGCATAAATTTTTAAAAGAACTTATATTTTGAGAAAAAATTTTTACATATTATTTTTTACGGTCTTAGTGCTTTCAGGAATTTGTTTACTCTTTAATGAAAATGAAAATAATTCTTCCGAAGAAACTTCTTACGTAGAAAATTCTTATCTCGACATATCTAAATTTAACGACAAGTTCATTCCCGCTGAGGACTGGATGGAAAAGCAAAGAGCATTTCCGTTTAATGAAATTCCACATCAAGAATATTTAAAATCTGTAGAGTATGTAAAGAAGTATATGAGTTCAGATTTTCCCGATAATACAACCGGATGGAATCTTGCCGGACCACTAAATATAGAAGGCAGGATCACAACCATTGCCATCCATCCGACTAATCCGCAGATCGTCTATGCAGGCACTGCAAACGGCGGTCTCTGGAAATCAACTGATTTTTGCCAAAGCTGGATAAGTGTATTCGACGGACAGAATACTTCATCCATCGGAGCAGTCGCTGTCGATCCTGTTAATCCTGAAATAATTTATTGCGGGACAGGTGAATCAAACTCTCTCAGAAGTTATTATCCGGGCACTGGTGTTTTTAAATCAACTGACGGTGGAAACAACTGGAACTTCTCCGGACTCGACAGTTCATACTGTATAGGAAATATTTCTGTCAATCCTCAGAACACTCAGGAAGTGTATGTAGCAGCAGGCGGATGGACGAGAAGAAAAAATCAACAACGCGGAATTTATAAAACTTTGAACGGCGGACAAAACTGGCAGCGAAGTCTTTTTATTTCAGACTCTGTCGGCGCAATTGATGTAAGTGTAGATCCATCAAATCCTTCAAAAGTCTTTGCTGCTATGTGGGAAAGACAAAGAAGGGAAGATTATATAAAATACGGCGGGAGATTTTCAGGAATGTATGTGACTACAAATTCAGGTGAGAGCTGGCAGCAGGTGCAGAATGGTTTTCCTTTTAATGATAATAATCTCGGCAGAATATCTTTTGATATTTCTCAATCAAATCCGGATATCATTTATGCTCTTACTTCAAATGCAAGCGGTTCTACAAGAGGTCTTTATAAAACCACTAACGGCGGTACTTTGTGGACTCTTGTAAATTCATCCGCAGCTGCATCTTCTAATTATGCTTGGTTCAACAGGATCTGTAAAGTCGATCCTTCAAATCCCAATAAACTTTTCTGCGGCGGACTTGAAATGGAATTATCTTATAACGGCGGAACTTCATTCGGTATTCCTGCTTCTTTTCATGTGGATCAGCATGCTGTCGCATTTTCAAAATCAAATCCAAATTATATTGTAACTGGAAATGACGGCGGAATAGATTATACTTCTGATGGTGGAGCTGTCTGGGGTGAAAGCCTGTCACTTCCTGTCACACAATTTTATGCAGGTGAAATAGATTTTAATAATCCATCCGTCATACTCGGCGGTACGCAGGATAACGGAACAATAAGATCAACATCAACTTTTGGTGTTTGGAATGACATTTACTTCGGCGATGGATTCTATTGTCTCGTTGATTATAATAATTCACAGAATGTCTATGCCTCTTATCAAAACGGCGGACTTGGAAAATCTACAGACAATGGCAATTCATTTTCTCTCGGTACTAACGGTCTAGATCTTCAGTACTCTAACTGGATGACTCCGTTTGTAATGGATAAAAATGATCCGCAGATCTTATACTGCGGCACATATAAAATGCATAAGACTACAAACGGTATGCAGTCATGGACAGCTATTAGTCCCGATCTTGCAAACCGACATATAAGAAATCTCGGAACTATCACAACTGTCGATGTGGCTAAGTCAGATCCGAACGTGATCTATTGCGGTACCGATGATGCAAATGTCTGGAGGACTACAGACAGTGGCGGCAACTGGACAAAGATAAATTCAGGACTGCCCTATAGATGGGTGACGAGAGTTACAGTTCATCCTGACTCTGCGAATGTCTGCTATGTTACTCTTTCAGGCTACAAAGTAGATTCGACCGGATCGCATATTTTCAGGACGACAAATTTCGGAGACACGTGGAATTCTATTTCCGGCAATCTTCCTGATGCTCCGATAAATGATGTGATCATCGATCCCGCAAATACAAATACTCTTTACATTGCCACCGACATTAATGTAATGTATTCTACCAATCTCGGAGCGGTTTGGAATATTTTGTCAGCAGGAATTCCTTCAAACGTCCCATGTCATGATCTTACATTTCATGCACCGACAAGAACACTGGTTGTATGGACTCATGGAAGAAGTGCGTTCAAAATAATTCTTCCCCTTACTGGAATTGAATCAACTTCAAATATTATACCTTTAGGAATTCATCTTGCTCAGAATTATCCAAATCCATTTAATCCAAAAACAGTGATAAGTTACGAATTACAATTTACGAATTACGAGTTAGTTAATCTGAAAATCTTTGATGTATTGGGGAATGAAGTAGCTGTACTTGTAAATGAAAACCAACGTGCTGGAAGTTATTCAGTAGAATTTGACGGAAGTAATTTTTCAAGCGGAATTTATTTTTATTCTTTATATATTGACGGAATTTTAAATAACTCCAAACGGATGATACTTCTTAAATAAAAAAATTTATTTATGAAAATAAACCTTTCCGTTTTTTTAATTCTAATGCTTGCCTTAATTTTTTCTTCATGCAATCTGATGAAAAAAAATGTAATGGAAGATAATTGCGATGATGTGGAAGAGGTTGTCATTGCAAAAAGTAGTAATGGTTTTTCACTCATCATCAGAGAAGAGATCTTTCAGGCGCAGTCAAAATCAGATAATAATGGGATCAGACAAATTACAGGCTACACTGAATACAGAATTTCAGATTATGATCTTAACACAGGTGAGATTTTAAAAAGGATAGAGCTTGGCACAAGAGAAGAAGGTTATTGTCACTTTCTCGGACAGACAGACGGAAAGCTCTGGTATAAAAGCGTAAATCCGGATATTGGTTTTCATGCAAAAGATCCGGGCAATCTTGAAATTATTGTAAGTGAAAAAATGATCATGGGTACAAATCCTTTTCTTTCAGGGAATATCAGCAAACCTGATTGGATCAGTATTCATACATTTTACGGATTTGATGCTGAAAAAAATATGCCGATGATCTCAGATAACTCAGGTTATCTTTATTTTATAGATCCGATAACATTAAAAGCTGAGAAGACTTCTGAATCAGTTAAAAATTTAAAGTATGATGAAAACCCACTTACAAACTCAATAAAGGCTGATGATGATTCCAGAGTAAGTTTAAAAGGTGATCCCAGAAATACACTCGATTATAAAAATAAAAATTTATCCGAACCCTCCTTTCTGAAAGGTGAAATTTTACTGAGTTCAATGAAAACAGATTTTTCAGGACCGGGGATCGGTAAAAAAGACAGGGAGATAATTACTGATGAGAATAGTATTTTTATATTAAGTCAGACAGATGTTACAGATAAAGCAAAGATTATAATTTCAAAAGTAAAACTGAATGAGGACGGCACTGTAAAACTTCAGTGGGAATCTGTATTAGATAATATATTCAGAGATCCGGATAAAGGATTAGACAGATCTTCATTCGATATGGTTTTTTCAAAAGGTCATCCCAAATTTAATACAATGAGAGTTACTCACGGAGATAATAAACTTGTATTTGTATTTATGCTGAAGGCTACTTGTATAGATTCTGATTCGGGTAAGATACTGTGGAGCAGGGATTTGTGAATTATCTATTTTTTGGAAATAAAATCAATCAGAAAGATATTTGTAATTTGAAATTCGTAATTTGAAATTGTTTTTTATTTCACTTTGTAAAGAATAGTAACAGGATCAGTAGTGTATGTAATTAATTCGAGATCTTCATTATTAAAGGCAGTTGTATTCAATAGATTTTTTTTAAGATCTTCGTTTGATGATATCATCCCTTCCTTCTCACTGACAAAAAGATATTCAGAATTACTGTTTTTTAGATTCAATATAAAATCTGCATAAGTCTCAGCATACGGCATGAACATAAGTTCCATATCCAGATAATAAGCAATATGAGGTTTCCTCGCCATTATTGATTTTCCTTTTAATTCCTCACCAAAATCTTTATTCACAATATCTCTTACCGATAATATTTCAACCGGAACATCATTAATGTCTGTTTTAGCAATTGTATATGAATTGTAAAAATTTAATGTAACCAATAAAAGCAATATCAGACTAAACAGTTTCAGATTTTTAAATTTAAAATTAAATCTTTGGAAAATATCTTGTGAGAATAAACGAATGACGAGAAAGCAATATAGAGGTAAAAGAGGCAGCGAAAATCTTTCTGAATAAAAGATCAGTAATATCTGTATATAAAAAATAAAACCTGCCAGTAAAAATAATTTTTCTTGCAAATTTTCTGATTTGAATTTTAAAAGAAAAATCAGAAATCCAAAACCAACCAGTATGCTGATATACTTTGGAAAAAATCTCAATAAATCTTTTATAAAATAATTTACAGAATTTTTTGAATACTTTTTTGAAAATGTTACGGGATTACTGAATATCACATCAGACATAGATGTATAATTTTCCTGATATTTTGATGTCCATTCGTCTTTAGACATTTCATTCGGCTTGTAAAAAGCAAATGCAGTGTTTTGATAATTTTTATTATAAAAGAAACTTCCTGTTTTTATAAAACTGAAAATTCCCCATCCCGAAATTAAAATTATAACAGGAATTAAATATAATAATACAGGCTTAAGAAAATTTTTACCTGATGCTGTTTCTGTGTTTTTATATTTTTTAAAATAAATTATCACAAACAGAATAACTGCAAATACTAGTAAAGACACTCCTGTGTACCTCGTAAGATAAGCCATTCCCGTAAGCAGTCCGGCTGTAAATAAATTTTTACTTTCAAAAATCAGATCCTTTAATAAAAAATATAGAGCTGAAACATAGAAAACAAGAAACAGCATGTCAGTCCCGGGTTCATAAGTGTACCGCCAGAATACCTGATTAACAGCTATTAACAGAACTACAAAAAAAGAAACCTGACGGTTGAATAAAGAAGTAATTAATTTTGATACGAAAAAAAGAACAACTGCAGCACACATGACATTTAGAAATTTCCCCGCAGTATAAAAATCTGATTTAAAAAAGAAACCTGTCAAAGCAAGTAATATCTGATATACAGGACCTCTGTATTCGTCTATTATTAATCTTCCATTCAAGAGTTCCTTTGCCTGACTGACATAAGCCACATAAAAATCGGTTTCGACACCATAATCCCCCAACAATCTGTTGCTCATGCAAACGACGAGCATAATTATAAAATACAATATGGGAATTGCCGGTAGAAAATATTTTGGAAGAGGATATTTATCGGTGAAAAAAGGGTTTTGTTTATACTGCAATTATTAAGGATAAGATTAAAATGAATTTGAATTTTAAAAAACTTCTATATAAAATTAATATGAACTATCAGATCAATAAAAAATTTACAGTACCTTTACAACTGTAACACGGCGGCTTTGTTGTTGGTGACTAAAAAGTTTAATCGAATGAAATTTCAAATTCAAAATCCGAATCAAAACTTTTTAGAACACCAACTACGGCGAGAACGGTGAAATTTGTAATTCGTAATTTGGAATTTTGTAATTGCTATTTCTTTCGGCAACAACCCCCTTCGCTCCCCCTTTTTTAAGGGGGAAATAATTTCATATTATTCTGAACCGTGCTTTTAAAGATGAAATTTGTAACTCGTAATTTTTAATTCTTAATTCTCTTAAAAACGTATCCGCCCTTTTCCGCTCCCCATACCTGAACATCATTTTCATCAAAACCTCTATCCCAGCTAATAATACGGTCAGCTAATACTTCCACTTCAGAAGTTGCATACTTTGCGCCGCGTAGTTCACTCTCACAGCCTTTACCTGTTGTGCCGCCTTCGTAATGATCTTTTCCCATCATCGTGAGCGTCACTGTGCATCCTTCTTTTTGTGTAAGTGAATCAGAAGTAAGTGACGCCAGCGGTTCATCAAGTTTCCAGTCACCTGCAAATCTCAACGGATTATTAAATGTAAATACTGCACTTTCAAATCTTCCTTCGTAAGTTCTCGTGATCCTGTAAACCCTTTGTCTGTAAGGCTTATCCAATGCTTCCGCAGATGCCTGCTCTACATAGATCCAGTACTCATCAACAGCATTTTTATTTTCTTCTTCTTCCGTTGTCAAATTTTTCCATATCCTTTTCATCTCAAGTCTGATATCAAAATAATCCGTGTCACTAATAGACTGCTCTTCGCTGCTGAAAGATCCTTCCATCAAATTCACAAGAGATTTCATATCAATGGATTTCTGCTGTGACTCTGCTTTGTCTGCAACAAACATTGTTAGTACTGTCAGAACAAATATTAAATTTATGATTTTCAATTTCATTTCTTTCTACTTACAGAATTTAATTTTTTATTTTTTGCCAGTGATTCTTTTCTGATCTTATCTTTGAATGAGATGACTTTCGCTAAGATCTTTTTATCAGAAATCCCGATGATCTGCGCAGCGAGTAGAGCTGCATTTTTTGAATTGTTGATTGATACTGTAGCAACGGGAACCCCGTATGGCATTTGTACAATTGACAGCAGCGAGTCAAGCCCTTGAAGAGATTTTGTATTTACGGGAACGCCGATCACAGGAACAGGTGAATAAGCAGCGCACATACCAGGCAGATGCGCCGATCCGCCTGCACCTGCAATGATAACTTTTACTCCACGCTTATATGCATTCTTTGAATAGGATGCCATGAAATCCGGAGTCCTGTGAGCTGAAGTGATCTTGTATTCGTATGCGATTCCAAATTCATCCAATACTTCACCTGCTTGTTCCATTACTGGCATGTCTGAATCCGAACCCATTATTATTCCAACTACCGGCTTATTTTTCATTTTCCTTTTTTAAATTCTCTGAATGATCAGTAAAGTAAGATCGTCTCTCTGCACACTATCGCCTGTAAACTTTCTTACATCTCCTAATAATCCTTTAAGCATTTTTTCAGAATCCAGTGTAGAATTATTATTCAGATATAATTCCAGATTGTCGAGACCATATTCTGTATTATTACTTTTCATTGCTTCGTTTACTCCGTCAGTATAAAAAATTATCTTATCATCCTTTTTAAAATCTATCACGACTTCGTTATCACTATCATTAATATCTACTGTATTCATTGCGCCGAGAGCAATGCCATGTTTCTTTATCTTGAATATTTCTCCTGACTCACCTGAAATTTTATAAGGCGGCAGATGACCTGCATTAAAGAGTCTGCACTTATTATTTTTTGAATCGATGATCGCAATAATGGCAGTGACAAACATTTTCCTGTTTTGCGTTTTTCTTATCATGCGGTTCAGCTTTTCCATAATAACTTTTGGATTGGAATGATCTTCCAATATCAGATGCATACAGCTTCTCAATCCGGAAAGAAGCAGCCCGCTTGCTACTCCATGTCCGGATACGTCGCATATGAAGAATCCGGTTTCTGTATTGGAAATTTTAAAATAGTCAAAATAATCACCGCCTACTTCACTTGCCGGATTTGAAACTCCGGAAATTTTTATATCTCCAATGACGGCTTCATTCTCAGGAAGCATTGACAGCTGAATCTCTCTTGCATAGTTCAGCTCCTTTTTCATCCTCAGATTCTCATAATTTTTCTTATAATAAAAATCATATTGACCGTTAAAGTTTTTCTGCCTTTTCCGTTCTGCTATGAATGCACTGAAAAAAAGTATTGATCCTGTAAGTAAATTAGCGAATTGCTCACCTGCCTGAAATGGTTTTTGAAAAATAATAGTTAACAAAATCGGAACCAGCAGTGCAATTAAAAATAGCTGAATGATCTCTGACCTTGAAAATCTGAATATCAAAACCATTATTCCGATAAAAATAAGATATGATAAAAAAGTATCGTCTTCATCACCACTTACTGTTACTTTTATATCTTCGTCTGCAAGTTCTTTTTTAAGTTCTTCGCCGCTTTTTTTACCTTCGGGAATATCATTGTTGTCTTCATTGGGATAAAATATTTCAATTGAAATAAAAATAAGCATCTGAATTATCAGAAAAGCAAATATGCTTCTGCTGATATTCTTTATTCCGAAATATTTTTTGTAAAGAAGTCTTGTAACTATCAGCACTGATAAATTGATCAGTGAAATTATCAGTGATATATTTAAATATTCCTGTATCGCAAAATTAATTATACAAATTATTAAACTAATTATTATAAAAATATTTAATACAACTCTGAATATTTTTAAATTTTTCTGATCTATTAATAATTTATATGCCTGCTCTCTTGGCAGCAACAAGTAATCATCAAATGATTCAATAGTATCAAGAGTATGTTTAGTATCTAAATTGTTCAATAATTTATTTATTTATGCTGTTTAATAATTGGCAATCTGTGACAATATTATTTTAAAGGCATGAATTGACAAAAGTTAACGAGCTTAAGAAATAATTGTTGCCTCTGAATAATTATTTGTCCTTATCCGGCGGGACGTATTCATCCGGAAGCTTTATACCGTCTCCGAAAAAGAATTCTCTCATCTGATCTTCAAATACTTTATCCGTAGCCGGTGAGGTCAGGTCCAGTCTGTATTCATTAACGATCATTTTAAAATGGTCAAGAAACAATTTAAATCCCTGCTTCGAGACACTGTCATATATCTTCTGTCCAAGCTCTCCGTCTATTGGCGGCTTGTCTAAACCTGGAAGCTCCTGTTCGAGTTTAATACATTTTACTAATCTTTCTTCAGACATTATACTTTTTATATTTAAATTTTTATTTTGAAATATCTTTCATTCTTATATCAGCTACTGAATTAATTATTCCTTCGCTTTTTACCTGTTCTATGAAAAGATCCCTGTCCACAATTCCCGTATCCTCGACGTTTATCTCTCCGGATACATCTCCGAAATATTTCGGAAACTGACTTCCGACAAAATTATTAGTCGAAAAACTGTAGATCATATCATCAGATACTTCTTTACCATTCACCTGAATACTGACTATATAATTTCCTTTCGTACCATCTTTTGGATCATACTCAATATACAGTCCTGATATAATAATTTTATCTCCCGAACTTCTTTCACCCGAAGTATCAAGACTCATAAAAATAAAATTCTCAAACATCTCTTTCAGCATTTTACCGGTGACATTAATTTTCACGATCGTATTCCCGAAAGGATTTATCTCCCACATATCACCGATCAATATATCACCTTTATAAAGATCTTTTCTTATGCCGCCTGAATTCAGGAATGCGATGTCAGTACCTGTAACTCTCCTCACCGCATCTGTTTCCCATTGACCGAGATTGCTTTCATTTGTATTTCCACGAACCCAGTCATTTTCAAGATGACCTATCACCGTGGATAGATAACCTTCTATTTCCTCAAGCATCTTATCAACTTTCTCACCTGCAGCTTTGTCATTAATAGTAGAATCAAAAACTGTTTCAGTAAGCCATGTTTTATATTCGACTAGAGTATCATTATCTCTGTCAACAACTAACTCCATCTGACCGAGATATCTTCCATAAGATCCCGCCTGCACTATCACGACATCGTTTTGAATAACCGGTTTAAAAAGCGGTGTATGAGAATGTCCGCCGACTATTATATCGATATCTTTATAAAATTTTTCCGCAAGCATTTTATCATTATCAACACCAACGTGAGTGAGAAGCATTATAATGTCGCAGTCATTTTCCTTCATAAAATTAATGCCTTCAGTCACTACGGAATCTGTATTAAGCATTTTAATATCGCTGACATTTTTAGGCAGTGTAAGAGTCATCAGATCGAGAGCTGTCAGACCAATGATACCGATCTTTACCCCGTTCACTTCTTTAATTTTATATCTGTCAGAAACAGTTTTGTCCATAGTTATAAGAAATGCATTAGCGCAGAGATGGTCAAATTCCGCAAGCATTAAAACAGAATCGAGTGCATACTGTCCATAATCAAATTCATGATTACCGATTACAAATGCATCGAGACCGTAAAGATTCAGAAGTTCGATCTGTGATTTACCTCTGGTAATAGTCGAGATCGGAGAACCTTGAAAATCATCTCCGCCGTTGACAAGCAGCGTGTTACCGTTTCTGAATTTGTTAATATACCCAAGCATACCC
Organism: Ignavibacteria bacterium; assembly: GCA_049293015.1. GTDB lineage: Bacteria > Bacteroidota > Ignavibacteria > Tepidaquicellales > Tepidaquicellaceae > UBA2330. The sequence goes on from JBATSB010000141.1 coordinate 50,172, forward strand.
GAAGTACCGCCGACTATATAAGAATTTTCTACTCCTGTTTCTTTATCTTTTTTTGTTACTTTATAAGGCTGATTCCTCGCATGAAAATCGTTCCAGTGTAAAATGGTGACATCTTTGTATTTTTGTGAATTTGTTTCGCTTTGAGAATCTGTATTCTGTGAAAAGGAAATACCTGAGATTGATAGAAATGGAAATAAAAGACTTAAAATTAATTTCTTCATAATTAAATACTGGAATTAAATTATTGACGGAAAATTTTTCCGGCGTATACATCAAGTCGGGATGACTGGATTTGAACCAGCGACCTCCTCGTCCCGAACGAGGCGCGCTACCGAGCTACGCTACATCCCGAAATCCTGATGAACAGGTTTTGTATGTGCAAATATAATTAATATATAGTTTGATTTAAATGAGAAATTGAGATTAGAATTATAATGATATCTATTTCCGTCCTAAAGGTCATTCATTAAAATTAATCTTGAGGCTAATTTATTCTTTGAATTCAAACCAGTTTATATAATTGTAAACTCTGAAAATATTTCATACATTTGTATTGGCTTTAAAGGAAAGTAACATATAAATAACCCGATGAAATTTAAAGAGGTAATTAGATTGCTGAGAAATGATGGATGGTGTTTTGTATGACAGACAGGAAGTCATCAGCAATATCATCATGCAAATAAAAAGGGAACTGTAACTATAGCCGGAAAACCAAATGAAGATGTTCATCCAAAAACTTTAAAAAGTATTTTTAAACAAGCACAAATTTTAAATAATAATTCATGAAAAAAGAATTTCTGATAATAATTGAAAAAGGAAAGAATAATTATAGTGCTTACATACCAGATCTTCCGGGATGCGCTGCCACATCTGATTCTGAAAATAAATTATTAAAACTCATGGAAGAAGGAATTGAGCTTCATATAAAAGACATGAAAAGAAGGGGATACAAAATTCCAACACCTACTACTAAGTCTGCTGTTATAGAGATAGCTGCTTAGAACTTAGAAATTATTTTAATAGAATATGCGGCTCAGTATTTAATTTCTGACCCGTTTTTTATACCCTCTTCAGAAAACAAATTTTGAACTTACTCTTTTTTTAATTTGTAAATCTTCAAACTTATTTATTTACTTTGATTGACATATAATTTAATTATATTAAGAAAAAATTTACCCTCTGAATATCAATAATGCTGATCCAGAAATTTTATAAAATTAAATTCCATATAGTTAAAACAGAATTTTCAAATACCGTGTTAAAATTATACAAAGTATTAATTCTTACTCTGTTAGTAATTTTAAATTTATCTGTTTCAAAATATTCTTATTCACAAAATAATTCAGGTAATAAATTTACTGAATGGACTACATGGACTTTGTTTCAGACTATACCTTCCCCGACTTTTTATCAGGACAGAAACGAAGATGAATCGAGATTACAGTTCGGACTGAGATGGCATGTTACTCCTTTTAATTATTCATTCAATGCAAACAAACTTGTACCGGCTGCGCAATTCTTCAAAGTAAATCCAGTGAGAAGATACGGCGGCTCGATGGAGATCTTTCTGCAGCCTGAGTGGATGACAGGGGGTTTTCAATATTCAGATTTTAAAAGATTTAATCTTACTACAGGTGTGAGAGGATTTATTCCTCTCGAGGAAAGAGGAGAGTATCTTGCAATTTCACTGGGCGGTAAATATAATTTCCGTAAAAATAAACAGGATCAGAATATCGGGTACTATTCAGTCGAAGGAGGGATTTATACTTTTTTTGGAATACTTGGTCTGGTCGCAGATTATAATTTCACATCTCAAAGCTATTACAATATTTCTATTAACCTAAAATATTATTAATAGGTTATGAAAAATTTTAACAGCATATTAATTTTCATACTCCTTTTATTAACTGCCTCAGGTTGCAGAGTTTTATATGACGTGGGAGATAACGTAAGAAGAAGTTTTACTTCGCCTAAAAAAATTAAAAACCGTATCAAAGATCCCATCAGACCCGGTGTAAAATTGTCAGCTCTCTGGGTCGGACATGCAACTATCCTGCTGCAGATGGGAGATAAAGTAATTATGACAGATCCTTTTCTTACAGACTTTATTGCTGAGATTCAGATGAGGATACAGGATCCGGGCATTGACATAAATGATCTGAAGCAGTGTGACATTATTCTCATTTCACATTCACATTTTGATCATTTGAATTTCGGCAGTCTTGGGATATTAAATAAAAAATTTCCGGACGCTACTCTCGTTTTTCCCGAAGCATTAAAAGAATTTATTCCTGTTTATGATTTCAAACTTTCACCTTTAAAAAAATCCGATTATAAAAAAAAGAAATACATCGGAGAATCAAAGATAATAGATGGAGTAAAAATAACCTGCGTCGCAGCTTATCACTGGGGCGGTCGATACGGACTTGACGGACTCCTGTGGGAGTATGACGGCTACTGCGGTTATTTAATTGAGTATGACGGTTACACAGTTTATTTTCCGGGAGATACTGCTTATGATAAGGAATTTTATAAATATCTCGGAGAGAATTATGAGATCGATCTTGAATTCATGCCGATAGGTCCTTGCTCAGACTGTACCGAAATCGACAAACCAAACCGCCATCTCTATCCCAAAGGAGCTTTGATGATCCTCGATGATTCAAAGGCAAAGTTAATGATACCTATGCATTACGGCACCATTGCCGAGCTGTCCGATCCCGAAGAGCCGAGAATAGTACTTGAAGAACTCATCCGCGAAAAACCTCAGTACAAAGACAAAGTAAAAATTCTTAAGATCGGTGAGCAGATTGTGATTGAGTGATTTTATATTCGAGCCGCAGTTGATGTTCCAAAAAGTTTTGATACAAATTTTTTAATTTTTAGACTCATTCACTAAACTTTTTGGTCACCAACAGCATGCCTGATGTTAAGAAACTCTAATCTAAAGTTTTGATCTGCATTTTTATAATATGAGAATAGTGACTGAGTTTTGAAAATTTTTAAGTTCGTCTGCAGAGATCATGTTCTAAGGCTGTTTGTGCTCAAAATTGAAAAAAAATTTTAAGAAGCATTGAAAAATTTTAACTGAATTACTTTATTAAATGAACATAAAATTAATCTGTACTATCCTAATTATTTGAATTCTACATATAAACGAATATTTATTTGTAAAATAAAATCAGATAATTTAATTTTGAGTAAAAGATTTTTAATAAAATAATCAAAAGAATTATCATGAAAATAATTATAAAATTTTTAATAGCAGTACTGATTATAAGTACAGATATTTCGATTGCACAGAATTACTGGACCGGACTCAATGGTCCGTTTGGAGGGAATGTTCTTGAAATTAATAAAGGTAATAATGGCAACATGGTAATTCTCAGAGGTGAGGGAGTTTATAATTCCGCCGATAATGGTGTGACATGGAATAGCATGCCACAGGGAATGGTAAATACAAATCTCAGTATGACTATAAGTCCTTCGGGAATTATTTACACAGGCAAAAGTACCGGCGGTCTATGGTGGACAGGTAATTATGGGCAGAGCTGGAGTTTTAATCCCATCAGCGTTGCGCCTCACAGCGGTCTTTGGGCAAGTATCTATCTTGTAAAAGTCAGTCCGACAGGACCTGTGTATATTAACAATCATGTTTCTTTTAACGGAGGAAATAATTTTAATGCTTTTAATTATAACGGAATGAACCTGTTTACAAGTGACTATGCATTTAATTCTACTGGTCATGTTTACTCTGTTACAACTAACGGAATTTATTATTCTACAAACAATGCTTCTTCATGGACAAATATAAATGGAAATTTACCATCGCTATCTGCATCAGGGATTTTAACTGACAATAATACTTTATTAACAGCCATTCAGGGTTCGGGAATATTTAAAACTTCAGATAATGGAAATGTGTGGACTGAAATTAATAACGGAATTAATGATCTGAATATTGTAAAATTATACAAAGACAATTCAGGAAATTATTTTGCAGGTACATCGACCGGGAAAGTATTCAGATCTTCTGATCAGGGAAATTTTTGGAACCGAATTTTTTTAAGCAATTCTGCAAACAGGATCAATTCAATTTATTCAGAAGGAAATAATATTTTTGTTGCATCATCTTTTGGAATTTTCTTTTCAGATAATAACGGTATAACATGGAGTGAAAGAAATAATAATCTGAACATACCCATTATAAACACTATCATCTTTCCGGGTGAGAATCAGCTCATGGCAGCATCTGGAACCGGTGTACAATTCTCAGATGACAATGGTCAGAGCTGGGAAAACAGGTCAACGGATCTTCCGGGGATGTATGTTAATTCGCTTTTAAAAACTGATAATAATGAAATACTTGCAAGTATAAGAAATTCGGGAATTTACAGAACTTCAGATAATGGAAACAGTTGGAATAATTCAGGAACAGGAATTCCCGAAGCATATCAATCAGCCGATATCCTGATCTCACCGGAAGGTTATGTTTTTGCAAGTGTGAATACAAATAATTTTCCAGATACATTGAAAATTTTCCGCTCATCAGACAATGGAAATACATGGGCAAAGATCTATCAGCCGGAAACCAATGATTTCAATACATTAGAAATTGATGCATCCGGTAATTTATATCTTTTTAAGCAGCAATCATTTACAACAGCATTGCTGAGAAGTACTGACATTGGAAATACTTGGACAGAAGTTAACCTTTCACAATTCTTTTTTGTAACAAAATTTACATCTTCACAAAACCATCTTTACTTTACAGAATCGGGAAATATTTTTAAATCTTCTGACATGGGAAACAACTGGACAGAAATTCCGAGAGGCGGTTGGCAGACTTCATCTTTGAATGCGCTTTCGGTAAACGGACGAGGTGATATCTTTGTATCAGCAGGAGTAGATGTTTTTCTAAGTGTGAATGATGGTGTTTCATGGATCAATGTCAGATCAGGAATTTCCAATAATGCTTATATAAATAAATTTGTATTCGATAATTTAAATTATATTTACGGATTAAACTATTATTATGGAATTTTCAAAAGTGCACAGCCGACGATCACAGATATTTCAACTAATTTAAGTAATTCAGAAATTCCGGATTCATATACTCTTTCACAAAATTATCCGAATCCATTTAATCCATCTACTGTAATAAATTATCACATTCCTGTTTCAGGAAAAGTAAAATTAAAAGTTACAGACATTTCCGGAAAAGAAGTGGCTGTACTTGTAAATGAATTTCAGACTAAAGGAGATCATAAAGCTGAGTTCAATTCAGGAGATAAAAACATCAGTCTATCAAGCGGTATCTATTTTTACACACTTGAGACAGAAGGATTCGTAAGTACACGCAAAATGATCCTTTTAAAATAATGATATAAGTTTTTCATTTCACTTTAACAATATTGCATGGTTTACCTCCAAGGCTCGAAGACTCAAAGGATCTAATTTTTAACTTTTTAAATCTTTGAGCCTTGGAGTCTTTGAGGCAATTCCAACTTTTTGGACGAATATAGTTATTCAAAATAATTAATATTCAAAATCAGTTGTAATTCAAAATCCATAGCAATATATTAGCACTTGTGAAAAATTACCTTTCAAAAATATTCGCAGTATATATTTTAATACTTGCACTTATACCATGCACTGATTTTATAGCTCATGGGCTTTGTGAAGAAACTGATAATATACACATTGAGAATTCTACAGAATCTGAACATGAAGATCTGTGCACTCCAATGTGCACCTGTAACTGCTGCAACAGCATTGTTGCTCTGTCTGAACATTTTTCACTTAAAAATTACATTCCACATTCAGAAATACTTTTAATCGAATTATCACAATACGATGATTCATTTTCTATGAATACATCTCCTCCTCCGAAATCTTAATTTAATTTTAAGTTCCGCAAAACAATATTCAACTGACATTCAAGATGCAGTTGCTGTTCATTTTTTAAAATTAAATTATGATAAACAAAATAATTGCTTTTTCAATAAAGCAAAAATTAGTAATTGGGTTTTTAGTTTTAATACTAATTCTCCTCGGAATATATTCCTCAATTAAACTTCCGATAGATGCAGTTCCGGATATAACCAATAATCAGATCCAAATCATTACATCAAGTCCTACATTGTCAGCTACTGAAGTCGAAAGATTTATTACTTACCCTGTAGAGATCGCAATGAAAAGTCTGCCTGATATAATTGAAATGCGTTCGATATCAAAGTTTGGAATATCGGTAGTGACGGTAGTATTTGAAGATAATATTGATACATACTTTGCGAGAAATTTAGTTTTTCAAAAGCTTGTAGAAGCTGAAGAAAATATGCCTGCAGGACTTGGTAAACCAGAAATGGCGCCAGTGAGTACAGGACTCGGAGAGATATATCAATATATCGTGAGACCTGAAAATCTTAATGATACCACATACAGCGATATGGAGCTGAGGACAATACAGGACTGGGTCGTAAAAAGACAATTGTTGGGTACGGAAGGTGTAGCTGAAGTAAATAGTTTCGGCGGTTTTGAACAGCAATATCATATACTTGTAAATCCTGATAAACTAAAAAGTTTTGACCTGACTCTGCGTGAAGTATTTGATGCAGTATTAAAAAACAACAGTAATGTTGGCGGCGGTTACATTGAAAAAAATTCTGATCAGTATTCTATCCGGGGGATAGGATTAATTGAAAAAATTGATGACCTTGATAATATAGTTATTAAAACAATCCATGGAATTCCGGTATATCTGAATCAGATCGCTGAGATAGAATATGGCAAAGGTCTTCGTGTTGGCGGCGTGACACAGGATGGTAATGGAGAAGTAGTTGCAGGAATTGTCATGATGCTCAAAGGTGCAAATTCGAGGGAAGTAGCACAGAGAGTTCATGAAAAAATTTCAGAAATAAAAAAAACATTACCTGATGGTGTAACTATTGATGAATTTTATAACAGGGAGAATTTAATCGACAGTACTATTAATACTGTGAAGACCAATCTCATTGAAGGCGGAGTGATCGTTATCTTTGTGCTTGTATTGCTGCTTGGAAATCTGAGAGCCGGATTTATTGTAGCATCAGTAATCCCGCTGTCAATGCTTTTTGCCATCATCATGATGAATATTTTTAATGTGTCGGGAAATCTGATGTCACTTGGAGCAATTGACTTCGGACTGATAGTGGACGGCGCTGTAATTATTGTGGAATCAGTACTCGTTGCTTTATCGGCAAAAATATATTTAAATAACGATCCGAAATCAACTACGGAGTTTGATGAAACAATTTATAAAGCCTCTACCGGTATAATTAAATCTGCTGTCTTTGGAGTTTTAATTATTATAGTAGTGTATCTGCCAATCTTTGCATTAGGCGGCATTGAAGGGAAAATGTTTAAGCCGATGGCTTTTACTGTTGGATTTGCATTGGTCGGAGCATTGATACTTTCTATCACATATGTACCTATGATGTGTTCGCTTATTCTTAAAAAAAATATGAGTGAAAAGGAGACTATAGCAGACAAGATTATGAAAGGTCTGAAAAATTTATATACACCATCACTGGAATTTGCACTTAGAAATAAAATCCTAACGGTTTCGGCAGCTTTAATATTTCTGATGATCAGTCTGATCTCATTTACCAATCTGGGCGGAGAGTTCATTCCAAAGCTTGATGAAGGAGACCTGGCATATCAGATAGTCAGGATACCCGGTGTATCTTTAACTGAATCGATAAATATCGGAACACAGATCGAGAAAGTCCTGATGAATAAATTTCCTGAAATTAAAACTATAGTTACAAAAACAGGAGCGCCTGAGCTGGCTACGGATCCGATGGGACCGGAATTCAGTGATGTGATAGTGATGCTAATACCTAAAGATGAATGGACTTCTGCTGAAACTAAAGAAGAGCTTATTGAAAAAATACAAAAGTCACTGACAGTAATTCCAGGTGTAGGTTTGTCTTTTACCCAGCCGATCGAATTGAGATTTAATGAACTGATAGCCGGCGCAAGAGGAGACATTGCAGTCAAGATCTTTGGTGATGATCTTACTGTACTTTCTGAAGAAGGAAATAAAGTTGCGACTATTATGGGATCAGTAAATGGTTCGGAAGATATATCCGTTCAGCAGGTCGAAGGTCTGCCACAGCTACAAATAAAGATCAAGAGAGACAGGATATCGGTTTATGGAATAAATGTAGAAGAAGTAAACAATGTAATTGAGACTGCTCTCGCAGGTAAGACTTCAGGAGTAGTTTTCGAAGGTGATAAAAAGTTTGACATAGTACTGAAATATGATCCCGCTTATACTTCCAATATTGAGTCTATCAGGAATATATTAGTTGCATCTCCTGATAACGTAATGATTCCTCTTTCTGAACTTGCAGAAATAGATGTAAAAGAAGGACCGGCAGAGATCACGCGTGACAATGGTAAAAGAAGAATAGTAATTCAGGCAAATGTCAGAGGCAGGGATATTGAAAGTTTTGTGAATGAACTTAAATCCAAAATTGATAAGGAAATGAAATTACCACCGGGTTATGTGATTGAATACGGAGGACAGTTTAAAAATCTCGAAAGTGCAAGAGACCGGCTCTTCATCGCCGTACCTGTTTCATTGTTTCTTATTTTCGCTTTACTGTTTGTAACATTTAATTCGGTCAAGCAGGGACTTATGGTTTTTTCGGGAATTCCGTTTGCTGTAGTGGGTGGGATTTTTGCTTTAGTAATCAGAGATCTGCCGTTCAGTATTTCAGCAGGTATTGGATTCATTGCTCTGTTTGGAGTGGCTGTGTTAAATGGTATAGTTATGATAGCTTACTTTAACAGGCTTAAAGACGAAGGTATTTCTGATATTCATCAAAGGATAATAATTGGTTCAACCTCAAGACTTCGCCCAATTCTGATGACAGCTTTAGTTGCATCGCTTGGTTTTATTCCAATGGCATTATCTACAGGATCTGGTGCTGAAGTCCAGAGACCTCTTGCTACAGTTGTCATAGGAGGATTAATATCTTCAACTTTGCTGACTCTTATCGTGCTTCCAGTAATCTATTCAATTTTTAACAGACATAAGTTGCTGGATGATTCTGAATTGATAAATGAAAATAAATAAAAGCTATAAAAAGTAAATTAAATAACAAAAATTAAACATACATAATCAATTTTAAAAATATGAGAATAATAAAAATTAATATAATGATCAGAATCATTTTAATTTCATATTTCACATTATTTTTTAGTAACGAAACTATTTCCCAGACTAAAATGGATCTGGATAATGTGATTAAGGTTGCTGTTGATAATAACCAATCTCTGAAAACTGCAAGGCTGAATATTGATAAAGAAAATGCTGTCGGTCTTAAATCGTTCAATATTCCCAAACCTGAAATATTTGTTGAATATGAAGGTGTTCAAGGAAGTCTGAGTAATGCTGATAGCAGAAAGATTGGTTTCCTGCAGCAGTTCGAATTTCCGACAAATTATTTTCTCAGATCAGATATGCAGAATTCTCAGATAAGTGTTGCTGAACAGGAATTGAATTCTCAGCTAAATGATCTGAAGGCAGATTTGAAAATGAACTATAACCGTCTGCAGCTACTGAATGAGTTGATAAGGTCATCTGAAGAAAATTTAAAAATTTATATTGAGTTTCTTAATACTGCTGAAAAAAAATATAATGCAGGTGAAACTTCAAATCTGGAAGTGCTGGGAGCTAAAGTAAATAAGATCAAATTCCAGAATGAGATTACAAATTATAAAACGGAAATTATCAGTGTGCAGTCCGAACTCAGAAATCTGATGAATGTGAATTACGATATTGTACCAATAGGTGAAATGAATTTTAAAGAACTTCAGCTAAGCAGATCATCTATTCTCAGTAACGCTGAAATCAATAATCCCGAAATAAAGGTAGCGGGATTTCAGAAAGAAAAGTTTTCAAATAAAATATCATTATCAAAAAGTGAACTCCTGCCTGACATAAGTTTTAAATATTTCCGGCAGAAGATCGGCGGACAAAATGATTACTGGGGCATGGAGATCGGACTTGGAGTGCCGCTTTGGTTTTGGTGGGAACAATCGGGAAATATAAAAGAATCAAATTATGAATATCAGATAGCTGCAAGTGAAGAGATGAGTTTAAAAAAGTCTGTGGAAAACCAAACTGACGTAGCTTTTTCAGAATATGAAAATAGTTTAAGGCAGGTAAAGTTTTTTAAGGAAGAGGCATTAATTGAATCGGAAGAAATACTCAGACAATCAAAAATAAGTTATGAAGAAGGAGAGATAGGATATGTCGAATACCTGCAGGCACTGAACTTAGCTTATGAAACTGTTACACAATACCTTAATGCAGTCTATACATACAATCAATCAATTATAAAATTAGAAAAATTAACAGCATTAGAATTAAAATGAATATTATGAAAAATAAATTGTCTAAATCAATTTTATCAAATATTTTAAATAAATCTTATAAAGTTTTGATATTATTTAGAGTAATCCTGATGCTGATCGTAGCATTGCAGGGATGTAACAGTAATGAAACAGATCCTGCCGGACAAGAGGACAATCATGAAAATGAAAGTACTGAACATAAAGATAAGGTGTCATTAACTGAGGATCATATCAGGGTAATGGATATAAAATTTTCAAAGTTTGAACCCAGAAATATAAACGGATATATAAAAGTGAACGGTGAGATCATGATGGATCAGGATAATGAATCCAGGGTCGGAAGTATAATTTCCGGCAGGGTAAAGAAAATTTTTGTAAAGGAGGGTTCTTATGTCCGTGCAGGTCAGACTCTTGCCGTAATTGAAAATCCTGATCTGATAAATGTACAGGTTGACTACATTAATGCAAAAAATGATTATGAATTTGCAAAGCAGGAATATGACAGACAAAAAAAATTAAGCAGTGACAATATCGGGTCAAAAAAGAATTTTGCTGAGATAGAATCAAACTACAAAAGATCGTTGGCAAATTACAGATCACTTGAAGAAAAGTTATCGGGTTATAAAATTTCCAAAAGCAGATTTGACAATATTTATACAGATACCATCGCAGACCTGCAGAGAAACTATTCGGTCACAGCACCGATCTCTGGAAATATTGTTGCGCGGATGGTAACTATTGGTCAGTACATAGAGCCTTCGGTTGACATGTTTCAGATTGTAAATACTTCCACAGTTTATGTAGATCTGAGTATATTTGAGAAGGATCTTGGTAATGTGAAGATTGGTCAGAAAGTTGTTATCGAAACCGGTTCAAAGCCTGATGAGAATTATGAAGGGAAGGTGTCTTTTGTAAATAAAATATTCAATGACAGAGACAGAACAGTGAAGGTTCGGGTGGTAATTAATAACAGATCACAAGAACTCTATCCTTTTATGTTTGTATCTGCAAAGATCTATGTGACCGGAGGAGAAGCATTGTCTGTGCCGGTCTCTTCCATCGAAACCGATGGTGAGATCAATTATATATTTCTCAAAACAGATGAAAAAAAAGTAATTGATGAACATGATGAACATGAAAAAGATGATGAGCATGTACATTCTGATGGTGAAAAAGAACATTCGAAAAGTGAGCATAGTAATGAAGGTCACACTGAGGAATCAGGAATTGTATTTAAAAAAGTCATTGTAAATACAGGAATAACCGATGGGACATTTGTTGAAATAATACCTGTAAGTGAAATGAATGTAGGTGATGAGGTCGTTTCCAAAGGTACATTTTATCTTAAGTCCGAGCTTTCAAAAGGTGAACTCGGTGAGCATAATCATTAAAGATGATCAGCTTTCATAGTTTGTAATATAATCTGAGCCGCTGTTGGTGTTTCAAAAAGTTTCATATAATAAACTTTTTGGTCAGCAACAGCAACGCCTGCTGCTAAAATAATCTTATCTAAAATTCTAATTAGCATTTTAATATTAAAAGATTATTAACAGATTTCACGAGAATTATTTGTTGATCTGTCGTGATATTATGCTAAGGCTGTTGGTGGTCAAAAAGTTTGCCTGGAAATTATATTTTAGATGTAATTTTATATTCGCAAAATTTTAGAATCATCAACAGCGACTCAAATAATTGTGTAAGTTTTTGTTTTTAAAAATCCCGCCTGTAATATATTGCCGTTAAGAATTCTTGAGAAATTGAAAAAATAAAATATCCTTGTCTGAGAAATTTGTGAAGCAAATTTTGAGTTGGATATTTTATTTCAATTTCGAAAAGAATTTAGGCAATTTATTACCAGCGGACGACTTTTTTTGTTACTTTTTTTTGTCGTTAAAAAAAAGTAAGTAGAAGATAATTAATCTTAAATATTGTAGCGAAAAGTTTTGGATAGAATTGTATTTAGATTCCCATTCCCAAATATTTTTATCTATAATAAATATTCCTATTTAAGTAATTTGTCCTTTCACTAAATCAAAAATTTTATCCGGTTCATTGAATCCGATCTTAAGAAATATTCTCGGTTTTATCATTCTCCTGATAATTGTACTTGTCTCAATAGGTATCCTGTTTAATAATCTTACAAAAAAATCCTATTATGACGAGTCTGGTACTTTTAAAGTGAACGGCATTACGGGAAATGTAAATGTTTATATGACCGAACTCGGAGTGCCGCACATTTATGCGCAGAATGAAGATGACATGTATTTTACACTTGGAGTAATGCATGCGCGCGATCGTTTGTGGCAGATGGATCTTTACAGAAGAATAGCCGAAGGAAGACTTTCGGAAATACTGGGAAAGAATTTACTCGAGTATGATATTCTATTCCGCACCTTAGCCATTGATAAAAATTCCCGCTATCAATATGACAAACTTTCTTTCAAATCAAAATCAATTCTTAATTCATATTCCGCAGGCATAAATTATTTTATTGATAAAAATTCCTCACGGCTGCCACTTGAGTTCGACATTCTTAATTACAAACCTGATCAGTGGAAACCTGAACATTCACTTATGATCTTAAAGCTAATGGCATGGGAGCTCAATCTTTCGTGGTACACTGATGTCATGTTCGGTGAGATCGTCAAAAAATTTGGCATCGATAACGCTAAATACTTTTTTCCTGATTATCCGGAAGATGCACCTTTCATAGTAAAAGATGATGAGTCAAAGATCAAATCTGATTCAACTAAAAAATCTGCTACATCACCTGTTTCAGATTTATTTAAAACAAAAAATTACGGAGATATCTCAACACTCGGAAAAGAATATTTTCAATCTTCATTAAATTTCAGAAAATTTTTCGGGACGGAAGGTACTCATATCGGAAGTAACTCATGGGTCATTTCAGGAAGTAAAACTGAAACAGGAAAACCTATCCTCGCCAATGATCCTCATCTCGCTTTGCAGGTTCCGTCGAAATGGTATGAGGTCAGCTTATTTAATGAACAAAAAAAATTCAGCATCTGCGGATTTTCCATACCGGGTGTACCGGGCATTGCCATCGGTCACAATGACATGATCTCTTGGGGACTTACAAATCTGATGTGCGACGATTCTGATTTTTATATTCTCAAAAGAGATTCTTCCGTCAGCAGTAAATACATTTACAGAAATACTGCCTTCGGACTCGACAGTACTGTAGAAAGCATTAAGATCAAAGATGAAAATGATGAGTATGTGATTACCGTTTACTCCACTGTCCTCGGACCCATAGTTTCAGGGCTTGGTACAACAGGTTTTCTGAATAAGCAAAAATTCAATACTGAAAATGAAAACGAATTTTTAACTTTTAAATGGACTGGTTATGAATACAGCGATGAGATAGAAGCATTTTATAAATTAAATAATGCCGGCAACTGGGATGAGTTCAGAGATGGTCTAAAGACTTACGGTGCACCTGCTCTGAATTTTGTCTATGCTGACACTTCAGGAAATATCGGCTACAGATCTGCAGGTCTTATTCCCATTAGAAATTTTTCCGAAAGTGAATATCCGCCTTACACTCCTCAGAATTCAGAAGCACTGTGGACAGGATTTGTTCCGTTTGATGAAATGCCTGAATCTGTAAATCCTGAAGCCGGGTATATTGTCACCGCAAATAATAAACCTAAAAAAGATTACAAATATTATATCTCTAATCTCTATGAACCTCCGTACAGAGCTGAACGCATAGAGGAACTGATCAAAAGTATTCCATTGGTCAATGAAGATGAAACTAAAAAAATACAGCGGGATGTGTACAGCATTCAGGCGAAAGAATTTTGCGAATTTCTTTTTGAAGCATTTGGTGATTCGACAGACATTACACCTGACATAAAATCATATTTAGATATTTTAAAACAATGGGATTATGAATTCAGACTATCCAGTACAGGCGCGAGTATCTTTGCAATGTTCGAAGTACAGCTCTATAAAAATCTTTATCAGAATGAACTTGGCAGTGAACTGTTTCAGAATTATCTCTATCTGAAAAATGTCCCTGTCAGGAATACTTCAAAACTTCTTAAACTTACATCATCTTTTCTTTTTGAAAATAATGTCATAAAAAGACAGATAATCAGAAGAAGTTTTTATGAAGCTGTATCTGCTCTCATTGCAAAATACGGAAATGATCCTGCGGGTTGGAGATGGGAATTAATGCATGACGTGTATATGAAACATCCGCTGGGCATCGTTCCTGAATTCAGCTCCATGCTGAATATCGGACCTTTCAGTATTGGCGGTAACGGTACTACTATAAATAATCTCGAATACAGTTTTTCAAAAGCACTTGCAGATCAGAGATTCGAAAGCTATCTCGGTCCTTCGATGAGAATGATTTCCAATCTTAATTCTATAAAAAATTATCTTTCCATTTTACCGACAGGTCAGTCGGGTCAGCCTATCAACAGGAACTACAACGACCAGGCAAGACTCTGGCTCAATGGTGATTATAAAAAAGTAACTACGGATTTTACTGAACTGAAAAAAGATAATCTGAAGATGCTGAGCTTTGAACCCGGAGAATGATCTTATTTTCTTGTAAAAAAATTTCTTCATAAAAAAATTCTATTGAACTCCAATCAATCTAAATATGAGAAATACAGACCAAAGAAATTTCTCGGTCAGAATTTTCTTACTGATGAAAATCTTGCAAAGAAAATTGTAAACTCTCTTGAAATAAAACCTGATGACACTGTAGTAGAGATCGGTCCGGGACAAGGTGTACTCACGAAATATTTAGTAGGGCTAACAGATGATCTTTTTGCAGTTGAGCTGGACAGACATATAGTAGAAGAATTAAAAGTAAAATATGAGAATAAACTTCAGCTTATTCATAAGGATTTTTTAAAAGTAAATATAGCGGAAGAAATTTTTTCAAAAAGAAAAAATAAAGGTAAGCTAAAGATTATTGGCAACATACCTTACAATATCACAACTGAAATCATTTTCAGACTTACCGAAAACAGGTTAATGATATCGGACGCTGTTTTGATGATGCAAAGGGAAGTCGCACAGAGATTGAGCTCTCCACACGGAAATAAAGATTACGGAATACTTGCCGTGCTCATACAATTATATACCATTCCAAAAATTCTTTTCAACGTACCGCCCGAAGCATTCTTCCCAAAACCCCGCGTGACTTCGACTGTCGTTAAATTTAAATTCCCTGAAGACATTCATAAAGAAATTGATTACAAACTTTTGAGTGAAGTAGTTAAAAAAAGTTTTGGCAAAAGAAGAAAGACCATGAGAAATTCCCTGAAAGAATTCTTTATAGAAAAGGAGATCGAGCAGGATAATATTGATTTTGATTTTACAAGAAGACCGGAAAGTCTTTCTATAGGTGAATTTCTGAAGCTGACTGAAAATATTGCAGTGCTTATGAATTCTGTTAAATAATTTAATTCAGAAATCTTATAAGTTAATCTGTCGTGATCATGTTCTCAGGCTGTTGGTGGTCAAAAAGTTTGCATAGAAAATAAATTCATAATTCACTTTTAAATTGGTAAACTATTTGAAACACCAAAAGCGGCTCAGATATTATTAATGCAAAAGATAACGTAAGCTTATTTATATTTGTTTTCATTTTTTTTGTGTTTAAATTTTTTAATTATTTTAACTTTCCTTTCCTGAATAAGACATAATTACACCAATTACAATCTTCTACTAAAGTATAATAATTATTATTTATTTTTTCTATATCTTTTATATATCTTGGATCTGATATTTCCCTGCTCCATCTATTTCCGTTCCAGTGAATGTAAAATACTTCATTATGAGATGCTACCGTCATGAAATCATTCATATCTTTACCTCCGGCGGCATTTGCTATAGAGTATGGTGCCGGACTATTTAAATATTTATAAAATTCATTATTCGAAAAATTGAAAATGCCATCATAAGAATTGCCAAAAACACTTTTGCCAATTTTCACAGGATAAAATATTAAATCAGCGCTGGAAACAGTTGAATTTATTTTTATCCAGTTATTATTCAAAAATTCATATACTACAGTCTCTCTGTCACAATTCACCAAACTGGAATCAGGGCAGTTTATTTTAAAGACAATAGCCAGTAATCTCCCGACATTTTCTGTAAACATAAACGGAGCATCAGAAGAATCAATTTTATATTTTGTAAAATTAATTCCATTGTAAAGAAAAATCCCTCCTTGAACACCAAGCCAGATCTCATTTGATGATCTCACAAGAATTGATATAAACCCCAATGATTGAGAAGTATCACTCGGAGCAGGTATATTCTCATAACCCGATCCATTCCATTTCTCGAGCCTGTAATCACCATTAAAATATGAACCAGCAATATAAATATTATTTGGATCAAGACCTCCGACCTCTCTAAACAACATGTCACTTATAATATGCTGTGAATAATTCTTTCCGTCATAAATAAATATTGACTGATTATCTTTTAAATAAATATGATTGGAATCTAACCCAAAAATCTTACTTGTAGTGTTTGAATACAATGTATCTGTGGTCCATTCGTATCTCGCACTGTCAAACTGATAATGACCGTCGGGAGCTATCGGAATATCTTCCGTACAACCTGACATAATTATTGATGTCAGAACTAACAAATAGAATATCACCTGAACGGATTTTAACTTTTTCAATTTGATAAATGCAGTTAAATTAATGTAAATAAAATTTCGGAATTGGATCTATCATGATTATTTTCTGTATGATTGCGGTCGCACAATTAATTTAATTTTAACAGTTCCGGTCCCTTTATTTTTCGGACGCGATGTTGATTTTTGTCGGAGCTCTGATCATATTGTATTTCGAACCGCTGTTAATGTTCCAAAAAGTTTTGGTGTAAATTTTGAATTTAAAATTTTATTCAGTAAACTTTTTGGCCACCAACAGCAAAGTCTGCTGTTAAGAAATTCTAATCTAAAATTTTGATCTGTCTCATTATAATTTGAGAAAATTGACTGAATTTAGAAATTTTATAAGTTCATCTGTCGAGATCATGTTCTCAGGCTGTTGGTGGTCAAAAAGTCTGCATAGAAATAAAATTCAAAATTCACTTTTAGATTCGCAAACTTTTTGAAACACAAATAGTGACTCACATAAAAGTAGCCAAATTAATTGCATAAGTTTTTGTTTTTAAGAATCCCGCCTGTAATATATTGCCGTTAAGAATTCTTGAGAAATTGAAAAAATAAAATATCCTTGTCTGAGAAATTTGCGAAGCAAATTTTGAGTTGGATATTTTATTTCAATTTCGAAAAGAATTTAGGCAATTTATTACCAGCGGGCGACTTTTCTTTGTTACTTTCTTTTGGTCGTTCAAAAGAAAGTAAGTAGAAAAGATTGAATCTTGAATATTGAAGTGAAACGTTGTATTCAATTAAAAATCAATTACCTTTTCACATCAAAAAAACTCCTCAAAATCTCCCGGCACTTATCATCAAGAATTCCACCGATCACATTGCAATTATGATTTAGCTGTTTATTATTTGTAATGTTCATCACACTTCCGCAGGCACCGCTTTTATTATCAAATGCCCCGAAGTAAAGATTCTCAATCTTTGAAAGAACTATCGCTCCCGCACACATTGCACACGGTTCGAGAGTTACGTACATATTGCATCCGACGAGCTGTTTTGACTGCAGATATTCCGCTGCTGAAGTGATCGCAATTATCTCCGCGTGTGCAGTCGGATCTTTCAGCGTCTCGATCTGATTATGAGCTTTTGCAATTATCGTATTTTGAAATACTATCACACAGCCGACGGGGATCTCCTGTTCCTCATATGCCGTCTCCGCTTCCCTGTATGCATAGTTCATAAATGTGTCGTGTCCGTTCATTTTAATATTATTAATTTTTAACAGATAATGTGTCTTTCTCTAATGCCGGATTCTGATCGCTGATCAACTTTACAGCTTCATTGATGCTGATGAATTTATAACCGGGCTTTTTTAATTCTTCTGTTCTGTTTTCAAATTCTGTGAAATCCTTTTCAGTAAAACTTACTGTATAGAACTGGACTTTAATTCCTTTATCAGAATTCCTTTTTATCTCTTCAAAAAGTTTACTGACTTTATTCTCTTCTGTTTTGATTGATTTAAATAATGTATCACTGAATACAGTAAAATTATTTTTCTTAAACTCCGAACTTATCTTTTCCGCAAACTCTTTCATTCCTTTTGGATAATAAAGTACTACACCTGAGACTCCCGGAAAATTTACCGCTGCTGTTCTGACTTTTTGTCTGATTACATTTTCTTTCATCTCAGTTCTGAAATCTGAAGTAATGTCATCATCATTCCCAATATAAAATTTCAGAAGATAATTTTTGCTGTTATCAATTATCATCGACTGATAATCTGCTTTGTCATTTCCAATCGGCAAAAAGACAGAAAATTTTTCAACTGACTTTATAATAATTTCAGCATTCTGATAATCAATATATTCAATGCTGTCAAGTACTATTGCTGTTTCGGAAATGTTGCGGCTAATGTCTTTTGAATAAACAAAATTAAGTTTGGCATATCTTGTCTGCAAACTATCCTTCACCTGAAAGATCTCTATCATAATATCTTTTGAGCGCGGGTCTTCTAAAGTCTTTGAAACGAATCCGTTCTTTTCGAGATAGTTTGTAATGTCAAGATTCAGATTGATGGTTTGAATATCAACAGGAATACGAATTGATTGAGCAAAGGCAAGACCTTTATCTCCGGAGATATTTACTTTATTCTCAGGTACTTTGATCTTCCATTCTTCTTTTATTCCAAATGAATATATGATCGAATCTATATCCTTTTTGAATTTATCCGGAGTCATAGCTGCCTTTTTCTCTAATGAATTATCAACTGCATCTATATCAAGTTCAGTATTTAGAAAAATAAAAGTAAGAATGACCAGTACAATTCCAAGCCCTGTTATCAGTAATATTTTATACTTTTCGTTCTTTGCCATTTATTCTCAATTTTAACTTATCTCCATTACATTTTCTTCTGTCTCGATCTTCAAAGATACATATTTAATTATCTCCTCAGCATTACCAATCTTCTCAAGATTAATAACTTTCAAAAGATCATCTGCATATTCAGATTTAGTCATACCTGCTAGTACACAGTCCAAACCTTTAACTGAGATCAGGATCAGAGCAGCTTTTTGTGAAAGTGTAAGTGAATGATATTCTGGAGAGAGTTTTTCATTAATGAGTTTATTTATAAAACGGCTTCGCTTATCCGCACGAAGTTTATAATAATTTCCTGTAAACTTCAAAAGCAGGTAAACATTCTGAATGTAGTTATTAAAAAATTCCTTAGCTCCTTCATCACTGATATTCTTTTCAAAAAAGTCTTGAAGCATATTTATCCTCGGCGCAAAGAGTTGTCTGATCAGGTCATTGAAATGTTCGATGCTTCCGAAAAATTTCCAATTCTCTTCGATCTGACTGCCTGTGATGAGATTGCTCTTTAATTTTTTATAATCTTCTTCTCCAAGTTCATCCACAGAAAGTTTTTCACTTAGCATATCCTCTTCCAATAACTTCACAAGTTTTATCTGCTTTATAAAATCTTTTTCTTCAAATGCATCTGCTTTAAATTCTGTCAGTCTTACGAGACCTTTTGAAGTGATAGCATTCAGAGGTCTGTTGATCAGGACTTTCAAGTTTTTTTCCGCTGCAAATTCCAAAACTGTCTTTGTTTTATTTTCCTGATTCTTATTTCTGACTGCACCTGCTTCAAATAAATTAAGAGGAAGCTGGATCATTTTAAATCTGTTATTTTCAGAAATTGAATTTGCAATTTCATAAATCTTTTCCAATGAAGTAAAAGATCTTTCATCTGAATAAGACGGAAAAGTATTTGAAGAGATCCCATAAAATTTAATTTCTCCCGAGTCACATTTTTCTTCAAGAAAACGAAATGCTTTTTCAATTCTTTTATAGTATTCTTCACGTGAACTTTCTAAGTCAGAATTATTTGATGTAGCATGATTAAGATAATATTCAGGATTGTGTAAAAGATAATAATCTATATAAGGAGTGTTCAGTCTTTCAAACTGTCTCTTCAGCTGATCTTCAATGAAGTCAGGAGAAATGCAGTGCCAGAGCCTGTCTGACTCTTCGACTACTTCTTCGAAATAAATACCTTCCTCTTTTTTCTGTTTAAGTTCGGCAAGAAGTTTCCCCTGAATGTAACCGCCTTTTGTAACTATGAAAAGGTCTTCTCTTTTCAGCTTACCTTCTTTGATCAGATCATTAACTACTTTACCGACGAGAACTTCACTTCCTCCCACGGAATAGTTAGAAGAAGTATCGATGAGATTCACGCCTGATGTAAGAGCTTTATAAAGAGAGTCGTAATGCTCCTGAATTTTGTCACTGATACGGTAACATCCGAAACCAATCTCAGAAAAAGTATTTGTCATAAAAATTTTATCAGGCAAATTAATTATATTAACTTTGGGGTGAAAGTCTAAAGAGAGTTTATAAATTTTTTCCTATCTGTCAAATCTATAAGGATCTCAAATAATCATTCCTTGTTTTAAAAAAGTAAATATTATACCTTAAAACTGTAAAATTTAATAATAGTAAACTGAAGTTACGCAAAACTAGAATTCGTTTATTTTTAAATTCCATTTTAAGTTATTTTGAATTACACAATCAAAGAGTATAAATCTGATCTTGTAAATTGTAGAAATATTTTTTTTAATTCTAA
>JBATSB010000142.1:0-5753 GCA_049293015.1 Ignavibacteria bacterium
ATATGAAACGCTGACAGCAAATCATCCCTTTGATATTGAACATGAAACTGACTTTGCCATTCAGTCAAAAATTCTAAATGAATATCCGCCACCGCCTTCTGCATATTATCCAATGATCACTAAACAATTGGAATATGTCATCTCTACTGCAATTAATAAAGATCCTGAAAGAAGATTTAATTCGTGTATAGATTTCTCTGAAGCAATAAATGATCCATACTACACTTCTGAATACTTATATTCAAATGAAGAAGTTTTTAAGCCTGAACTACCTGTAAAACCAATCTTTAAAGGAGCAGAAGAAGAAGTTATTCATACAAGTGAAGAAAATATTGAAGATGAAAATATAGAAAATGAGATACCAAAAAAAATAGAACGGAAAGGATTGAGGAAACATCCTGGTTTAAAGACTAAAATTTCTGAAGCTGCCCAAAGTGAAAAAAATTCAGAAGAAACTTTTATTGAAAATCAACAAGTTAAAGAAAATTTATCTGATAAAAAAGATATTGAATCTATTAATACTGACTTAGTTCGTAAAAAAAGATTCTATGAATCACCTGTCTTTTATTTTTCGATTTTATTGTTTGTACTATTAGGTTTTGCTTTTTTCTATTACAATACCAGCAAAGATAATTCTGAAGATACAATTATTATTAATTTGGATTCAACAAAAACGAATAACTCATCTATTCCGGTTAAATCAGCACAAGAGCAGCAAAAACTAGCAGCAGAAAAGGAAAAATTAGAGAGAGAAAAACAGGAAAGAGAGAATCAGGAAAGTGAGAAAAAAGTCATTAAGAAAAATACTAAAGTTAAAAAAAACAACAATACAAATAGCAATAACAATAAAACAACAAAAAAAGGAAATACAACTTTTGAATAATTAAATAGAATCAATTTATGAGAATAATTTTACTTTCGTTTATTTCTGTAATATTTTCTGCGCCTGTTTTATCTCAACCAGAATTTAAAATTGCATTGGATCATATAGAATGGAAAAATCCAAGAGGAGATAAAGTAACTTTAGAAATTAACTTGAAAATTTCTAATATAGGAAATTCAGAAGGTGCTTGCGAAGATTTAATTGGAATCTGGTTGTACTCAACAGATCCATTTTACAAATATGACATTAACTTTTTAGATTGGAATAGAAAAATTTTACAACCTATAAGTCCTGGGGATTTTATTTATTCTTTTATTTCTTTTGAAGTTCCAAAAGCTGCTGGTGGATTGTATTTGAAATTTAGAGAGGAATATGGAGGAGCAGAAAAATCAATAACTGACAGTTATAACCAATATATTATAGATATGGCAGAAAATTATTATTCAGAGAATAAATACTCTGAAGCGATAAACGAATTTAACTCCAGTATTAAAAATGATCCATCTCAAAAAATTAAATTTGAATTAAGAATAGCAGATTGTTATGAAAAAATTGGTGGTAAATATATGGATGATTATGAAATATATAAAATATCTGATAATTTAGAAAAATCTATTGAAGAATATAAACTATGTCTAAAATTTGACCCAAAGCGATCTTCGGTAAAAGAAAAAATTGCTAAATCCTATGATATGTTAGGTGATTTAGAATTAAAAGCATCAAATTTATCCGGTGCAATTATTTTTTATAATAGTTCATTATTATACAATAATTCGCAAGTGATTAATGGAAAAATAAAAGGTATTAATAATCAAATTTCCGGAAAAAAAGAAAAAGAAAATGAAATTAAAACAACTAAATTAAAATGGGAAGAATATGATTATTTAATTTCTCCAACAGTAGGTTTTGCGTTTACTTCTGGTGTAGGGTATCATTCAAATAAGGATGTTTCAAAAAACAATCCATTTTGGAATTTACAAATGAATATTCCAGTAAAAGTATATACTGAAAAAAAAATGAAATCTCCATTTAATGTATTTTTAAATTTTGAAACTGGTTATTCTGGATTTATTGGTTCTGAAAATGATTTATCAAATTATTTAAATATTGACCGTACATTGCTGAAGCTAGAAAGAAATAGTCAAGGACCGATATTAAGTGAATATTATTTTAATGGTGGAATTGGTGTATCAATTTTAAATGTGGATTTTATTCCTATGATAGCTATAGACTATGGGGTTTATGGTCAGTCAACTTTTTTTGATTTGACCTACTTAAGTAGTTCAAATCCGATATTAGGTTCCAATAATTTATCGAAAGCCCATATTGGGCAAGGGGTTACTATTGAGTTATCAATTAAAATAGGAAAATCTTTTTTTTCCGGTTATTCATTTAAAAGTTATAAAATTAAAAGTGAATTAGCTTTTCTTAACAATGTATATTCGGCGCATTATTTTAGTATAGGACTTACGTCTTTTTAAAATTAGATGTGTTTTATAAAAATTAATTAGTTTAAGTACTAAATTATTTATATAAAAATTTAAAACAGTAATTGTTATATGAAAATAATTTTATCTCTAATTATTATATTAATTTATACTTTACCCCTTATATCTCAGCCTGAATTTAAAATTGCTGTTGAAAGTAAAAAATGGAAAGATCCTGAATTAAATTATGTTATTCTTGAAATTAATTTAAGAATTACAAATGTAGGTGTTTCAAAAGGAGCCTGTGAGGACTTAAATGGTATTGGGTTATATTCAGAGGACTCATTCAATAATTTATTAATTGTTTTAGAAGAAAGAAGCAGAGGTCTATTTCAAGAAATTAATGCTGGAGATCATATATATTGTAATTTATCTTTTAAAGTACCGAAATCTGCCAATGGTTTAAAATTAAAATTTAGCGATAAACATGGTGGAGCTGAAAAATTTATAACAAATAGTTATAATAATTATATATTTGAAGAAGCAGAAAATTATTTTACAAACAAATTATATGCAAAAGCAATCGAAAATTATAATATTTATATTTCTGACGAACCATCGCAAAAATACAGTTTAAATCTTAGAATTGCTGATTGTTATGAAAAAATTGGTGATAAAAATATTGATGATTATGATATTTATAAATCTTCCGACAATTTAGAGAATGCTATTGAAAATTATAAGGAATGTTTAAAATATGATTCTAAGAGGATTGTTATTAATAAAAAAATAGCTATACAATATGAACTTTTAGGTGACTATCAGGTTAGTTCCTCAAATTTGTATGCTGCAGTTTTCTATTATAATAGTTCTCTGGAATATAGTAAATCGAATTTAGTTAGAGACAAAATAAATAATATAAATAACAAAATTTTGGTAAAAGAAAAAAAGGTATATGGAAACTAATGAAACTAAATTGAAAAATGGATGAGTATCTTTATCTGATATCTTCAACTACCGGGTTTACATTAACTATTGATATCGGGTATCATTAATATAATGATGTCTCAAATGTTTTTTAAATACAAATTTAAAAAAAGTGAAACGTATAACAACAGCTAGTGAATTTTAATATGAAAATATTATTAGTTTTAATTCTTGTGTTTTATTGTGAATCAGATGTTTTATCTCAACCTGAATTTAAAGTTGCTGTGGATTATTTTGAATGGAAATATCCAACAGGGAATGAAGTAACACTTGAGATAAACTTAAAAATATCAAATATTGGAAATGTTCAGGGGACTTGTGAGGACATAAAAAATATAGAATTATATTCTACAGATGATTTTTATAAAAACGATATTGAATTAAGAGAACGTGGCAGTAATATATTTCTGCAAATTAAAGCAGGAGATAACATAGTTTCTTTCTTAAACTTTGAAGTACCAAAAGCAGCAGGCGGTTTATATTTAAAGTTAAATGATGGATATGGTAGTATGGAAAAATTTATAACTGATAGTTATAATAACTATTTATTGAAACAAGCAGAATATTATTATTATAATAAGCAGTATTCTGATGCAATTGAAAAATTTCAAATATGTATAAAAAATGATCCTTTACAAAAAAATGTCATATCCTTAAAAATTGCAGATTGTTATGAGTATATAGGTAATAAATTACTGGATGATTATTATTTATATAATATCAATGAAAACTTAGAAAAATCATTAGATAATTTTAAACAATCTCTATTTTATGATACTAAAAAACCATTCATTAAGGATAAAATCGCGACTATATATGACATTTTAGGAGACAGTTATGCAGTTTCATTAAATTATTCAAAAGCAGCTTATTCTTATAAACTTTCGTTGGATTACAGTTATTCTGCTACTGTAAATGGAAAGTTATAAAAAGTAAATAAACAAACGATTAATAATAAAGATGAAAAAAAAGAAACATCAAAAAAGAAACCCCAAAAAAGTGGTAAAAGTAAAAGTAAAAAACCAAAGCGATCACAATCAAAATGAGGTTAATTGAAAAGCCCTATATATTGTAAATTAAATATTATCAAAACACGAACTTGAAATATAGAAATATAATTTTAAGTTCATTAATTATAAAAATACATGAAGTGTCCAAAATGCTTTAAAGATAATAAACCGGGAGTTAAGTTTTGTGCATTCTGCGGAACATCAGTTCAGCAATCTGAAAGCAGAAGTACTGGTTACTCTTCAGCTGGCAGTTCAAGAGCCGGTAATAAAACAATGATATCTCAAGCTGCTCCAACAATGGAAAGAGGTTCATCTTTAAATGAATTAATATTGGGAAGAGACAGTGGAAATGACGTATCCCTTAATGATGTATCCATTTCAGGGAAACATGCAAAGATCTTTCTTGAAAATGGAAATGTATTCATAGAAGATTTAAAATCTCTTAACGGAACATTTGTGAATGGCAGAAAAGTACAGGGCAGAGTCCGTGTAAAAGCTACTGACAGAATAAGCTTAGGAACTCATATTCTTAATATTGACTCCAACAATTTACTGAATAGTTTATTTTCCAGAAGCAGTGACGGTAGTATAATTCAGGATGGCACATTGAGATTATCATTTAACTCTGACTGGGTTGGTAAAATTATTTATTTTGTTCTTATCATTTTACTTTTATTACCATGGATTACTGTCTCTGCAAAAGACGGACAATTTTCTTTTACAGCTCTTGATTTTGCTTTGAACAGTCTCCCAGCCGGTATCAGTGCAAAGGGATTGAATTTTCCCGGATATGGCAGCGGCCATACGATATTTTTAATACTATTTGTACTTACAGTGCTGGGACTGATTTTAAATTTCATCAGATTAAAAATAACAGACAAATTAAATATTGTAAATCTCTTATCTCTGGTTATATTAATTTTAGTAATAATTATTGCAGCTACTGCAGGTTCCACTTTTTCTTTTGATAACGCTTTGTTAAATTTGATTGCGGAAAATATTAATATCAGACTGGCTTTCCCTGCATACATATTTCTTATGCTGTGTTTTATTTCGCTTTTTGAAGGAGTAATAGAATATTATATTTCAAATAATAAATAATTCAATAAATCAGCTCATATGTTAAACAGTAATCCTGGGAAAATAATGATACTTGTTATAACTTTTATTTTGTATTCAGTATCATCATTTATAGTGCAAAATAAAAATAATGAAATAAAAGAAAAACTGATTGATGAAATCACCTCAAATGAAAAACTAAAAAAAGAGTTTGATGATATTAAGAGTTCATTTAAAGAAAATCATGAACAATTAAATAAATTAAAACAGGAAAATATAAATTTAAAAAACCAAATAAATAAATATTAATACTATGAAAACACAAAAATCTTTTTACATTACTTTTTTGATACTGAATGTGATCGGTATCAGTATTTTTATTCTGTT
>JBATSB010000143.1:0-20277 GCA_049293015.1 Ignavibacteria bacterium
TCTGATCCGGTATTTCCATAAAAATGCTCTCTTAAATTTGAAGTTCTTGATTCTCCTCTTAAATAAATATCTCCAAGCAGTGGACTTTTTGCTGTTTCAAAATTCAAAATATTATTATCAACTAAAGCATAATCGGTGGCATCAGTTATCTGATCTCCTGTAACATCAGTTTTAATATAGCCGCTTGCAAAGTTAAATACATCATTGTCAGTCAATCCTCCATCAGTTCCGTCAACTACACCGTCCTGATTTACATCTCCACCTATCAGACAATATAAAGAACCTTTGAGAATTAAATTGTTTCCGTATGCCTGAAATTTGGACGAAGTAAAATCATAATATGAAGTAATTCCTTTTACAAATAATTTGCCTCCAAGTTTACTCCATGTCTCTAATGAATTCCTGTGTCTGACAATTACATAGTAATATCCTGATTGAGCATTTGGGAAATTTAATTGTAATGTCAGTGAGACAGAATCTAATACAGACCGTGCTGAATCTACAATAGAATATGGTGCAGAGATATTTCTTAAATAAATTGAAAGTGTATCCCGCATATTTGAAGAATTGGAAGAAGAATTCAGAAAACCTTCCGGTACAGCTGCCATGCTGAGATTTAAAGGTGCTGCAGGATTTTCAACATATCCGTGTTTTGAAAATAGCACAGTATCACCGCAGAAATTATTTGCAATAAAATATAATACAAAATGTCCGACCTTTGTACCTGAAGTTACTTGCACTGAACTTCCGGTGGAGTTAGGAGGAATTGATGCCTGACAGGAATCATAATTTGCAATATCCCAAAAGCCCTGTGATGTAGAGCTTGTATAAATATTGCCTGCAGAATTAACTGGTATAGCAAAATTTCCTGAAAGGACTGCGTTTAAAGGCGGGCAGTCGTAGTCATTAAATAAAATTGAAACAAAAGAATTATTTTGATTTGTATAAATCACATCAATGTCCCCATCATTATCAAAGTCACCTGAAGCAAATTTATCGGGAGACTTGGATGTTGAATTTCCGGAAAGAAAAGTGAAAGCTCCTGAGCCGTTATTGCCATAAAAATTTATCTGACTGTTTCCAGGTCGTCTTTCAGAAAGATCCAGATCTCCATCTCCGTCAACATCCCCTGTCAATAAAGCTCCACCGCTGCCTGAATAATTACTTTGAGTAAAGACTAAACTATCGTTTTTAAAAATTACATTTGAATTAGTTACAATATCATTAAATCCATTGCCGTCTATATCATCAGACACTGCATTTCCAAATAAATTAGGTGCTGATATTTCCATGCCGCCATTAAAAGTAGCATTACCGACATTCGTTAATATAGATAGATAAGAGCATTCACAATTAAAACTTGGAGGAATAATTCTTTCAAACTGCTGACCCTCTATTAACAAATCCAGATCGCCATCATTATCATAATCACTTACTAATAATTCCAAACTTGCATGACCGGATTCTATGGGGCATCCGCATGAAGTATATTGTTGTGAGCGAAAACTAAATTCCCCTGTTCCATTATTGAACAAAATAAAAATAACACCTAAACCAATACCAATACTACCCTCATCCCTGAAAGTTACCAGATCAATATCTCCGTCACTGTCAAAATCTCCCTGCTTAAAATGTACAGAGCCATAACCTTGTATAGAAGAACCGAAAGAAAATGATCCTGATGAATTATTTTTATAAATTAAAATTTCACCATTTTGTTTTGTCATGGCAATATCAAGATCGCCGTCATTATCATAGTCAGCGGTCAGAGTAGCAATTGAAATATCAGAAATAGACGAAGCTATAGGAGCAAAAGAAAAATTTCCGTTTCCTGTATTTGCGAAAAAATTTAAATTTGGACCAAACCTGAAGTTTATTACTGTAACATCCAGATCACCATCACCATCAAAATCGCCCGGGACAATATCAAAGACCTGATCCATGTATTCTAAATTTAAAGGCGATTCAGTAAAAATACCCGTACCTCCAATTGCCTGAACAGTAAATGTCCAAGTAAAGGGAGTGATTGGTGTGTTTGAAGAAGTTAGAATTCCTGAGGAAAGTACCACCTGAATTTTCTCACCAAATTTATAATCTGAATTTGGATTAATTGTTGCAGTTTTGTTTACGGCATTGTAGCTGACAGATGCAGATACTAATCCGGTTTGATTTCCAAAGACTTTTATCCTTGAAGAGATTATTGTACTTGAATTCATATCCTGACTAAAGACAATTGCGATATTTGAAGATTTATAGACATTTAAAGCATTCATTGTTGGAGCTATATTACTTACTAATGAAGGATTATTCGATCTTTTTATTTCGTTTGAATGAATATCGTTTTTATTCCACTCTGAAATTCGGGAAAGTACTGTATTGTTTGACAAAATAAAAAGTATTGCTATCGCTAAAAATAAATTAAACTTTTTCAAAATAATCTCCTTTCGGATTAAGTTTTAAATTTTTAAAACAAAAACTTTAAATCTTTCTGTTACAAAAATACATTTTGAATACATTAGAATACAAAGAAACTTTTTAGATAAAGTGAAAAAACAATTGTCTTAGTTTGTCGAAAAATATTGAAAATTATTTGTATTCATCTTGAATAAGCAATAATCATATTTGAAAAAGTGAGAAAAATCAGCGATACTTTTTTGATTATTAACCCTAAAACTTATCTCTATAATCAAATAATCTTAATGGAATTGCTGATTGCTGCATAGAAAGACTTTGCATGAAAAAATTATACTTTAATATGGAATAATTTTAAATTTTGCTGAAGTGATTCCAAAGAATTAATTACACAAAAAAATTTGCAATAATTTAAAAGTAATTTCATATTAACCCTGTTAATTAAAGTTGATATAAGTTAAATGGATTCTTTTTTAAAAACAAATATTATATTGGGTTTACCTGACATTATCCTTAAAATTGTTTAAAAATGCGTTAAATAGTTTAACTGGTTATACAGATTATGTGATATTATTCAGAACATTTTTCAAAATCAATTTTAATTTACAATACCCTGATACTAATATTAGAATTGTAATAGAAACCTGACATTTTTATATTGTTAGCTTAAATTTTACATTTTTAGAAAATGAGATTAACCAGATTTTTTCTTCCGACATTGAAAGATGATCCGGTAGATGCCGTTACGGTTTCACATAAATTGATGATCAGAGCTGGAATGGTAAAGCAGCTTACTTCAGGTGTCTATTCATCATTGCCGCTTGGACTTATAGTTTTTCGAAAAGTTGAAAACATTATCCGTGAAGAAATGAATGCAATAGGAGGTAATGAATTTTTACTGCCTGCCTTATCCCCGCATGACCTCTGGGCTGAAACAGGAAGGATGGAAGATTACGGTGATCTTATGTTTAGGATCAAAAACCGTGAACTTGTATTATGTCCGACTCATGAGGAAGTGTTTACTTCAATTGCAAAGCCTAGTCTTATTTCATATAAAGATTTTCCGCAAGTATGGTATCAGATCCAGTCAAAATTCAGAAATGAAGAACGCCCGAGAGCAGGTGTTTTAAGAACGCGTCAGTTTACTATGAAAGATGCATATTCACTCGATGCCACTTGGGAAGGTCTTGATAAGTCATATAATGACATGGCTCAGGCTTACAGAAATATTTTCACAAGATGCGGACTGGAGTTTGTAATAGTATCAGCTCACAGCGGAGCTATGGGTGGTAGTGCTTCAGAAGAATTTATGGTTCCATCTTCGGCAGGTGAAGATAATATTGTAATAAGTGAAGATGGAAACTATACATCCAATATAGAAGTCGCAGTTTCATTTGTTGAAAAAAATGACAGGAAAAATTCTGAACTGCCTTTTGAAGAATTTCATACACCGAATATTAAAAGTATAGATGAGCTAGCAGGATTCCTGAATATTACTGACAAAACCCGACTTGCAAAATCAAGAGTTTTTGTAAATCCTTCAAAGCAAGAAAAAGGTGAAGATGAATTTGTATTAGTCCTTGTAAGAGGAGATGATGAAGTAAATGAATTAAAGCTTCAGAATCTATTCGGAATAAATATCCGTCCGGCACACAACGAAGAGCTTGCTGAGATCACCGGTGCAGATGCAGGATCGATCGGTCCTGTAAATCTAAAAGTTTTGAAAAATAAAAAAGTAAAGATCATTGCCGATCTGTTACTTGAAGACAGTAATGAAATTATCAGCGGTGCAAACAAAAATGATCATCATATAAAAAATATTGATCTTAAAAAAGATGTCCCGGATATAGAATATAAAGATCTTAGAATAGTAAAAGAAGGTGAGCTTACTTCTGATAAAAAAAGTAAATTGAAAATTACTAAGGCTATTGAAGTTGGACATATATTTAAGCTTGGTACAAAATATCCTGAAGCACTCGGTGCAAAATTTCTTGATGCTGAGGGTAAAGAAAATCCGATCATAATGGGAAGTTACGGAATTGGAATTGAACGAACTGCTGCTGCATTTATAGAACAGAGTAATGATGAAAAAGGAATTATATGGAAAGGGGAGATAGCACCTTTTCAGATAAATTTGATTTGTCTTTTCGGTAAGACAGATGAAGTGAAAGAACTTGCTGATAATTATTATAATGAGTTGATCAGTAAACAAATTGAAGTTTTATATGATGACAGGGAAGACGTCAGACCCGGATTTAAATTTAATGATGCTGATCTGATTGGAATACCTGTTCAGCTTATTGTCGGTGAGAAAAATCTTAAAGACGGTAAAGTAGAAATTAAAATAAGACAGACTGGTGAAAAGCTTATTGTAAATAAAGATGATGCTGTCTCAAAAGTAATAGAACTTATCGGATAATAATTGGCTGACCTGAAATCCATTCTGAATAAACAATATATCCTTGCATCTGCCTCACCAAGAAGAGCACAGCTTCTCAGGCAGATCGGTCTTAAATTTGTATCAATCGAAAGTAATGTTAATGAACTGGAAACTTCTGATCATGATCCGGTACATTCAGTCAGATATAATTCCGTTTTAAAATCTAAAACTGTTGCTGTTCTTTTTAAAAAAGAAATTGTGATTGGTGCAGATACTATAGTAGTTCTTGGGAAAGAAATTATCAATAAGCCTTCTGATCTGAGCGAAGCCAAAATTATTCTAAAAAAGCTCAGCGGTAAAGTTCATGAAGTTTATACCGGTGTGAATGTTATTAACACATCAAACGGAATACAAAAATTTACATTTGAAAAAACAATGGTACATTTCAGAAAAATTGATAAAGATGAAATTGACTATTATGTTAAAAAATATAAACCACTTGATAAAGCCGGTGCTTACGGAATTCAGGATGATTTCGGATGTCTTTTTATAAAAAAGATCGAAGGCGATTATTATAATATAGTTGGGCTGCCTCTTGTAAAATTATATGAAAGTTTGAGAAAAGTGATCTGATGTTTAAAAAGTATAAAAAGAAAATACTGCTTTCTGTTGCGCTCGGAGCACTGGTCTTTCTGGGGTTCAGTATTTATGCGGATTTTGACAAACTCATAGCAACGTTTGCTGAATTCAACTGGTATTTTTTTCCTGTAATAATAGCACTTACTTATTTAAATTTTCTGATAAGATTTTTTAAATGGGAATATTATCTCAGATTATTAAAGATCAGTTTAAAAAGAAAAACCAGTTTCCTAATTTTCATGTCAACTTTTGTAATGAGTGTGACACCAGGCAAGATGGGCGAACTTTTAAAATCATATTTATTAAGAGAAGAAAACGGAACGCCTGTCGCCAGATCAGCGCCGATTATACTGGCAGAAAGATTAACAGATTTTATTTCTGTAGTGATACTTTGTATTACAGGTGCTTTTGTTTTTAATTATGGTCAGACGATAGTGATTGGAGTAGGAGTTTTTTTTATTGTATGTGTTATGCTTATCAGTTCAAGAAAAACATCAATAGCTTTAATTCGTTATCTTGAAAAAATAAAATTGTTTAGTAAAGTTGCACATAAATTTGAAGATGCATATGAAAGTATTTATACATTAGTCAGGGTCAAGCCTCTGATCATTGCAACTTCGATGAGCGTTGTTGCATGGTTTTGTGAATGTCTTGGACTTTACATTATCCTTAAAGTTTATTCGGGGATCACGCATATTGATGTCAGTCTTTTATCAGCAGTTTTTATATATGGATTCTCGACAATTGTCGGTTCGATTGCAATGCTTCCGGGCGGGCTAGGAGTGACTGAAGCTTCAATGACTGGACTGCTTCTTTTATTAAAGATACCAAAAGATGTATCAGTAGCATCAACTTTTATAATTAGAGTAGCAACATTATGGTTTGCCGTATTGGTCGGAATAATATCGGTTTATTTCTATCAGAGGTATTCTCACAAGGATTTAGAGAATATTGAGGCTTCTCAGATGGAAACATAATTTCACTTGAAGAAATACAGTATTTGGGTTAATTTACAAACTATATGTCAAAAAATAATAATCAGCAAAACAAGATCCGCGTATTGATCGGTAAGGTTGGTCTTGACGGTCATGACAGGGGAGCTAAAGTAGTTGCTGCAGCTTTCAGAGATGCAGGAATTGAAGTGATATACACAGGTCTCAGACAGACCCCGGAAACAATTGTCGAGGCAGCACTTCAGGAAGATGTCAATGCAATCGGAATTAGTATTCTCAGCGGTGCACATATGACAGTCTTTCCTAAAGTAAAAAAACTAATGGATAGTAAAGGACTTAATGATGTTTTATTGTTCGGAGGAGGAATTATTCCGGATCAGGACATTGAAGAACTTAGAAAAATGGGAGTCGGAGAACTTTTTACGCCAGGCACACCTACCTATGAAACAATCGAATATGTAAAAAACTGGGTTCGGAAAACAAATGAAGGGAAATCTCTATAATCAGATTTTTACATTATTTTTTATTTATTAAATCACATTCTATAAATTATGAGTAATAATTCAGAGCCGGTTAAATTTGGTACCGACGGCTGGAGAGCTGTTATTGCAGATACATATACTTTTGAAAACGTTAAAAGAGTAGCTCTTGCTACAGCAAGAATTTTTAAAGATCATAAAAAAATTTCAAACGGAATTGTAATAGGTTACGATACGAGATTTCAGGGTAAAGAATTTGCTCATGCAGCTGCAGAGGTTTTTGGAAATGAAGGTATAAAAACTAAATTGACTGACAGTTTTGTTACTACTCCTACAGTTTCTTTACTTGCAAGAGATCTTAACTGCGCACTTGGAGTAATGATAACAGCTTCACATAATCCTTTTCAATATAATGGATTTAAGCTTAAAGATGAATTCGGAGGATCTATGGATCCGGATGAAATAGTAAAGATAGAAGGTGAGCTTAAAAATATTATATCTGTTGATATTCCAAAAAGTTTTGAGCAATTGCTGGATGAAGGTGTAATAGAATATTTTAACGGTAATGAATTTTATCTGAACTATCTTAATGACAGGATAAATATCGAAGCTATCAAAAAAGCAGATCTTAAAGTAATCTATGATGCAATGTACGGTGCAGGTCAGAATCTGATTGGACATTTTGTAAATGTTACACAATTGCACGGAGAAGTAAATCCTTCATTTGGTAAATCTGCACCCGAACCGGTTCAGAAAAATTTATCAGAAATCTGTGAAGATATGAAAAAGGATAAATATGATATTGGTATCGTAACTGACGGAGATGCTGACAGGATTGCAATAATAGATGAGAACGGAGATTTTCTTGATGCACAAAAAACCTTTGTACTTCTGATTAGATATTTATTTGAAAAAAAGAAACTGACTGGTAAAGTAGTCAGAGGATTTTCAACAAGTGATCTTGTTAGACAATATTGTGAAAAGAATAATATTGAGCTGGAAACAGTTCCGATAGGATTTAAGCATATTTCAAAGATCATGATCAATGATGATGTAATGATCGGCGCAGAAGAAAGCGGAGGTATTGGTATAAAAGGACATCTTCCTGAAAGAGATGGAATTTATAACGGACTTCTCTATATGGAAATGCTTGCAGATTATGGTAAAAGTATATCTGAATTAAAAAAAGAATTTGATGATGAATTTGGATTTTATTTTTATCAGAGAAATGATGTAAAGACTACTGAGAAAAAAAAGAATGCAGCTTTAAATATCTGTCTTGACCTGAAAGAAGGGGAAGAAATAGGCGGAAAAATAATAGCTGAAAAAGATGATCTGGACGGGTATAAATTTTATTTCGAAAATGGATGGCTTCTTATCAGAGCATCAGGTACTGAGCCATTGATCAGAATTTATTGTGAAACATATGGAGAAGATAATACAACTGACACTTTAAATAAAACTAAAGACTTTTTAGGATTATGAAAAAAATAATTTTATTTTCACTTTTTGTATTTCTTGCAAGTGTATTGAATTCAAATGCTCAGTTTAAAAGCAGAGAAAAAGTCGATGATGATCCAATGAGTAAGATTCTGAATAAGAGCGGAAGTCAAAACACAAATACCGGGATCAATGCCGATGCTCCTGATATATTTGATCAGATCGGCAGCCAGAATACTTTCACGACAAAGTCTATACCAATAGAAGGTGCTATAGATCCTGATGTTTATGTAGTCGGTCCAAACGATCTGTTTACTGTTGGACTTTACGGTTATATAAATCAACAGATTCCGATAGTTGTTTCTCCCGAAGGAACAGTGGTAATCCCAACTGTTGGAGCTATAGATGTTGCAGGACTAACATTGACCTCAGCTAAACAAAAAGTAGTCAGTGCAGTAAAACAAAGATATTACTCAAGTGATGTAAGCTTTACACTAAATACTCCAAGGACATTTTTAATTAAAGTATCTGGTCTGACTCAGGGAAATTTTGAAGTCTCACCTGTAACAAGAGTTTCCGAAATTTTAAAAGTATTGATATTTGATACATTAAATACTTCCAGAAATTTTTATGAGAAAACAAATGAAAGAGAATTCTTTAACACTCAAATATCATTAAGGAATATTAAGTTAGTAAGAAAAAGCGGTAAAGTTATTAATGTTGATATTTACAAATACTTTCTTACAAATGAGGATTCGCATAACCCATTTTTCCTGGAAGGTGATCTGTTAAAAATTCCATATCTTCAGCTTGACAATAATTTTATAAATATAGGAGGAGCAGTTCAGCTGGGAGGTTCTTATGAATATGCAGAAGGTGATAACCTTGAAACAATAGTTGGAATTGCCAGAGGATTCGATGTCAGTGCAGAGCCGGACAGTATTGTATTATACAGAGCCATAGATGGTTCAAGTGATTTTAAATCAATAGACCTTAATTTTGAAGTAGATAAAAAATTTGAAATAGAAAGTTTTGACAGGATCTATGTTAAATCAAAAATAAATTACCAGAAAAATCTCTCTGTACTTGTATTGGGTGAAGTTTTAAGACCCGGATATTATCCAATTTCATTTAAAAATACGAGATTAAAAGATGTAATTGAAATGGCAGGTGGTCTTAAGGAAAAAGCTTATTTACCTCTTAGTATTTTATTCAGAGACTATGATGCGGAATATACTGCAAAAGATACTTCTGAAATCCTGATCAATATGAGGGCGAATGATCTGATCGTCACAGAAATGGATAAAGAAAATTATATTGCTGATATACAATCAAGAAGAAATAGAGTAATAGTAGATTTTGACAAATTGTTAAATAAAAATGATGAGTCACAAAATGTATTACTTGAAGGAAAAGATATAATATATATAAATGATAATAAAAATATTGTTTATGTTTTTGGTCAGGTAGGTCAAGAAGGATATGTACCATTTAAGAAAGGTGAGGATGTAGATTATTATATTAAAAAAGCCGGCGGATATGCACTTGCAGCAGAAGAAGATGATACGAGAGTTATAAAATTCAACACAAGAAACTGGTACGAACCTGATGAAGCAGTTATTGAATCCGGTGATTTTGTATATGTCCCAAAAGAAGTTAATCTACCATTTAGTTTTACTATAGGATTAATGGCTCAAATTGCTTCGGTTTTATTAGCGTTTCTAACTACTTATGTATTAATCAGAGATAGTAATAAATAAATTCATCTGAAAACTCATTAAATTTTAAAAACCAATTTGCAGAAAACAAATTTAGAAACTAATACTGAAAGTGATTTTACTTTAATAGACTTAATTAGAATATTTTTCGAGAATAAAAGGAATATATTTATTATAAGTTTATTGACAGGTTTAGTAACTGCTTTTATTGTTTTTTTCATAATAGATCCTGTTTTTTTATCAGTCGGAAGCATAAAATCTGCCAAGAAATCTGAAGGTCTGGGCGGTTTAATCGGAGGTATACCGGATCTTGGAGAACTGGGAGATATTACCGGTGGAGCAGGTTCAAGTTCTAAAGAACTGGCTTTATATGAAAATATTTTAATCAGCAGGAAAAACATTGAAGAGACAATTATTAGATTCAATTTGAATGAAGAATGGGATTTTAAATACATGCAGGAAGCCGTAAAGCATTTTCGTGAAAATATTCTGGAAATTAAAAAAGACAAAATAGCAGGAACAATGGAAATTGGTATTTATGATATAAATCCTGAGAGAGCACAGAAGGTTGCCGATTTTATGATCTTTCAGCTAAATAAAATCAATGTTGAGCTTAATATTTTGAATGCAAAAAATAACAGGGAATTTCTTGAAGAACGTTATAAAATCGTAAAGGAACAATTGACAAAAGCTGAAGACAGTCTGAAACAATACCAAAATGAAAATGGAATTGCACCTGATATAACTGTAAAAGCTGCTGCTCAGTCGGAAGTTACTCTTGATATAGAAATTAAGTCAGAAGAAGTAAAGCTTGATCTACTTAAAAAAATATTAGCCCCGAATGAAAGTGAAATTTCAATGCAAAGTGAAAAAATTGCATTGCTTAAAAAGCAATTATCGGATATTCAAAATTCACCTGATAATTCCGGCAGTTTATCTCTAAAAGGTGCACCAGATCTTCTGATGAATTATTTCAGATTGCAAAGAGATGTCGAGATCCAAAATAAAATTCTCACTTTTATTATCCCAATCCTGGAGCAAGCAAAAATAGAAGAAAAAAAAGAAACACCAACTGTATTGGTACTTGATAATCCAAGCCTACCGGAAAAAAAAGTAAAACCTAAGCGTTTAACAATTACTCTAATTGCAATGTTTCTTGTCGGGATACTTGCATTCTCTTATTATGTTTTCAAGAAAAAATTTAGTGATTTTAAGATAATACAGGCAAATTAAATAAAATTGTTTTGCTATTCAATTTAAGTATAAAATACTATTTAATCCTTGGTCTTTTGCTTCTGAGTATTTATGCCAGAACAATTTTTCCATTAGCTGGTCAGGTGACTAGTGGAATTCTTATTTTCGGGTTATTTATTTTCGTTTTTATACTCCTAATTGAACTGAATATTGATAATTTATTATCATTTCAACTCAAAAGATCAAATAAACTTTTACAGTTCTTATTCTTAGCTGCTATAATTTCATTTTGTTATTCATATATCCATAATATTAAGTATAATCTTGATATTTTTTCAATAGCAAAAACACTTTCATATTTCGTAGTAACTTTTTCCTTTTTGTTCATTCTTGCAAAAAAAATGTTCAATGATGAAAATTTTTTTGAATTCATCCTTTCATTTTTATTAGTACTTGGTATTATTAGTTCATTACTTTCCCTGGTAATGCTAATAATTGGATATCATCCAATTCCCGCATATTCTGTTACAACTACAGGCTTGTTTGCACATCCTAATACGACATCATTCTTATATACTATTGTAACTCCAATTTTAATCTATAAATACTTTTCAAAAAAAATATCATTAGAGATATTTGGATTGATTCTTATTCTGTTTATAATTTGTCTGTTGTTTACTTATAGCAGAGCCGGTTATATGGGTGTATTTCTTGGGATGCTTGTCTTTACTTACAATAAATCTAAGAAAATATTTATATCTACTGCTATAATACTTCTAATTGTGATCTTAAGTTTTTTTATTGAGTTTGCTATGGCAAAATCCGGTAGTTCTATTGGAAGAGCTTTGTTGATTATAACTGCAATTGATATGATTACTGCAGATCAGAGCTCATTTTTATGGGGATACGGAGTATACAATTTCGTTGATGTATTTCAAACAGAAAAAATATTTTTTGGCAGTGTTGAAAATGTCGTAGATCCTCATAATTTAATTTTATTATTGGGTATTCAATTTGGTATGTTATTTACAATTTCAATCATATTTATAATCGCAATTGTAATTATAAAAAATTTTTGGAAACTGCAAAAAGAAAATGAACTTAAGAAAAAAAACAGAATCAATTTATGTCTTGCAGTTACAATGGGACTTTTATTGCAAAACATGCTTGAAGATCTAATATTTTATCCGGAATATTTTGTAATGCCAATATTCCTGATGTTTTTTGGTTATTTGTATTATAACCTGGTTCCTCCCACCATTCATGCTAAGGATTAAGATTAAAAAAATAAAATTAAAAAATTATTCTTAAGCTACTTAAAGTAACTTCAAAATTATCTCTTGCTGTTATTGCAAATTTTGCTTCCTCAGTCATAAGGGTAAAAATGTATGCACTCTTCCTCGGTCCTTCAGGATTTGGTGTTGTAAACCAGTTGTTTAATTTTGTAAATTTAGTTTCCAATACTATAAATCTCGGATTGCCGCTAGGTTTGAGTACAAGACTTCCTCCTTTAGTACAGGAAAATACTGAAGAATCAAAGTCAAAGATCAGAGCTTACATTGAGTATTTTATAAAAATATCTTTAGTTATTTCGTTTCCTGTTACTCTGCTGCTAATCATATTCTCAGATTCAATTTCTTATTTAATTATTGGAAGTTACGATTACAAGACATTTTTTATTATTATAATGTTGTGTATTCCTTTTTTGGTTTTATATTCTCTGGTTGAATCGTTGATAAGAGGAATGTCTGAAATAAAAATTTTAGTTAATATTACTGTTATTTCTGCAATTGTTTCAACCGCAATCTTAATCCCAATAATATATTATTTTAATTTTGAAGGAGTAGCATATTATCTTCTTGTTTTTTCATTAATTCCACTTTCTACATTTATAATCAAATACCGGGGAACATTTGGAAGGTACTTCAATTCTGTAAAAACGACTCTATCCTCTAGTGAGAAATCGATAATTTATAAGATAGGTTTTGTAGCACTATTATCTTCTATGATGCAACAGGGTTCAATGATTGTATTAAGAAGGTTAATAATAGGAAATTTGGGATTTGAGGATAACGGAATATATCAATCGGTTTTATCGTTATCGCTCAATGCTTTCACGCTCATTTATATTTTTTTAACCAACTATACTCTGCCAAAATTATCAAGTTTAAAAAACAAAAACGAGATTGTATCAGAGCTAAATAACAATTACAGGTTTTTACTATTAATATTAATTCCTATCGTAATTCTTATTTTTACATATAAGGATTTTATCATTGTATTGCTGTATAGTAAGAGTTTTTCAGATGCTACAGGACTTTTGAAATTTCAGTTGATAGGAGATATTTTTAAGGCTTCTGCTGCTTTATTCGGTTTATGGCTTATTCCTCAAATGAAAATAAAACAGCTAATATTAATAGATCTGATTTTTAATTTTACTTTTTTACTTACACCTTTTATTGCATTAGAAATTTTGAATTATGATTTAGACTCAATACCAATTTGTTATTTACTTTCATTTACAGTTCATTTTTTACTATATTTCTTTTATTCAAGGAAGGAAATTAAATTTAAGTTTGACAATAAAGTATTTAAGAACGTAATTTTTTCTTCTATAATTATATTTATGACATTTTTAATGTCAATATATTTTTATCATTACTCTTTATTTTCAAATATTATCATTTTATTCATTTGGTCTTATATGGTTATTGAAAAAAGTGAAAAATTAAAAATATACAGTTATTTAAAAAAATTAAGAAAATAGTTGGAAATTATTTAGATTATATGAAAACTGTTTTAATGATATCACATTCGAGAGCTATGACATGAAAGACTGACACTATTGAACACTATTGAGCATTATTTAGAAAAGAAAATGAATTATATATTTAATAGAAACATTAAAATCATTATCTTTGCTGTATTTTGAGTTGAATATCATAGGTAAAGGAGAAAATTCCTGTATATATAAGGAAATATTGCTTTCAAAAGTCAATATGTAAGAGGTCTAGAAGGAAGGGTCTTTTTCCATCGAAGAGTAAGCAAAGATAAACGGAGGATTATCTTTCAAATCGGCAGTTTTTGTATTCCCAACGTTATGGAAGTATTTGGAATGGCAGTTTGTGAAGCAATGTATTACGGATTAACGGTAATTTTTTCTCAGATTTCCGATATTCCGGAGTTGATTGAAGATGGAAAAGGCTTACTAACTGAAAGCACCAGAATTTAGCTGGAGATCTCAGAAAAATCAAATTTATTAATTTTTGATAAAATATTAAGTAATTATTGACATTCTTAAAAGTTATAAAAAATCAAGAACATTTTCTTCATTTGATAAAATAAATATAAATATTTTCAAATATTCAACATAAAGTTTTTAAGAATAGAAATAATAAAGAAAATATTTTAAACTCTAATTATTTTTAGATCATTAATATATAAAAATTGAAAATTATAATTGTTTTACTGATATCTTTTCTAACTTTTTCAATATTCATTAGTTCAGATATATTTAAAGAATCCAAAGAATCCAAAGAATCCGTCGAGTCCGAAAAATCAAATTATAAGTGGAAACTCACATTTGAAGACAATTTTGATAGTTTTGATTCTAATAAATGGATAACTCATTTTGAAAGTGGAAGAAGAACCATCTGGTCAAATAAGGAAATTCAATGGTACAGTGACCAAAATGTGAAAGTTGAGAATGGTATTCTTAAGCTTATTGCAAAAAAAGAGAAAGTTCACGGTAAGGATGTTGAAAATGAAGCGGATTTTAATTTCACGTCCGGTATGATCTGCGGTTCCAAAAGTTTTCTTCAGGCATACGGTAAATGGGAAATGAAAGTGAAATTTCCATTCAGAAAAGGTTTCTGGCCTGCATTCTGGCTAGTTCCAATACAGATTCCAACACTACCAGAAATAGATGTATTTGAATATTTTGGTATAAATAAAAACAGTATATCAAGTGCTCATCACTGGGGATTGGATTATCCGGGTCTTCATAATGATTTTTATGGAGGTAAAAACGAACCGTTTTTTTATTCAAAAGGAAAAGATATAGAAGGAGATTTTGCCGACAAATGGATGGTCTGGTCATTCGAATGTTTTCCCGATAAAATGATATGGAAACTTGATAATAATATAGTATTCGAAGAAAAAGTGGGAATTCCAACTGCTCCATTGTATATTCTCGCTAATGTAGCTATAAAAGAACAGGAACAGAATAATTTTATTGTTGGAAATGAAGATGCTCCTTATGAAATGGAAATAGATTATATCAG
Source organism: Ignavibacteria bacterium (assembly GCA_049293015.1). Lineage (GTDB taxonomy): Bacteria > Bacteroidota > Ignavibacteria > Tepidaquicellales > Tepidaquicellaceae > UBA2330. The sequence goes on from JBATSB010000143.1 coordinate 15,499, forward strand.
AGTTTATAAAATGATAACTGAAGTTAAATGAGTCATATTTAAGCAGTTCCTCATTTTCAAATAGTGTTGAATATTTAGATAAATTGCATCAAACAATTAATATTTAATAATTCTTATAAACTGAAAACATTCTTTAATATCTGATAATTTCAGATAATACTTTAAAATAACAATTGAAAACGATTTTGCTCATCTCTCATTCAAGTTCTGCCACAGGAGGAGGCGAAGATGATTTTTTAAGATTACTTAAATATCTGCATGGTAAATATAAAATTTATTCTATGTTTCCGAATGGTCCGAGATCAGAATTATTTGCTTCATTTTCAGATAAGTATTTAATTATACCCAATAAAGTATTTCCTGTATATAAATTTGAATTTAGAGGATATTTAGCCTTTATAATTAGAAGCATACAAAAATTGTTTAAAATGATTCCATTTTTGATTAAGAATCGAGATATCGACCTATGTTTTATAAATTCATCTGTATGTTTTGTGGAAATGCTGGTAGTTAACTTTTTCAAGATTCCTTATGTCTTATCAATTAAAGAAAAAATTAATCCTGCATGGATAAGAAATTTAATTTATAAATTTGTTTCGAAAACATCTGTAAAAATTATAGTAATCTCAAAATTTTTGTATGATTTATATTCGAAATCAGAAAATTACAAAATTAAAATAATTCATTCATCTATAGAGGAAGATTTTTATCAGGAATGTTATAACAAAACTGAGGAAGAAAAAGATAGAAATAAAAAATTTGTTATTCTAAATATTGCAGCTTTTTATGATTTAAAAAATCAACTTTCTTTGGTAAATGCAGTCAATTTAATTAATAATTCAGATGATATTTTAGTAAAGTTTATTGGAAAAAACGTTGATAATAAATATTTTGACCATTTGTTAAAAGAAATTGAAAATTCAAAAAATCGGAATTCGTTTGAAATCGTTGGAGAATTGGATAAGAAATCTTTGATTAAAGAAATTAAAAAATCTCATTGCGTTGTGATAACTTCAAAAGAAGAAGGTCAATCTTTAGTATTACTGGAAGCAATGTTCCTTGAAAGAGCTGTAATTTCCACTAAAGTAGGTGTAGTTTCAGAAATAATTAAAAACTATGAAAATGGATTATTGTATGATGTGAATGATTCTCAAACTCTGTCTGAGCATATTTTAAAATTGAAAAATGACAAAGAGTTATATACAGGAATTATAAAATCTTCAAAGGAAACATATCATAGAAATTTTTCTTTAGAGAGGAGTTTGAGGCAACACGAAGAAATATTTAGAAATGCGATGCAAATATAAGCAGAAAAATTTTAAACTCAAAAAAATAATTATTTTAAATGCAATCTGACGTTTCCGTGATAATAGTGAATTATAATACTACCGAGCACATAAAAAAATGTTTAGACTCTATTTCAAATTATACTAAATCGATCAATTATGAAATTATAGTCGTTGATAATAATTCACCGGACAGAAGTATTGAATATTTTCCTAATGAATTTCCTGCGGTAAAATTTATATTCAGAAAAGTTAATGATGGTTTTGGTGCAGGATGTAATTTCGGTGTTAAAAATGCAAAAGGAAAGTATCTTTTATTTTTAAATCCCGATATTGTCCTGAAAGATAATGCAATATATGAATTCTTCCAATTTATGGAAAAGAATAAAAATGTGGGATTGTGTTCAGCTTTGTTGACTGATTCTAATGGAAACTTTCAATACACTTATAATTATTTCCCTTCGGTATTCTGGGAATTTAGTGAAGCAATTACCAGAAAAATTCCTGAAAGGATAAAAGAGCTTTTGGATAAACTTGCACTTGAAAGCAATAGAGAATCGTTAGAAGTAGATTGGGTTATAGGGGCGTGTATGTTTATCAGATCGGAATTATATAAAAAGCTCGAAGGATTCGATGAAAGCTTTTTTCTTTATTATGAAGATGTTGACCTTGAATTTCGTTTAAGTAAATTGGATTTTAAGATAGTAGTTCTTCCAAATATTAAAATACAACATATTGAACGAAGTAGTATTAACCCTAAAAACAGATATGATGTATGTTATTATAATATTCATTTAAGCAAAATGAGATATATGAATAAACATTTTGGATTTTTTAAAAGAAATTTCATCAGATTATTATTTATTTTAGGAATGCTTTTAAGATTATTAGTGATTGTATTTAACAAAAAAAAATCTCCATATACTTCAAATCAAATAATTAATGTTCTGAAGATATATTTAAATTGTTCATCTATGAAAACTATTGTAAAAGTTTAATCTAATATTCCAAATCATTATGTTTCCAGAAAATCATAGAGGAGAATATATAGATTTGTTAATTATTCAAACAACTAATAAAGATAACCGGTAGTGAAAATAAAACTCGTTTATATTATTTCTGATGTTAGTCTTGGGGGAGCCCAAACGTTATTATTCGACATAGTTAATTATTTAAAGCACAAAGATGATCTGGATATAACTATTATCATCATAAATTCGGGTGAATTTTTAAAAATGTTTGATGAATCCGGAATTAAATATATTGATTTAAAGGAAAGCGGACTGTTTAATAGAAATATACTTACAAAATTAAAAAAAATTTTAAAGGAAATAAAACCTGATATTGTACATACTCATTTGATAACTGCTGACTTTTACGGAAGAATTGCAGCAAAGCAGGCAGGTGTTCCTGTTATCTATTCTACTTGTCATAATTATTCATTTGATAAGAATGAAGCAGATATAAATAAGCTATCCATTTTGGATCTGATTGATAATTTTATAATTTCATATTCCGGTTCAAATTTAATTGCAATTTCAGAAATAGTAAAAAAATATCTGGTTAACAGAAACAAATCATTTGAAAAAAAAACGGAAGTAATTTATAATGGTATAGATGTAAATAAAGAGCAGTACAAGTTAGGAGTAACAGAAATCCAGAATTTTAGAAATAAATTTAATATTTCGAAAGATGATTTTCTTATTACAATTCTTGGAAGACTAACTATGCAAAAGGGTCACGTTTTTTTTTTGGATGCCATTAAAGATTTTTTGAAAGAAAAAAAGAACGTAAAAGTTTTGATATTGGGTGAAGGAGAACTAAGAAGTGAAATTGAATCTCAAATTGTTGAAAATGATTTATCAGGATATGTTTTTTTAATGGGCTTTCAGCAAGAGACTGAAAAATTTATTGAGATTAGCGATTTGATCTGTGTTCCGTCATTATGGGAAGGATTCGGTTTGGTAATTATTGAAGCAATGATTAAAAGAAAAATCGTATTAGCATCAAATGTCGGCGGTATTGCGGAGATAGTTGAAGACAATAAAACAGGATTTATGTTTGAAGTAAATAATAAAAAATGTTTTCAGGAAAAAATTAATTATATTTATGATAATTCAAATAAATTAGAATTAATAAAAAATAATGCACTAGAATTAGTCAAGCAGAAATTCAATATATGGAAAAATTCAGAATTATATTATCTGTCTTATTTGAAAAAATTAGCAATTATAAATAAAGATCTTATATAATTCAGAATAATTTAATAAGTATTTTATTCATAAAACTGCTCTAAAATAAGCGTTAGAAAACATATTGGTAAGTCTAAAGAAACCTTTTATTAATAAATATTATGAATTCCAGGAATATGATAAAAATAATTATAAACAGAGACTTCTTAAAGTTAAGTTTTTTAAAAAATAACGAAATAAATGAATTATAAATATAAAGCGTATCTGCAAAATTTTTTTTCTATTTTACCAAAGGGAGAAACTGTAAACTATTTTTTCCAAAAATATATTACAAAATCTCTGCCAATTCCTCACCACCTTTTTTTAGACAAGCTTGAAATCGTAAACAGACATTTCAAAAATTATAAGAAATATTGTTTATTAAATAATCCCGCGGATAGCACTTATTATGAATTCGGAGCCGGATATGATATGATTATTCCGATTTCCATGAGTATGCTTGGATTTAAAAAATTAATCTGTATTGATATCCGCGAACTGATCTTTCCGGAATTGATCAATGATTCTTTAAAAAGATTAGAAATTCATAAAAGTAAATTTGGAATAGAGTCAATGTTTACGGAAAATATTCCGGAAGTAAATAGAAAAAATTATAAAGATGTATTGAAAAAATTTTTAAGAATAGATTATAACGCGCCGCTTGATGCAAAGAATACAGGTATTCAAAGCAATTCAATTGATTTTATCATTTCAAATGCAACAATGGAGCATATACCTCAGAAGGATTTGCCAGATATAATAAAAGAATGCTATAGAATTTTAAAACCCGGTGGAATAATGTCAAATGAAATAGATTACGTGGATCACTATTCTTATTTTGATGATTCAATTTCTGTATATAATTATCTGAAATTTTCAGGGAACGAATGGAAAAAATTAAATCCGGCAATAATGTATCAAAACAGAATGAGGCATATTGATTATATTAAAATAATAAATGAAACTGAATTTGAAATTCTAAATGTTGAACCGGATTATCCTGATGATAAAGAAACTGAACAATTGAAAAACCTGAATTTAAATGAATATTATAGAAACAATTATTCTTTGGAAGAATTAAGTATAAAAAAAAGTAAGATAGTATTAAGAAAAAAATCTTTATAACTAATATTAACCACTGCTGTCCAAAACATTTTTAAAAAGGCAATAAAGTTTTAAAATACTTCTGTTTTGGACAGATTATTTTTATTTTTTAAAACTACCTCTTGCTAATTTTATTTTGCAAATAGCATTTCTTGTTT
>JBATSB010000144.1:0-2644 GCA_049293015.1 Ignavibacteria bacterium
CCGCATACCTTAAAAAAGTTTAAACAGAAATATAAGAAAATCAAACTTGAAAATCCAGACGGTAATATTTTAGAATTAAACACCAAAAACACATATTTTAAAAAAGAAGCGGATTTATTCTATTTAGACTAATTATGTGTAATGTTACTTAAAGTAACACAAAATATAAAAACTCGGCATATATTTGTGAAAAATAAAATATATTTTGAGTTTTTTAAGCAGAATTACAGATTTTATTACCGGTAGGGGTGTAGTAACTCAGCAAATTACAGGGGTTAAGACTGCTGATCCTGCATTTTGGAATGAGTTTTTTGGGATTAATTCAAGTAATGCCATTAGTGTAACTCCCGAAAGTTCCTTATCTTTTGGTGCAATCTATTCCGTAGTTGACCGCAAAAGTTCAACTTTAGCAAGTTTGCCGTCAAAAATCTATAAAAAAGAAGGCAGATCAAGGCTCGAAGCATCAGACCATGACCAATATGTTCTACTTTCTAAATATCCAAACAGATTATACACAAGTTTTGCATTTAAAAGGACTTTATTTGCTAATTATGAATTATGGGGTGATGGATTTGCAAAGATTATTAGAAATGCCTATTCAGGTAGACCAGTTGCATACGAATTAATCGAACCTTATAAAATTGAAGTTTATATTGGAGTTGATGCCGGTCAAAAGTATTTATACTACAAAAATACAGAAACCGATGAGATAATTTTTGATTACGATATGATTCACATATCAGACCTGAATCTAAACGGTTTAAGAGGCAAATCAAAGATAAAACTTCACGCTGAATCTATTCAAGTTGGCATGTCAGCTACCCGGATGGGAAGAAAATTATATGAAAACGGTTTATTTTTAGGTGGTTATTTGAAATATGCAAAGACTTTAACAACCGACCAATTAAATAAATACCGTTCAAGTTTTGCAGATACTTACTCAGGAATGCAAAATGCCGGTAAAGTCGGAGCGTTAGACGAAGGTACAACCTTTGAACCGCTCAAATATACCATGCCGTTATCAGATGTTTCCTACATTGAAACACGAAATTTCCAAATAGAAGATATTGCACGAATTTTTAACTATCCGATTGAACTTTTATCAGGTAGTAAGGCTGCAAGTTTCTCAAGTCTGGAAAACATAATGATTAATTACGTTCAAAGTAGTTTGACACCAATTGCTACTATGTTTGAGCAGGAATTAAACAGAAAGATATTCCGTTCAAACGAAATAAAAGACCATTATACAAAATTAGAGTTAAACGGACTGTTAAGAGGTGATATTAAAAGCCGGTCAGCATATTACAAAATGAGATTTGATACGGGTTCAATGTCACCAAACGAAATAAGACAATACGAAGATGACGACCCGGTTGAAGGCGGTGATCAATATTTTATCCCTGTAAATAATTTAATGCCGTTAAACAAAACAGAGGAGTATTTCAGTAAAGATAATTCAACTGAAAACAAAACAGATAATTCCGATAATAATTCAGAAAATAATAATGATAATGAGTAAAAGCTATATAAATTATAATCAAAGAGCGGTGATTGAACCGCAAACCACTGACGATAATAAAAGGTCGGTAGAAGGAATCCTCACAACAGAAACACCGGTAACTGTATTTGACTTTTACCGGTGGGATTTCATCAATGAGGTTTTAATGCTGGATGGGATGAAAAGAGTTAGTAAAATTCCGTTAATTGATGCACACGACCGCTCAACTTCAAAAAATGTAATTGGCAGTACAACCGATTTCAAAATAATTAACTTGGAAGACGGGACAAGAGCGGTTAAAGTCACTAATATTTTTTCAAAGGTCGAAAATGACTTATACGAAAAAGTTAGGGAAGGTCATATTGATTCTACTTCAGTCGGGTACAGGGTTAATGAAGACGATTCAATCACAATTAAGCCAGGTAAAAAAGCAGAATATCAGGGTAGGGAGTGGATTAATGAAGATACGGCAAAAGACCTGGTAATCCGTAAAAGTTGGACTCCGATGGAAAATAGTTTAGTTCCGATTGGGGCAGACCAAAAAAGCAAGTTCAGGGCTGAAAATAAAGAAATTAATAACGGTACATTAGATGATTATATAAAGCAAGAACTACAAAATGCTATCGACAAAGAAGCTGAAAGAATATATATAACAGGTACAGGGGAAGCAACAAAACAAGGTATAATTACAGATACAGAACCTATAAAAGACACAAAGGGAGTAAATAGAATGCAGATGAATGAAAATATTTTTAAACGTTTAAAATAATTTGAATATGAGAAGTTCCTATGAATTAAAGGAACTTCGGGAAAGCAAAATAAATGAAATGGATCTCTTACTTGGGAAGGCGAGAGACGAAGCTCCGGAAGGAGAAAACATAAGAGACTTTACAGAAGCAGAGCAGAAAAGATTTGATTTGCTGAATGCTGAAGTTAAGAATTTGGATAAAGAAATTGACAGGGCAATTGATATTGAAGATGCTGAGAAAAGAAGTTTAGCAGCCAAAAATCAAAAACCTATCACAAGACAGCCGAAAGATACTGAAGACAACCTCTATAAGAAATTCAGTTGGAAAAGAGCAATTCAAATAGCTGCTAATATGGCTACAATGGACGGGGCTGAAAAGGAAGTGCATAACATAGCCG
>JBATSB010000145.1:0-39986 GCA_049293015.1 Ignavibacteria bacterium
TTAGAATTAAAAAAAATATTTCTACAATTTACAAGATCAGATTTATACTCTTTGATTGTGTAATTCAAAATAACTTAAAATGGAATTTAAAAATAAACGAATTCTAGTTTTGCGTAACTTCAGTTTAATAATTAATATTCTTTGCCCACCTGAGATAATCAAAATATTCAAATGCATTCTTCTCATATTTATCTTTTTTAAATCTAATAAGATCATTAGTTAATTCAGAAAGTAATGTTTTTTGATTCGTGTTTTTATTCTGCTTGCTCATTTTTGAAATATAATTCAATACGATATCCTCTGTTTTGTGTAATGAATTTCTGCTTTTAATATACTTCTTAGCCGATGGGATCATGTATTCAAGCAGTTTAAAATTTTTTAGTTCAAAATGGATTAGTATCAAAAACATTCTTGCATAAGATTCTATGAACGGTGAGAGTCCTGATTTTTTTTCAAGTGAATATTCAGTATAGATCCTTAATGACTCGGCATAATTCTTTTCAAAAAAATATATTGATGAAAGTCTGTAAACAGTAAGATTATAAGTGTTAATTGTAATTTTATCCTTATTACATTTTAAATAATTTTCTGCATTCAATAAAGCTGCATTTTTGTTTTTAAAAGTTTTTCCACTCAATATTTTGATTAGATCAACCTGAAGTTCTGTAAGTAATATATTCAAATCATTGATCTCTGATTTACCTGAAATTCTTTTAAGGTATGTGAGATGTTTTTTAGCTAATTCAAATTTTTGGGATATAGCCGCAGAATATATTGCAGAAAGAACTGAGTCTTTAAAATTGTCAAATAATGATTCACCAAATATATTTTTATTTTCGGATATCAGCTTAATTCTTTTTTTAGAAAAATTATAAGAAGCATCAAAATTTCCTTTGATCTCTTCGGCTATGCTCATCGCAAATAAATATCGCTCTCTTGCTGTCACAGACATACCCATTCCGTCAGATACTGTTTCTGAAACTTTGAGTAAATCATTCATACATTCTTCCAGATCTTTTTCATTCTGTTCTGACCTGATCAAACCTTTTGTTCTGTAAAACCTGAACAGTAAGGACACAGTTTTTTTATAATTATTTATATCACGAATCTTATTGAGGATTTTAAGTTCATCATCAAACACCTCCTCTATATTTACTCCTGACAGTTCTTCCTTTTTTGTAAGCTGTCTTTCAATTTCCATAAACTCGAGTAGAAAACTAAATCGTTCATTTTTTTCGGCAAGCTGTTTACCTGCTTTTACAGTTTTAAAATATTGTCGGAACAGAGCTTTGTCAAAAAGTATCCGACATCTCTGCAGCATGTTAAATAGTTTTGCATCAGTTGACTTTTCATTTTTATAATTCAGAAGACTTTTAAAAATCAATTTACTGAGATAATTTTTTGTAAAGTTAAAATTCTTTATAATGTCTTCGTTTCCTTTAAAAGATTTTAATGCTTTTTCATCATAGGATCTTTGAGAATCCATAAGATCAAAGAGTTTTAGATATTTCTTGTTACCTTTCTGCACGGATGCATTTAGTGTGAAATATCTTTTTTCGCTGGAAGAAAGCGATTTTATCAGATCAAAAAGTTCTGTATTAGTATTCATAGAATTAAAAAAATATGGTAAAAAAGTATCCGTATATCAACCGATAAAAGTATCTTTGTATAGCTTACGTGTATATATTCAAATATTAGCAATAAGGAAAACATCTTCTCAGGAATCAAATTTAACCCCGGATTTTTCCCTGAACATTTCGAATCAGAGATTAATAACAGTCGTATATTTTCTATAATTTTATAAATATTAAACTTTAAAAACTATGAAAACATTAATAACCATTTTCCTGATCACATTTACAGCCCTAACGCAATTAAAGTCACAGGACTTTATCAAGATAGAACAAAGTATAGTAAGTCTTGACAGCGGTGCTTCGCGGAGTGTAAACTGGATCGATTACGATAATGATAACGACCTTGACCTTTTTATTTCCAATGGTAAACAGGGTGGTGAGAATAATTTTCTTTACAGAAATGACAACGGTACTTTTGTGAAGATTGAAAATGACCCTGTAGTCACAGACTTTCTGCCTTCGGACGGAAGCAGTTGGGGAGATTTTGATAATGACGGATTTCCGGATATGTGTGTCGTGAACTGGTATAACAGGATCAATCCGCTTTATAAAAATAACGGCAATGGTTCGTTTACATTACTTTCTAACAGTCCTGTATCTTTGGATCAGAGTTATTCAGAGACATGCAGTTGGGGAGATTATGATAATGACGGACTGGTCGATCTGTTTGTAACTAACAGCGCAGGTACAAATCATAAAAATTTTATATACAAAAATACAGGCAGCGGTAACTTTGTAAAAATTGATACTGGTGCAGTATTCAGTCAGACTGCATTTGCAAGAGGTGTAAACTGGGTGGATATAAATGGTGACAGACTTCCTGAGATCTTTGTCTGCAGAGAAAATAATCAGAACGAACAGTTCTTCAAAAATAATGGCAACGGATATTTTACTGCTATTACAAACACTCCATTAACAGCAGGCGGCGGAGAATCATGGAGTGCGAGTTGGGGTGATTATGACAATGACGGTGATCTGGATGCTTTTGTAACTAACACTAACAATCAATTGAACTCTCTTTATAGAAATGACGGTAATTTTAATTTTACAAAAATTACAAATGATCCTTTGGTTACAGAGCAGGGTTATAATGCTGTCGGCGGTTGGGGCGATTATGACAATGATGGTGATTTGGATATGTTCATTTCGCAGGCATATAAAGGTCCTTCATTTACAGAGAAGCTTGTGAATAAATTATATAAAAATAATCTGATGGAAACAGGTACCGCATCTTTTGAAAAAGTTACTTCAGGAGTACTTGTAAATGATTCGGGATATACTTACGGATTTGCGTGGGGTGATTATGATAATGACGGTGACCTTGACCTGGCTGCTGCAAATACTTTTAACGAAAATCAGAAAAATGCTCTGTACAGAAATGAACTCACAAATGGAAATAATTGGATCAATATAAAATGTACCGGTACCACTTCAAACAAATCTGCGATCGGAACTAAAGTCAGAATAAGTGCTAACATCAACGGAAACACTGTAACACAAATGCAGGAGATCAGCGGACAAGCAGGATACTGCACTCAGAATCTGATACTGCATTTTGGTCTCGGCAATGCTGCAGTGATAGATTCTATCAAAGTCGAATGGCCTTCAGGTGAAGATCAATATTTTACAAATGTACCTGTAGATCAGAATATAACCATCACTGAAGACGGAACATTAATTTCCATAAACGAAAATGAAACCAGCGTTGTAAAGGATTTTCAATTATTTCAAAATTATCCGAATCCTTTTAATCCAAACACCCGTATCGGGTATAAGTTAAACAAAAATTCAAAAGTACTTCTTCAGATATTTGATACGCTTGGAAATGAAATTACCACACTTGTAAATGGATCACAAAATGAAGGTGAACATGAATCAGAATTTACTGGTAATAATTTAAGTTCAGGAGTTTATTTTTATAAACTGACAGTAAATGAATTATCACAGACAAGAAGTATGATACTTGTAAAATAAAAAGTGAAAATGTTTTTCATAAATTTTTAATTTTTAATCATGTAGAGAGTGTCATGAACAGGTAAGGATTTGATGGTTTCTGTTTATATTTATAAAATAAGACCGGTATGAGAGTGCCGGTTTTTTTTATATGAAAATTACTTTTTTAAAAAGAATTATACTAAATAAGTTTTTTTTATAAAAGCCTTTCATCCCAAAAATATTCTTCTGTTCTGATGAGCTTTACTTTTTTTTTAAAATCTGAATGTTCGGTATTAATTACGTAATTATATTCCTGAGGTATTACTGCTGAAGGTACTTTTAGTAAAAGGGTTTCTTTACTTTGGATCCATTCGCTGCCAATCTCCTGAAGTTTTGAATATGTTTCTAATTTTCTCCAGTTTTCAGGCAGATCTTTTGTTTTAATTGTTTTAATATTATTTTCTGAATCAGGAATCGAAATTGTAAGTACTTTATAATTGATGTCGGGTTTGATGGAATTTCTATGAACTATTAATTCAAGTGTTGACAGTGATCTGGATCCTCCTGTATAAATTACTTGTTCTCCGTTTTTATTCCATCTGTTTGATCTTCCTGAAGAGACCAACTCTTTCGAATATTCTTCAGATGATATTCTGAATAATTCCATTTATTAATTTATTAAACGTTATCACCATATTCGAGTGCTGTCAGTCTGTCGTCAATATACCTGATACCTGTAATGGTTTTGAGATATTCTATAGGTGCTTTTTCATTAAAATAAAAGTTTTCCTTTAGAAGCCACTCTTCAAATTTATCTATAGTAGTAAAGACTTTATTCCCATGCTGAATTAAAGATAAAAATAAAAGAACATGTTCTTTTAAATTAGCACTTATTTCCTGCTTTGGTTTTTTATAGGTACGAAAAGTTTTCACACTTACATTCAGACAGTCTGATAATATTTCATCATTAAAATTAGTGCTGTCCTTAAGCGTTTGTACATATTCCCAGTTTACATTTTTGTCCTGCAAATAAAGTAATACATCAGTATCATTGATCTTATCCGGTAAGGCTTTTAGAATTTTATTTTCTTTGGTTATCTGAGTTTTCATAATGTTCAATATTTTTGTTAATTCAAAGATAGGTAAATTTTCCCGGTATAACAAGCAATTTTACCTTACAGAAAATGAGTTTTAAAATTTATATGAAATTAAAAAGAACAGGAAAACCAAATGCAACCAAAGCTGTCCACAGACTATAGACAGGTAAAAATGAAGTTATACTTATTTCTACATTATTTATTTCGTTTTTATCTTTGATTGTTTTGAAAAGTCTGTAACTAACAAATAATAAATTTATAAGGATAAGGATATTTCCTCCCAATACAGCAAGTTTGTTAGGAGATATCCCCCATTCGGAAATTCTGAAAACTATTGCCGACAGGGCAATTCCATTTACTATTATCGTCAATACAGAAAGTCCAAACAACATATAAATACTGATTCTATTTTCCGAACCTCTTGAAGTTTCTGCAATTGAAAAAAGTATTATTGCCATTACTCCTATCAGAAGCATATTGAAAATTAAAAGAAATTCTCTGTCATTATATGGATCTTTACCTGTAATAATAACTGCAGCTAGATATGTAATTAGAGTAACCAAAACTAAAGGGGTGAATACTTTGGCAATAACGGGAGATACTTTATTTACAATCTGAGGATTTGTCCTGACAAGATAAGTTCCGACAATTGGTGAAGCAGCAAGTCCAAAGACAATTATGTAATTAAAATAAAACTCTCTTATATTAACATCGATCATTGAAAAAAGACCCATGCTTACTACTGAAAGTATTATGCCAGCAATTAATATAATAGCGGTCATAACCACCAGGTCACCATTGAATCTAAGATATTCTATTCGTCTTTGATAATTATTCAGATTACCATCTACAAAAATATATCCTAATAAAGCCCATAAAAATAATGGCATATGGATACATGCAAGGATCAAGGTGTGACTATTTTTATTGTCAGGTAACATGTTCATATAAATGATGGCAATAAAAACAATTAATGAAACAAAGGTTATTTTTTTGAGATCTACTTTTTGTATCCATGCAAAATATAAAATCAGAAAAGGAAAAACAATAAAAGATATGTTTCTTGGGTAAAAATACTCAGGACTTAAACCTATAAACACTGGCAACTTTGCCAAAAAACCTGCAACCAAAGATAACAGAATTACGAAATTTAGTTCGTTAGTTTTTCCCCAGGATATTTCATCACTTTCAAAATTAAGTCTTTGATTCCAGATCTGAGCAGATATTTTTTCTTTAATTTCAGGATAAACTAAATCAAATTCTTTTCTGAATACAACTTTATTTTCCCTGTATAATTTTTCAAGCTCGCTGGGATTCTCTAAGTTATTTAAGATCTCTTCTTTCATTTTAGTAAATGATTAATTTTATTGAGAACTATTATAACGGCAAAAGTTTCAAAAGGATTAGTTCTATTAGTTTAATTTAACTCTCAATCAAATTTTCAAATAATAATAAAAATGCTCATCATCTTTTACAAATCCAGTCCTCTCATATAACCTGCATGCAGCTTCATTTGAATTTTGTGTTTCGAGCATCACATATGCAGCATCTGTCTCCGAGGCAAATTTTCTGACGGCATTTATTAATAATTCAGCAGCTCCCATTTTTCTGAATTCTTTTTTTACAAAAAGATCATTGAGAATCCATGCGCGTTTCATTCCGACAGAAGTGAAGTAAGGATAAAGCTGTGTGAATCCCATTACATTTCCATCATCATTGCAGCAAAGGAAAATTTCGGATTCATTTTTTGAAATTCTTTCTGCGAGAAAAATTTTTGCTGCAGGTATGTCAGAGGTTTGTTCATAAAATTGTCTGTAGAGATCAAAGAGTTCTGCAAGTGATTCGATATGTTCGGAAGTTGCTTTAATAATTTTCATATGTTTTTATAATAATTTCACCTCTTCGGGGTTTCTTAAAGTTTAATCTTTTATATTTGTATCACCCCTTCGAGGTTTGTATTGTTTCTTATCTATTGGTTCAAAATTTTTTAGAAATTATTGCAGAAGATTATTCTAGTTTCAAAGCAATTGCTTTTGCTGTGTTCTGTCCATCGAGCGCTGCAGAGATGATTCCGCCTGCATATCCGGCTCCTTCGCCGCAGGGATAAAGTCCATTCATTTGAATATGTTCAAATGTTATTCGGTCTCTCGGAATTCTTACAGGCGAGCTCGTTCTCGACTCAGGACCTGTGACAATTGCTTCCTCTGTAAGATATCCTTTCATTTTTTTTCCGAATTGAATAAATGCTTCTCGGAGTTTTGAAGTAATTTCTGAGGGCAAAATATTATTCAGATCTGCTGAATATATACCCGGTATATACGAACTTTCAGGTAAGGTGTCAGATAATTTCCCGTTAACAAAATCAGTAAGCCGCTGTGCAGGAGCTTTCTGACCGCCGTCACCCTCTTTGAAAAAATTCCTTTCCAGCTCTTTCTGAAATTCAAGTCCCATGAATGAACCATGGTCTTTATGATTTTTCAGATCCTCCAGTTCAACTGCTGCTACTATTCCCGAGTTTGCAAATTTCGAATCACGTCTCGACATTGACATTCCGTTCACTACTAATTCACCCGGCGAAGTAGCAGACGGCACGATCAGTCCGCCCGGACACATGCAGAATGAATACACTCCTCTGCCTCCGCATTGTGCTGTCAGCTTATAAGGAGCTGCCGGCAGATATTCACTTCTCGGATTTTGTTTGTACTGAATTTCGTCGATCAGTAACTGCGGATGTTCGACACGCACTCCCACTGCAAAAGGTTTTGCTTCAGTTAATATATTATTTCTTTTTAACATATAATAAATATCTCTTGCAGAATGTCCGGTTGCGAGTATTACATAATCAGAAAAAAATTCTTCCGTATCATTTATCACAACTCCATTTATTCTTTCGTCTCTAATAATCAAATCAGTAACTGTCGAATTAAAATTTATCTCGCCTCCATAATGCAAAATTGTTTCACGTAGCTTTTGCACAAGTACTGGAAGTCTGTTAGAGCCGATATGCGGATGAGAGTCAATGAGAATATCCGAATGCGCTCCGTGTTCAGTGAGAATTTTCAGAGCTTTATAAATATCACCTCGCTTATGTGAACGTGTATATAACTTCCCATCAGAGTAAGTCCCTGCCCCGCCTTCTCCGAAGCAGTAATTCGAATCTGGATTTACAACACCTTCCTGCTGAATTGCACGCAGATCTCTTCGCCTTTCACGGACATCTTTTCCACGGTCAAATATTACCGGTTTAATTCCGTGCTCGAGAAGTTCAAGTGCTGCAAAATATCCCGCAGGTCCTGCACCGGCTATGATGACTCTTTTTTTATCAGATACATTTTTATAATTGTCACAAAAGACAGGTTCTGGAACTAGGGGTTCATTAATGTAAACTTCAGCAGTTATATTTACTACAGGATATCTGCTGCGCGCATCTATAGATCTGTTTATTAATTTTACGTGAAACTCTTCACCTTTTTTAACTCTGCAAATCCTGCGGAAAATTTCATCTCGATTTTTTTCGTCAGCATTTTCTTCAGGTGAT
Source organism: Ignavibacteria bacterium (assembly GCA_049293015.1). Taxonomy (GTDB): domain Bacteria; phylum Bacteroidota; class Ignavibacteria; order Tepidaquicellales; family Tepidaquicellaceae; genus UBA2330. Next base: position 8,205 of record JBATSB010000145.1, read on the forward strand.
ATGGAAATTTCGATCTTTTTTTTCATGTGTGTTCACTATTTATGTGAAAATATTTTTGATTGGATTTTAGATCAATTTACTTAAAAGTCAGAATTTGCATTCAGCTACAATTGATAGATCATAGTTCAATATATTTTATAAGTTAAATATATCAGAGTTTCAAAAGCTCTTCTTTCTGTTTTTTTGTAAGACCATTTATTATGAGGTTATAAGAATCATCAGTCATTTCTTTTAAAAGCTTATCCGGCAAAGACCCGTCAAACGTCACTGTATTCCAGTGTTTTTTATTCATATGATAACCAGGTATTACTTCATCATATCTTTCTCTGTATTCAACTGCTCTTTCAGGATTGCATTTCAGATTTACTGAAAAAGGTATGCTGAATGAAGTGATGGCAAAAATTTTTCCCATTAACCTGAAACAAAGTGTATCTTCACCAAATGGAAAATCTTCGGTGACTCCTTTTTTATTTAAGCAAAATTTTCTAAAAACCTCTATGTTCAATTTTCAATTATTAATGTATAATGTTCAATGCTTTTTTAAAAAAACTATTAAAATAAAAATTTCAATAAGTACTCAATATAGATAATTATACATTAAACATTGAAAATTGAACATTAACTCAGATGTCCTCATTGCCGATCCATTTTCTTACTTTAATCGGTTCGAACATACTCATTTTATCCAGTAATACAGCAGGTTCATGTTCGATTATGATCATTTCAAGATATTTCTCATGAACAAATTTATCATCGACAGCTTTATAAATAAAATCAAGAAGTTTATCAAAATAATTATTAGTATTCAGAATTCCGATAGGTTTAGAATGAATACCTAATTGAGCCCACGTCCAGACTTCAAAAAATTCTTCCAGAGTCCCTATACCTCCTGCCATCATAATGAATCCGTCTGACAGTTCAGACATTAAAGATTTTCTTTCATGCATAGTCTTTACTATGCGCAGCTCTGTTGCATCTTTGAAAGCAACTTCCCTGGCGACGAGATCTTCAGGTATTACACCTATAACTTTTCCGTTATACTGCAGGACTGTGTTTGCAAGCTCACCCATGATACCGATATTACCGCCTCCATAGACCAGATCGATTCCTTTACCAGTCATTAACTTTCCGAGCTTTTGCGCGGACACAAGATATTCTACTCCCTTACCTGAATTTGATCCGCAAAATACGCAAACACTTTTCATAACTTTATGTTGTGTTTTAATTTTTACTTTTTTTTTCTTTTTTTAAAAGGAATGCAAGTACCGCAGAAATGACTGAGCCGCCAATAAGTACAAATAATAACTGCTGAATGATCTGTACATTCAGACTGAACTGATAACGGGTCACTGTTAAAGCTGCATTGATCTGTTCCCTTGGTACATTATCCGAGATCATCGACTGTTCAGATTTCGCAATTAGAAAATTAACATAATCAGGATTTATAAATTCATAATAGACGTATGTAAAAATTACGATCATAACAGAAATTATAAACGTGATTACAATGCCTGTCCTGAATGCTTCTCTGTAAGTAATGTGTCCGAAATTTGATTTATCCCTTCTTTCTTTTATTCCGAAAAAAATTCCAATGGTAGGAATAAATACTGAGACGAACATTATAAATTCTCCCGCTCCGTAAAAATTTGGAACGATGATAGTATATACCAATACCATCCAAACAAAAAAAACAAACGATGTGAAGAGTCCGAATTTGAATTCCGGCATAAAATATTTTTAATTATTTACTTACAATTAATTCAGTTAAATATCAGCCGTCGATATCTTTGAGAAGTTCAGTAGCATACTCCTGATCTTCGGGCATTACTCTGAATTGTACAGGTCCGGTAATCGGATTGAAACCTGTTCCAAGTATTCCTACTCCAAACAGATCCTGAACTCCTTCGCCTTTTGCAAGATATCTTATACCCGCTTCGTCGAGTACAGATTTTATCACAGCGACCACGGCTTCATTGCCGGTTTCATATACAGTTACGAGACTTTCGTGATTTTCTTTTTCTTGTTGTGCCTTATCCATAATAGTTTTGTTTAATTTAATATTAATGTTTGAAAATATTTTCTTTTATTCAACTTAAATTTATTTGCTTATTAATTCATTTTAAAATAATCTTTTTCAAATATTAAATATATGTAAAGCTATGACCTGACAAATTATAACAAAGGTAAAGTTATAGCTTGACAAATTTATAATTTTTAAAATAAATTTACAGAATCCTAATTCAAAACATTATACATTGAACATTATACATTGAACATTGAACATTATACATTGAACATTGAACATTATACATTGAACATTATACATTGAACATTATACATTGAACATTATACATTGAACATTGAACATTGAACATTGAACATTGAACATTATTTTGTCACACATCAATAAAAAATATGTCTAATTATTAAAAAGAATTTCATTAAATTTAAAAAAATCCGAATATGTTTAATCCATTTAAAGAAATTAAAGAAAATACTGACACATCAAATTCAGAAAAAACAGAAGATACTCAGTTGGTAAGCAATGCATTGACAGGTGATAAAAAAAGTCTTGAACTTTTGATCAAGCGGCATCAGGCATGGATTTATAATATTGCATTGAAAATGGTCTGGGATCCTGTGGATGCCGAGGATGTTACACAGGAAACTCTCATTAAGATCATCACAAAACTTTCCACTTACAGAGGTGAAAGTGCTTTCAGGACCTGGGCTTACAGGATAGTTGCAAATCATGTGATCAATATGCGAAAGAGAAAAAAAGAATTTGAATACACTTCGTTCAAAGTATATGGTGAACAGATTATCCGCTCGACTGATACTGATCTGCCTGAACAAGACAGTGTCCCAGTTGATGTAAACCTACTTATTGAGGAGACGAAGATCGGCTGTATGAATGCAATGCTTCTTTGTCTTGACCGTGAGCAGCGGCTGGTATTTATTCTGGGCAGTATGTTCGGAGTCAATGACAGTACAGGTTCGGAGATTTTAGAAATAAGCCGTGATTATTTCAGACAAAAACTTTCACGTGCCAGAAAAGACATGTCAAACTTCATGAGCAATAAGTGCGGGCTTATGGATATAAATAATCCGTGTCATTGTAATAAAAAAACGAAACTTATGATAGATGCGGGACATGTAAATCCTGAGAAACTTTTGTTCACCCGTAAAAGAATTCACAGCATTGAAATGGTTTCAGAAAAAAGGAAAGAAGATATAGATGATCTGCTTGAAAAAAGAGCTACAAAACTTTTTCGGGAACACCCTTTTCAGGATTCGCCGGATTTTGTCAATTCAGTAAATCAGATTCTGTCAAGTAAAGATTTTAAAAGAATTTTTAATTTTAACTGATCCAATTTCATATTCAAAAAGGTACTTATGGACTTATAACATTTACAAAGTTGAATGAATTATTATCAGTGATTCCCAGATCAGAAATATCAGCAAGTCCGTCACCGTTTATATCGGTTGTAATATAACCAGTCAGAAAATTACCCGCATCATTATCAATAAGACTCAAATCAGCAAGATCAACTGTCCCGTCCTGATTTGCATCACCGGAAAAAACTGCCCACCGGCTTCCTTTTAAAGTCATATTATTTCCGAAAGCATTTGCATCTGATAAAGTATAATCATAATCGAGTTCATCAGAAATAAACATGATCGGTGTAGCGCTCCAGGTCTCAACGGAATTTCTGTGTTTTAGAATGATATAATAATCTACACCATTGACAGCATTCTGAAAATTTAATGAAGCATTTCCAAGTGAATCCGTTACGGCTTTTTGTGAATCGATTGTATTATAAGGAGTGGATGAATTTATTATCTGAACCGATATTGTATCGGGAGTCATACGATTATTTCCTTCATTATAAAATCCTTCTATTAGCATAGTCACATCGAGATGTCGAAAAACATTTCCGCCGGTAATAGTTTTTCTTATCAAACCATTCTCTCCTGTAGCCCAGGCTGTCAGAGGATCCAGAGCAATTAGTGAATAAAAATGATTGACGGCATTGCTGTTCTGGATCTGCCAGTTTTGTCCGGCATTAGTTGTTGCAAGTAAAATTCCGTTATCACCTGCAGCAAAACCAGTGTTTGAATTTACAAAATCAATTGAGCGGATAAAGACACCTGTTCCTGATGTCTGAAAGTTCCAGTTTACACCGCCGTTTGTAGTACGGAGTATAACTCCGTTAAACCCTGTTATCCATCCGTTATTCTCATCGGAAAAATTTACACAATGCAGCAGCGTACCCGTTCCACTTGTCTGTCCCGTCCAGTTTGTCCCGCAGTTTACAGTTTTTCGGATCACACCGCCGTTACCTGTCACCCATCCGGTCTGATCATTTATAAAAAAAACTGAATATAATATCTGAGCCGTACCGCTTGTCTGTGCCGTCCAGTTCACTCCGCTGTTAGTAGATTTTAAAATTTCTCCGTTGCTTCCTGATATCCATCCTGTGTTTACATTTATAAAATGTACATACCATAATGCTGATGCAGTTCCACTTGTCCGGGTTGTCCAGTTCGTACCGCTGTTAGTGGTAGTAAGTATCACGCCGTTATTACCGGTTGCCCATCCATTATTTTCATTAGTAAAATAAAGTGCCCAAAGGGTTTGGAATGTATTTGAAGTTTGCGCCGTCCAGTTCGTGCCGCCGTTAGTTGACTTCATGAGTATACCTCCTGAGCCGCACAGCCATCCGGTGTTTTCATTTACAAAATAAATTTCGGTGATGGTATTTGAAGATCCGTTGCTTTGAGTGAACCAGCCTTGCGGCAATGCAACATTAAAGGAGATTGACATTAACAAAAGTGAGATTAAAATTTTCATTTGGTTATTTTATTACAAAAATAATATTTTTGGGGTTAAGTTTTTTTTATATAGAACAAAGAATTTTATTCTATGAAGCAATTTCAAATTGAATTGTAATATATAAAAAGTAACCGCATCCTTTAGGTTGCGTTAATCCCTTGTAATCATCAGCGCAGCAGTCTAAAGCCTGCGGCTACGGATATTTATTTTAAAAAATAAATAAACTTGTAATCATTAACGCAGGCTAAAGCCTGCGGCTACGAACTGTATTTAATTATTAAAAAAAATAAATAATATTGTATTCGCGAACTTTAGGTTTGCCTGAATTGATTATGTTTTGTGAATAAATAAGGAAGTGTATTTTTGAAACTTATGGAAAGGAATTGTATTTATGAACAGGGTGATTGAAAAGACGCATAGACTAACTATCGAAATGTACTTGGGTAAAAAAATTGTTTCATTTACATGTAACATAAAAAACAAAGATCAGTTTTTCATTTCAAGAGATGTTTTCAATATCTTTGAAAGTATTTTACTAAATGAGCTTTCCGAAAATGATTGTGAATCTCTTATTCACTTATTTATGCCAGAGTATTTACATTTAGTTTTAGAAGGAAAAAATGAAGATTCTAATGTTATTAATGCAGTAAATATGTTTAAACAAAAAACAGGGTTTTGGATTTGTAACAATTCCATTCAAATCAAATGGCAAAAGGATTATCATGATCATATTATTAGAAATAATGAAGATTTAAAAAATCATATAGATTATATTTTATGCAATCCTGTAAGAGCAAAAATATATGAAAGTTGGCAAGAATATCCTTTTAAAGGATCTACAGTTTATGATTTTAATAAATGGAAATAAAAATGAATAATAATTTCAATGAAATATTCCAATACGAAAAATGGGCAAACAATGAAATTATAAAAGCTGTTGTAAAATCAAACTCTCCTTCCGAAAAAGTTTTAAGTCTGATGTCACATATCATAAACGCACAAATCATCTGGCTGAGTAGAATTAAAAATACTGTTCCCCACGCTGATGTATGGCAGTTGTATAATAAGAATGAACTGAATGTCAGACACTCGGAATCGGTAAATAGCATATTGAATTTTCTGAATGAAAAGAAGGAAGTTGATCTTGAAAAAATTATTACATACGAAAATTCCAAAGGTGAAAAATTCACATCTGCTTTAAAAGATATTCTTTTACATCTGAGTCATCATTCTGCATATCACAGAGGACAGATCATTTCACTTTTAAAATCAGAAGGCGAAGAATTTCCATATACAGATTATATACATTACATCAGAAATATTAAAAAATAAAATTTTATGTCAGAAAAAAACTTTACAGTAAAGGGAAACATAGTAGATATATTTGAAAGACGGATATATCCGGGGACAGTAACAGTGAAGGACGGGAAGATACATTCTATAGAAGAGGACGATAATGAATATGATACTTTTTTAATGCCGGGTTTTGTGGATGCGCATGTGCATGTGGAGAGTTCGATGCTGATACCGTCGGAGTTTGCGAGGATAGCTGTGACTCATGGAACCGTTTCAACGGTTTCTGACCCGCATGAGATAGGAAACGTGCTCGGAGTAGACGGTATCAGGTATATGATAAATAACGGGAATAGGGTGCCGTTCAAATTTTATTTCGGTGCATCTTCCTGTGTGCCTGCAACTTCCTTTGAAACTGCCGGCGCTGAGATTACTGCCGATGATATCAGAGAGCTTTTCGAGAAAGATGGTCTCCACTATCTCAGCGAAATGATGAATTATCCGGGAGTACTTTTTGATGATCCGATGGTCATGGAAAAAATTAAAATTGCAAAAGAGTTTGACAGACCCATAGACGGTCATGCACCCGGACTCAGAGGCGCAGATGCAGAAAAATATATTTCTGCAGGCATTTCTACTGATCATGAATGCTTTACTCTTGATGAAGCATTGGATAAACTCAGTTACGGAATGAAGATCATTATCCGTGAAGGTTCAGCTGCAAAAAATTTCGAAGCTCTGCATCCGGTTATAAAAGATTTTCCTGATATGGTAATGTTTTGCAGTGATGACAAACATCCCGATGATCTTATCCTTGGTATGATGGACAGAGTTGCTGCAAGAGCTGTCGCCAAAGGGTACGATATATTTGATGTCATCAGATGCGCTACATTAAATCCTGTCACACATTATAAACTAAACACAGGATTATTGAGAGTCGACGACCCGGCTGATTTTATTGAAGTAAAAGATCTGAATGAGTTTAAAGTAATAAAGACATACATAGACGGAGAACTTGTTGCTGAAAACGGAAAGAGTTTTATTCCTCGTGTAATAGAATCCGTTGTAAATAATTTTAATACTGATAAAAAAAATGTATCTGATTTTGAAGTCAAGGGTGATGACAATCAGATGATTCGAATTATTGAAGCACTTGAAGGACAGCTTATTACAAATGAAATTCATGCTCCTCTAAGATCCGCAGATGGAAATCTTTTGCCGGATATTGAAAACGACATTTTGAAAATCACTGTCGTCGAGAGATATCTTTCTGGAAATCCTTCAGTGGCTTTTATTAAAAATTTTGGATTGAAAGATGGTGCAATCGCCTCATGTGTAGCTCATGATTCACATAATATCATCGCAGTCGGAACAAACGATACAGATATTTGCAATGCCGTTAATGCGATCATAGAAAATAAAGGCGGCGTATCTGTATCAGTGAATGGAAAGACAGATTCTCTCGCATTGACTGTGGCAGGTATCATGTCGGCTGATGACGGATATGAAGTTGCCGGAAAATATTCAAAACTCGATAAGCTTGCAAAAGAACTCGGTACTAAACTTCATGCGCCGTTTATGACATTGTCATTTATGGCTTTGCTCGTTATTCCGCAGCTTAAACTAAGCGATAAAGGTTTGTTTGATGGAAAGAAATTTAAATTTACAGATCTTATTGTAAAATAAATTGAATAGTCCAGAACAATCAATAAATATTCCTTATTTTCAAATTACCTGATCGATTAATTTATTTAAGTTAAAAATTTTTTACTGCAAAACTCAGTCAGCTCCATATTTATATATCATAGGCAACAAACTTTAAAGTCACACGTAATTTTCATAACTTAATAACACTTAAAATTATAATTATATTTATGCGATCGATATTATTACTGTTTTTATTAACAGTTTTTAACACTACCCTGTCTGCTCAGACCACTCAAACTACACAGGATAATACATATAAGTTTTTTGTAGATATGAATAAGGTCGAAGACGATAAACTTACAGTTGAACTCATTACTCCTAAATTCACAGAATCCGAAATTTCATATAAATTTCCTGCAATGGTACCCGGTACTTATAAAGTTTATAATTTCGGAAACTATATCTCAGACTTCAAAGCTGTTGATGAATCAGGAAATAATCTATCTTTCAATAAAGGTGACGCAAATACATGGATTATTTCTGAAGCCGATAAATTGTTTAAAATTTCTTATCGTGTAGATGACACCTTTGATGATTCTATTCAGGAAGTAACAGTCTTTGAACCGGTAGGAACAAACATTAACGAAGGGAATCAATTCATATTTAATAATCAGGGCTTCTTTGGATATTTTGACGGTTATCTTGACAATGAATATCAGCTTACGTTTAATAAGCCTGAAGGATTTTATGGTTCTTCAAGTCTGACAGCTCTCAGCAGAGGCAGTAGCGAAGATTTTTTTACTTCACCAAGTTATCAGTTTCTCGTTGATAATCCGATCATGTATACTATACCCGATACTACTTCTGTAAATTTTGATGAAGCTAATATAATGATATCAGTGTATTCTCAAAGTAAAACTATTACTTCAAAAGATCTGGAAAAAGATCTAAAGAAGCTGCTTATTGCAATCAGAAATTTTCTCGGCGGTAAGCTGCCATCAGAAAAATATACTTTTATATATAATTTTTCGTCAGAAGGTACATCAGGAAGTTACGGTGCGTTGGAGCACAACCTTTCTTCATTCTATCATTTTCCTGATGTTCAAAAACAAGCCGTCCCATATGTTCTCAAACAACTGAATTCAACTAACTCACACGAATATTATCATACAGTAACTCCGCTTAATCTTCATTCAGAAGAAATTGGTAACTTTGATTTTAATAATCCGGTAATGAGCGAGCATCTCTGGCTTTATGAAGGCAGCACAGAATATTTTGCTGACTACATTCAACTGAAAGAAGGATTGATGGATAAAAAAGAATATTTATCAGGTATAGAAGGTAAAATTAACAGCTCGATGAAATTCAATGATTCATTGCCGTTTACTGTAATGAGTAAAGGAGCCCTTAATGAATATGAAGACCAGTATTTAAATGTGTATCAGAAAGGCGCGCTGATTGGGCTTTGTTTAGATATTGTCATAAGAGAATCTACCGGCGGTGAAATGGGTTATCAGGATGTGATAAATAAACTTCTTGAAAAATACGGACAAGACAAATCGTTTAAAGATGAAGATCTTTTTAATGATATTGAAGCAATTACTAATCCGACTGTAAGAGCATTTTTGGATTCTTATGTCAGCGGCTCAGACAGAATACCTTATGATGTCTATCTGGGAAAATTAGGTCTGGATATTAAAGCCGATTCTTATGAATCTATTGCAATGGGCGGTGGATTGCAAATGGGATTTAATCAAAAAAATTACAGACTCAAAATTGTAAAAGTAGATAACAGTAAAAGTGAATTTATAAGAGATATGGGTATTCAGGCAGGTGATGAACTTTTAACTCTAAACGGAACACCTGTTTCTTTTATGAATATTCAGGATGCTTTCGGATCTGCCGGCAACAGTATTAAATCCGGAAATAAAATGGAGCTTGAAGTTGCAAGATATGATGCAGCTGGAAAAGAAAGTAAAGTAAAACTCAGCGCTGTAATTAAAGAAACAAAAACTTCTTTTGATTATGAAATATCAATTTCCAAAACTCCTACAGATGAACAGAAAAAATTAATGTCTGTATGGTCAGGTAAGTAAATTAAAAAATTCTTTATAATAAAAAGTACCGTTGATTATATCAGCGGTATTTTTTTTGTAAAACATTTCTGTAACTTGAATAAAAATGTTTTTATATTTAATTTTCAGAAAATAAAAACCATTTATATAATTATGAAAAACATAAAATTTATTTGTTTGAAGTTATTTTTTATTTCCTTTCTGATTTTTACTACTATTACTTTCTACAACTGCAGCGGATATACACCTGAATTCAGTAATAACAGAACAAAACTTAATACGCAGCTTCAGACTATGATCAATGTTCTGAATGGAGCTCATTATTCTCAGTTCATTCAGGAATATGTAGATCCGGGTTATATTTCAAAAGCCGGAGGATTAGATCAGGTTATGCTTTCGTTTAACAATGAAAAGCAAAGACAGATCTTTGCAGCTCTGAAAGCAGCTCAAAATATCGATCCTGTCTCAAACAGTAAAGGAACTGTTATGACATATTCCGGAGGGGCATTGCCCGTCGCTGTTATGTTCAGGCAGGTGAATAATAAATGGTATCTGACCGGTGACTGGCTTGAGTATAATTAAATGTTTTTTGTTATATCCAATTTTTAGCAAACTAACTCTATGAAAAATATAAAAATTTATTTTTTCACTTTGGTGTTTGTTCCTACATTTATATTATCAACTATTCTCATTTCAGGATGTGGAGGATCTTCTTCCGATTCAACTTCAAATATTTTAGTATTCAAAGCTGAACTGAATAATCAGATGCAGGAAATGCAAAATTCACTTAATGACGCAGATTATGTCCAGTTCATGCAGAATTATGTTGATCCCGGATACATTACAGATATAGGGGGAATAAATGAGGCAGTTAATCTCATGGATATTTCAAAACAAACCGAATTGTTCGTTTCTCTTCAGCTTGCAAAAAACATTGAACCGATCTACAGCAAAACCAGTAATGTAATGAAATATATTGGAGGAGGACTTACCATTCCGGTGACCTTTGTTCAGATCAATAGTAAATGGTTTCTGACGCGGGATTCTTTTTTAAATACAAGATAAAGGTTGAAAATATTTTTTTTTGAAAATTTCTCACACATTTCTAATTACACTAACTTTACATAAGCACTTGGGTATGACGGTTTTTTTATCACAGCGTTACTTAGGAACGAGCAGTGTTTTTTATTTGTAATTTGAAATTAGTAATTTGAAATTATTTCAATAGCACCATTCTCTTTGTATCTATTACTACTCCATTTACTTCAAGTTTATAATAATACATCCCGCTCGGAAAATCGCTTCCGTCAAAATCAACTTTGTAACTTCCCGCATTCTGCTTTTCATTGACCAATTCTGCGACTTCATTTCCCAAAACATCAAATACATTCAGATTTACAAAATCGTAACTCGTAATTTGTAACTCGTAATTGATAACTGTTCTTGGATTGAAGGGATTTGGATAATTTTGAAAAAGTTTATAACCTGATACTATCTCATTTGTTGAAGGTGTAATGCCGGTCAGCGTCCAGTTATTATAAAGTACCTGAAGTGAATCGATCGGATCTCTTCCAAATGGAGTGTTCAAAACTTTCAGATTAAGATATAGAATACCAAGTGTATCAGAAGGTCTTGCAACTCGGATGAATGCAGACTTTGAAGACGTTCCCCAGCTTGCACATCTTGTATCAGCCCCGATAACTTTTGCACCTTGCAGAGCAGCCATTATCTTATCAGAGATCGAACCTTCTTCTCTGAGAAATCTTGCTTCCATCGAATCAAGTATCGGCTGTCCTGAAAGAATATTACCGGCTATTACATAATTTGAACCGATAATATGATTTTTATAATTCAGACAATTTGCTCCTGTATAAGCAGCACGTTTTGGAGTACCGTTACCTTTGTTGATAATAAGATATTGTCTGACTGACGGATTATTCTGAGCATCATGAGCAACCAGTGAATCTATCATTGCCTGCGGATCAAGATGTTGCAGCATTAAAGTATGAGCATAATTCTGATTAGCGGAAAGCCATGATGCCTGCGTATGAACAATTCCCCAGCCCGGAAATACGTCCGTTAGAATTGTACAGTCATTTACACAAGAAGCTCCAGCACTTCCCACTTCTCCGGTGACAGTATCGATTGCGCAGATAGAAAATGTATCTTGTGAATTAGATTTATTGCTGATAAATGATATTATAATAAAAATAAAAATGAGTATAACATTTTTCATAAGTAAAGTTTTTTGTTTGAACAAATTAACAATTAATTATTAATAGAAAAATGTATCAATAAAATTAATCTAATCCTGAACCAAAAGTGCATTTATAAAAAACCTAAAATACAGTAATTTTGTATTCAATAAAATTTTATGAATAAAGCACATACTGACTTTCTTGATCCCCGTTTCGGATTAAATTTTAAAGATCTTTTTCATTCCGAAAAACTAAAAACGCTCACGGATATATTTTTTGAATATTATAAAAATAAGGATATTGAAAATTATGAATTATTTAAAAATTATTCAGATAACAAAGGTAGAGATCATTCTGATTTACAGATATCTAATATTTTAATCAATTCATCACTTATACTTTCAGATTTTCTCGTCGAATTATTTCAGTTGCAAAAAGAACAAAAAGAATTTATTGACGAAGCAGTTTATGAAAATGATATTTTTATTTTTAAAAAAGAATTTGTTCAAAGAAGGGTACTTAAAGATTTTAAAGAGTTAGATCTGAAAGAAACAGATTTTAAGAAACTTAATGAGTTTGCTGATTTTGTTAAGGAATTGATCTTTCCAGAATTAGATTTTAAATCTGATGAGGAAAAATTTACTGCAAAAATGATTCTTGAGCTTACAGAGTTAGAGAAAAATTACAGATGGTTTTATGAAGGTGATAAATTTGCTCCAAAGGATTTTGAAATTCCTGAAAGCGTAAGGACTGAAGCTGAAAGAATAATAAAGATCCTAAAAGAAAACAAAATTATTTTGAATGAAGGTGTTGAAGAAGATCCTGACAAAGGAATTGTTTTGAAGGATAATCTGAAACTTCTTCTTAATGAATTGGGGAAATGGATTTTAGCAAAAAAGAAATTTGATAAAAACTCTACACACTGGGTTTCATTTTCTGATATTCATAAAACCGATCACAATAATCTTGTGAAAACCGAACATCCTGACCTTGAATTTCCTGAACTCATCAAAGGTCCGGAAAAAGATCACCGAAACAGATTTGGATTCAGACTGACTGATCCGCGTATGGAAAAAAGGGAGATATCTGATCAGGTCGATTATTGTATTTATTGTCATGAGAGAGGAAAGGATTCCTGTTCAAAAGGTTACACTGACCGGTCGGGAGAATTAAAAACAAATCCGCTTGGAATTAAACTTGAGGGCTGTCCGCTTTGTGAAAAAATTTCCGAAATGCATTTTGTAAAAAAATCAGGACACCCGCTTGCATCACTTGCATTGATAATGATCGATAATCCGAAAGTGCCTGGTACCGGTCACAGAATTTGCAATGACTGTATGAAAGGCTGTATATTTCAAACACAGGAGCCGGTGAATATTCCTCAGATAGAAACAAATGTGCTTACCGAAATTTTTAAACTTCCCTACGGATATGAAATTTATTCTCTACTTTCAAGATGGAATCCACTGAATATAAAACAGCCGTATGCACTTCCATATAACGGAAAAAATGTTATGATCGTAGGAATGGGACCGGCAGGTTATACACTTGCTCATTATTTACTGAATGACGGCTTTGGTGTGATTGGAATTGACGGACTGAAGATCGAAAAGATACATGAAAAATATGCGGGCGCAGTAAATGAAAATGGTTATACAAAATTTCCAGAACCGGTAAAAGATTATTTCACAGATATCCGCGAACAGCTTGACAAAAGAGTGCTGCAGGGATTTGGAGGAGTTTCGGAATATGGGATAACTGTAAGATGGGACAAAAATTTTCTTACTGCTATTTATATTAATCTTGCCCGAAGGGAATTTTTCAGATTGTATGACGGGATTAGATTTGGAGGTACTCTGACAATTGATGACGTTTGGGATTACGGAATTGATCACATTGCGATAGCGACAGGCGCAGGAAAGCCGACGATTATCAGAATGAAAAATAATTTGATAAGAGGAATCAGAAAAGCTTCAGACTTTTTGATGGCATTGCAGCTTACCGGTGCTTCTAAAAAAAATAATCTTGCTAATCTTCAGGTTCAGCTTCCGGCTATTGTTATCGGCGGAGGTCTGACTGCAATTGATACTTCTACAGAGCTTCTTGCCTATTATCCGGTACAGGTATTGAAAGCATATGAGAAATATATAAAGATTAAAGAAAATTCTGGAGAAGTGGAGTTCTGGGGAAAGTTAAATGAAGAAGAAACTGAGATCATGAAAACTTTTCTCGAACATGGAAAAGAAGTTCGGCTGATGATAGATAAAGCAGAACAGGACAGAACAATTCCTGATACTGCTTCCCTTACAAAAAAGTGGGGAGGTGTTAAAATGGTTTACAGAAAAAGTCTTAAGGACTCACCTGCGTACAGACTGAATCATGAAGAAATTATAGAAGCATTGAAGGAAGGAATTGAAATTGTCGAACACCTTTCACCAGTCGAAGCAGTCAGTAATAAGTATGGTGCACTGGAAGAGATGGTGTTTCAGTTTAGTGATAAAGTAGAAGATGAAAATAAAAAAAATACATTCAAAACATTGAAAGCCAGATCAGTGATGATCGCTGCAGGTACATCACCAAATATTATTTATGAGAAAGAATATCCGGGAACTTTCGAACTCGATGTTGACAATTATTTTTTTAATTCTTATAAATTAGAAACTGACAGTTACGGCGAGAAAAAATTATCAGCAGTTGAAAAAGGTGAAACAGGATTTTTTACATCTTACGAGAAGGACGGAAAGTATATAACTTTATACGGAGACAATCATCCTGTATATGCGGGTAATGTAGTAAAGGCAATGGCATCAGCAAAGGACGGTTATGAAAAAGTTTCAGAGCTTTTTGAAAATGAAATAAATATTATCAAAGAGGATCCTGATGCATCAAAAAATTTAAAAAGTATTTTTCAAGATCTTGTAACAAATCTTGATTCGGATCTGATAGCGACGATTGAGAAAGTGGAAAGACTTACTCCAAATATAATTGAAGTTGTAGTCAAAGCTCCAGCAGCTTCAAGGAAATTCAAACCCGGACAATTTTACAGACTGCAGAATTATGAAACAGGTGCAGAAAGTATTGACGGGTCTGTTCTCACAACAGAAGGACTCGCAATGACCGGTGCCTGGACTGATAAAGACAGAGGTCTAATATCCGTGATTATACTTGAGATGGGAGTTTCGTCAAAGCTCAGCAGCAGATTTAATAAGGGCGAAAAAGTTGTATTAATGGGACCGACGGGTACGCCAACAGAAATCAATTCCGGAGAAACTGTATTGCTGGCAGGTGGCGGACTTGGGAATGCAGTATTATTTTCTATTGCAAAAGGTCTAAAGGAAAAAGGAAACAAAGTAGTTTATTTTGCAGGATATAAAAATTCCGAAGATGTTTACAAAATGGATGATGTAGAAGCAGGCACAGATCAGGTCATCTGGAGTATTGACGCAGGCGAAAAAATAATTCCAAGACGTGAGCAGGATCTGAGTTTTAAAGGCAATATAGTGGAAGCGATGAAAGCGTACTCTGACGGAGAGCTGGGAAATAAATTATTTGACTTCGGAAGTATTGACAGAATGATCGTGATCGGAAGCGACAGAATGATGAAGGCGGTCAAAGATGCAAGGAAGACAATTTTTAAGGATGTACTTAAAGATCATGTTGCGATCGGCAGTATAAACTCTCCGATGCAGTGTATGATGAAAGAGATCTGTGCCCAGTGTCTGCAGAGGCATATAGATCCGGATACCGGTAAAGAAACATTTATATTTTCTTGTTTCAATCAGGATCAGCATTTAGATAAAGTGGATTTTGATAATCTGCATCAGCGGCTAAAGACGAATTCGGTGCTTGAGAAGTTAAGTGATTTTTATCTTGGGGGATTGCTTTTTAAAAATACGAATGGGTTTGAAAAAAATTCAGAGCAGAAGGATAGTATTATGGAAGGACATTAATTTTATCCCATTCATTCCTTAATTTTTTCTGAATTGAGAAAGCATCTTTATTATACTTTACCTTTTCGCAGAATTTGGATGTTTCAAATAATTTTCTTGATTTAAATTTAGAAAATGATTTGATCTTCTTTTCAATATCTTTTCTTATCTGTATTTTTTATAACGATTACTAATCTAAAAACTATTTAAATACTAAAAAGTAATTTTTTATTTTATAATTATCATCAATTTTCCACAAACTCAATTTTTTAAGATCTGATCTCAGAATTTACCAAAAAAATTTGAAATATCGAAATGAATATCCAGTATCTTTCCATCTTTTAATTTTATTTTTAATACATCGTAGTTAATATCATTATGGCTGACAAGGGATTGTCCTTCCAGGAACCAATCAATCTCTCTCTTTCCATAAAAAGTATTTATAAAAAGGTATTCATCTGAAATTCCTTGCATAGAATTTTGTGATTGAATCTTAACTGCATTTTCAAAAGAGAGTCCGTCTCCATTAGAAAATTTCTCAAAATAAAAATCATAAGGTCCTTTTCGTTTAAATATCCGGTTTAGAAATTTCTTTATCATATTTGAATGTCTGATTAATTATTGTCGATTTTGATAGAATATCTAAAATAAAAAACATTTAAACTCAAATCATTTTTAAAAACCATCATTATTTTTAACATCAAAACTTATTTCACCGTTAGAGGCTGATTGTACATTCACAGTAAATGGTCTGCAGCAAATTTCACAGTCTGTAATAAACTCATCCGAACTGTTATTCCCAATTTCAATATTCAGGAAATTAATTTCTCCACAATAGGGACATGAAATTTCTATATCATCAAAATGAATCAAAATCTTATATTAAAAATTAATATTAAAATATAAACTATATATGAAGCAAGGAATACTATACCCTCCCACCTTTCTATTTTCCTTCCCTTCCCTACAAAAATAAAAAGAAATAATAAAATATTGGCAAAAATATTCACATAGATCTCAGTCTGATTACTGTCTTCAACTGTTAAAGGGGTTATGAAAGCTGAGATACCGAGAATAAAAAAGATGTTAAAAATATTCGACCCAACAATATTTCCCAGAGCGATATCTACATTTTTTTTTCTTACAGCGACGAGAGAAGTTACAAGTTCGGGTAGTGATGTTCCGGTGGAAACAATAGTAAGTGCAATTATTCTTTCTGAAATTCCAACAGAAGTTGCAATACTAACAGCACTGGTTACTATCAATTCTCCGCCAATTACCAGACCTGCCAATCCAAGTATTATAAACAAAACTGATTTGGGTTTGGAATAATTTTCGGTTTCAAACTGTTCACCGCCTGTTTCAGATTTAGCAATTTCCATAGTATATACCTGAAAGATCAGGAAAAAGCAAAACAAAATTATACTGTCACTGCTGCTGATAATATTACTGTCTGCTTTATCCAGAAAAATATCATTTGAAATAATCAGCACCATGAGTCCGGCGAGAAGTGAAAGTGGAATTTCCAGCCAGGTAGTATTTCTTTTAACCTCCAGAGGATAAAACAATGAACAGATACCGAGAATCATCAGCACATTAAAAATATTACTGCCGATAACATTTCCCAAAACCATTTGAGTACTGCCATTAACAGCTGCTACGACATTGACAAAAAGTTCAGGTGCAGAAGTACCGAAAGCAACTACGGTCAGTCCAATTACAATATTTGGAATTCCGAATTTTGATGCGAGTGAAGATGCTCCGTCAACGAGCTTATCAGCTCCAAAAATGAGTAATACAAATCCAACAAATAAAAGTATAAAATCCAAAAAATAATTTTTTTTATAAATTGAAATGACTCAGAAGAATTCTAATTGAACCGTTAATTAAAATAAGTGTAGAGATCACACCGCCGAGTGCACCGCCGAGATGTGCTTCGTGACCAATATTGCCAAGCTTCTTTTTCATTCCATATACAGAAAATGCCAGCCATAGGAATGCAAAAATGTAAGCAGGCATTGGAATAAAAAAAACATACAACATACTCTGCGGAAAAAAAATAATATATGAGAAGACAATTCCTGAAACAGCTCCAGATGCACCGACTGCAACATACTGCGGATCATTGTAATGAAATATAACAGTCAGTACAGAGCCGAACATCATACTAATAAAATAAATAAGAAAGAAGTAGAGACTGCCTTCTACTGCACCAAGATTTTGAATAAAAAAGTACTCGAGGTATGTTCCAAAGGTAAAAAGTGCAAACATATTAAAAAAAAGATGCATAAAATTCGCATGCAGAAAAGCTGATGTGATAAGCTGATAATATTTTTTTTCATGAACGATCTGATACGGCCATTCTGAAAGTTTATACATAATCTCAGGATTGCTGTACATTGCCCATATTGAAATTGCAATGTTGGCAAAAAGTAAAGTAATGGTTACGGGTGTTTCGGCTAATGATTCCAAATTTTAAATTTTAATTCAGTATTTTTTTAATGATAGAAGGTCCTTCATAAATAAATCCGGTATAGATCTGAATAAGCGAAGCACCTCTTTTCAGTTTATCTTTTGCATCGGATGAATTAAAGATCCCTCCGCTACCAATTAGAATAAGTTTATGTCCGGTATTATTTTTATTAAGTTCGTTAAAAATATTCAAAATTTCATCTGATAAAATTTTAACCGGTTTACCGCTCAGACCTCCGGTTTCATTTATGTCTTCACTCAAACCTGATCTGCTGATTGTTGTATTTGTTGCAATGATACCTGTCAGATTATGAGCTAAAGCATTTTCATAAACAGATACGGCATCTTCATTACTTATGTCCGGAGAGATCTTTAAAAAAACAGGTTTGATATTTTTTGAAAATTTTTGTGACAATTCTTTATTCAGAATTTGAATCTGTGAAAGAAGTTCAGATAAATTTTCAGAGTCGTGAAGTGTTCTGAGCTTTTCAGTATTTGGCGAAGAGATATTCAATGTGAAATAATCTGCAACGTCATATAATTTTTCGAAACAGATTTTATAATCGCTGATGGAATTTTCTATATTTTCAATCGGAGTATCTTTGTTTTTGCCGATATTAATTCCAATGATAAAGTCTTTGCTTAATGTCTTTTTAGCATTAAGAATATTTTTTCTGATCTCATCTGTTCCAACATTATTAAAGCCGAGTCTGTTGATGACGGCAGAATCTTTTTTTAATCTAAACATTCTTGGCTTGGGATTTCCGGGTTGCGGCAACGGAGTGACAGTACCTACTTCAATATGTGAGAATCCAAGTACATCCCAGAATTTCAGTGCAGCACCATTTTTATCAAAACCAGCTGACAGTCCAAGTTTATTTCTGAATGTGAGTTCACCAATCTGTATTGGTACATTGTTTTTAGGTGAATATAAAAATTTTATAATTGGATCGAAAATTCTGACTTTTGAAAAAAAGTTCAGAACGCAGTTATGTGTGGATTCGGGATCCATTAGAAATAGGAAAGGTCTTATAAAAATTTTATAGATCACAAAAAGAAGGTAACAAAAGATTAAAAAAAAAGCCCCTGAAAATCTTCCAGGGACTATATTAAATTTAGATTTAAAACATCTGAAGCGAAATATGGAATATTATCATCTTCATCATTATATTGTCGGAACGGCTGGATTCGAACCAGCGACCTCCAGTTCCCAAAACTGGCGCGATACCGGGCTACGCTACGCTCCGATAAAAACGGTTAAAACCGTTTTTCTAATTACAAGCGTGTAAGTTAAGCATAATAAAAAATTTATTCAAACCCTTTTATTGTCTGATTTTACATCATAAAAATCTGAGCTTTCTTTAATCTTTCAGGTAAATTAACAACTTCAAAAGAGAAGTTCCGTTAGTTGTTGGTCACGTTCGCTACACACTCTTAAGACCAACAATAGCTAAAAATCAGAAATTTACTTCACTGACTCAACAGCATCAAAAATCTGTTTAACTATTTTAGGATGTAAAATTTTATTTGAATGAAAAGGAATTACAACTCTAATTTTATTCTTAACATAAATTCTGTGACTTCCTTTACTTCTGATCAATTCAAAACCCGACTTTTATATAATCTCTTCTGCTTCTTTTGCATTTAATCTTGGACTTTTAGCCAACTTTTACCTCATAAATTCCTGTCATAACCTCCGAACTTATTACATCACTTATCTCATCTTCTGACATCGTTTCCAAATAAAGTTCAATTGCTTCCCTGATATTAAAATTTACTTCTTCCAGCGTTTCACCCTGTGTATGACATCCTTTCAATTCAGGACAATATGCATAATAACCAAACTTATCTTTTTCGATTACAGTACTAAATTTATAAGTCATATTTTTTTGTTTTTCAAATATAAAAAAATTGAATAGCTAAAAAAATGAATAAGTCAGTTTTCCGTTTGTTGTTGGTCTCGTTCGCTACACTCTCTTAAGACAAACAACGGCGAATAATTTCACCCCTTCGGGGTTTGCATTTTTAATTGATATTAAATCTACAATAATATCATCCCTTCGGGATTAAACAAATATTCGTAATTCGTCATTTGTAATTTGAAATTTATTTTATCAAAGCCATTCGCCTCGTCTCAACAAAATCCCCTGCATCTAATCTGTAATAATAAACTCCGCTTGGGAAATTACTTCCATCAAATGTAACTGAGTAACTACCGGCACTTTGATTTTCATTTACCAAAGTCGTCACTTCATTTCCCAAAATATCAAACACTTTCAGACTTACCAACTCGTCACTAGTAACTTGTAACTCGTAATTGATTACTGTTTTTGGGTTAAATGGATTTGGGTAATTCTGTGACAGCTTATAACCTGTGACCTGTGATTGATTATTCTGTGAAATGCCGACAGGAGTTTCCATTAATTTTCTTTCATAAATTCCATTGCCGTGTGTAGTAGCACGGAGTTTTCTGTTAGGATAAACTATCGTAAGATCGAACACTAATGCATACGGCATTCCCGATCTGTATTCATGCCAGTTCGCTCCGCTGTTTGTAGTTACATACACGCCAAGATCATTCCCTGCATAAACATTACTATTGTAATCAGGATCGACTACAACAGACTGGTGCGGAACGTCAGGTATATTTCCTGAAATATCCTGCCAGGTGCTGCCGGCATTTATAGTTTTAAAAATATGACCTGAACTGAATCCTCCCATTGTTAGATAAACTTCCGAAGAGTTATCAGGATTTACTGTAATGTCAGTAACATATCTGTTTGGAATGTTTGTAGAAATATTCGTCCAGTTCAGACCGCCATTGAAAGACCTAAAGACAGTTCCGTTTACAAGTCCGCAATATAAAGTATCCGTGCCTGTATGTGAAACTGCTAGTGATAATATTTTTTCATTATTAAACTGAGTCGTTCCATAAGGTCCCTGCCAGTTGCCGCCGCCTGTAGTAGATTTGTAAATTGACTTTCCACCGACATACATTATCTGCGGATTCGATACACATGAAATGAAAGGAGTTACAAAACAGTAATTATTTCCGTTACCACCGCCCGGAGGTGAAATGCCTGACCAGTTAATTCCACGGTCAGTGGATTTGAACATGCTGCCGTAAGTGTATTCTGTATAACAGATATTGTCATTTTGTGAATTTATAGCACAGCTCATTCCATCTCCAAAAAATGTTTTATACCATGCATTATTTCCCTGATAAAATGTAGAGCGATTATCCTGTAATCCACCGAGACAGAATATTGAATCCTGATATGAATTTGCAAAGCTTGCATAAAACTGTGTAGTCACAAGACCGCCATTACAGGAATAAAATGTTTCTCCAAAATTATTTGATCTGTATAAACCGCCGTCTGCTGCGATATAAACTTTGTTATTGTCTTTGGGATTAGTCGCATAATAATGAACATCTGCATGTACGAAATTGTCAGGACCTTCAGGTTCACCGGGTGGTGTAGCTCCTTCCACCCATGCACTCCAGTCAGATTTTGTGCCAAATGAAGTTCCGCCGTTAGTGGATTTTTCCACGTCTATTGTACCGACGAGCATTGTATTCGGATCATCAGGTTTTACAATGTGACCGTTATTATACCAGCCCTGAGAGCCAATGGGAATTGTAGTGCTAAGCTGAGTCCAGTTCAGTCCTGCGTTTGTGCTTTTATAATATCCGACATAAGAAAAATCATTTGAAATACTTGCATATACAAAGTTTTGATTTCCTTTGTAAAGTTCGAGAGTCGTCTTGCCGGTCCATGAAACAGGAAGACCTCCGGTAAGCTTTGTCCATGTAATGCCACTGTTTGTAGATTTGTAAATTCCTTTGTCGGTCTGAGGTACGTTGTTTGTTAAATTTCCTATAGATGCATAAATGACAGAAGTATCAGAATTGTTTAACTCAAGATCCATAACCATCGGATAATTTAAGACCTGTGTCCATGTACTTCCTGCATTGACGGATTTGTAAATTCCTTCACTTGTAGCTGCGTAAAGTATATTTGAATTTTTATTATTGATAACAACTTTCCATACACCTCTTTCATTATTGTAAGTCCAGTCGAGAGATTTTGTCCATGTATTTCCGCCGTCGGTAGTTTTGAGAATTCCAATTCCATACATACCTCTTGTCACTCTGATGTCAAGACCGTTTTTTGAAAACATATATCCGTAATTTTCTCCTGTGCCGATATACATGACATTTGGATTTGCTGAATCAATTGCAATAGATCCGATTGCAGATGACGGAAAGCCTGTGTTTACAAGTGTCCACGCGCTTGCACCTGTTCCGCCGGAAGTAGATTTCCATAGACCTCCGGAGGCAGTTCCGAGAAAAACAATATTTGTATCTATTGGATGGATGGCAATGCTGACGGCTCTACCGCCGATATTATTTGGTCCGAGAGAAGTCCATTCTTCAATGCCTTCATTATTATTTATCTGTTGTAAATTTTCTTTTGAATATTCAAAAGCTTTATAAAATTTGTCATGAGGAATATCGGTTTCGGGATAGGCTCTGATCTGCGAGATCCACTGCATAGATTCCATTGCACCTGAGACATTTATTTTTTTTTCTTCAAAAGAATTATCTCTTAAATTATCCATTGAATTATCCATTGAATTATCCATAAAGCCGGTAGATCTTTTCTTTTTGGATTTTACATTTTCGAGAGGTTCAGTCTTTGTTTTGTCAATTAATAGAGACAGCAGGTAAGTCAAACCGGCAAATATTGCAATTGCAAGAAGAAGGATTAATTTGGATTTCATATTAATGTTTATATTTTTTTCAATTAACTCATTTTATAATATTTATAAAACATAAAAATTTTTCTTTGTTGTAAAAAAATTTAATTTTCTTAACTATGATTTAAAGTTATTATTAAAATTCTGAAAATTTAAATCAGGATTTAGGACTTTTTAAAAATAAAATAATATAGAAAGTGTTAAAGAATTAAATTCAGATATTTTATTAGGTGGTGATGTAATTAAGTTTATTAAAAGAAAATTTTTATATTACTTCTGAATAATTTTGATTAGAATTATTTAATATTGTTATATCAGTAGTTTAATATGGTTTAGTATAAGCTTAGTCCAAACTTAAAAAGGGATATAGATTAAGAATTCATTTTTCCCAATCTATGCAAACAATCATGTATTGTCGGAATCGTCACCAAGATTTAAGACTTAAAGATAAAAATCATTAATTTTAAACTCCTTTGATCATACTAAAATTGGAGGCAATCTATATAATTTTGTTTTGGACAGCCTGATCGCTCGAAATAGTTTTTTGAGATTGCTTCGACCGAAGTGCACGGTCTCGCAAAGTCAAATCACAAGTTTAAATTATTGCTTACATATTCTATTTACTAAATGATTTTGCGAGCGAAGCGAAGATATATCCGATTTTAAAGTAAGAACTTCAAAGAGGGATCCTGGAATTTATTGAGATAACTTCGACCGAAAAGCAAGGTCTTGCAAAGTCAAATCACAAGTTTAGATTATTGCTTACATATTCTAACTACTAAATGATTTTGCGATCGAAGTGAAGCAATCTCCGAATCTAAAGTAAGAACTTCAAAGCCAGGACTTACATAATTTTACGAAATTGCTTCGACCAAAGAGCACGGTCTCGCAAAATCAATTTAAAAGTTAAACTTATAGATTTAGATTTTAAAATATTTTGCGAGCAAGGCGAAGCAATCCCCGAATTTAAATTTAGAATTTCAAATCAATGTCTTGGAGAATTTTCTGAGATAACTTCGACCGAAGAGCACGATCTCGCAAAGTCAAATTAAAAGTTAAACTTTAATCTTTTAGAATTCAATCATTAATTGATTTTGCGAGCAAAGCGAAGCAATCCCCGAATTTAAATTTAGAATTTCAAATCAATGTCTTGGAGAATTTTCTGAGATAACTTCGACCAAAGAGCACGGTCTCGCAAAGTCAAATTAAAAGTTAAACTTATTGCTTTCAGATTCTAACTACTAAATGATTTTGTGAGCGAAGCGAAGCAATCCCAGAACTTAATTAAAAAATTCAAAATTCAATTTAGAATATTTAAACCTTGAGCTTCGAACTAATCAGAGCTCATATAATACATTTTATTTTAGGCAACTTCTTACAACATAATTGACCCCTTTAACTTCTTAACAATCTTATTAACAATTTTCTAACAAAAAGTAAAATCTGTGTTAAAAAATTGTATAAAATTGTTTCTCGAGAAACAATTTAAATCCTCTGTTAAATCATATGTTTAAACCTTATAGAGTTACTGGTGTTTAATTGAATCTAAAAATCCCTATTTTTTGAATATAATATCAGTAATTAGTAACAATTACAATAGATATATAATACTTAAAAAAATATAATTCTATGCATAGAAAATTAACTTAGAATTGGATAAATTGGCAGTTCAAATTTAGTATAAATATTTAGTAATGAAGAGTTTTGACATTATAGTAGTCGGTGCCGGGCATGCGGGTATCGAAGCATCTTATGCCGCAGCGAGGATGGGGTTATCTGTCGGGCTGGTGACAATGGATGTGAATTCCATCGGCAGAATGAGTTGCAATCCTGCCATCGGCGGAACTGCGAAAGGACATCTGGTCAGAGAAATTGATGCGCTGGGAGGAATTATGGGTGAAATTGCTGATAAGACCGGGATTCAATTTAAAATGCTGAATACCTCAAAAGGTCCTGCGATCTGGTCTCCAAGATGTCAGTCAGATAAAGATCTATATTCACTTGAAGCAACAAAATTTATTAAGGAGCAGGAAAATATTGTAATAATTCAGGATATGGTGAAAGAATTGATTTTTTCAGATATTAAAAATGATAATAATGGATATTCCTATATAATTAATGGAATAAAAACTGAAACCGGTCTGGAATTTAAATGCAATTCGGTTATAATAACTTCAGGTACTTTTTTGAATGCAATTATGCATACAGGGAAGTCAAATATAGAAGGCGGGAGATTAGGTGAAAAAGCAGCAACCGGACTTTCGGAATGTATGCTCGGCATGGGATTTGAAACAGGAAGGTTGAAAACCGGAACTCCGCCGAGATTATTTAAGGAAACTATTGATTTTTCAGTTACTGAAATTCAGAAGGGAGATGAAGATCCAAAACCATTTTCACATAAAAAATACGATAAATTCCCATTTCAGGAACAAATTGACTGTTATCTGACACATACAAATGAAAAAACACATGATATTCTGAGAACAGGTTTTGAGGATTCGCCAATGTTCACAGGCAGGATAAAAGGAATTGGTCCCAGATATTGTCCTTCAATAGAAGATAAAATTTCAAGATTTTCGGATAAACCACGACATCAGATCTTTCTTGAACCAGAAACTCTGAACGGCAATACTATTTATATGAATGGTTTTTCAACAAGTCTTCCAATTGATGTTCAGGAAAAAGCTGCAAGGACAATTCCGGGTCTGGAAAATGTAAAACTTGCTAAACAGGGTTACGCTGTCGAATATGATTTTTTTCCAACACATCAGATTAATCTTACTCTTGAGACAAAACTGGTTTCGGGACTATATACTGCAGGTCAGATAAACGGAACTTCAGGTTACGAAGAAGCTGCAGCTCAGGGTTTGATGGCAGGAATAAATGCAGCACTGAAAATTAAAAATGAAGAACCTTTCATTTTAAAAAGAAGTGAAGCATATATCGGCGTGATGATAGATGATCTGATAAATAAATGTCCGGACGAGCCTTACAGAATGTTCACATCCTGTGCAGAGTACAGACTTGTTTTAAGACAGGATAATGCTGACAGTAGACTGATGAAATATGGACATAAATTTGGTTTGATAAATGATGAAATGATAAAATATCTTAATGATAAAACAATACTTATTTCTGATGGAATAGATTATTTTACCAAAAATACAATCAGTCCGAAATATATAAATGAGACATTGGTCAGAAAAAATTCAAAGGAATTACCTCAGCATGAATTTATAAATAATGTAATTAAAAGAAGTGAAATTACTTTAAAGGATATACTTGACCTGAAGTCATTTGATGAAAATGAACTTATCAGAAAGCTCAGAGAAAATGAAGATGCTGCCAATCAGATTGAAATTGAGATCAAATATAAAGGATACATTGACAGACAGGATGAACAGATAAGTAATTTTATAAAAAATGAAACAATCAGAATTCCGGAGGATTTTAAATTTGAAAAAATAAAATCACTTTCAACAGAAGCATTAGAAAAGCTTAAAAAAATCAAACCGACTTCAATAGGTCAGGCAATGAGAATTTCAGGTGTACGTCCATCAGATATTTCTGCTGTATTGATTTATATGCGCGGATAAAAATAAATTTTATATATTATAAAAAATTATGATAAATCAGATCACAGAAGATCAGTTAAAAGAAATTTATAGTGAAATTTCAGAAGGTAATTCAGAGATAAAGAAATACTATCCGGGGGATTCGCCAGACAGACAGCCGGTGCAGACAGTTTATGGCGGTGCGCAATTATTTAAGTCTGGAACGATAAAAAAGATCGGTGAACTTGCATTGAGATCTTTTAAAGAATTTGGCTCAGATCCGCAGACTTTTTCTGAAGGGCTTGGAATTGAAGGTGATGATGATTATAGAAAACTTATTCATTCGAAAGTTTTAAAGAAACTTGAAAGAGAAGCCGTTGAAGATTTCAGGATAGATTTTGAAGACGGATTTGGAATAAGACCTGATGATGAGGAAGACCAAACTGCTGTTTTTACAGCAGGGGAAACAGCAATTGCAATGAAAGAAAATCTGCTTTCACCTTTTCTCGGGATCAGGACAAAAACCTTTTCAGATGAAATGATGAAGAGAGCGATCCGTACTCTTGATATTTTTATAACTGAACTTGTTGAGAAAACTGACGGAAATCTTCCTGATAATTTTGTGATCACCTTACCAAAGGTAACAAACAAGAAACAGGTATCGGCATTTGTGAAAGTTTTAGAAATGCTTGAAAGGAAAACAGGTCTGTCAGATAACAGTCTGAAAATGGAAATGATGATCGAAACTACGCAATCAATTTTTGATCAAAAAGGAAATGCAAATCTGATCTCTTTGATAAATGAAGCTGAGGGAAGATGCATTGCAGCGCATTTTGGAGTTTATGATTATACGGCACTTTGTGACATCACTGCGAAATATCAGAGTATGCAGCATTCAGTTTGTGATTTTGCAAGGCAGATGATGAAGGTGACTTTAGCGGGTACGGGCGTTTGGTTGTCAGATGGAGCTACAAACATAATGCCTGTTGTAATTCACAGGGGTGACAATCTCACATCAGAAGAGATACGTGAAAATAATGAAAGTATTTACAAAGCATGGAAGATTTCTTTTGACGATATTAAACATTCATTACAAAGTGGATTTTATCAGGGCTGGGATCTTCATCCTGCTCAGATACCTGTGAGATATGCAACAGTTTATGATTTTTTTCTGGAAAGTCTGGATCAGGCATCGGAGAGACTTACAAATTTTATTGATAAAGCAGCACAGGCAACATTAGTAGGAGATATTTTTGATGATGCTGCTACAGGGCAGGGTTTATTGAACTATTTTTTGAGGGCATACAATTGTGGTGCAGTAACAAAAGATGAGATATCAAAGACAGGGCTGACGGAATCAGATCTGAGAAGCCGATCTTTTATGAAGATAATTGAGAACAGAAAATAGATTTCGCATAAGATTTTTGTTTTAAACAAATTCAAGTTTTAGAATTTAAGAGTGGCTTTTAGTTACGAAACCTGACAGGTTTTCATAATTCATAATCCGTTTATAATTCAACTTGACAAACCTGTCAGGTTTTATACCGAGATAAATTACTCTTTTTTTATAAAACCTGACAGGTTTTCATAATTCATAATCCGCTTATAATTCAACTTGACAAACCTGTCAGGTTTCATAAAAATATAAAGATTCCTACGAATAAAAACTTTCGCAATTGTTACATACTTATTTAATTTCATAATAATTATTTTTATAAAAAATAATACTTCAATGGATGAAAACAATACAACCACATTAAAGAAGGTAGAATCTGTAATATCTCAACTCGGAAATAACCATAATTTTCCGGACGATTTTATAATCATTGAGAAATTCATTTCAGATTATTACAACTTCAGCATTTCCGAAAGGGAAAATCAAAATTTTGAAGCTTCCTACCAATTCATATCAACAGGATTCAATCTTTGCAACAATACTCTTATACAATTAAAAAAGATCCTTGAAGAAAATAGAAATGAAAAAATAAAAATTATATTCGATCAGAAGATTTTTGAAACTGAAATTCAAATGCTGAGATTTAATTCCGCTAATAATTTTACAACCGGCTTGTTTCACTTCTCAAACAGAAACCCCGGACTGGCAAATCAATTCTTTTCTGAAAGTGAAAAAAATTCAAAAGAATTATACAATAAAACAAAAGATAACAAATTTACAATTGAGTCAGAACTTTCAAAAAATTACAAACACATGTCGGAAGGTCTTGAAAAAACTTTGACAGGAGATCTGATCGATGCAAGAAAAAATTATCAGTTAGCTAAAATTGGATTTGAAGACATTATCAAAAAACTTCATCAAGAGAAAACTGAAGAAAATAATTTGTTGAAAACTAAAATTGAATATGTCTGCAGAGAATGTTCTAATATGCTGTTTATTGCAAATGCTCAATACTATTTCAGATCAAAAAATTATAATCTTTCCATAGAAAATTATGATAAATTAATCCTATCTTACAAACAGACTATTACAGATTTTTCCGGAATTGATTCTGATACAGATACTGATTTAGATGAGGACTCTGACCCGGGGTTAGAATCATTAAAAAATTTTTACCAGGGAAATTATTTTTATTACAACGGGCATTTGAATATTGTAAAAGGTCTGCATTTTCAGGAATCAAACAAATGGGATGATGCTCTCGAATCTTTTGAAAAAGTGAGAACAGACTGGATAAGAGCAACTGAGTTTCTGCTTAAATCAAATATCCCACAAGCACTTACTTTACAGGAAACAATAAGTCAAAATGAATTTTCCATAGATCAATATATCAGCTCATGCATAAAAGACAGAGATCAACTGCAAAAAATAAATGAACTTGAGGAAAAAGTGAAAATGCAGCAGGAGGAGTTATTCAATATGCTTAAACCTGCAGGAATAACTGTTAATAATATTCAGGATATTAATAATACTGTTGAGCAGAATGTTCAGATCGTTCAGAAGATCGAATATAAAACCCGCGAAAACATAAAGGAGCTGCTGGAATTACTTAAAACTGTTCCGATAAATGAATCAGATAAAAAAGATATTGAATCTGAAGGAAAAGAACTTGTTGAATCAAAAGAAAAAGGCGTGAAATTTCTAGATAAGGCAAAATCATATACTGAAAAGATCAGCGGAATTATTAAAAATGCCGGTGAAATAGCAACTCCGATAATTCCAATTGTAAAAGCACTTGCGCTTATGTTAGCTTAAAATTAATTAATATTACTTGTCTGAAATAAAAATAATCCGTTCATCCTTATTTGAAAAATATCCCGAGATAATTTTTGGATTCAGTACTAAACCCGGTGGTTTGTCACCTGAACCTTTTTGTATGAATCTCAGCAATTCGGTAGGTGATGATCCGGAGAATGTCAAAGAGAACAGGAAATTATTTTTTAGCAAACTTGGAGTCAATGAAAACAATGTAACTTTTCAAAAACAGATCCATTCTTCCATTATAAATTACTCTTCTAAACCATGTCACTTTGACGGATGCGATGCAATCTATACTGATGTTAAACATAATTTTCTAGCAGTCGGTGTAGCAGATTGTATTCCTGTATTTTTATATGATCCCGAAAGAAAAGTTATAGCCGGCATTCATTCCGGATGGCTGGGAACTAAAGAAAAGATTTTAACAAAAACTATATATGAACTTATTAAAAAATTTAATACCGATCCATCATATCTGATTTCATATATCGGTCCGGGTATTTGTCAGGAACATTATGAAGTTGGTGAGGAAGTGGGTATACTGTTTGAGGAAAATATCAGATACAAATCAGGTGAAAAATATTATCTCGATCTGAAAAAAGATAATTTTAATCAACTTTTATTAGCAGGATTAAAAATTGAAAATATTGAGATCTCTGACCTCTGTACATATAAAGAAAAAGATCTGCTTCATTCTTACAGAAGAGACGGTGTAAGATCAGGAAGAATGTTTGGCGTTATAGGAATGATATAAACATTGAATATCTTTATCAAAGAGATGATATATAAATTTAAATTGTTTTCTTTTAAAATTTACAGACTGTATAATTAATTAATCACACTGCAACTGAAGGTTTGTTTCTTTTAAGAACCTTGTAAGTATAAAAAGTCGCGAATATCATTATAATACCACCGGTTATAAACGGATACTGATAACCGAAATACTGATATGTAAATCCTCCCCAAAGCGGTCCGAGAAATCTGGCAAATGCACTCAGAGATTGATTTATACCGAGTACAGTTCCCTGTTCATTATGCGAAACATTTTGAGAAAGTAAACTGATCGAAACAGTATTGTTGAATCCGTTGCCAACAGACAAGACAGCTGTAATTGCAAGCAGAACTTCAACGGACTGTGAAAATCCAATAAGTCCCAATCCGAATATTGTCAGAAAATTTCCAAGTATAAGAGTGTTTGCTTCACCAATTTTTTTTTGAAAGATCTTTATCAAAAAGATTTGAACAAACGCACCGATTATTCCCATAAAGGAAAACAGATATCCTATCTCCGCCTGATTAAGTCCCAACCCATCTTTCCTCTCTGCAAATAACTGATAGGTTCCGAAAATATTTGAAAAAGAAAATACAGCTACAAAAAAAATGATTATATATTTTCCATACTTTTTATTTGTGATAGTATTCATATAAAGTTTCGCATTGAGAAGATTCTGTACAGATTTTTCCTTTCTGTTCTTCATTTGAATTTCTAACGGAAGTGTTTCTTTAAAAACAAAAATTGCCATTAACAAAGCTATAAATGAAAGTCCTGCTGAAATAAAAACAGGAAAACTAAATCCAAAATTTTCCGAAAGTACTCCGCCTACTGTTGGACCAAATACAAAACCCAGTGAAAATGCAGCACTGATAAGACCCATTCCTCTTGATCTTTCCTCATGCGGAGTGACATCTGAAATGACAGCCTGAGCTGCTGAAATATTTCCTGCGAATGCACCTGCAAATCCTCTTGCAAAAATGAATAAAAAAACTGACAACAAAGCTCCTGAAAATACAAATGCAATCAG
>JBATSB010000146.1:0-8378 GCA_049293015.1 Ignavibacteria bacterium
ATATCTTTATATCGACACCGACAATGCACCTTCGGAAGAAAGCGGCATTGCCAGAGAAAGAGATTATTTAATAAATGAAATTGATTTTCAGCCGGCGGAAAAGATCTTTCACCCGGTAAATCCTTCAGATTACATATACAGAATTCAGGACGTCCCTCACATAAAAGAATGGCTCAGCACTACTGGTGAGATTGCAAAACTCGGAACAATGAATACCGGTGCCGGCCAGATCAGACCTGCTGCCAGACTTGCATTTTTTCACAATTACGATGAGATAGTTTCAAAACTCACTGCTGCAAAGTCAAGGATCACTGATTCTAAATCCATCAATATAGTTAAAGAAAATCATAAGATTAAAAATGTAAATACTGATAAAATTAATGTATATGTCGTAACTTCCCTAAGCGGAGGTACGGGTTCAGGAATGATATTAGACATGGGATTTCTTATCAGAAGTATTTTCAGAAATCAGGCAGTATCAACAGCTTACGTTGTGCTTCCAAAAATTTTTCAATCATACGGTAAGGAAAGAGTTTTCGCAAACGGTTATGCTGCGCTGAAAGAATTTGAACATTACAATCTTAAAAATACATTTGAAGTCTCTTGGAAAAAAAATGAGCCGCATAAATTTCAGCCGGGTGTATTTGATGATACATATATTATAGACGGAGAGAATGCAAAGAACCTTTCTCTCTCGGATCAGAATAACAGAGACATCTATAAAATGCTCGCTGACACTATTTTTCAGGATTTCTCGAATTCAGATTTTGCAAATTATAAAAGAGGAGTAAGAGTAAATCTTGTTCAGTACAAGCAAAGACTCTGGCCGGATGACAATTCTGTAACTGACAATACAAATTCCAGAAAATATTCAGCACTTGGTCAGGCGACAATTTCTATTCCCGTTGACAGGATAATTATTTCATGTGCATATAAATTATGTGAAGAAATAATAAATTATTATCTGACCTATGCCGAAGGTTCACAAAGCGAAGTCGATGGTTATCTTATAAGCGAGTTTCTTCCTGAGCTTGGATTGCTTGAATCCAAAAATAAATTTCAACTGCTTGATTCATTATACAAATCAGGAGAGAAGACTTCGCTGCAGTCTAATATTAAAACATTCCTGACGACAATGCAGAATGACCTTGTGAGCGGAAAACGCGGCTCGACATGGTCTTCTTATCTATTGAATGAGAAGATGAAGTTTGATACAAATTTCAAAGACGATAATGATGTCAACAGACAGGGAATGTTCTTTTCACAGATCCATTCAAACAGAACAAAGGACATTAAAAATCTCATAGGTGACAGAGAAAGAAATACGATCGGTCAGCTGGAGAGAAAGATCAATGCTCTTGTTAATGATTCAACAAGAGGAGTTTTTTATGCGATCAATCTACTTCACAGATTGCAGTTCATTCTGACAGACGGGAATTTTGATTACATTCCAAAATACGAAAAAGAAATTAAAGACCTGCAGTCACTTGCGACTAAATTAGATGCGGAATTCAGAAGAAGATTTCAGGAGCTTAAGGAAGACGAGACGAGAACTAAATTTAATGTGCTGAAAAAGTCAGCAATGACAGGGAGTCTGGAGAAAGTGCTCAGTGTAATGGAAGATTATTACAATACACTGATAAAACTTAAATCCCGATATTATGCACGCGAGATATGTTTGAGAATTTTATCTTTGATTGAGACAAAAGAAAAGACAGCCAATGACAGGATCATCTCTACAGGTCTTATTCCTGATCTGAATAAACTTACAGGAAATCTCGGAACGCTTAAAAATAATTTCAGACAGAAGTTCAATCATTTTATACAAAAACAGGAAACCAGTTTTAATCTGATGGTATATGAACCTGATGAAGTTAGCAATGAATATTACGTGAGATATATCGGTACAGGACAGACTGCATTTGAGAATATAAAAAATCTTTCAAATAAACTTTTAAAAGATCTTGGTGCATCAGATGTAACAGACATTGTAAATATTTTAAGAGAAAGAGATGCAAAGCTTATTGAGTCAAAGATGCTTATTTTTGCGAGAAAGCAGTTTGAGAATATTAGAGAAGATTACAATATTACAGATATATTGTTTGAGAAAGATTCCATAAGAAGTGAGTCTAAAATAAGAGGAATGTTTAATCAGGCGTTTCCATGGATGAGGACAAGAGAAATTCCGGGAAGTTTTAAGCTGGATGAATCGGCAAAGAAATTTTACATTGGTATAAAAACAAATACTCCTTCATTCAAAAAATTTCAGACACTGATACAATCTATTGCCGGCTCATCAGTTGAGTTCAAAGATTCCGCTGATAATTCATCGATCACATTTTATTCAGAGTGGGCAGGATTTCCTTTGTTTTATTCTTACACGATCGCTGAAGAGATGAAGCCTTATTACAAACAGCTTTCACAAAATCACAATGTAGATCTTCATATCAATAAAAATTATTTTATCTATAACGACATTATTCCGCTGAATGATGATGAGAAGGTCAGACTTGATGAAGCTTACAAAGCTTATTTACTCGGATTGATCTTTGGAATATTTGATGTCATTCCCGAAACAGAAACTTCAAAAGCCATTTACAAATATACCAAACAGGAAGGTATAACTGTAAAGCGAGTCGAACAGCTTGGTGTGGAGACAAGACTTATCAACAGATTATTTGAAGAGCAGGGAAAAGACGCAATGCGTTACAGGATACTGAAAGATGCAGAAGCTGTGCAGGATAAATTTTTTAAAGCAAACAAACTTGCAGAGATGCTGGCAATTTATGAATTTTATTATGATGAAATTTATAAACCTGCTGAATATGAAATTTCCGGGGATGCTAAAAGAAAAGTGGAGACATATCAATATTCCATATTAAGAAATTTATCGAGAGAGATCGAGAATAAAATTTCACTGAAAGATAAAGACCAGTTTGTTGATAAGGTAATTTCTTTTAAAAGGAATCCTGATTCATATTCCAGATTAATCGGAGATGGCGAGAAGCGTGTGCTTAGAGTGAATGAAATTTTATCAGATCCCGAAAGTGATACAGTATCTTCTGGTACATCTGGAATTACAAATTCTGATAATGCAGGTGTAAGTAAAAACAGACTTAAAGAATTTAAAGAAGCATTAGATGAAGGTTTGATAACAACAGAAGAATTTGAAAAAGCAAAGAAGGAATTTCTAAAAATATAAAATGCCAACATACGATTACAGATGTGATGACTGCGGTCATTTTTTTGAAGAGTTTCAGTCAATGAAAGCCGACAAGCTTACCAAATGTCCAAAGTGCGGTAAAGAAACTTTGAAAAGACTCATCGGTACAGGCAGCGGATTAATTTTTAAGGGGACAGGTTTTTATCTTACTGATTATAAGAATAAACCTGCAGAGAGTGCATCTTCTGTAACAAAAAATACTGCTTTGAAAGATAAAGAAACAACTGTAACAGCAGAAAATAAATCTGATGTCAAAGACACTTCCAAATCTTCTGTAGAAAATTCAGGAACTAAATCTGACACTTCTGAAAAGAAAGCTGCTCCTTCCAAAAAAGACTAAATTTATTTGAGTAAACTGAAAGATAATTTTACTCTTCCTTATGGAGATATCTGTCCAGATTAAAATTTTCACCAAGATAATGTTTTCTTACAAGTTCATCATTAGCAAGAGTCTCTGCTGATCCTGATCTGAAAATTTTCCCTTCTATTAAAATATAAGCTCTGTCAACAATAGAAAGAGTTTCATGGACATTATGATCAGTGATGAGAATACCGATTCCTCTGTTTTTCAGATTTGCAACGAGTTTCATAATTTCCTCAGATGCAATCGGATCAATACCTGCAAAGGGTTCATCAAGTAAAATAAATTTTGGCTCAGAAGCAAGACACCTGGCAATTTCAGTTCTTCTTCTTTCACCACCTGAGAGTACATACCCTTTTGAGTCAGCAATTTTTGTAATATTGAAATCTTTCAGAAGACTTTCACATTTAGATTCTCTTTCATCTTTATCAAGTTTTTTAAACTGAAGTATTGACAAAATATTTTCTCTTACTGTCATATTTCTGAAAACCGATGCTTCCTGAGGAAGATAACCAATACCAAGATTAGCTCTTTTATACATTGGAAAATCCGTTACGACTTCTTTATCAATTTCAATCTCACCTTCATCCGGCTTTATCATTCCGCAGATCATATAAAAGGTCGTAGTTTTACCGGCACCATTAGGACCTAGCAAACCGGCAATTTCGCCTTGCTTAAGTTCAATGGAAACATTGTCAACGACTCTTCTTTTTTTATATTCTTTTATTAATCTGAAAGCTTTTAATTCGCTCAATGCAATTGTGAATTAGGTTATGATTTATTTCTGTTAATAAGCAGCAGCATATCTTCTACTGCCTTCTGAAGTCCGGTAAATACAGCTCTTGAGATCAGCGAATGTCCTATACTTACTTCACATATCTCAGGAATGTTTGTGATCGGAATAATATTTTTATAATTCAAACCATGACCGGCTGTAACTATTAGACCCTGCTCTGAAGCAAGTGAAGAGATGCTGGCAATCTTGCTGAGCTCCATAAGAATATCTTTTTCCGATCTCATGTTTGCATATTTTCCTGTATGGATCTCGATCATATCAGCTGATAGTTCAATAGCATAATCGACATTCATTGGATCAGGATCGATAAAGAGACTTACAATAATGTCTTTGGATTTGAGTTCAGAAATGAATTCTTTATATCTCTGCATATCTGATGCAAGGTTCAGTCCACCTTCTGTAGTAAGTTCACTTCTTTTTTCCGGAACAAGAGTAACAATTTCGGGTAGAGTATCAACAGCGATCTTAAGCATTTCATCAGTTGCTGCCATTTCAAGATCGAGTTTAGTCTGAACAGTTTCCTTCAGAAGTCTGAGATCTCTGTCATTAATATGTCTTCTGTCTTCACGAAGGTGGCAGACAATTCCTTCAGCTCCTGCTATTTCGCAAATACCAGCTGCAATTACCGGATCAGGTTCTATCTCACCGCGTGCTTCACGTAATGTAGCAACGTGATCTATATTTACTGAAAGTTTCATAATTTATTTATCTGAAAATTAAATTAATAAAATCGCCAATTCCGATTCCGTAGATATTTTTACCTGACCTTAAAACTGAAATACCATCTATAGAAAGCATGACTAGCCAGTGAAGTATCCAGCAGTAAAGGAATGATCCGCTTCTGAGTGCCTGTACTCCGAGTATAAGTCCTGCAAAGATAGATGCAAATAATTCTAATTCAGGTTTACCTTTGTGTAAAATAAAAAACGGGATCATCTGAATAAAGACTGAGTAATATCCAAACTTTGGTTTTAATCCAAACAGAGTATAACCTCTCCACATAAATTCCCATCCGAGCATATAAACAAGAATGCATAATTCATAGATTACAAACATTCCAAAACTTTCGCTGACTCTTGATCCGCCCTGCGGGTACGCTGAAGCAAAGTCAGGTGTTCCCGAAACGATCCAGACAGTAATCAGCATTACGATCAGGAAAATTCCTGAAGTTATGAATCCGAATTTTTTATCACCCCACGTAAAGCCGTACTCTTTAAGGTTTTCTTTGAATACAAATTTTATTGAAAGCAGCGGCAATAGAAACATGATCGACCCATCAGTCAGAAACCAATAGATCCTCGATAGCAGTCTGTCTTTTCCGACATTCTGATAATAAAAATTTGGAGAAGCCAGTGCAATCGACAGAAAAATAATTATCGCAATTGATAAGAAAATATATGTTACCTTGAAATCAAGTTTTTTAATTTCTGTAAATAAACTGCGAAGTTCTGTCTTTAAATACTCAATCAATCTTCTTGTTTTTTCTTTATAATATATTGAAGTTTCTGAGGTTCTATTTTCATTAGATTTGTATTTTCAGGAAGTACGAGTTCGGGAATAACAAAACCAAGAGTATCTTCTTCAATACTTTTATATTCGATATTTGGGATTAGTTCACCGGCGGAAATACTTGTTAATTCTTCGACGCCACCTCTAATTGAAATAGTTATCTTTGGAGGAATTAAAAGTACCTCTTTATCTTCAGGTACGTTTAAAATTTTTACTTCAATGTCTTCATAATTTTTCTCAGCAGATAGCTGAACTTTAATATAAAAATCTACTGATGATTTTTCAATTTTTAACAAATTCTGTAATGTATCTTTTAAAGTGATCGTACCGCTAATATCAGAATTTACATTATTAAAGACTTTTGTAACTGTAGGTATATATTTTATTTTGTTCAAAAGGTATAAAGCTCCTTTAATTGAAACAGAATCGGGATTGAGTTTCGCATCACCAATTATACTATAGCCATCTCTCAGATTTACTATAATGTTATTTCTTACAGGTACTTTTTTTTCTGATACTTTATCAAAATTAATATCAATAGTATCAGGATTAATATCGATCACAGTTATATCAGTTTGAAGTTTTAACCTTTCATTTACAAACTGTTCTGTAATAATTTTAGAATCTTTTTTCATTTTTGAAATATCCAGATCATAAACAAGATCTTGTGAAATGAGAATATTCAACAGATCCCAACCTTTCCCTCTAATTTTAACATCTATATTGTTTGGAATTTCTTCAGCCAGGGCTTGAGTTTTTGATGAATTTATAATTACGGGAATTGACAGATCGAGAGAAAAACTCTGATTCAAATTCAGATACAGCCAGAGTACCAGAGCAAATAAAAAAGAGACAATTACGATTCCAAAGTTTTTATTCATATGCTAAACTATTGTATGACAAGCTGTTCTTCCCATCTGTCATTTCTCAATTCAGTCCTGAATGAACTGCTAACCAGCCAGTAAACATCAGTACCGGGCTGCAGTTCAATAAAGATACAATCTCCTCCACCTTCTACTGCATAATATTTCCATACCTGATAACTTTTTGTGGATGCCTGAAATGGATGCAGCTCGATCTCGTCAGGTTTTCCGTAGATTATATATATTCTTCCCCTGTCTGTTTTCCATCCTGCACCATATGATTCTTTAAATTTATCATCTGCTTCATTTACTCTCCTAAAATAATCAAGTTTGATCTTTGCATACGGAATGCCGGTTGCATATTCTTTTGATTTCCAGAACAGATATATAAATTTTCTTTTTTCATCAATAGTTTTAAAGCTTTCATAAATATCAATCTGCTTAACAGTCAAAAGGTAATTCATTTTATCGAATTCATCATCTAATTCCTTTTCGGCTTTACCTGCAAATTCACTTCTGAAGTAATCATCATCTCCTGATTTTACCTTATTACCGGAATTATTAAAAATGTAAAACTTTTTTTCTGTACTTACTGAAACAACTCTGGTTGTATCTGAAACTGTTATTCTAAATATATAAGTACCACTGCTTAGACTGTCAATGTTTATTTTTCCATAGTCAACCCTGTCAGAAGCATTTCTTTTTGCATCTTTAAACTGGGAGATAAGGACATCATTGTTAAGATTTAAAATAGTATAATCAATTTTATAATTATCTGAAATATTTTCAATAATCAGTCCGTAAATTTCGACATAGTAAAACATTTCTTTAAGATTCATTCCATAGAGAGAGGAAGGATTAGGAATTACTTCAAGAGTGTTTTTGTAAAAAATACTTTGATTGTTATTTGATTTTTTAATATCAGTCGCCAGCTCAATATCACTCATTGATATAGTATTAATCTTGTCCGGCTCTACATTAATATCAACTTCAAATACATCCTGCTTCGATTCATCATTAAAGTCACTACCAATAATTTTTAATTTATACTTACCTGCTTTTAAGACATAATTAACTTGTCCGACTAATTTCTGAGCAGACGATTTACTTGAAGTATCAGCTAAAAGCGAAGGAGTTTTATATGTATTTGAAATTACAAATTCATTAGTAGAAACATCAAGTATAGAAATATTTATCATAGCAGCACCTTCAAAACCTGTTTCACTTTTTTCGTGTTTAAGTGAAGTTTGATTAACTGAATAAAATATTTCTATGATGGAATTATTGTCTTCACCTCTGAACATTGCATAATCAAAATTAAAATAAATGTTATCAGCTATTGAAATGTTTGCAAGAAAAATAATTGGAAGTAAAAATATAAATAAAAGTATTTTCATTCTAAGTTTTTAAAAAATTCAAAAGATTTAAATTAAAAAGGTAATCAAATATATTGATTACCTTTGTTTAATGAAATAAAATTAATAATCTGATTTCAGAAACCCAACAGTATAGTAAAGTACTGATTGGCGTCAAAGTTTTCAGTAACTCTGTAAGCGTAATCAAATCCGATGTTAAAGGAAGCGCTTGCGTTGTAATTAAATCCCGCACCAAAGCTTCCGCCTGTAA
>JBATSB010000147.1:0-5098 GCA_049293015.1 Ignavibacteria bacterium
AAATTTGCGAAGCAAATTTTGAGTTGGATATTTTATTTCAATTTCGAAAAGAATTTAGGCAATCTATTACCAGCGGGCGACTTTTTTTGTTACTTTTTTTTGTCGTTAAAAAAAAGTAAGTAGAAAATAATAAATCTATAATATTGCAATGAAACGTTTTGCACGGAAGTGGATCTGTCACTATTAAAAATTTCCTTTTACTTTTTTTTCTTTCCTTTAGTTCTTACTTTTTTATAATTTATCTTTCTCTTTTCGTTAAAAGCTGATATTCCTTCAGTTACTTCTTCAGATAAATTATGAATAGAAAGCCAGTCTCTTGCACTTCCAATAGTCGTATGCCAGGAAAGATCTCTCCAGAAATTAATCTGCTGCTTTGTAAATCTGAGACATTCAGGAAGTTTGTTAAATAATTTCTCTGCTAAAATATCAACAGCATTATCTAATTCTTCAAACGGTACGACCTGATTTACAAGCCCCCAGTCTAGTGCCTTCATGACCGGTATATCTTCACAAAGAAAAAGTATCTCACGGGCTCTTCTGTCACCTACTATTAATGGAAGAAATTGAGTTGCTCCTGCAGCCGCTACACTGCCTCTTGCAGCTCCTACCTGTTTTATAATTATATGATCTGAAGCAATAGCCAGATCACAACTCATGTTAAGTTCATTGCCGCCGCCGACAACCATACCGTTCAGTCTTGCGATAGTAGGCTTCCCGACATTTCTCATTACTTCATGAAGCTGAATAAATTCATACATCCATTTATAATAGTCATCAGGATTTTTCAAAAAATATTTTTCCTGTTCATCAAGATCCGCTCCTGTTGAGAAAGCTCTTTTACCTGAACCTGTAAGAACTATAACTGCAATCTGATCATCCCATGACGAATCCTTGAATGCAAGTGTCAGCTCATTAATAGTAAGCAGATCCAGACAGTTTAATTTTTTTTCTCTGTTAATAGTAATAGTGGATTTGTATCCGTCCTTTTTATAAAGGATATTTTTGAATTTGTGATTTTTAGGTAAATACGTTTGAAATTTATCTGTCAATTTTACGATTATTTAGTTTGAAAAAATTTTCATCAATATATAAATAATAGCAAAGTGAATTTATCCAAAAATATTTGTTAATGTCATGATTTTTGAAATTCATACAAAAATATTTTCAAAGTTTAACTTCAAAAATATTTAAAAAATTTTATCCAAAAATTTCTCCCTCTGCTAATAATTACTTGACTTAATAATGACTTTTATATAATTTCATAAAAAGTTTTTTCTTGAATTAATTTTAACCTGGAGGTTAAGTTGAAAGATTATGATGATTTGGATTTTTTCGGTGATGAAGACTCTGAAAATGAAAAAAGCAAGAGCGGAAAAAATGAAGAATTAGAAAAAATATTAAAACTTGAGGAAGAAGCTAAATATAATTTTGACGCAGAAAATCTGGAAGAGATCATAAACTTTTATTTTGATGCTTTTGAATTTGAAAAAGCTCTGAGCTATGTAAATGTTCTTCTGGATATCTATCCATATTCTACCGAAGCCTGGCATAAAAAAGCTCTGATACTGGACAGTCTCGGAAAGTTCGATGATGCAATCGAATACTTTGAAAAAGCTATCCTGCTTGATCCCACAGATATTGAAATTTATATTAATAAGGGAATTACACTTGATAATCTTGATAAATACGATGAAGCTCTGAACAGTTTTTTGAGAGCAATTGAAATGGATCCTTATAATTCTGATGCTTTGTTTAATATGGGACTTACATATGAGAAACTTGAAAAGTTTACTGAGGCTGCTGAATGTTTTGAAAATGTTCTTAAAATAAATAAAGAGCATAAAGATGCATATTATGAACTAGGTTATTGTTTTGACTTTCTTGACAGACTTAATGATTCTATCAGTTCTTATGATAAGCATCTAAAACATTCACCTCTTAATTATACGGCCTGGTATAACAGGGGAATTGTTTTAAACAGAACAGGAAAATTTCTGAAAGCAATTGAAAGTTATGAAATGTGTCTTGCCTTGAAAAATAATTTCCCTTCTGCTTGGTATAACTGCGGAAATGCATATGCTTCAATCGGCAGATTATACAAGGCAATTGATTGTTATAACAATGCTCTGAATTTAAAAAAGGATGATCCTTTTACTCTGCATAATCTGGGAAATGCTTATGAAGAACTCGGAGATTTTGATACTGCAATACATTATTTTACTGAAGCTATAAAAGCGGATAATTACAATTACGAATCTTACTATGGCAGAGGCAACTGTTTCTTCAATTTTGGCTGTTATGAAAAAGCAATTGAAGATTTTAATTCTGCAATAAATCTTTGCAAAGATTATTCTGAGATCTGGTATCTTAAAGCTGATTCAGAACATGCTCTCGGCAGGATCGAAGATGCAGTAAAAAGTTATTCAGTGGTTGTAAAACTTGATGATAATAATTATGATGCCTGGTATGATTATGGATGTGCATTATTTGATTTAAAAAATTTCAACCTGTCTCTTAAAGCATTTGACAAAGCAATTAAATTAAAACCGGACTGGCACGAACCATTTTATGAAAAGGCAAAAATATATTTTATGAAAGAAGATCCAGTTACCGGCATTGAAATGATTGAGAAAGCTTTTGAATTGAATCCACTGGACAGATTTGAATATGATATCGAAAAAGACTGGAAAAAACTTCTTGAGTTT
The DNA here is from genome assembly GCA_049293015.1 of Ignavibacteria bacterium. GTDB lineage: Bacteria > Bacteroidota > Ignavibacteria > Tepidaquicellales > Tepidaquicellaceae > UBA2330. The sequence continues at coordinate 2,706 of JBATSB010000147.1, forward strand.
TTAGTAAACAGATGATCAGTTAATTTCTTCTCTTTGATATTTCAGCAGACAATAAAATTGCCTGCTTTGTACTTTCTACTTCTGCTCTACCAAGTCCCGCAATATCAAATGCAGTTCCGTGGTCCGGCGAAGTCCTTATGATATTTAAACCTGCTGTAAAATTTACTCCCTTTCCAAATGAGATCATTTTAAAAGGTATCAATCCCTGATCATGATACATTGCAATTGTAATATCAAATTTCTTATAGATCCCGTTTGCAAAATATGCATCCGCTGGAAATGGTCCACGGACATTAAAGCCCACTGAGTTCAATTCTTCAATGACAGGTGATAAGATCTCATTTTCCTCATGACCCAATACCCCCCCGTCTCCAGCATGCGGATTCAAAGCCAGGATTCCAATACGAGGCGATTTTTTGCCAAGGTCTGTAACAAGAGAATTGTTAACTGTTATGATCTTTTCTGTAATAAATTGTTCAGATTTTTTTTCGTTAATTACTTTGGAAATCCCACTTACAGGAATATGACCTGTGATCATTGCAACTGAAAATTTTTTAGAATATAAAATCATTACTGCATCTTCAGATTTTGTTAGATCCTTCAGCATTTCTGTATGCCCCGGATATTTGAATCCTCCAAGATTCAGAGATTCCTTAGAGATCGGCATAGTTACAACTGCATCAAACTTTTTCTCCATGCACAATCTTACAGATTGTATTATAGAATCACCGGAAATTTCACCTGCGGATCTCAGTATCTTACCCGGTGTCAGTTTAAATCCTTTTGGTAATTTTAAATTAATTATTCGGTCGGATGAAATAGTTTTTATCTTTAGAATTTCCGAATAGATGTCGAATATTTTTTTATTTCCCGAAATAAATAGATCAAACACAGAAGTAAACTTATTATCACTGAATATTTTAAGTATGATCTCAGGACCTATTCCGTTTGGATCTCCGGTAGTAAGTAATATTTTCGGCTTACGTTTTTTCATTTATTTCTTAATCACTGACAACAGTTATTGATGCATCAGCCCATAACCCCTCAAGGTCATAAAACTTACGGGAATCTTCAAGAAATATGTGAACCACAACATTGACAAAATCCAGTAAAACCCATTTGAAATTTGTAAAACCTTCTTTATGCCATGGTCCCTCATCTAACTTTCCTGTCTCATCTTTTATATATTCAGCAATTGCTTTTACCTGAACATCTGATGAGGCCGAACAGATCACAAAAAAATCTGTAACTGTAGTCAGACTTCGAAGATCCATTATTAAAATATCTTTTCCATTTTTCTGCAGCATCAGATCACCAAGTTTTTCTGCTAATTTTTTTGATTCCATATTTTATTTTCTTTGTTCACTAAATGGTTTGAGTTCTTTAAAATCGTTTCCTATAACGACAGTAGCATCGAGATATAAACTATTGTTAATTTGCTGAATAATATTCTTGCTGTTAATTCCAAGTAAAGACGCTACCTTCTTAGCCTTTCTCCCATCACCGCTCCTGTCAATAACAATTGTTTTCTCCTGGTCATTAACTTTGAAATTACCCGACTCTACAACATCCACACCGTTAGTTCTGAGGTATTCAGTAAATAATCCTGCGATACCATTTTCTTCAGTACCATTCTGAACATCGAGTTGAATAGTCAGATTAGGTTGATTTGTCAGATTTTTTGAAGTATCTGAAATTACATCAATTTCCTTTTCTGTTTTGATAGAATTATTTATGAGTGAAAATGCCAGATACCCAACAAAAATAAGAAATATGATTATAACACCATTTAGAATATAATTAAAAAAACTTTTATTCAATTTAATATAAATTATAAAACCGAAAGCAATTAATTACTTTCGGTTTGAAATAATAAAAATTAATATCTGAAATGATACTCTTGTATCAATACCCCGCATATCTTGAATTTGAAATAAATGGATTATAATAATTATTATTATAATTATTTAAATAATCGCTTTGATCAATTTGTCTGAATTCAACATTAATATATGAATTCTCAGAAATTCTGTAATTAAGTGATGCTCTGGATAAAGCTATTCCTGACAGATCATTCTGAAGATTCGTAGCGGCTTCAGGTCCGTAAATTGAAGAAGCGAATGGAGAATATTGAAATCTCACATCTGCGCTGATATTCAGTTTATCGGAAATCCTGTAATTCATTGAGTTTATATATGATGTAAGTGAAACATTCCCTGTGCCTGTATTTACCATCGAAACATTGAAAGAATGGTTCATTGTAAAATTATTTGGATTTATAAATCCCAATATCATATTATTTGAATTCGTTTCATATTTTGTTTTTCCATCATCATACCCTTTATATTGAGCAGATAATGAACCGGTAAATGTTATTATTATAATAAGTACAG
>JBATSB010000148.1:0-2669 GCA_049293015.1 Ignavibacteria bacterium
GACATAGCATCACCATCTCCTGTCACGATCCATATATCAAGATCAGGTCTAGAAGCTTTAAGTCCGGCAGCTATCGCAGTTGCTCTGCCATGAATTGAATGCATTCCGTAAGTATCCATATAATATGGAAATCTTGAAGAGCATCCGATACCGGAGATAAATACAAACTCTTCTTTCTTTTTACCAAGCTCAGGAAATAATCCCTGTACTTGTTTTAATATGGAATAATCTCCGCAGCCTGGACACCATTTTACATCCTGATCAGGTGCGAAATCTTTATATGTTAATTTCTCGACAATTGGTAAATCAATTACCGGCTGATCACTAATTTCACTCATGTTATTATTTATTTAAAATTTCAATAATTTTATTTTTTATTTCAGTTGTAGTAAATGGAAGTCCCTGTATTTTATTTAATCCAATCGCAGGTATCAGAAATTTATCTCTGATCAGTCTGATCAATTGACCATTATTAATTTCAGGGATAAGTACATTTTTAAATCCCATTAAAAATGTTCCAAGATTTTTTGGAAATGGATTCAAATGCCTCAAATGTGCCTGAGCTACACTGTATCCTTCTTTTTCTAATTCTAAGACCGCACTCTTTATAGATCCGAAAGTCGAACCCCAGCCAAGAACTAATACATCAGCATCTTCTTTTCCTGTACATACTTTTATCTCAGGTATAAAGTCAGCAATTTTATCAACCTTTGCCTGACGGATATGAACCATTAATTCATGATTCAGCGGATCATAGGAAATATCACCTGTCTCATTCTTTTTCTCGAGTCCACCAATTCTGTGTTCAAGACCTTTTGTACCTGGCTTTACTCTTGGTCTGACAAAATTTTCATCTCTCTTATATGGAAGAAACATTCCGTCGTCCGAATTTGTCCTGTCAACAAATACCGATTTTATTTCTGCAAGTTCATCAGAATTTGGAAATTTCCACGGCTCTGATCCGTTTGCAATATAACCGTCACTTAGGACAATCACCGGTGTCATATGTTCAACTGTTAATTTTGCGGCTTCATAAATAGTATCAAAACAATCTGAAGGTGAACAGGAAGCAAGTACAGGCAGCGGACATTCTCCGTGTCTGCCAAACATTGCCTGAAGCAGGTCTGACTGTTCAGTCTTAGTTGGCAGACCTGTTGACGGTCCGCCTCTTTGAATATTTATAACAAGTAATGGTAATTCAAGAATTGTTGCAAGTCCCAATGCCTCTGTCTTCAATGACATTCCCGGACCGGAAGTAGTCGTGACACTCAGACTTCCGCCGTAAGATGCACCGATGGCTGAACAGATAGCTGCTATTTCATCTTCTGCCTGAAAAGTTCTGACTCCTGAATATTTATATTTTGCAAGCTCATGTAAAATATCTGAAGCCGGTGTAATAGGATATGAACCAAGAAATAACGGCAGACCTGATTTTTCAGATGCAATAACAAGTCCTATTGCTAAAGCGCTGTTTCCTGTAATACTTCTGTAAGTTCCCGGCGGTAAATTCGATGGATTGATCTTAAATCTTGTATTAAATATTTCTGTAGTCTCACCATAATGAATACCTGCCTTGATCGCCATAATATTGGCTTTAGCTATTTCAGGATTTTTAGTAAATTTTTCATTTATAAAATTAATAGTATAATCAGGCGACTGGTCAAAGATCCAATAGAGCATTCCGAGTACAAACATATTCTTTGATCTCTCAAGCTCTTTATTACTCAGACCTGTATCTTTCAATGCTTCTTTAGTCAGACTTGTTACGTTGACAGTATATACTTCATAATTGGAAAGTGATTCATCTTCAAGAGGATTTACACCTTCAGGATATTCAGCAAGTCTTAAATTTTTTGCATCAAAACCTGCTTCATTGGTAATTATAATTCCGCCTTTTTTAAGATTGCCGAGATCTGATTTTAAAGCTGCTGCATTCATTGCAACGAGTACATCATACTCATCACCTGCTGTAAAAATTTCTTTACTGCCGAAATGAACCTGAAATCCTGATACTCCTGCTATTGTTCCTGCAGGTGCACGTATCTCAGCCGGGTATTCCGGAAATGTACTTATGTCTTTTCCAAGAAATGCCGTAGTATCTGTAAACTGTGTACCTGTAAGCTGCATTCCGTCTCCTGAGTCCCCGGAAAATCTGACAACAACACTCTCCCTTTCTAAAATCGCTTCTTCTGTTTTCAATTTAAATATTTGTAAGTTGGTTTGTAAATCTGTTTTTAATGTGAGCAAAATTAACAATTTTTTGAATTACATTCACCGCATTAATCAATTCAATTTATGTGATATTAATCATACTAATCAATTTTCTTAAATTTTATATTATTCTTAAAATTTCTCAAAAGAATTAAATTCACTACAGAAAATATTACAACTTTAAATGAAAAGAAAAAAAGTCACTATTGATGGTAACGATGCTGCTGCTTACGTTGCTCATAAAGTAAATGAAGTAATTGCTATTTATCCAATCACACCTTCCTCACCAATGGGAGAATTATCTGATGCATGGTCAGCCGCCGGACAAAAAAATATCTGGGGAACTGTCCCTACAGTAGTCGAAATGCAGAGTGAAGGCGGTGCTGCAGGAACTGTTCACGGAGCACTCCAAACGGGATCACTCACAACCACTTTTACAGCTTCACAGGGACTTCTGC
>JBATSB010000149.1:0-22258 GCA_049293015.1 Ignavibacteria bacterium
AAAAACAGCAGAGGCATCCTGGGAGAATGCTTTTAAATTTATTAGAAATAAAAGACTCAATGATATTTTTATTAATTTATTCAAATGTTCAATGCTGATCTTTATTTAGTTTTTTTAAATTTGCCTCAGCTTTATCTTTTATTTTAGTAGGAGTATTCTCATCTTTGGACAATAATTTATATTGATCAACAGCAATGTCTTTGTTGCCGATAACATACTCAATGTTACCGTAAGCTAGTCTTGAATAACATTCTAATTCCTTATTTTCAGAATTATTAAAATATTTGATATAATCTTCGAATTTTTTCCGTAAACTAATTTTATTATCTATAATCTCCTTATCAGTCTGAATTAAGTAATACATTGAATAAGTATTATAGAAATTAAGCTTTTCCCATTGATCTTTATTTGAAGTTGAAAAATTCTTAAATAATGATAAGCATGTATCAGTTCTATCTTTCAATTCTTCAAATTTTTCACCTTCAAATAATGCATCCGAATATTCGATCGATTCGTTAAAATAATTATTCATAAAATTTTCTTTCTTATTACCTTTCGAAAAGGAACTGTCAAATAATGGAATTGAAAAATTAATGTTTTCCTCTGTAAATGATTTCAGATACAAATAATTATATGATTCAGTCAGATCAGAATAATTTCCTATCTCCTCTAAAAATTCATTAATGCTGTCCTTTTTGATTATTTCTTTTGATTTTGGTTTTTCTAAATCAGATATTGTTAAGAGCATTTTAGCTTCTAAAAAATGCTTTTCGAAAGAATCAAACTTAAAAACATCAAAACTAGTAAATTCTTTTGAATTCAATAGTTCTCTATCAATATCAATAGTTTTATTTAATTTAAAATCTTTTTTATGTTTTAGAAATAAAAAGTATTTATCCTCTTTCCAGTTTGATGATGAAATCACATCATCTAATTCATAAACAAGTATTCCGGATTCTTCACTTTCTGTAATTTTTTTATCAATTTCTGGTGAAATGTAATAAGGCTTAATCTTTTTACCGGATTCTTCAATAAAAATATATTCAGTTGAAGAATTCATTAAACCTTTGTTTGCATTCATTTTAATCAACAGAATCAAAAAATTATCTTTAAACAAATACAAATATTCTAAACTTTCATCGTCTCCTATTTTAAATTTCTCAAAACCATTAGATTCAATGCACTGAAAATCACTCGCAATACATTTGAATGAATAATTTGTATTTGCTTGTACATTTGAACATAGAAATAGAAAAATTATGAATATCCGAACCTGCATTTTAAGTGTTTTATTATTTAAGTTCATTAATCTTTTCTTTACTTTCAGGTGCTTTTTCAGATTTTTCTTTAACTTCTTCATTTTGATTATAACCTTCATTTACTTCATCATTTTGCTTTTCTTCTATCGGCTCATTCTGATTTTCATTTGAATTATTGTTATTGTTTGAGTTTTGTTTAACATTGTTTTTTTGAGTCGATTGAATTTCTTTATCCGGTTTTTTATCTTCTTTTTCATATTTTATAGCATCTAATTTTATCACATTTTTATTAATACTATATCTGATTGAATAAAATCTTGTGTTGCCGGATTTATCAGTTACGGTAACAATTTGTTTTTGCCTGGAATACTTTTCATATTTGAGGTCATACTCTTTTATATTTTCAATAAGTTGAGTATAAGGAATCATTTTCATATTACCGTTCATATCGGTATATTCAATAGTATCAATATTTATATTTTCAAAATCTCCAAGTTTTGGATGTTCATCAACATTCCCTAAATAAATTCTTCGAAGAAAATCTTCAACTTTTTCACCATATGAATTATTATTTACAGATTGATTTTCAGATGAATCTTTTGAAGAATCAGAATTCGTAAAAATGTTTAAATCGGAATCGGGTTTGTTAAAAAACAAAAAGTAAAATGATGTAAATATTATCAGTATAAACAAAGCCAATAAAGACAAAATCATTTTGCTGTTATTTTTAGATTCCTTCTCATTTATTGGATAATCAGAAACCTCTCGAGTTGTATTTCCGGTAATAGATTTTGTAAATTTAATTTCTGTATTCTTATCTAATGCACCCACCGGAGGAATATTCTTCATATCGACAGGTAATATATCTCCTTCTATAATAGAAATTACCTGCACAGTAATATTATCCGTACCGCCTTTATCATTAGCGACATTTACTAATAAATTAGATGCAGTTACTGGATCATTGGCATTTGCAATATCAAAAATCTCATTATCATTTATCATTCCTGATAGTCCGTCACTGCATAATATGAATTTATCTCCTTTGAAAATTCTTAACGCAACTTCATTTATTTCCGGAACAATTCTTTCATTTATTCCTAATGCCTGTACAAGTTCATTCTTTCTTGGATGAATTTCAGCTTCATCATAATTAATATGACCCTGATCAATAAGAGTCTGAACAAATGTCTGATCTTTTGTGATCTGATAAATTATTCCGTTTCTAATTATATAAATTCTTGAATCTCCTACATTTGCATAATATGCTACTCCGGATTTTATTGCTAATGTAACACAAGTTGTCCCCATTCCTTTATATTCCGGTGATTCAATTGTCTTATCTATTATTGCTTGATTAGCATTTTCTAAAGATTCTAATAGTAATTGCTTTGTACTTTTTGAAGATTCTGAATTATTTTCTAAGTATTCTTTTAATCTTTCAACAGCCAGTCTTGAAGCAATTTCACCACTTGTATGTCCGCCCATTCCGTCACATACAATAAAAATATGACCAATTTTAGTCTGGAAACTTGCCATATAATCTTCATTTCCTTCGCGGACTCTACCAACGTCGGTCCTGTTTCCAAAATTCAAAGAATACTTATTTGAAATAGATGATAAATCCATTTAAAATTATTTTTAATTATTAAATACCAACTGAATGTTCCCAAGGCGTATTAAATCTCCATTTGACAGCGGAGATTGATTTACCCTTCTGTTGTTAATAAATGTTCCGTTTGTAGAATTATTATCCCTTATGTAATACTTTCCATTAATATTTGTTATCTCTGCATGCATTCTGGAAATTGTATCATCACCAATAATGACATCACCTTCCAGACGACCTATTATAATGTTATCTTTATTTAACTGATACTGCTGACCTTTAAAAGGACCTGATTGAATTACAACAATAGGATTATTATTTGTAACTATTACTTCCGGTATGTTTTCTTTTGACTCAAGGATCATAGTTCTTCTTCGTGTATCAATTTTTACAGGCTCACCAAATGCAGTCTTGCTTGATTCGTTAAGAATGTCTTCGAGCTGAAGAATTTTATCTTTATCTGATTGAGAAACATCTTTCTGATTCTCTAACCTGTCTAACAATTCATCATATTCCAGCTGAAAGTTTTCAAACTTAGCTTTATTTTCTTCTGCTTCCAATAATCTTAATCTTTGTTCCTCTTCTTTTTCTAACTTAAACTGTTTCTTTTTCTTAATATTTAATGCCAATAATACTGCTAATCCAAGCAAGATAATTCCAGCACCAATAGATCCATATAAGAATTCTTTTGTTTTCCAAAATGATTCCGAAGGAGCATTTTCTATGATTGTATCAGGTGATTGATAATTAAAGTCTTTTTGAAATATATTCTTTCCTGAAACAATATTGATATTAGCTTTTACTTCAGTTGATACAGGAGCATAACTAAAATAAGTCAGTATATATTCATTCTTCACCCGGTCATAAATTGCCGGAATAATATTTTTCATATCTACAGCTTCATAAATTCTGTAATAGAATCCATCTTTCGCTTTAGAAGAAATTGATTCCATGTTGATAAGCATGTTTTTGGATTCTGAGCTTTCTGCAATAGTCCCTATAGTGAAAACAGAAAAAGACTTATCACTGATTAGAGTTTCAATCTCCTCTCTATTCAGTTCACTGTTATCATTACCATCAGATAAAATTACCAGAATTTTCCTGGAAGAAGTATTTGCATTCAACCATTCAACAGCTTGCTTAATACTTGGATATATTTGAGAAGATCTGCCGCCTGTTGAAAGATCATTAATGTTATTTTTTAAAACTTCTTTGTCATTAGTAAAATCCGTTTTCTTATAAAATTCATCATTGAAATAACTTATTCCAATCTTATCCTGTGGTCTGAGATCTGGTAAAATTGTTAACAATCCTTCCTTTATATTATTTAAAGGTTCACCATCCATGGAATTTGATGCATCAATCAGAAAGCATAAAGCTATACTTTCTTCTGAATTAAAAAATTTTTCAACTTTAGGATTTATTTTTTTTCCTGTATTAGTTTCCTCTATATAAATAGAATTAGAATCCAGATTAGCAACAGGTTCTCCTTTACTGTTTACAACATTCATAAATAATTTAATTTTCTGGAAGTTACTAATATCCAGATCACGAATAGAAAGGTTGATCGTATCCTGAGATACAGCGATACTTGATAACAGAGATAACACTACTAATGAAAGTAATAATCTTTTTTTCATAATTAGAAATTTAATTAAATGCTTCGGAATTTTAATACGGTTTTACCTATAAGAATTATGTCACCATCTGAAAGTTCAGATTCTTCAATAACTTCTCCATTTACTTTAGTACCATTTGTGGAAAGTTCATCCTTTATTTTAATTTTCCCACCTCTGAATAAAAGCATACAATGCGGCGATGATACGGCAGGATCAGACAAATATACATCAGATTTCGGATCACCTCCTATAAGATTTCTTCCTTCATATAGTTTGAAATCTTCACCTTCTGGTTTATTAGAAAACGAAACTAGCCAACCAATAAGTTTTCTTCCTGAGTTATCTGAAATTGGATTGTCTTGGTCTGAAGAAATAATTATTGTTTTGTTTGATGATTTTTGACCTGATGAATCCGGACTCATTATTCTTGTAGAATCTTTCCCTTTTCCGGAATATGAATCAAATGTGTCTGTTAAACCGGCAATATTTTTATTTATTTTTGACTGTAATTGAGGAGAAGGACAATATGGACATTTTTCAAAACCCGAATCATATACATGACCATTTGGACAAACTTTATTATTCGGAACTGAAATCGGTTTTCCACAAGCTGTACAAAATTTATTATCAGGAGGATTATAGGAATTACAAAACGTACAATTCATAATTTATTCTTTTAATTGATTAAAAAATTGGGGGATATATAATAATATTAAGAAAGAACTGAATTCTAAATTTAACTAATTTTAGAATTGATTTTTCATAACAATTTTGAGCAATATAATAAAAAATTACATTAAATATAATTTACATTTATTATTCAAGATTGCCAAATCAACCTTAACAAAAATATGATAATTAGTTATTATTGATTATGATTAAAATCAGTTATTTTAAAAATTTATTTTCAAGTAACAAGAAATATAATTTTCATTATATTAGTATAAAAAAGAAATTTATAATTTAGAATTGTATGTGAAGTGAGTTATTTATGATATTATGTTAAGATCAATACTCCCCATAAACACTCACCCCGCCACCAAAATACTTCTGCTTCAGATGTTCATAAATCATATTGGTTTTTAATTCTATTTCATCATTTTGATATTCAGGAAAAGGTAAATCATCAAAAAGTGTTTTACTTACTTCATTGAAAACAGCAGCCGCTGTTACTGATTTATCAGACCAGTGAACAACTTTTAGTTTTTCTTTTTTTAATTCTTCAAGTAGTTCGATAGCAATCTCCTTTATTTTATTTTTTTCTTTCTTTTCCAGTGTTTTGCCCTGTCTCAGTATATCAAAAATTGCCTTCTGCTCTTCAGTAAGCCCTTCACGTTTTGTATCAACTTCCTCCTGAGTTAATGAATTTACAAATTCAATTAACCTTCTGAAAGTATCTTCAATGAACGCAGCATCTTTACCTTTATTGTAGTCTTCAATGATTTCCATATAACGCTGATAAAAATCAACCCTTAGCGGATTCTTATCTACCATATTCTTTAATTGATTTTCTATTTTGTCTTTTAATGACTGTACAGCTTCGTTTTTATTTTTTGTCTTGAGAAAATGTTTTTCTAGCAGTTCGAAATTTAATCCGCTCAGATCAATTAATTTACCTGAGTCTCTTGGTATATCTGAAAAAATACTTTCAACAGATTCATCTATCACCTCCTGAATTTTAATCATTAAGTCTGACACATCTGCACTTTCGACTTTGTTCTCAATTTTAGTATAAATCACATCTATTGCGTTTTTCCTTGGAGCATACTTATACAACTCTTTATCCGGCTGTAAAGCTTTGTATTTTTTAAATACCTCTCTCGCCAGAATCTGAAACTTTCGCTTGGTCTCATCATTTGTATAAACAGCATTTATTCCTTTTTCTAATGCTGCTAGTTTTTCCAATCCTTCTGCTATTACTAATTCATTTAGATCAAAACTAACTTCATCCTTTAAAAAAGTATCTGTCGCTTCTAATGCTTCTTCAAGCTGCCGGATTAATTCTTCCTTAAGCTTTATAGGCGGTTCAGGTAATTCTCCATCTTCTCCGCCCTTGTCGCCTGTACCATAAACAGCCAAAGCATCCAGAAGAGAAGTATATGTTTCTATATAGTCTACAATAAGTCCGTTATTCTTTCCTTCATTAATTCTATTCGCTCTTGCTATTGCCTGCATCAGTGTATGAGATTTCAACGGCTTGTCCAGATAAAGAGTGGAAAGCGAAGGCACATCAAAACCTGTGATCCACATTGCACACACAATTACAAATCTGAACGGATCATCTTCATCTTTAAATCTCGTTTCAAGATCCTGAGTGTTCATCTTTTCACGATGCGGCTCAATGTCAAGTCCCCATTTCTTGAATTTCTGAATCTCATTCTGCTCAGCGCTTAAGACCACACAAATTTCTGTTTCCTTTATCCACTTCAGTTCGCGAATCTTTTCAAACGTTTCCTGATCACCGTAATTTCCTTTCTTAATTTCCCTTTCCAATTTTTCGATATATTTCTTCCAGTGATAAGTAATCAGATCATACATTTTTACAGCAGTGATCTTATCAATTGCAATAAACATTCCTTTACCTTTATATCCTCGGTTACAAAAATGCCAGACGACATCTTCTGCTATTGCATTCAGTCTTTTCTTTGCTGTCAGTATTGGATACTCCCTAGCAAAAAGCTGTTCGGCTTTACTTCTTTCGTCACTGTCAAGATCTTCCGTCTCACTGTCTATCACAGTTCTGATCTGATCATTGATCTTTGGATTTTTTAGTCCAAGATTCTCGCCTCTATTTTCATAATGCAGCGGGACAGTAGCACCGTCATCAACACTTCTTTTGAAATCATACTTAGAAACGTAATCACCGAATATCCTTTTAGTTAGTTCATCATCTTTAAAAAGCGGCGTCCCGGTAAATCCTATAAACGAAGCTTTTGGAAGTGCTCTGCGAAGATTCATTGCAAGCTGACCTCCCTGTGTGCGGTGCGCTTCATCTGAAATCACGATGATGTTATCCCGTTCAGTGATGACATCTTCAAAGTTGAATTTGTGAATGAGAGTAAAAAGATATCTATGCTCTGAGCTCAGAAGTTTTTTTAAATGCTTACCGCTGCTTGCTTTAAGTGAATCTTTTGCACCTGCTATGATCTGAGGAACAGCACCGACTCCGCTGAATGTACCGTAGATCTGTGTGTCCAGTTCGTTACGGTCGGTCACGATCAGAAATGTATAACTTCCTGAAAATTTCCTGTGAATCTTCTGACCGAAAAAAACCATTGAATAAGATTTCCCACTGCCCTGTGTATGCCAGAATACTCCGAGCTTTTGTTTTTCTTCAAGACTGATCTTGTCATTTTCATAGAGCTTTTCTTTGAGGAGAATATTATTAATGGCTTTATTTACTCCGATAAACTGGTGATTTCTCGCAATAAGTTTTGCAGTCTTTCCAGGTGAATTATCAAATGCAATAAAATTTTCGAACATATCCATAAATCTCGTCTTATCACAGACACCCATTATTATTCTATCCAGATCAACAATTCCTTCATCTTCTTCTGTGATCCTTTTCCATTCATGAAAGTGCTGATACTTCCCTGTAATACTTCCTATCCGGCTTTCAATTCCATTACTTAAAATTACAAATGCATTATAATAAAAAAGTTTTGGGATTACGTCTTTGTAATCATTAAAATTATCATTGTAGGCGTTTTCTAATTTGCGGTGTGCTGCTTTGAGTTCTATGAAGAGTAACGGAATTCCATTCACGAAACCTATTATATCCGGTCTTCTCTCACGGTTGCTCCTGCCTTGTATCCAAAGCTGCTGTACAGCCAGGAAATTATTATTCTCAGGATTCTCAAAATCAAATACTTTTAAAGTTTTATTTTTTACCTGTTCTCCTCTGTCATTTATAAAATCAACAGGTATACCATCACGCATTAATTTATATTTTTCAAAATTAATTTCTGAAATAGATTTGGTTATGCTTTCTTCGGTTAGTATTCGATGGGCTTCTTCATAAGATTTATCCGGAAGACCGGGATTGAACTCTTTTATTTTTTCAAAGAAGATGCGTTTAATCACAACTTCTTTCTTATTCAGTCTTCCAAGTGTGCTTCCTTCTCCAAAGCTTTCTTTGTTGTATGCATACAGCGTATCCCAGCCAAGTTTTTTATAAAATAGATCCATTGCGGTTTGCTCGATCAGGGAGTCTTCGGAGTATTCGTAGGGCATATTAAAATTCTAAATTAACATTCAAATTATACCATTCAATAAATCTATCTCCAATATGTTTTTGCCATGATTTAACAATACTTTTGTGGGGTTCTATTGATGGAACATTAAGCAAAATCACACTACATTCTTTATTTATTTTTTTATTTGCTTCAGGATCCAAAAAAACTCCATTCGCTTTTGACTCTTTTTCGCCGGGATAGACCAAAGCAACTTTCTTTGCACCGTAAAACTCATGATATACATACATTTGTTTCAAATCATTTGATGATGGGGTTTTTCCATTGAGATTTTTCCATTTGGTATCCAATACTATGCAATTAGTTTTTCCTTTGTTCAATATTATGTCAGGTCGTAATCTAGATCGGGATCCGTTTTCAGGTTTCCAAAAATACTTTGACGTTTGGGCAGTGATTATTGAGAATTCTCTTAAATATTTTCTTAAACTTACATATACAAATTTCTCCCATAATACATTCATATCAAACATTAATGCTAAAACGTGATTCCTTCCTTTGCTAAGATCCGGATGATATTGAAGTAAAATCAATTTAGAAATTTCAATGGCTTTTTTATAAGAATGAGTCTTTCTGTTAAATATTAGTTTGTTAAAAGTAGATTCTCTAATCTTAATATCGGGCATTTCTGGGAAATATAGTAACAATGCTCCTATACGACTGTGCAGACTTGCATTAGTGTTTATTTGTTTTAATAACCTAATAGTTTTGTAAAGTATAAAATGTAGAAGATGCTCTTCATCATACGAGCTGTGTCGAACAAAAAATCTTTCCTGATGCGTAAGGTTTTTCTGAATATGTTTATCAAAATGTAAACTACCTTTCAAAGCATAAACATTAGAATATTTCTTGCGGTATTTCTTTTTCAGACCACTGTGTAATAGATATTCTACTTCCTTTATAAACAATTCAAAATACAAATCCAGAATTGTATTAGGTTTAATTCTAAGGTTTGAAGAACTTGTTGATTTTACTTCAAAGCTCCCTATGACTTTAAGCATTCCTATTAGAATGTTTCTCCAAGCCGTTTTATCACTATTTGATTTATCAGCCTTTGGAAGGACTTCAATTAGAAGATCACCAACCTGTATAACTCCAACATAATGATTAAAACGAATTCCTTTATTAATTAATGAGAAATATGAAACGCCTTTATCACCATAATATTTTTCAAAAGCTTTAAGTTTTTCTTCATCAAACTTCACCTGATTTATTAATTGATCAAGTTTGATTGTTTGATGTTCAAAAACCGTTATATGTTTTCTATTCAGATTCATCTTTTTTCTTAAGTAACTCACTTATGGCATTTTTAAAATCATCATCTGAGATTTTGTTAATATTTTTTACTCTAAAAATTGTTCTTTCTTCAAATTCAGAAGCATCATATTCATCCATATCAGCAAATAGAATCTCATTCCCATTTTCCATTGGTTCAAGAAATTCCTTACCCAATACGAGTCCAATTTTTCCATAATCACCGAAAAAGTATTCTTGTAACAAAGGAATGATTTCATTTTGAAACGTATCTTTCAGTTCATATAATTTAGACACAGACATAAAGTAACTATGTCCAATTTTATGATCTTTATCTAAGAGTTTTTCAATCCTATTGTTCATTGTATTAAGCACTAGAGGTAAATCAATTTTCTCAATCACACCGTTCTCTTCTTTAAGTTTGCCATCTGTCACAATTAATGATGCATAAGGCGGCATTTCTACAAAACTAAATCGTCTACGTAATGCTGCATCTAAAGCTTCCACACTTCTATCTGCTGTGTTCATAGTCCCTAAAATGAATAGGTTGGGAGGGACACCAAACTTTTCCTTGCTGTATGGCAAGGTAATTTCAAGATCTTCATCTTTTCCTAGTCGCTTGTCCTTTTCAATCAATGTTATAAGTTCTCCAAATATTTGAGAAACATTTCCTCTGTTTATCTCATCTATGATTAAAACATAATTACCGGCATTTTTATTTTTATAATCTGATTTCGAAAGAGAATCAACGACTCTTTTTTTCTCCTCAGGAGTATAAACTCGATTTTTTTTGTCTATAGGTTTTGGTGGTTTTTCAATTCTAATTGCATTTAGAACCGCCCAATATGCAGATGAGTTACTGCCACCAATTACTTCTCTGAACTGATCATTTATATTGCTGACATCATCTAAATTTTTAATTGCGGATTGTAATTTTGATAGCCTAGCTTTAGATACCGTATAAGTTCTGACACCATCATGATGTTTGATAATAAAGTTACCTTGCTGTGAAATACTATCGACTAATATAGTACCACCCGTTTTAGTTTTTAATTCAACTTTATCACCATTAAGAATTCTTTCCTGTATTCCATCTGCGAAATTGTCATAGAGAATAGAAAAATCTAAAACCTCTTTAGTAGTTTTATCTTCTCTTAATTGTGCTATAGCAAAAGCAGCTTCTATACAAAATTTTCGAAATATACCTAACTCTATCCTGTAAATAACGGGATCACCTTCTTTATCCGGTTCAATTGGTTTAATCCCTTCTATAAAATCCTCATAATTCATACTTTGATGAAATGTAGTAAATACAATTTGTCCTTCTTTTATTAACCTATCAAACTCATCTTTAACAAGCTCTCTTTTTTGATTTAAATCAAATTCAGGGTTAATAATTTCAATAGCTTTACTAACTGTATTGAAAGTTTTACCTGTACCCGGAGGTCCAAAAAGAATTTGGTTAAGTGGAGAAAATATTTTATTATTTTTTGTCATATCTGTTTTAGTATTTGTTATTGATTCTAAATCATTCCATTCTACTTTTATATTTATTTTTTCCCCACCTTTAAGTTCAGGATTATTTTTGATAAATTTCTCCCCGTATTTTGGGAAAATAATTCTCGCCCTTCCACTTCCACTTCCAAGGGTAAGATTATTATATTTAATTCCCTTATAAAAAACGTTTACTTTTTTTACGTTTTTAGGTATACCTAATACACTATAGAAATCCTTTTGAAATTGACCATGATTAGGAAATGATGCTGGGTACTCTACTTCAATTTCTTTAATATGCATTGTTGTATTATTATTTAATCGCTTACTTTTTTTATCAAGTTTATGGTTCTTCATTATCACATTTACTTCATTACCATAACTTACTGATAAAATCTTTAATCCATCCATTAATTTTTTTGCTATATCAGGATCATCTATTTTCAAATCATCGTCATATCTTAACGATTTTGACTTATGCCAATCCAGCCAATTTATTTTATCTGGTGTAGAAATACCTTTAAGATTATCATAAAAAATATTTCTGTTTTCTATTTTCGATGCTTCAAAATGAATATCACAGTATACTTTATCTTCAGCATTTCTAGTTTTAGGATAATAAATTTCAAAATGTGCATTCTTGTTTCCTATTGCATTTTTCGAATCTTCTATCCAAACAAAATCGTCATCCCTATTAACAATGTTGAAATGATGAACATCGATATTATTTTTTAAATAATTATCAAGTTTTTTGGTTAACTCCATAAATTTTTCTGTACGTTTCATATTTTACTTTGCAAATTTTTCAGTCTTTTAGAATTGTATTTGAACAACAATTGAATCTGAGTATACTTCTTTAGTTTGATTTCTTTTGATTACAAAATTTTTTTTAATTTTCCAACCTTATTCCAAACAGGATTAAGTTCTCTAATCAAAATATCTTCTAATCCACTTGCAAGACTAACAGTAAAATTTTTGTAACTTAATTTAGCATCATCTAATAGAATATAAATAAATACTGATTTTTTTCTTTTCAATACATTTATTAGTTTGTCCTTAATTCTAAGGTTTGTTTTCTGAGGACTACCGGAATTTTTAAAACCATTCATTCTCTTTTTCGAAGTATAAATTGTATTACCTATATAATAAATACTTCCATCAGTGACAAACGAATACAACAAATTTTTTTCCTGAGAGTATTCTTTGATTACATAATCCAGAATATTGTCCTTTAAAATCCACTCTCCTGTTTCTCTAAACCCAATATGTATAAGTCTTTTTCAAATATAAATTAAAGTTTTATTTGGATTTTTATTTATCAATTCTTAGACTAGAATTTAACCAATAATAGATGAATCCGATTTACAAATTATTTTTTTTAAAATACTTAGAAATTGAAAAAATATTTACTCTTTTTGATTTTAATCTAATTTAATTTTTTTACCAGTAATGCGATAAAGCTCCGAAGCTAATCCGTAACCATATTTCTTAGGATTACCTCCATTAAAACAAAAACTACCATTTACCTCAACATTTTCTTTATATACTTTAATTAGTCTTTCTATCTGAGAATTTTCTATATGAACAATATATTTTATCAATTCGAATAATTCATTACTTTCAATAAAAGAGGTAGAATTATCTAATTTTGAAATTAAAATATCTATCATCTTTTTATTCTTCATCAATATTTTTACTATATTGATGAAATCTTTTTGATTACTAATCTTCAGGCCTTGAAATTTTCCTATAAATCCGTAAGGATCAATGCCTAATCTTAATGAGATAATGGGTATTTTTCTTCCAATTGCAATTCCGATTTCTTGGTCAGTCCAATTACTGTTATGGAAACCTTTTGTTAAAAGTGCTATTAACATATCTGCTGAAAATAAAGCCCTCTCAATTTCATTTTGCCAAATTTCATTTGGTTCTATATCTTCATGTGCAACAAAACAATTTATTCCATAATTTGCTAAATAATCCTTTAATTTCTTAGCAAGTATCTTGGCTTCACTTTTGTGACTAAGAAAAATTTTAAAAGTATTTAAGTTTTCCCAAATTCTTATAAGATCTGTCTCCTCAATATTTATTTTACCAATCTCATCAATGTGAATTAAATAAACTTTTTTATCTTCCTTAATCAATTTCAAGTTATCATGTTTCAAATATGAATTAATAAGTTCAGATGCTTCGTTATAATGACTTGGATTGGATACAAAATTAATTGGATCAAAAACTTCAGTAATAACATCTTCAATTTTATTTCCTTGGTTTAACTCTTTTAGTCTATCCATAGAATAGATTGATCTGCTTGGGAAATTTTTGGAATAACTTTCATCAAATCCAAATTTTTTATAAAACTCAACTATTTGATATCCTTTTTTATAGCCAAATGATTGGTCTCCAAGAATGAGATTATTTAAAATTTCCAAAGTTTGAGATTTAACTTTCAATTAATTTTATACCTCTATCTCCCCACTCATTAGCCGCGGTAATAATATATCCCGTGCCTCACGGAGTTTGGTGTTTTGTTCACCAATAGTATTAATAAGTGAAAAAATTGGTTTTATTATTTGAGTAAAATTTTTCAATTCTGTTTCATTTGGTAAAGTGATTTTAACTTCTTTTATAAATGTTTCAAATGCAAAATTGTTAATTCCGTTTGCACTGTTTGATTTATATTCATATAATAAACCATTCTTCTGTCCTTCATTCAAATAAAGATAAAAATATTCAGGCGATACTATTTCATTAACTCTAATCAGTTTTGCGAAACTAGCACACATTACAGGTAAATCGAATTGGTCAATAAGTTTTTGAGATATAAATACAGTTCTTCCTATATTATTAATTTGACCATTTGAAATCTCAAATACAATATCTCCTTCTTGTATTTTTCTTGATACTAAATTTGAAGATTTGTGATATCGGAATGGTACATCTGAAATATCCCCTCTTCTTACATTTGGAATATCCGTTCCTCTTATGACATAAGCCGGTTCGGTAAATTTTTCTTCGTAATTTTCTTCACCCCAACCGCCTCCGATGTAAAATTCCAGACAATCTTTTACATATTCCTCTCTTTTGGTTTTTGAATTACTCATTTCAGTAATTAACTCTTTATAATGTAATTGGGCTTTCTCCTCCAGCAATTTTATCCGCCTCAGATTATTCTCTATCAGATCATCATAAGCAGATAAGATGGATGCGATTTTGCGTTGTATAAGGAGAGGAGGGTAAATAATTTTTAATGAACCAATATCCGTGGGACTTAAATTTGGTTGACCTGCTCCAAAAGCTAAGTCATAATAATACTTTTCAGTTTTAGTATTTGAAATCTGCTGATAAATAAATTCCGGATTAGCAATATTTTCTTTTACTCTTACAATCCCAACTCGCTGATTTACCAAATAAAGCTGATCAACTTCTCTCATTTTTCCAATTCTACCGACACTACCTTGCCCTGTCATTGCAACTAAAATGTCGCCATTGTTCAAAATATATTTACTATAGTTACTTTTGTATGCATTAATTGGCAAATATGAATCACACTTTTTATATACATTTCTATTATTTACATTTTTGATTTTTATTACAGGGATTGAAGATAATTCTTTATTGCTCCTCATCTCATTTGACTTAAACGCATACCCCGAATTAATTTCCGCTAACTCGCATAAATATTTATTATCCCATTTCATAAAACAAAATCCTTATAATTCTCCGAAATAACCTTAGCCAGGGCAACAGCCTCATCATTCAATCCATCAAGTTCAATATGAATTTCATTTAGCTGTTCTTCATAATCAAAATCTTCATCAGTAGTTGTATCTACTCCAACATACCTGCCGGGACTTAGGCTCCAGTCTTTGGATTTTATCTCTGACTGAGTTACCACTTTGCACAGCCCTTCAACATCTTCATAAATTCCATTCGGAAATCTGCTCTGCAACCAATGCGCCTGCTTCCAGAAGTATTCGGTTTCGTGAAACAGACCGGGTTCTTCCTCATCAGGATTACCACTGAGAATCTGCTGTAGGAATTTGAGTTTATCGATATCCTCTTTAAGATTCAGACCTTTCCAATCCTTATTTTTGTTAAGCTGAAGTTCTTTGACGGCTGTGGAAATTACATCAAATAGCTGCTTTATAAGTTTGTCCTGCGGCTTGCGCAGATTTTTTGCCTGATGAGCAATATTCTCAAGTAAATTTATATCAGCTTTGGACTTTGCTGCATCGGTTATATATTTATTCTGCTGTTCAAATATTTCTTCAGCTTCTTCTATGTCAAGAGCTTCAGCAAATGATTTGGTTTCAAGATTTTCTTTAGAATGCTTTGCAGCAAATTTGCTAACTGTATTTTGAATTTTTCGAAATTGCTTTTGCAGGTCAGAAGTAGCTTCAGCGCTTGCTTTTGACAATGCTGCAGAATTTTCAAGATAACTTTTTAATGTATCTTTAAATCTTTGATTATTTCCTCTGTAAAGATTTACAATACATATAATATTATTAAGCTGTTCAGGACTGAAATCATTTATCTTGCTTGTTACTTTATGGTAAATTTTCCGGACGTCGAGCATCAGAACTTTGTCTTTTTTCTTTTTATCCGATTCCTTTGCGCGGTCATAGAACCATAGTGTACATGGAAGCGACCTTGTATAAAAGAAATTATTACCGACAGCCATCATCACATCCACAGCTCCTGTCTTTACAAGCTTTTCACGGATCTCCTTTTCACTGTGTCCGGCGTCACTTGCAGATGAAGCCATTACAAAACCGGCTCTACCGGTTGGTTTCAGATAATTATAGAAGTACTGTATCCATAAATAATTTGCATTGTCGTTTTTTGGTAAATTCACTTTGCCGTCGAGCTTAAGCCTCGGATCGTTTTTCACTGCATCTTTTCCTTTATCCACTCCATCCACATTAAACGGGGGATTAGCCATTACAAAATCAGCCTTTCCAGTCAGTTCATGTTTATCTTCATAAAAAGTATTGCCTTCCTGTATATTGCCTTCGAGACCGTGAACGGTTAGGTTCATCTTTGCAAGCTTGGTATTAAGATCGGCTTTTTCCTGTCCGAAAAAAGTAACTTTGTCGGCGGGTCTTAGTCCTTCGCTTTCGATAAAATATCCTGTCTGCACAAACATACCTGCACTGCCGCATGCCGGATCGAATACTACGCCGTGATCAGGTTCGATGACGTTTACAATAGTCTGCACAAGACTCATTGGAGTAAAAAATTCACCGCCTTCCTGTGCGCCTGTCATTGCGAATTTATTCAGGAAGTATTCATATATTTTACCAAACAGATCACCTTCGGCTTTCTGCAGAACCTCTTTATTAAAAATCCGGAGAAGTTCTCGTAATAAGTCCTTGCTGAAAATGGAATAATTTTTTGGAAGTACGCCTTTGAGATTTTCATATTCATCTTCTATCAGTTTCATTGCATTGTCAATAGCTTCACCGATATCAGCGCTTTCTGGTAAGCTCACTAAATAATCATACTGCGCTTCCACCGGAAGGAACATAGAACTCTGTTCTTCAAAATCTTTTTTCGTCAAAGGTCGTCTGCCTCTTTGAGGATGCTCAGGAATGTCTTTTTCAATTTCAGCTCTGACTTTCTGAAAACGGTTAAATGCATGCCTTAAAAAAATAAGACCAAGCACAGGCATAGAATATTCGGTAGCGGTAAGTTTACTGTTAGCTCTGAGCTGATCAGCGGATTTCCATAGTTCGTTTTCTAATTTCTTTAGTTGCTTTCCCTGCATTAGTTATTATTGGTAACTATTGAAAAATTCATTTATCAATATTTAAAATATTTTGTCAAAAAAATACAAAATCAAGTTGAAATAAGTAATTCAGAATTTCTTTTCCTGAAAGGAGGACGGAAAACGAATATTTTTTCTAAAAAAATTTTTCCAGAAAATCGACTGCTTTAAAAATATTTTTTGGATAGCTCGAGAGACTGCTAGGCACACCGCACAAAAAGGCATCTGGGTAGTAACCCTTTTTCGATAGCAGGGCTTCGATTAATAAATGGTCAAATTATCTTTGTAAAATAGGTCAGCAGGCGGACATTTGTTGGGTTTGACTATGATATTGAGGTTTAATACTAAATTTATTCTTAAAGTGATTTGGTGTTTGTTTATCAATTTGTCAAATGATATTAAATAGTATCCAGACTAGCAAAAGACACACAATTAATTTGTGGATATTTGCTGGTTAAGATTCAAATACTATAATTATTTATAAACTTAATTAAAAAACAAAATGGAAAAAATTACAAAGTTCATTTTTGAACTAAAACAGGAATGCTGTGACGACTACGAATTCAATTCAAAATTAATTGACGAATTTTTTCAAGTAGAAAACGAATTGATTGAGAAATTAGAATCTAACGAAGAAATATCCCAGGATAATCTGAGATACAGGAATAAGCTAAATCAGTTAGTAAGTGAAATCCCACCTTACGCAATTGGAATTTATAGCATTTATGATCAACTGAAGAAAGAGGAGGATAGCGAATGAGAGCAGTGTTATTAACAGAATCCGATTATAAGAAACTGATAAAAGAAAAACAAAGAGAATGCCGGATAGGTTTTAAAAACTTCAGTAAAAAAAAGAAAACACATTTAACGGATCTCCGGCTGAAAGATTTTTATGAAAATAATTGTACTGATAACTTCAGTCCCATGCTGTACACAATCCCCTTCAAGTGCTATTTCAGTTTTTATCTGTATTTGTATTTAAAGAAATATTCTGAACGATTTCCATTTGAATTAGACAAGTATCAGTTCTTATTCAGCAAACCTTTTGATGTGAATTTGTCTAAGATCTCAAAGTTAACCAATCTACCATTGAATACAGTTAAGTCAGGATTCAAAGAATTGATACACCATGATTTCTTATTGTACTCACAAGAATTATCTGATCCGGCGAAGAATAAATCTAAGACTGCGATGTTAGCTAATGATTATTTTATAGTTGGCTACGACAGTTTAGCAAACAAGACTAGCTTTTACAACCGGCAAATGAAATTTACAACAATAACTTAGACAATTAAGGTTGGCTACCATATGGTGGCTAACTATTTTAAAAAACATACAAATATAAAAATGTTAGAACGATTCGATTTACAAAGAGCAGTTTCGTTTAGTCAAAAAATATCGAGTGATCATGAATACGTATTAAACTTAAGCGAACAGATCTGGCAAAGACTTGATATAGATAAAACAAAAAAAGTGCAGTTGAAAAAAGAGTGTCTGGTTACTACACTGATAAACTTAAGAAACGGATGGCTCACCGGCACTTATATGAGGTACAGTAGAACACCAAACTATTATAATGATATACCCAGGCGATACAAGCGTGAGTACTTCACTTACAATTTAATGTGCGGTGTACTAACTGGGTTAAATGAAAATGGATACACTATTGAGTTTAAAGGATTTAAAAACCCACGAGACAATTTCGCGCAGCAAACAAAGATAAGAACAACAGATAGATTTAACCAAGACATTACACAAATCACAAATGACATGATCAAGGATATAGAGCCACCTGAATTAATTGTGCTACGTGGCAGGGGAAAAAGTGGAATCAGGTTAGAGTATAAAGACACTTCAGAGACAAAGCGTTTACGTAACGAACTCCGTGAGTACAATGAACTTAGACAGTCCACCGATATAACAATTAATAATACATTAGTATCTGATAAAAAAAGTGAATCATTTCTAAAATTATTTGCTGTTAAAAAAACTGAAACTGAGATTCAATTAAGAAGCCCTTATATTTACAGAGTATTTAATCAGGACTTTAACATGGGCGGTCGTTTTTACAACGGCATTGAGTCCAACATGCCTAAAGCCCTGCGTAAAAATCTATACATCAATGGAAAGCAAACTGTAGAGTTAGACTATTCAGGTTTACACATCAGGATGCTTTATAATCTTGAATCAATAAACCCGCCGGGGAACTGTTATGATGACCTTGCTAATGGGAATCCTGAACTTAGAAAACTTTATAAGCTGATAGCTTTGGTATCGATAAATGCCGGGTCAGAAAAAAAAGCTTTTATGGCGATACGACATTCACTGATAAATTCTGATTTGAAAACCTTACTCCCGGATCTGACGGATAATTCTATAAAATATTTCTATGACAATTGGCTGAATACACATCCTAAAATTTCTAAGTACTTTAATTCTGATATTGGGATAAAACTTCAAAATTATGATTCAAAAATATCCTCAAGGATCATAAAACACTTTACTAAAAAGACAATACCGATTTTAGTTGTACATGATAGCTTTATAATTAATGAAGAGTACAAAGAGCAACTTGAAGAAATAATGAAACGTGAATACAAATTTGATTTTGGTTTTGAAGCAGAGGTTAATTAATGTATCATCACATAAGACATCATATCAACATAATATCAGACATATTTTATCATCATAACTATAGTAATCATACTATTAATCTCAGTATGAATAAGGAACGGCATAAATCGGGTACCTTTTATCTCAATAATTTTCAAGTGTGATTTAATTCTTTTATACAAATCTGGTTAAAAAGAAATTGCAATGACAGCCTCCGTTCATTATTGAGATAAATAAATTTGATTATATGTTGCCCTTTTTGTAATTTTAAAATTCAATTGCTTTTTTAATTTTGTATGAATAATATAGATCAATTCAAAATTATAAATCATAGTGCAAGCTAAAGTATCCGATAAAAATATTAAGAAAAGAGGTAGACCCAAAAAAGAAAAGAAGAAAGTCTTGTTCTTGAAAGACAAAAATTCTTCATGCAGTATTTTTGGAAAATATCTACTGAAAGAATATGATACGGATATCTATTCATATATTTTACCAACCAAAGCTGAATCTGATTTAGGTAATCTCAACTTTATTGATGATACTTTTACTGAACAATCAGTTCGGGGTGATTTTAATATTACGAATATATTGACTGATTGGAAGTCATTTACGGCTAATTATATATTACAAGAGTATGGGATTGAGAATTCAGAAAAATTACCCTTCAAAAGTATTATGAAAATAGTGTTTGAAAAATTTGGATATGGTTTCAATGATCATGAAAATCTTAAAACTATAATTGATAATAATGCAAATTCAGATACAAATCTGGTGCTAAATAAGATTGAAAAAGATTATGATTTGGTAATAATAGAGAATCTGGCAACTTTAATTGAAGTTTCAAATGTAGAGCTCAGAAATTTAATACTATATAGAATTAATCCTAGTCTCCTAAAAGAATTGTTAAAAAAAGGAGTAACTGTTTTACACTTATTGAATTATGACGAACAAATATTCGATTTTAGTTCTGATGATGTTGGCAATTTTAAAAGAACTCTAGAAAAAATCGGGATAAGCTCATTTGCTACAGAAAGGTTTAAAGATAATGGCAATATTTTTGATCAATTTTTGCAAGGCATAGATAAAGATGAGACATTAGAATCTTTTGCAAATTTTAAAATTAATATTAATGAGGATTATCTTGATAAGCTTCCAACAAAATTTCATTTCTTATTCGAGAAAATGAAAACTATTTATATTAGATGTCCTCTACAATTATCAGCAGATAGAAAAGAGAATGTTTTTCTAACCGGCAATCAAACTACAAAATTGAGTATGGTTGCGGATACATTATATGATATTATGAACGATATTTATAAGCAGGAAGACTCTATACCAACATTTGGTATGATAAATACTGATGGTTCAAATTCCGTGATGACATTAAGCGGAAATATTATTTCTGATTCGTTTTTTAGTAAATCAAAGTGTAGCAACAAAAAACTCACTGCAAAAATTATAAATTTTCTTTTATCAGGAATCAAATTTCCAGAAATAATTATTAATATTGGTGAAGGTATAGTTTACATTGATGGAATAGAATTAAAGATTAGCAAAATGAGGTTTTCTTATTATCTTCTATTTTTGGAATTAGCTAAGAATAAAGAAGGGGCTATAAATGTTGTTGAGCCACTAGGTTCTAAATATTTTGTTAAAGTTGTTAACTCTGTTTCCAATGATGGAGTTACAAATATTAATGCAGAAAAAACTGGTACTGCTCAAAGTAGAATAAAAAAGACTGGAATATCAAAAGATTTTCTTGATAGAGTAGTGACCTATTACCTAGCCTCTTTTCCAGACGACGATAATGTAAAACGATTAACTGATAAATTCGAAAAAAATGAAATACCAGGAATCGAATCAACCTTTAATAGTCATTTTTCAAAAATCAATTCTGCTGTTTCTAACTTACTTAAAAATAAGTTTCATGAAGATATTATTGACTGCTTAAAAATAAAAAAAACAGGCAGTGGTGATAATCTATGTTGTAAAATAGTTTATCCCCCGGACATGATAAAAATAATATAATAACCAGATTTTAGTACTCTTACCTGTAAGAAATTCCATTTTACCACTTTTATTTGCTCCAACTTCTCTGACATTTCAAATGTCACTTTATTGTCACTTCCATTTCTTTAAGTTTTGATTGTTATTTTTGCTTAAGAAAATTTGAGAAAACATTAAAATGGAAACAACAATTAATAAGTTACAAAATAAGTGTTACAGTATTTTTCAAAACTTTTTAGTGAGTATAAATACTGTACCCAGAACACTTGTTTCAAATATTTTATCAACATATCTGGGATGTTGAAAATTAATAACCATATATAATGGCTAAATTAATTACCCTGCATCGCAGGGCAAAAGTATCTTCTGTCAAAGAAGAACTT
>JBATSB010000150.1:0-2543 GCA_049293015.1 Ignavibacteria bacterium
GGCATAACTACTAATTCTTCTGCAATTGATCGTATTCGAAATACAGACCTGCCGGAAACTGTAAAAAGCCATTACGGCTATACAGACAGTCAAGCGCGTAAAGCATTGCGTAGAGAAATTATTCTTAATCATTTAAAACAGCAGAAATGAACTGGAAACAAGCTAAAAAATGCATCCACGATATAAGTGGATGCGATAATCCAGATTACTGGAACTTCGAGAAAGTAAATGGTATTTATTATCCTGCTAATATTAAAGAATTTAAAGCAGTCTGGGAGCCACCATACTATGAAACTAAAATTCAATTCGTTGAACCGTCTTTCTTTTCGATTGACAACGGATATAATCAGGAAGAAATCGATAAGGCAATAAATCTCGAAACAGGTCATTTCGTCTATCTTGGATATGGCCATTTTATAATTAGACTGAAATAAAAACATGAAAAACATTAACATCTTATCCAAACTTGCAGTTTTAAAAAAAGAAGACTGCATACATGAAGAATTTTCGTTTGCTGACTTTAATCATGGAGAATATAACAAAAACAGTAAATACAAAAATTGTAAAACACTTGGATGTTTAGCAGGCGAACTGCCAGGAATTACAACCGATTGGTATTTTGAAATAGATGATAGCTTAGTGTGTGTTCACTTTAAAGAAAGCAGGATTAATAACATAATCCATTTAATGATGTATTTTGACTTAACTGAAAAGCAAGCAAAGCATTTATTTATTCCACGAACTCAATATGCCGACATAGATCCAGAAAGTAAAATATTAACTGCATCTTCAACTTTTGAAGAAGTTCAAGCCAATCTACAAAGATTTTTAACAATAAAGGGTATTGATTATAGAAAAGAAGCCTTGTTATGAAAAGAATAAGATTCGAAACCTTCTTGACCAAGTATATTCCGGTTAAAAATCATTTAAAAAGCAATGCCCCTATTAGTGGCTACATGTTTGAAACCTTTGGAGAAGAACTTGACTATGTGTGGGAACAACCTGTCAACAATGTATGGACTATTATTGAAGGCACTAGCGGCGCTTGGTACATTACAACTGGAAAACATCTGATTAACCGAATTGGATATTTAGTCACAGAAAACCAATGGACCGAAGAAATTGAATTTAAATACTTTTAAAACTTAAACCATGAACTTAGAAGAAAAAATCAAAAGCCTAACACCCTATCAGGTTATTGACGCAATGATTCAAGGATTAAAAAATCCTAGCTGCCGAATAAGTATGGAAACTTATGGTAAAGTCAGAAACAAAACGTGCTTTGGATGTGCTGCAACTAATGCCCTCCAATATCTGGCGGGTAAAAAATTCACTGCAACAAATATTAAGAGTGGATCAGACAGAGCAAAATTTTTAGAAATAGATTGTGAATTATTAGATAATTTTGAACACGCTATTGATTATTTAAGATCCGGTAATATAGAAAAGGCAAATGATTGGTTATGCCATCTGGGAATAGACCCAATAAAATACGACGAGAATAAATCTTATCCATACCTTAATACTAACGATTACTTAGAAAAGCTTCATGCGTATGAAGAACTTCGGGACCAACAAATAAAACCAACATGAAACTAGCAGATTTTAAAAGACAATGTACTATTGGCGCAATAGTTGAATGTACACATGCAAAATTAGGAAGTCTTGGAATCCGACAGATATCAAAAGTAGAATCTAATATGATTGCATTCAGGACTAATCAAGGTTTGAACTCTTGGGTGGCATTTCCGAAAGCTTCAGAAATAAAATATGATCCAGAACTAGACGTATGGAATATCTACCAAAAAGACAAATTATTATTAACTTATAAATTTATTAAAAATGATTGATCAATTAGAATGAACATGGATACATTAATGTGTACCTATCAAGAGATTTTAAAACTGTTTATCTAACTAAAAAACCAATATAATATGGGCTATTATACCAGACTTTATCTTGACCTTGAAACATATCCTAACGAAACCGTTTCCCCGGTTTTAACCGAAACTATAATTTCGGAATTCATTGCGGCATATCCAGAAGCCGGATATGATCAGGCCTTAACCCCAACAGGTGATTTTTTGGCCTCAATTAAAATTAATCCTAACAGTGATTGCATCAAGGAGCTTAAGACTTTCAGCTTAAAATATCCAGATATCCTGTTTACACTCAATGGACAGGGAGAAGAATTTGAAGACGCATGGAAAATCTATGCATTAAATGGCAAAACACAACTTGCGTATTCCAGAATACCAGAATTTAACCCACTAAAAGCAATATAATGACATTACAACAATACACAAATCAACCAGTAGTACAACGGCAAATGCATTACAGCGTAATGCTGGCACCGGATGAATACAGTTATTACTATATCGATCCGAAAACCGTTGGAATCCATATCTTTAAATACCCAGATTTTAGCTATGTTGTGACTGAAAAATCGGGTTACGTAATGGCCATAAGAGACGAACCGCATAGAATCGTCTATAAGTCTACTGTATTTAGAATTAATACCAATCATTTAACCAGATTCAACT
>JBATSB010000151.1:0-29192 GCA_049293015.1 Ignavibacteria bacterium
AGATATTTTGATTAAAGATATTTTGATTAAAGATATTTTGATTAAAGATATTTTGATTAAAGATATTTTGATTAAAGATATTTTGATTAAAGATATTTTGATTAAAGATATTTTGATTAAAGATTTGAATTCTATTCCTCCCTTTATTGCTCTTCTATGTTCCTATGTCTCTATGTGTTTCAAAGCGAAAACAGTGAAGGAGGTTAAATTTATTTTTCCGTTCATTGACAATAATTTCTATTTACCTTAAATTATTAAGGTATTAAAATAACAGTCATGGAAAACGTAAATCAGGTCTTCGAGGCGGTCGAAGTGATCGCTTACTTCAAAAATCTAAAACTTGAAATTCTCAGATT
Organism: Ignavibacteria bacterium; assembly: GCA_049293015.1. Classification (GTDB taxonomy): domain Bacteria; phylum Bacteroidota; class Ignavibacteria; order Tepidaquicellales; family Tepidaquicellaceae; genus UBA2330. The sequence continues at coordinate 357 of JBATSB010000151.1, forward strand.
CAAATGGAACAACGGAGTGTACAGAGTCTCCGAAATGCTGCAAAGCTGGAAAATCCCTGTTCGTGAAGGATTCGTCATGCACTACATCGTGACTTGCAAAGAGAAAGATCTTCTCTGCGAACTCTCTTTTTCCAATCTCGATATGAAGTGGGAGCTTGTGAGGTATGATGAACTTTCTTCCTGATCTTTGTCCGGAGAAATATCGGATAATTTTCATTTTCAATATTGAGTATATTAAAAAAGTTATTTTTTTTAAATTATAAAAACATTAAAATTATTTCAGTAATTTAAAAAAATAAAAAAATTAAAATGAGTGTATTCTTTAAAGCAAAAAGCGGAAAATTTTCAACATCGGTCGGCATATTATTTATAAGACTTTCTTTAGGGTCTTTGTTCTTATTTGCCGGAGCAGGTAAACTATTGAATCTGCAGGCATTTATTACTTCAGTTCAGGAGATGGGGCAAATGAATGATAATCTTGCATTCATACTGGCTTTCATACTGCCGTTTATGCAAATGATATTCGGGGCAATGTATATCATTGGTCTGTTTACACCGGTTACAAGTTTTTTCATCTCAGTTATGTCTTTCAGTTTTCTCATCGTATTAGGAATTGGACATCCTGAATTACCGTATAGTTATAATTTTGTCTTCCTTGCATGCGGAATTGCTACAATGTTTATGGGGGCTGGGCTTATCTCGTTTGACGCACTGATAGATAAGGAAAAACCTGAAAGCGAAAGAAATATTAATGTAACTCCTCCAACTGTAGTAGTCAGAGACACAAGCAGTACGCCAATGAAAAATGAAAATTATGCAGAGGAAAAAGAAGTCATTGTAACTGTAGAAGAAACTAATATAGAAAAAAATTCTGGCGAAAATTCTGGCGGGAACAATTAATGTTTACTTAAAACTAAGTAAGAAGATTTACTCAAATACTTTTACAAACTCTTCAAAAAGTATAGACATGTCTTCGTTGAATTCAAGTCCTTCCTTTATAAGTTCATCAGAGAAAAAACGAATATGAACTTTTCGCCAGTATTCAAGAGACTTGTCTCCTTCTCCTTCTCGGGATGCAAGATCTTCAGTCATATCTTTAAACTTCATTAAAGTTAAACTTACAGTCTTTGTAATACACTGAGCTTCACCTTCCCAGTCTGTGATTACATTATATTCACCAACTTCGGGACGCTTTTCAAATCCATTTTCATACCAGTAGTTCAATGAGCACGTAGCAGTTTTTATACCTGAGTTAACAAGTACAGCCAGCTAATCTGCACATTTCTTCGTATTGCAAAAATGCCATGAAGTATATTGAGAATCTTTAAATTCAGGATGAGCGACAATATATCTGTTCCACATTTCTTTTACGGAAAGTTGTGTCATAATAATTTATTTGATGATAAGACTTTCTCTTTCAGGTCCAACTGAAACATATTTGATCTTAAATCCAATTAACTCCTCCACTTTATTTACATAATCCTGTGCATTTTTTGGAAGCTCAGAAAACTTTCTACAGCCGGTAATATCCTCATCCCAGCCGTTCATTTCAATATATTCAGGCTTAGCAATCTCAAGTCCCGGAGTAAGCTGAAAATCATTAAAGCTTTTACCATCAATATTATAACCAACACATATCTTAAGTTTTTTCTGTCCTGAAAGACTGTCTAATTTTGTCATTGCGATCTCATCTGTTCCCTGTATTCTCGCGCCGTATCTTGTAGCTACTGCATCAAAATGTCCAATCCTGCGGGGTCTGCCGGTAGAAGCTCCGTATTCCATTGCTGTTTCCCTTAATAGCCCGGCTTCTTCATCACTCATTTCCGTGACAAACGGACCACTTCCAACACATGTAGAAAATGATTTCATAACTCCAATAATACTGTCAATCCTTTTTCCTGGTAACCCTCCGCCGACAGGTGCAAATGAAGCAAGAGTACAGGAAGATGTAGTGAATGGATAAATTCCGTAATAAATATCTCTGAGAGTGCCGAGCTGTGCTTCAAATAAAATCTTCTTGTTATCATTGTAATATTCATCTAACATAAGTGACGTATCACAAATTTTATCTTTGATCTTACTGCCGAATTCATTCAGCCATTTTAAGATTTCTCCGGCGTTTAAAATCTTATCACTATTATATACATTTTTTAAAATAAGATTTTTCCATTCTACTATATCTGTGACACGTTTTTTTAGATGCTCAGGATAATTAAGCTCTCCCAGCATAATACTTTTTTTCATATATCTTTCGCCGTATGCATAGGCAATACCTCTTCTTGTTGAACCAAAAGCAGCACTGCCAAGTCTTTCCTCTTCCAGATTATCTTCTAATCTGTGAAATGGAAAAGTAATAGTAGCTCTGTCGGACAGTCTTATGTTTTTTGTGCTGATACCGTTTTTTTCAAGATCCTGAAGTTCTTCTGAAAGAGCTTCAATGTCAACGACCATTCCTGTACCAAGAATGTTCATTACATTATCATTGAAAATACCTGAGGGAATAAGATGGAGCTTGAATGTGCCGAATTCATTGACAACTGTATGTCCGGCATTATTACCGCCCTGATATCTGACTACTGCATCTGCTTCCTGAGCCAGAAAATCCACCATTCTTCCCTTACCTTCATCTCCCCACTGAAGCCCTACTAACACTGTAATTTTATCTAACATTTTTTTAGTTTAAATAAAAAAATCTTCAATCAGTGAATATGAATTGAAGACTTTTTAAAAATTAATTATATGTAATATACTTATTAACCGTTTAAATTAAATATTGAATCAAGCTTGGAAATTCTGAAAATATTAAGGATCTTTTCATTTGCGTTTTCAATTTTAAGCTTACCGCCGGCACTGTTAATGTTTTTAAGATTACCGATAAGTACACCAATGCCTGAACTGCTGATAGCCGTTAGATTTGAAAGGTCAAAACAAAAATTTTTAATATCCTTTTTGATCTCTTCATTTACAATATCATTAAGTGATCTGTGATTTGGCAAACCCAGCAAGTCATTTTGAATCTCAACAAGTACAGATTTTTCATCGCCTTCACCGGTATATTTTACAACTATATCTGACATTATGCTTTTTTAACTTTTGCTGTTTTAAAATTTCCTGCAGATTTATTTTTGAGTTCCACTGCTCTTATTTTCCAGTCTGTAACAATTGCACTTGCAACGAAAACAGAAGAATAAGTACCAGTAATAATACCTATTCCGAAAGTAAATGCAAAACTTCTGTTGACTTCACCGCCGAAAATAAATAATACTAGTACAGTAAGAAAAACAATACCACTGGTAATCATAGTTCTGCTAAGAGTAGCGTTTATACTCTTATTCATGACATCAAGTGTATTCTCATTTTTAAATAATTTAATATTCTCTCTAATCCTGTCAAATACAACCACTGTATCATTTGAAGAGAAACCAACCAGCGTTAGAAACGCTGCAAGCATTGATTGATTAAATTCCAGTCTTAATCCTGGTATTGCAAAATCTGCTAATGCTATTACTGCAATGGTGATTAGTACGTCATGAAAAAGTGCAATTACAGCTCCCATAGCAAAAACAAACTGAAATCTGAATGCTAAATAGATGAGAATAGCAACAAGAGAAAATAAAACAGCAAACAATGCATTCCGTCTGAGTTCTTCTCCGATCTTTGGACCTACTTTGTCAGTTCTCATAACTTCAAAGTTATTGTCACTTATCTTTGCTTTAATACCTTCCTGAATCTTATCAGAGACAAGCTGTCCTTCTTCCTGCATAGGAGTTCTCAACAATACATCCCTTTCAGTACCCATTGTTTTAATTTCCATACCTGCAAAGCCTGCATCATCCATAGCCGTTCTCAGATCTGAAATATTTACATCTTTTTCAAATTGTAATTGTATTTCTGTACCACCGCTGAAATCAATTCCTAAGGGAATACTGTTTGCAGTAAATAATACAGTAAAACCTATTACGATAATGGCAATTGAAACTACATAAAAAAATTTCCTTTTACCTAAAAAGTCGTAATTAGCGTTTTCAAAAATTCTCATTATAAATTTAAATAAATTTTATTTTTTTTTAATTAACCGAAACTGACTTTTTTGCCTTTTTCCATCAGTATATCTATAATGTAATGTGTTATTACAATACCTGTGAATAAGTTTGCAAGAAGACCGAATATTAGAGTTAAAGCAAAGCCCTGAATCGGACCGGTTCCGAACTGATACAAAATTACACCCGTGATCAGACCAGTTAGATGCGAATCAATGATCGCAGAAAATGCTTTTTTATAACCAAGGTCAACTGCAGTTTTTAAAGGTTTGCCAAGTGAAATTTCTTCTCTTATCCTTTCAAAGATCAGAACGTTTGTATCCACAGACATACCTATAGACAAAATAAGTCCTGCAATACCTGGAAGTGTCAGTGTTGCTTTTAATGAAGCCATGATACCAAATATAAAAAGCATATTGATTATTACAGCGACGTCTGCAATTGATCCGCCGAGTTTGTAATAAAATATCATAAAGAGTGCTACTAATATAAGTGCTGCAATAGAAGATAAGATACCCGATCTGATCGAATCTTCACCAAGTGAAGGTCCGATAGATCTTTCTTCAATAATCTTTACGGGAGCAGGTAAAGCACCTGCTTTTAATACTATCTCTAAAAGTTTCGCTTCAGGTACATCAGCCATTCCTTCGATCTGTGAACTTCCGCCGCTGATCTTGCTTCTTACAACAGGTGCAGAATACACAACATTATCCAGTACTATCGCAATTCTTTTATTTATATTTGCACCGGTTATTCTAGCCCAGTCCGAAGCACCTTCTACATCCATTTCCATTGTAACGACAGGTGTATTGGATGTCGGATCAATATTAGCCCTTGCATCTACAATGACTTTACCTGTAAGCTCTGCATCTTTCTTTACTGCATACAAAACAAATATTTTTTCTCCTGCAGACTCGAAAGTTTTCTTTGACCAGGCAAATTGCATATCTGAAGGAATTACACTTAAGATATCTTCTCTTTTAAGAAGTCTTTCAATTTTTTCTTTATCACTTTCTTTTACATATCCGTCAGCAGTACCGCTTTCCTGATTTAAGGAAACCATTGTAAAGAAAGGATATTTTTCTTTGAATTCCTCTTCACTAAGCTGTGCATCAGAAGTATCTGTCTCGTCTGTTGCAGTATCCGCTTCTGTAACGGCAGTGTCAGTATTCTTAACTGAATCCGGTTCTTTTTTAACGGATGTATCTTTGTTTGCTAATTTACTGTCTGAATTTGATTTCTTTTCTTTAAGAGAATCTTTTTTAGCAGCAGAGTTTAATTTTGAAGAATCAGTTTTGGTTATAGACTCATTGCCCGAATTTAAAGAATCATTTTCATTTACTGACAATGTCGAATCTGATACAGAAGTAGTATCACCTGTCATGATCTTATTTATAGATTCCATTACTTTTACAGTAGCCTGTGGGTCATAAAGAAGTTTGAATTCTAATAAAGCAGTTCCTTCCAAAAGTTTTCTGACTTCTTCCGGGTTACTGACTCCAGGCAGCTCGACTATGATCCTGCTGTTTCCTATCTTCTGGATCTGAGGTTCAGCTACGCCATATTGATCCACCCTGTTTCTTACAATTTCTACTGCTCTGTCAAGAGCATTGTCAATCTCAGTTTTCAGTTTGGCTTCAACATCGGCATCAGTGTCTCTGATTTCACCATAATAAGTTTTAAGATTTAATCCTTTTTCATTCAGCTTAATCTTGAATGTTTCGAGAATGATCTCATCATTATCTGTTGTTTCTTCTTTTACTACTGCCAGTATAGCTGTCAGCGTTTCGTCTTTTTTGGTTGACATGTCCTCGAGAAGCTTTACAACGTCAACATCCATTACAACGTACATACCGCCTTTTAGGTCGAGACCTAATTTAAGTCTTTTATCCCTTGCATTATTCAGCTCTTCGGCATTCTTATCTACAAAATCCACACTGTCCTGACCTGTAAGTTTAGACAGTTCTTTGTGTAAATTGTAATCCTGAAAAGTGGGGTAGAGAAAGTAAATCGATAGCACGATTAATGCAATAGTAATTACTATTCGGGAAAGATTTTTCTTCAAATTTTCACTCCGTAATATGTGTTAATGTCTTGAATAGGTTTAAAAAATACAGTCTTCAATATAATTCTAATGCTGAGAAATGTCAATGTAAAATATTGAGTGCATCTGCTCTTCTCTATATTTAACAGCTGTGTAAAAAAGATGATTGATAAAATAAATTGGGGTCTTTAAAATATATAGTGTAAAATAATTAGAGAAATACTTTCATTTTATTCTACAATTTTTGATATTCACTTTTACTCTTAGCTGAAATCCATTCACAAACACAGTACTGAATTAACATAACTCCGGAAATTCGTTTATATGATTTAATGAAGTTAACTATCTTAAATTTTTCAGGGAATTTATTGAAAGAAATTTTACAAAACGTAGTTTCTCTTTAAATTGCTTTTCCAAAAAAACATATAAGTCCCTGTGTTATATTCAGTTAAAACAAATTAATTTGAACCAATGTGTCTTAATTGTAAATGCAAGTATTCTTTTATCAGTCTGAGAGTTTGATAGCGAGAGGAAATTTTCTGTCTGAAAATTTTTTATATAAATGAAATTAAATCAACTAAAATTTAGTCTGATACAAATAAAAAACCTTAGTTAAAAGCTTTACATACTTTTAACTAAGGTAAAATTAATTTGAAAAAATGAATCTAAATTATACTAATTCAATTTAGTTCAATAAATAAAAATTATGGAGTTTGTTTCTGAATTAAATTATAAATGTTGTTATCAGTAATTAATGCGTCAATAATATCTACAATTCCATCTCCATTTATATCTGTTGGTAGATAGCCCATTGCAAAAGCTGAAACATCATTACCAATCTCACTTCCATCAGTCAGATCTATATTACCATCCTGATTTACGTCTCCGCTGTAAAAACAAAATTTAGGACCTCTAAGTACAAGGTTATCGCCAAATGCTTTTGAAACTAAATTTGTAAAATCATAATGATACACACCATATTCTACAAACGATTCACCGCCGCTTTTACTCCATGTCTCAATTGAGTTTCTGTGTTTTGTAGATACATAATAAGTCCCTGTAGGAACATTATAAAATCTGAAGTCTCCGTTGAAATTAACAGAATCAACATAAGCTGTTGCAGAATCAATTACAGTATATGGTGATACTGTATTTCTTATATATGCTCTTACTGTATCTTTCATATTAAGTTTGTCGTCAGCAGAATTGTATAACCCTTCAATAGCAAGCTTTAAGTTTAAGGTTAATTTTGTCTGATCTTTAAATACTCTGTAAGAAACTGTAGGCCACAGAAGTCTCATTTCAAGAGCGACCTGACCGTTTGGTCTTACTTCAGTCAAAGTAGGACTGACAGCTCCCCAACCAATTAATGTATTTCCATTTGGAAGTCTCTGAGTTGTACCCATTGCAAATCCATAATAATCAGGTGTCCTTCTGAACTGCCATACCAATGTGGCTATTTTATTTACTTCGTCCAGCTGATATTCAACTGCTCTCGAGAATGGAGGGGAGTGAAAGTTTCCATTATCATAAAGTGTAATATTACCATTTTTTAACCTTCTTATATCATGCTGATAACTAAACTTTATTGGATCATTGACAAAAGTAAATTGATTCTGAACTCCTCCGAGTCGCCACATTATATTACCGGTTGTCCGGTTGATCTTTGTGATTTCACTTAAATGTCTTGATGAAATCAGCAAATTCCCGTCTTTGTCCATTTCTATTGCATTTCCGTGAATATAATCAACTGAAGCCGCTAAAAGATTTTCATGAATAGCATCTGTAATTGCAATATGATCCCAGCTTCTCCATTGGAATACCACATTTTTATTAACATCTATTTCCTGAATGATCAACCCGTACACAATTGCATTTGGATTGCCGCCCTGAACTACCTGACTCATATCTACAGGCTGAGGATCATAACTCATTAGTAATCCATGACCGTTATTTAATACAACTAATTCATGAAAATCAGTAGTATATCCATTCCCACAATAAAAACTGTCAATTATATTGTGATTAAAATTTTCACCATAATATTTATCAACAGTAAAATAAGTGTACATACCGTTTGGCTGTTTTCTGAAATCAAAAAATCTTTCAGGTGATGGTCTGCTGTAAGAATATACACCTGCATTGTTTGAGATCAGAAGATATGATTCTGTGGGATTGACCGTAAAAGGGAAACTGCCAAGATAAATCTCACCCGGTGAAGGATTATTAGATTCTAATATCTGCAAAACTGGCAATGTTGCTGAATTTGGATTAGTATTATAAGGAGCGTTCCCTAATTCATTCATAAGGATTTGATTCTGATCAACCTTGGTTTTTTTAACTTCGGTCTGAAACGAATATATAATTTTGTTACCCTTATGTATATCTGATCCTTCAGGATTAAATATAACTTCAACTGATTCATTGAATGCAAACGGAATGTCCGGTCTAAATATTAATTTCATTTTATCAGTAGTAATAATAACTTCTCCGGAATGTATACCGCTAATTGAACCTCTCACCTGAATAAATGAATTCAGATCTGATCCTTTGATCTGTTTATCAAATCCAATAATGATACTATTATTGATGCTGACATATTTTGCATCCTTCACTGGATCGGTATAAATTATTTTTGCATTTAAATTAAAATTTATGAATAGCAAAGTTGAAATGAAAAATATTATTTTCATAATTTAGTATAATTTGAAATTAAAATTTTTGAAACAATAAATTAAGATTAATATTGGTGAACATTTGGGTTAATCTTTAATTGATGCAATATAAAATACTAATTTATTTATAACAATCTAAAAATCAATGTGTGGAATTATGACTTTCTTAAATTTCGGTGAGGTGTTGGTATATGTAGTGGGGACAAGGGTTAAATTAAATCAACTTGTATACAATTTCTAAGCAAATTTGAAAAATGAGTAAACATACTTAGTTATAAAAAGACATTTTTTTAAAATTAAATTTCTCATGCGAATTTTTATTTTATGTGCTATGGAAATTAATATTTGATCTTTAAATAAATTTCATTTTTTACTGAAAGTTAATTTTTTTTGAAATGACATATACAAACTCATTAACTCATTTACGGATATTTAAAGGTCTCCAAATACAGGGCGTACTATTATATCTTCTATAAGTACTTTTTCCGGTTGGCTAAAAATATTAAATACGATCATAGCAATATCTTTGGGTTGCATCATTTTATGACTGAATTGTTCTAAAGACTTTTTGTCCCACATTTCAGTCTCTACAGCACCAGGAAGTATATTGCTGACTTTTATTTTGTTGCTCCGAACTTCTGCTCTCAGCGAATTAGACATTGCAAGAAGTCCTGCCTTAGAGGCAGCATATACTGAACTATTTTCAAATGCAGTATTGGCAGCTACTGACAATACGTTTATGATATGCCCGTTCTTTCTCTTAAGCATTTCAGGTAGTACAGACTTTATACAAAGAAATGCACCGCGTAGATTAGTCCCTATTACATTGTCGTAGTCAGATACATTTGTGTCAGTAAATGATTTGAATACAGTCGTGCCAGCATTGTTTATAAGACAGTCAACCTTTCCGAAATCTTCAGTAATTTTTTTGAAAGCTGATTTCACACTCAGTTCTGACATTACATTACAAATAAATGCTGAAGCAGTACCTCCTTCAGATCTAATTTCTTTTACTAATTTCATTAACTCATTCTTACGTCTGGCTGTAACCGCAACTTTGTGTCCCGCTTTTGAAAATTCTTTCGCAATCTCTCTTCCGATCCCTGATGATGCTCCTGATACCCAGATTACTTTCTGTCCCATAATTTAAAAATATGAAATACGTTAAATTGCTTTGTACTCGCCCCAGACTTCTCTCAGAGCATTTGAAATTTCTCCGATAGTTGCATAATTTTCTACTGCCTCTAGTACGAAAGGAAGAAGATTCTCATCTGTCAGGGATTTTATTTTTATTGTTTCTAAAATTTCATTTACTTTTTTATTATCTCTTTTCGCTCTGAGATTTTTCAGCTTTTCAATCTGTCTTGCTCTCACGCTGTCATCCACTCTGAAAACTACATGCTCTTCATCCATGTCAGACAAGAACTCATTTACACCTACTTCAATTAATTTTTTTTCTTCGATATCCTTTTGAAGTTGGTATGCATTTTTCTCTATTTCATTTTTTTGAAAATTATATTCAATCGCCTTTGATGCTCCGCCCATCTCATCTATCTTTATAATATACTCCATTGCCTTTTCTTCGATCTGATCAGTGATATATTCTATCAGATATGAACCGCCGAGTGCATCTACGGAATCAGCAACCCCGCTTTCATATGCAATGATCTGCTGAGTCCTGAGTGCAGTCTGAACTGACTGTTCGGTCGGAAGTGCAATGGCTTCATCTTTTCCGTTTGTATGAAGAGACTGACAGCCGCCAAGTACTGCTGCAAGTGCCTGTATCGTTACCCTGACTATATTGTTGTCTATCTGTTTGTCTGACAAAGTTGAGCCTCCTGTCTGCGCATGAAATCTCAGCTTCATACTGGCTTCATCTTTTGCACCGAATCTTTCTTTCATTATCTTTGCCCAGATCCTGCGGGCTGCTCTGAACTTTGCAACTTCCTCTGTGAAATTATTATGAGAATTAAAAAAGAATGAAAGCCGTTTTGCAAAATCATCTACGTCAAGTCCGGACTCTATCGCAGACTTTACATATTCGATTCCGTCAGATAATGTAAATGCAACTTCCTGTACTGCGCTCGAGCCTGCTTCACGAATGTGATAACCGCTGATCGAAATTGTATTCCATGAAGGAAGTTCCTTACTGCACCATTTGAATATATCCGTGATGAGTCTCATGGATTCTTTCGGCGGATAAATATAGGTGCCTCTCGCTATGTATTCTTTTAATAGATCATTCTGTATAGTGCCGGAAAGTTTTGTAAGATCTGCATTTTGCTTTTTAGCAATTGCAACATACATCATAAGCAATATAGCCGCTGTTGAATTTATTGTCATGGAAGATGTAATATCGGCAAGTGTGATCCCGTCAAATAAAGTCTCCATGTCTTCAAGGGAATCTATTGCGACTCCAGCTTTGCCAACCTCTCCTTCACTCATCGGATCGTCACTGTCATATCCGATCTGTGTCGGCAGATCGAATGCTACTGACAAGCCTGTAGTACCTGAATTTATAAGAAATTTATATCTTTTATTTGATTCTTCTGCAGTCGCAAATCCCGCGTACTGCCTCATTGTCCAGAATCTCGATCTGTACATCGACTCATGAACTCCTCTTAAAAATGGAAACTCTCCCGGATCAGGGATCTTTTTAGGATCATCAAGATATGCAGGGATTTCAATCCCTGAATCTGTTTCGAAATTTTCTTTCCTTAATTTAATTTTCTTATCCAATGGTATTCATTTTAATTTCAAATAAAAAAGTTAATGTCCTTATTCAGAATTTATTTTATCGGCTTCTGAAATTCAGGTGCAAGCCTTACTATCATTGTGTCAGAATACAAATTATAATAATTGCCCGACTCTTTAGATCTGAATTTTTTATCATCGACCACCACTATTTCCCATGTGTTCTTGTCCCAGAATTTCGGCTGGTCTTTTAATGTGATCAAATAAGTGGAATCATTTACCTGTTCACTTTCAAATAAAGACTTATGGAACATTGGCATTCTTTCATCTTTCATGATATAAAAAATAGTATCTCCTTCAAAAGCTGCAGTGAATTCATAAACACTGTCTTTATATAAATATACTTTTCCTTTCAGAGCGTCAAAGCTATTGTTGCAGCCGGATAATATCACCATCCCTAAAAGCAAAGTTAAAATTATTTTCGCAGCTATTGGTGCATTTTGTTTTTTTGTATTCATGATATTTTTTAATTTTATATTAACTTTTTTAATCAGCCTGTAGGCTAATTCTACTCTTTATTCGTAATTTGAAATTCGTAATTTTTAATTCGTAGAATCAGCCTTTAGGCTGATTCTACGGTAGGCTGATTCTACGACATGACGATTCCGCCGTCCACACAAAGCGTCTGACCGGTTATGTAATCAGCATCTGATCCTGCCAGGAATTTTACGGCTTTGGCAATGTCTTCTCCTTTTCCGAATTTTTTTAACGGTATCATATTCATATAAGTCTGTTTTACTTCATCGGAAAGTTTATCGGTCATTTCAGTTTCTATAAATCCGGGAGCAACTGCATTTACTGTAATATTTCTTGATGCAAGTTCTTTGGCAATGGACTTTGTAAATCCGATCACGCCTGCCTTTGATGCGACATAATTTGCCTGTCCTGCATTTCCCGTTATTCCGACTACGGAAGTAATATTAATTACTCTGCCATATCGCTTGCTCATCATGTTTCTCGTCACGGCTTTTGTCATATTGAATACGCCTTTGAGATTTGTGTCAATTACAGCATCCCAGTCCTCTTCACTCATTCTCATCAGCAGTCCGTCTTTAGTAATGCCTGCGTTGTTTATAAGCACATCAATTTTTTCATGATCTTTAATTATACTGTCCACCATTTCCTGTACAGATTTCATATCCGACACATCACATTTAAAATGCTTAATACCTTTTGAATCAAAATAAGCTTCATCAATAGAATTTCTGTAAGTGACTATTACTGTTGCTCCTTCATCAGTGAAAGATTCAGCAATAGTCTTTCCAATTCCTCTTGATCCGCCTGTTATTAAAATTACTTTGTCTTTAAAATCTGCCATTATTATTTTTTGTAAAATTTATTAAAAACATAATCTTTTCATTTTTTAATGAGAATAAAAAATTTAACTTAAGTTCTTTATATCCTCTGCAGTTCCGATATTAAAAATTTCAACATCAGGATCAATTCTTTTTATCAAACCAGTAAGAACTTTACCCGAACCGATCTCATAAAACTTTTTAACATCAAGACCTCTGATCATATTTTCAATTGACCCTTGCCATTTTACAGAAGACATAAGCTGTCTGTAAAGTGAATTCCTGATGATGTCAACTTCAGTTACCGGCTCTGCATCTACATTGGCATAAACAGGAATAAGTGAGTCATAAACTTCAGTCTGCTCGAGTGCGACTTTTAATTCCTCAGCAGAAGTCAGCATCAGTCCCGAATGAAACGCTCCGCTGACCTGAAGTTCCTTCACTAATTTACTTCGGTACGGTTCTTCTTTTGCAATGACCATTGCCCGGTGAACGGCTTCGACATCTCCTGATATTACGATCTGTCCGGGAGCATTATAATTCGCCGGCTGTACGATCTGATGTTCTTTTGCTTTTTCGCAGATCTCGTCAACCTGTTCGGGTGAAAGTCCGATGATTGCAGCCATTGTGCCCGGTCTATGAAGTCCTGAAACTTTCATCAGCTCGCCTCTTTTTTTTACAAGTCTCAGACCAATCTCAAAAGAAAATGAACCTGCATAAACATTTGCAGTGTACTCTCCGAGTGAATGTCCTGCGGCAGTATTTGCAATAAGCTTATCCCCGATGAGCTTTATCAAAATATATGAATGAACAAAAAGTGCTGGCTGTGTAATGTGAGTTTGCGTAAGAATATCTGCGGGACCTTCAAAAGAAATAGTACTCAGCGGCATTTCCATAATCTCATCCGCCTTTTTATAAATATCTTTTGCCAGATCAAAATTATCAAAAAGGTCTTTTCCCATCCCGACAGTTTGTGACCCCTGCCCGGGAAAAACGAAAGCAATTTTACTCATTAATATAGTGTGTAATTAATTTTAGACAAATTAATTATTTTAATGTGTTAAATCAATTTAGGAATGATATGCTTTGGGAAATAGAAGAGAATGGATAATTGAAGAAATTTGGTAAACAAATTATTTTGTCAGAGTCAGATGAGAATATTGATCAATGGAAATAATCTGATAATATTGAAATTTAGATCTGTTAAAATTTAAATAGTTTCAATTTCATAATGCAGTAAAAGTAAATTATTGCTTTCTACAGGGCTTATGGAAACTGTTTCACCTTTAGGATTGCAAAATTCTACTTCATAATTGTTATCTGATAAAATTTCAACAATAGTTCCTACCTGACCTTTTATAAGTTTTTTATCAGGAATGTCTGCCAATAATGCAATTACATCTGTGACTTTTATTTTATTCATATTTTTAAATTAATTAGTTTTTACATAACAACTTACAAATCTAGGATAATCTTCATTTACTTTAATTATCCAAAGAGTTCTTACAATTCCACTTTTATCAAACATTTTTATATCCATATCAACAAAATATCTTGTTCCAAAAAAATCGGAAAATGTTCTATGTGCTTCAAAATTTTCTAAGTTTTCTATGATCTTTCTTTTTAATTCAAAAGAATCGTCTACTTTTATATTCAATCTATTTTTGAAAACTTTTGCTTTATGCTTTCCTACTTCATGTTCAAAGTTAAGGCAATATTCTGTCAATTTTTCAATATCCAAAACTGCCTTTTCATAATTTGGTAATTTCAAATCTGTCTTCGTTTAATTTAGCAACCTCCTAAACTTAACATAGCTTGTATTTCAAATCAAGTAAATAATTTGAGCCGCTGTTGGTGTTTCAAAAAGTTTGGAAATCTAAAAGTGAATTTTTAAATTAATATCTCATCAAACTTTTTGACCACCAACAGCCTGTGAACTTAACATAGCTTTTATTTCAAATCAAGTAAATAATGATGTTTTTTATTTTACATTTGATGAAATAAAATACGAGAAGTATTTGAATAACTTGAACTTGAAAATATATACATGTAATTTATTCCCATTAAATTAATTTATTCTACAAAAAGAAATCCAATGAATTACTATTTCATCACAGGTACAGGCAGAGGAATCGGCAAAGCACTTGCCGAACATCTTTTGCAAAATGAAAATAATTTCGTCTATGGTCTTTCTAGATCGAATGAGATCTCTCATGAAAATTTTCAACACATTCATATTGACCTTAACAAAGTAAATGAAGTAAAGAACTTTGAGTTTCAGAAATTAAATGAAGCTGAATCCATTGTCTTAATCAATAATGCCGCATCCTCCGGTCAGTCAAAACATCTTGGGAAGAGAGATCAGGATATGATCATCAGTGATTACAATGTTAATATAGTCAGTCCTTCCTTATTAATGAATAGTTTTTTAAAAAGCTATCAGAATGAAAATTGTAAGAGGATAATTCTTAATGTAAGTTCAGGTGCAGGCAAAAGAGCCATCGAATCATGGAGCATTTACTGCTCATCAAAATCAGCATTAGAGATGATAAGTGAAGTGACAGCTTTGGAGCAAAAGCTGAAGCATACCGATAATCCCGTTCATATATTTGCTGTCGGACCGGGTGTAGTCGATACAAAAATGCAGGATGAACTGAGAAAGGTTGATCCTGAAGATTTTAGTATGGTGGGGCAGTTCATAGAGTTTAAAGAAAAAGGAGAACTCGCAGATCCGAAAGACATTGCAATAAAATTAACACAGATTATTGACGATCCCGAAAAATTTGACAAAGTAAGTTTTAGTGTGAAAGATTTTTAAATCATTAATACAGCACCCGCAAAGTCCGAAGATCACGAGACTCTGCGGGAACTTGAGAAGTTAGTTTTAGTGTGAAAGATTTTTAAATCATTAATACAGTATCCGCAGAGTCCGAAGATCACGAGACTCTGCGAGAACAAAAATTTTGCCTCAAAGGCTCGAAGGCTCAAAGAGTTAATTTTCGAGTCTAAAGCTCGAAGTCATTGAAACTAGAAATAATTGCAACTTTATCAGACAAGCAGGGACAAGGTGGGGTCATTAATTAGTTTTAACTATTATCAGGTAAATTACTTTACTGATTTTATTGTCAAAATTTTTTTTCGAATGATTTTTTCTCTTGAAATAATAAATCAGATATTTAACATTATCTAAACTAAAATAAGAATTATGAAAAAAATTATTTTTACTTTCTGCTTTTTAATTACTACAAATTTTGCTTACTCAGATAATCCGAAATTTCATTATGAACTTCAAAATAAAATAAATGAAGCTTCGGATAATTCTACATTTCCTGTATATATTTTACTCGACGAACATTTGACACTGCAGGACTTTTCGGATATAGATTATAATACATTAAAAGAGGAAAGAAGAAAAATAGTAGTGGACAGACTTAAAAATTATTCATCAAATTCTCAGAGAAATGTCAGAGAATTCCTGGAGACAAAAAAATCTCAAAGAGCTATTGACGATTTTGAAATTTTGTGGATTACAAATTCAATTATCACAACTGCAAACGTAGATATTCTGACTGAACTTTCAGAGTTTGATAATGTAAGAATGATCTGTTATGATGCAACACATCCTGTTGAAATGCTGTGGGATACAAAACCAATCAAAGCTCCATTTATTGGGTCAGATCAAATGCAGAATTCTTCAAGTCCTCCACAGCCGGGTATAACTCTGATGAAAGCTGATCTTGTATGGGCTCTTGGAAATAAAGGACGCGGAGTGATAGTTGCAAATGCTGATGACGGATTCTGGTGGAAACATCCTGATCTTGTAAATGGTATCTGGCAGAATCTTGGCGAAGATGCAAACAATAACGGCATGACAGTTTTAATTCAATCCGGAACTTCTTCGACTTTTGATCCGGGAGATATAAATGGAATAGATGACGACGGAAACGGAAAAGTTGATGACATGATAGGTTGGGATTATACTACAAATAATTATAATATCACTACAGGTTCTCATGGAAGCGGTACACTTGGTCAAGTTAACGGCGACGGTACAGGCGGAACGCAGACAGGTGTTGCACCTGAATCAAAAGTTATTCTGCTTAGAAATACAGCCGGTGAATCTGCACAGTGGGCTGCTTTTCAGTATGCTGTCGAAATGGGAGCGCATGTCATTACAAGTTCTTTGAGCTGGAAATGGTATTTCAATCCAAAACCAAATTATTCTCAAATGAGATTGGTCACTGACATGTCTCTTGCAGCAGGTGTGGTTCATACTAATTCTACAAGTAATGACGGCGGCAGCTCCAGTGCACCGATACCGTTGAATATTTCGTCTGCGGGAAATTGTCCTCCGCCATGGCTTCACCCTGAACAGTTAAGAGTCGGAAATGTAAGCGGTGTTATTGGAGTTGGGAATGTTTCTGCAACAACTGATATTATTTCAACTTCATCGCCATACGGACCGGCGACCTGGGGCAACTGGGATCTCTGGGGTGCTTACACTTATCCTACTGATCCTGCTCACATGGATTATCCATACAGCAGAACTGCTCCTGTCGAGCTTCCTGATTCGATGGGTTTATTAAAACCTGATGTCTCAGCTCCCGGAAACGGAACGACATCAACTTATGTAAGTTCGGGCACAGGTTACGCCGGATTCAGCGGAACGTCTTCAGCTACTCCGCACACTGCAGGATGTGTAGCATTAATGCTTTCCGTAAATCCTGAGATGCTGCCTACCGATATTGATCAGGTACTTGAGCTGACTTCAGTGGAAAAAGGTGCACCGGGAAAAGATCCAAGATACGGAACCGGAAGGATCGATGCGCTGGCAGCAACTACTTCTCCGAAGTTTACACTTGAGGGAATCCATGGATTTAACGATAGTTATATCAACAGTATAGTTTTTGCAAATGATACAGCTCGAGAACTTGTGGGATTCAAGATTTCAACAGACGTAAATCCAAAGATCGGATCTCTCAGATCAATGATGTTTAATATATGGGGTACAGCAAACGAAACTCATATAACTTCCTTTGATATGTACTGGGATAAAGATGGAAACAAACTGATAAATTCCGGTGATATATTACTTCGTTCTGTTCCATTTGCAACCGGACCTGTAGTATTTGATTCATTGAAATTTAAATTTAATAATATTTATAGGAATTTAATAGTATCTGCAAGAACTACTGCAAGCGCATCAAACCAATATATAGTTGTTGCAATGTCAGATACTAGTCAGGTTTCAGCTTATTATAATACAAAACCTTTTGCCACTAATTTTCCTTTTATTTACCCAACAGGAATTGAAAACAACAGCACTGTATCTGAATTGAACTATTCACTAGCACAGAATTATCCAAATCCATTTAATCCTACTACTATAATAAATTATACAGTAGCAAAAGACGGTGACGTGAAGATGAAAGTTTTCAATGCTCTTGGAAAAGAAGTTGCTGTATTAGTAAATGGTTATAAGACAAAGGGAAATTATAATGTAGAGTTTGATTCAAATGATCTTGGAAGTTTTTCTACGGGGATTTATTATTATAAAATAGAGTCAGGAAATTTCAGTGAAGTAAAGAAAATGATCCTGATCAAATAAATTTCTGTGTTGTCGGTCACACTCGCTTCGCTCACGAAAACCAGCAACGGCTCAAATTCAGCATCCGCAGAGTCCGAAGAGCACGAGACTCTGCGGGAACAAAATTTGACATTCTTTTTTAAATTGTAATTTCTAAACATTAAAAAAATTATTATGATAAAATTAACTGATGATCAAATAAAACATATAGCAGATGAAGTTGAAATTGGAATGATATGTTTCGTTCACAATGAGACCGGCGAAGTAGTTTCATTTCCTGATGAAATGAGGGGAAATGAACCGGATGAAGAGTTTTGGGGAGAGTATATAGAAAAAGTAGAAAAAGAACCTGAAAATTATACCGAAGTCAGCGGAATGGATTCACGGGATGGATTTTCTTTGATGGAAGATTTTATAGATACAATTGAAGATGAAAAGGTCGCTGAGAAGCTAACAGATTCATTAGACAGACCGAAGCCATTCTTTAGATTCAAACTTGAATTAGATGAACATGGTGAATATAAACAGAAATGGTATGATTACAAAGATATGAGAACTATAGAAAGTGTGAAGAGGCAGTTGGGGATGTTTAAGGATGAAGATGATGAAGATGATGAAGATTTGTGAGCTGCAGTTGATGCTTCAAAAAGTTTGGGATTACAAAAGTGAATTTAGAAATTAATATCTATTTAAACTTTTTCACCACTAACAGCCGTGAGGTTTTTAATCCAGCATCCGCAGAGTCCGAAAAGCACGTGACTCTGCGGGAACAAATAAGTTTTTATTCTTCGAGTCTTAGAGTCTTAGAGGCAACGCAACTGATCAGTTTACAACCGGCGGTTCTTCATATACAAAACAAAGATTTAATCCTTCAATATTCATATCCTGTGTCACCTCATCAAATATTTCTTCTGTAATAAATCTGTAAATCTTTTCAGGATCTTTCCCTGTCGTATTTTCTATGTGAATATTTTTTTGAGCTAAGAGATATGTAATGCGATCTAATTCCATTTTAATTTCTGTCCTGCTGAGAGCTTCTGCTTTCTTAAAATCCGGCTTTCCGATGATCTCATATACTTTCAGTTTTCTGGCACTTGCATATGTAGTTTCAAAATCTAAGATATGCTTCAGCCATTGATTTTCCAAAAGCGGATCAAGGTTAAATTCAGAGTGCTTCATTCCAAAATCTTCTGTAAGCTTTTTCCTGAGCAGATCATTTTCTGTCCTTAATTTTTTGATAAATGACTGATCTCCCATTCCGTTTTTCACAAAGTTTGTTCCCATAATTTTAATTTTAGTTTGATTAAAAAATTTTTCTGTATTAGTAAAACCTGTTAAAAATAACACAGATATTTTATTATATCAAATTGCAATTTTTGCTGTTTGTGAAAAAATTAATTTTTACCAAAGCCATAGAAAGTTCGTGTTATTGTTCTCAGCTTGTTGGTGACCTGAAAGTTTGAGTGCAATTTTAAAGTATTCTGTGCACATTATGTTTCATACTTTCAGGAACAACAACAAGGGCTCGGAACCTAAAAAACATTAACCACTACTCCTAAGTAAGATAAGTAGTAGTTAATAAATTTTATAATATTATGTAAGAATTCTTAATTCATAATTCCTAATTCCTAATTCATAATTAATTTTATGGTCTTACTACACCAATAAAATTAAAACTATTATTATCAGCAAATACTGCATCCGAAACATCCACAAGCCCGTCACCATTCAGATCTGTTGCAACATTTCCTGTCACAAAATTATTTGCATCGTTTCCGATCTTTCCTGCATCTGCAATATCAATTATGCCGTCCTGATTTACATCTCCGCTAAAAACTGCATAAGAGAAAAAATTGTAAAACAAATATTTCAGATTAGATCCGTATGCTCTGTTCTTACTTACAGTAAAATCATAGTTCAAATAATTATTGATGAATTTCTGACCACCCGCTGCACTCCATGTCTCAACAGTGTTTTTTGTTTTTACGACCAGATAATAATTTACCTGATTATTAATTTTTGAAAAATCAAAATATCCGAAACCATTTACATCCACCAGTGATGTGCAACTGTCAATAATATTAAATGGAGCTGTTGCATTTCTTATATACACACTTACAAGTTCACTTTTTGACATCACATTGGTAACAGGACTGTATGCTGCTTCCATTAAAATTCTTAATCTTAAATTCTTGGAAAAACTGTAGCTTCCCGAATCATTACAGCCGGCAGAAGAATAAAACTTGCCATTGCCTTTCCATACTGCAAAACATGAATCACCGTTTACAAATCTGAATCCGGGTTTTGAATCATAAGAATTATAACCGCTCAGAGAATCATTCTGTAATTCATAATAATATTGCTGACCGTTTTTATCATGCTTTGCATATATAATACTGCCGCTGTTTTCATGAATTTTTTTCAAAGAGCAGTAAAATGTTCCGTTTGAATAATATCTTCCTGTGATCTGTGCATCTGCTTCATTTTCCCAGTATGAAGAAACAGTACTAAAAGTATATGGACCTTTAGAACCGTTGGATGAATAATAACTAATTACATCT
The DNA here is from genome assembly GCA_049293015.1 of Ignavibacteria bacterium. Classification (GTDB taxonomy): domain Bacteria; phylum Bacteroidota; class Ignavibacteria; order Tepidaquicellales; family Tepidaquicellaceae; genus UBA2330. Next base: position 21,313 of record JBATSB010000151.1, read on the forward strand.
TTGTCATTAGGACTGAATTCATAATGCATTGTTATCATTATATTTTTACTTCCGTCAGATGCTGCTCTTGGTGAATACAGATCATTTCCATTAAAGCTTATACTACCAGTATATGTTGCTGATGTTAAGGAAGTGATACTCGATTTGTAAATGTCTATTGATTTTTTATTTGTTGACCTGACAATCAAAACAAGTGAATCGCTTAAGTTATTTTTGAAATATGCATAATCAAACTGATCTGTAAAATACCCTGTTCTTGTAGGAGCATAATGTGACATGTTTAAAGTAAGAGAAGGATTTCCTGCAAATGGATTTGTACACCTTGCTGCTCTAATTGCATTATATCTTGTTCCTGAATTTTCATCAAATATTTCCGCTGCACAGATATATAAATACGGGACAGTTTGATATGAAGAATTATCCGCAGTCATTCTTGGGGAATGATAAGTCTGAAAACCTGCAGTCCAGTAATGTGCACTCAGTACAGGTACAGGATTTATTGTATCTGCATTGACAGAAAGAAGTCCGACATAATTCGTTCCAAATCCACCATCCGTAGGAAAGGTAACAAATAATTTTTTTCTGTTAAGTGTACTGTGATACATAAATTCTGCTTCCATATTGTTTCCATCCATCATCAGAGTAGAAGTATAGCTGAATGTTAGATAATGCTTCCATAGTGTACCACCGTTATCTGAAAATTTAAAAGTACAATACATCGGATCTGTTTGTATTGCTCCGAATTTTTTCCATCTATAAATCGCCCAGATCCTGCCGGCTGTCGGACCGATCTGCTCAGTTACAGTTTCAAATTCATTGAATGTCATATCGTGTGTGCTCAGCAATGAAATTGTAGTTGTGTTGTCGTTCTCAATACTGTTCTCTTCATAGGTAATGTTACTAAGTGGAATATTTTCTCCGACTGAAATAACGTCACCTGTAAGCTCTGTTAATTCTTTATTTAGTTTTTCTGCTTCTTCGAAATTCCCGGCGATCCTTGCAGCAGTTATATCTTTTCCAATGCGGTTTATCTTCCCTGCATTAAAGCCGTACTTATCAGGAGTACTTGTCAGATTATCCTGATTCATTTTTAGCTCGACTTTCTTTCCTTCATTTTCCAGATTCTTTTTATCCTGTGAATACAGATTTGAATAGTCAGAACTTAGAGCGATAATTATTACTATTACTAAGATGAGTTTAAAATTTTTCATTAATATTTTTATAATTTTGTTTTTAAAATTTACAATAACCGGCATACCGGTGATGCCTTTAGTTATCAGCAGTTTGCAATCAACTGACAGGGTTATTGTAATGAACTGTACAAAATTACAAGCTCAAAGACCACTTCGCAAAGAAAGTTTTTTATCGATTACACTATACCAATATTTAGAATAATCTATCTAAAGTTGATAATTCTGCTTATTTTTGCATTATTTTCTATTTAAACTTACTTTCAAATACACAATAAAACTATATGCTGAATTCATCTTTTCTTGACATTATCAGGACTTTTGACAAGGATGAAATTAAAAGATTTGAAGCTTTTCTGGCTTCACCGTATTTTAATACAAAGAATAATGTTATTCAGTTATTCACTTATATTAGAAAATATGGACCTGACTTTGATAATAAGTTGCTTGATAAAGAAGAGCTTTGGAAGAAATTATTTTCGGGAAAAGAATACAATTACGGAGTTATGAAAAATGTAATTTATGATATTACAAAACTTGCCGAGAGATTTCTAGAGAATGAAAACTTTAACTCTGATACGAATCAGAGGACGGTAAATCTTCTTGAAAAACTTACTGAAAAAAATCTCGGTAATTTATTTAACAGTAAATACAATAGTTATGAAAAAAACAGTTTAGATTCTTCAAAGTTTTATTATACTATTTATAAAGATATTTGGACTCTTAAAAACAGAAAGTTTTATGCAGAAGCTTTGAATCCAAAGATACGTACAAAACTATTTTCTTCAGGTATTGCAAAAATTACTATACTGGATTTTCTTGCAAGCTTTAGTTTTATTTATAACAGTATTTATATTGAACGTGCTGAGTACAATGAATTTCCCGAAACGGAATTCATTAGTAAATTTTCTGATGCAATATTTTCAGACACTGAACTTGAAAAATATATTGAAGAGCTTAGTAAAGGAAATGATAAAGATATAAAACTTGCACTGATCTTTTTTAAACAGATGAAGTGCTATCTGAATTTTGATAAAATTGAAAATTACCTCGAACTAAAAAAAGCGTTAACTGAAAATGATAAGTATATTTCAGAAGCAGCGTTGAGAGGTTTATATGCATGTCTGGGAAGTGCTCTAGATATCTGTACTGACTATAACAACATTGACAAAAACAAAGAGCTGTTTGAAATTTTTAGTAAACTGATCGAGAAAAATATTTTTACCAGTGAAAAGGGAGAGGTCGTTCCAACTCTGTATATGATGGCTGTAAAGACTTCCGGCTACATAAAAAACCCAGAGTTCATAGAAAAATTAATGAAACAGTTTTTGCCGGGTATTGCTTCAGATCTAAAAGAGAATCTTTATCTTTACAGTATGACCTATCTTCATTATTCTAAAAATGAATTTGATCTGGCATTAAATTATTTAAACAAAATAAATATAGATACTTTTCAAATGAAATATATTCTCAGGAATCTTGAAGTAATAATTTCATATGAAAAAAATGATCCGATAGCTTTCACATATTTGAAAGATACTCACAAACATTTTCTTTCAAAAAATAAATCTGTTTCAGAAAGATATAAGGAAAGTAATATGAAATTTCTGAGCTACGTAAACTCACTATTTAAACTAAGAGAAAAATTTAACATAACTGAGAAAGAATTTGTCCTGAAAGATCTCATGAAGGATAATGTCGTCAACAAGATCTGGCTGATAGAAAAATTCAAGGAAGTTACTTAATTTTGGATTTCAAATTTTAAAACATAAACTAAGATTTAATTACTTTTGTGATTCTGCAATATATTATCAAAAATCTTTTCAATTTTTTAAATATCTATAACTCCGTATTAAAACTGCCCCTCTTTACAATTCCATAACAATAGCTTAACATACTTTACTTTAAATTAACCTGTACGTAAACTGCTATTAGTATCTTTGTTCATAATTTAATTTAAAAATGATCAAAAATATAAAACTTCTCTTTTTATTTATAATTCTGATTTTCACTTCAAATATATATTCTCAGTCAATTTCAGGTAAAGTAACTGAACATACTAATTCAGAACCGCTGGTCGGTGCTGTAATAAAAATTACAGGTACTATCATTGGTACACTTACGGATCTCGACGGTACATTCATGCTCGAATCTATAGACGCTGGAAATTACAATCTTGAAATTTCATATATCGGATATACTCCTGTCACAATTAAAGATGTAAAAGTAAGAGACGGTGAAAATACTAAAGTAAATATTTCATTAAAAGTGGACGGTCTTACTACAGAAGAAATAACAGTTGAATCGTCAACTACTCTTTCAAACGAACAGTCTTTACTGGAAGCACAGAAAAATTCCGCAACTATACAGGATGGGATCAGTGAGCAGCAGATCAACAGAGCTCCCGATGCTACTACGGCAGATGTTTTAAAAAGAGTATCAGGCGTAAATATTATAGATAATAAATATGTCTTTGTAAGAGGAACTTCTGAGAGATATAATAACACAACTCTAAACGGTGTCGAAGTGCCGAGTACCGAAGCTGACAGAAAATCATTTTCCTTTGATCTCTTTCCTTCAAAGCTTCTCGAAAATATTATTGTTGCAAAATCTTTTTCTCCTGATATGCCCGGAAATTTCTCAGGTGGTCTGGTTCAGCTTAATACAAAAGATTTTGTGGATGAACTGATTATGAATTTTGAAACATCAGGTTCATATCTCGAAGGCACTACTTCAAACGGAGATTTTTATTCTTATAATGCAGGACAGAGTAAAATACTTTTCTTCAATTCAGGTAAAGATAATGGAGGAAGAGATATTCCTTCAAACTTCCCTTCAGGAAAATTTTCAGGACAGAATAACTACGGAAAGACTTTAACAAATAACTGGGATCAGGAAAACAGGAAAGCCCCTGTCAACGGAGGTTTCCAGCTTGCTCTCGGAAATAATTTAAATATAGCCGACAATCCGCTCGGAGTATTATTTTCTTATACTTATAAAAATGGATTTGAGAATACTTCAATTCAGAGAAATGAATACAACTCGGATACATCGACTTTAATAAACTATGACGGAAGAATTTCACAGTACACAGTTCTGAACGGAGGTCTATTTAATGCAAATTACAGAATTGGAAATAACAATAAGATCAATTTCAAAAATACTTACTCAGTAAATTCCGAAGACAATACACAATATTATGAAGGTATTTATAAGGTAATTGCTGACTATGATAGAAAGATTTATGCAACTGATTTTATAGAGAGAAGTCTTTTCTCTTCTCTTCTTTCAGGAAGTCATTATCTGAATAATTTAAATAATCTGAATATCACATGGATTGGATCTTATGCAGAGTCAGAAAGAAATGAACCGGATACAAAGACGACCTTCTATCAGAGAGAACTCGGAACTGATGATCCTTATTTTGCTCCGCTTTCTACTATCCCAACTGCAAATGTCGGTCAGAGATTTTATTCATTTCTGAAAGATATAAAAAGAAATTTAGCTGTGGATTTTGATATGAAATTTCTAAAGCTCGGAAATGGAAGTACATCTAAGGTTAAATTCGGAACTTTTGCGACAGGTACTGACAGAGATTTCAGCGCAAGAAATTTTGCTCCTGCAAATGCCGGCTCTTTTCAGATTGGGTTTCAACCAATCGAAACAATTTTCAGTGAACAAAATATAGATTCGACAAAACTTTATTATGTAGAGATCACAGACAAGAGTGATGCTTACACTGCTTCGGAAAATCTTTATGCAGGTTTTTTAATGTTTGATATACCATTAGATAAACTCAGAATTATTTCAGGGCTGCGTTTTGAATATAATGAACAGAAGCTGAATGGATTTGTGAGACAGACAGGAGATCCTGTTTTAGTAAATCAGAGAAATAACGATTATCTGCCATCCATAAATCTTACATATGCATTAAATGAAAAAACAAATTTAAGGGCATCAGCTACACAGACAGTTTCAAGACCTGAGCTGAGAGAAATTGCGCCGTTCTCATTTATTGATTTTGTAACTGAAGGTCAGCTTACAGGAAACCCTGAACTTGAAGAAAGCCTGATTCAGAATTACGATCTTCGATACGAATTATTCCCGGCAGCAGGTGAGATAGTTTCTTTCAGTTTATTTTATAAGCACTTCGATCAGCCGATAGAAAAAATTATTGTACCGACACTGCAGACTGCGATTCCTTCTTATACTTTTGGAAATGCAAAAGAAGGTGCCATTAATTACGGGATGGAACTCGAAGTCAGAAAAAATCTCGGGTTTATTTCAAAGTCATTGATCGACCTAACATTAAATGCAAATTTCGCTTTGGTAAATTCAGAGGTAAATCTTGAAGGTCTTCAGACAGCAGTTTCTGAAACAACCAGACGTCTTCAGGGACAATCACCTTATACTGTAAATGTCGGATTATTTTATGATAACTATGACCTCGGACTCAGCGCAAATTTATTGTATAACAAATTCGGAGCAAAGATCTCTGAAGTGGGAAGAAGCGGTTTTAATGATGTAATGGAGCAGGGTAGAGATCTTCTTGATCTTCATATTTCAAAAACATTCCTCGGAAATTTTGAAGGTAAGTTTGGAATCAGAAATATACTTGCACAGGATCAGGTCTTTACTCAAAAGTTTACTTTAAACGAAAATCAGAATTTTGAAAAAGATGTCAGGATTTATACTACTGATACAAATTTTAATTTTACACTTTCTTATAAATATTAATTTTAAAAACCATTTATTAAAAACTAAATTAAAAAATGAAAACTCTATTAACACTATTTGCAATACTGATGCTCTTTAGCAAAAGCAATGTATATTCACAAGTGGACTCGACCACTTTAAATTCGAGCAGCATTACTTCTAACATTACTCTTTCCAGATCTACAACTTATCTGATGAAAGGATTTAATTATGTGCAAAGCGGCGCGACAATTACAATTGAAGCAGGTACAAAAATTTCCGGTGACTTTAATACCACAGGTACTTTGATAATTCAAAGAGGCGGAAAGATATTTGCAGAAGGTCAGGCTAATGATCCGATTTTATTTACAAGCAACAGACCTGCCGGTCAGAGAAAAGCCGGTGACTGGGGCGGTGTTATTATTTTAGGAAGATCAGGAATCAATACTTCGACAGGAGTTGACTCTGCAGAGATTGAAGGTTTCGGTGCAGGACTCGGACCAATTTACGGCGGACAGCCAAGAATAGATGATGACAGCTCGGGTGTTTTGAGATATGTAAGAATAGAATTTCCGGGAGTAAATCTTACAGGTGTTTCAGGAAATGAAATTAACGGACTCACAATGGGCGGAGTCGGCAGTAAAACAGTTATTGAATATATTCAAGTTAGCTATTGCGGTGATGATTCTTTTGAATGGTTTGGCGGAAATGTGAATTGTAAATATCTGATTTCTTATAAAGCACTTGATGATGACTGGGATTGTGATAACGGATTCAGAGGGAAAGTTCAATTTGGATTAAGTGTAAGAGACAGTTCGTATGCAGATGTGAGTTCATCAAATGGATTTGAAATTGACAACAATAATAATTCACCATCTAATTTTAATTCACCAAGGACACAGCCTTTATTTTCAAACATGACAGTGATCGGACCTTATGTAACGACTTCATCAGTTGTCAATCCTCTGTTTCAGAGAGGCGGACATTTGAGAAGAAATAATCTGGCGAGTATTTATAATTCTATTTTAATGGCATGGAGAGTCGGATTGAGATTTGACGGGTCAGGAGTTGGAAATGCTGCACAGGCTGATACGATACAGATCAGAAATAATATAATGGCAGGAAATATAAAGCTTGCAGACAGTACAGGAACCGGTTCATTCTCTCCTCAGTCATGGCTTCAGACATCGACTTTTGAAAATTCTGTTTATTCCGAAAATAGTTCTGTAATGTTAAATTCTCCTTTTAACATTTATCCCGATGCGCCGTTGCCGGGGAATAATGTAAACAACTGGATGCCTGACAACGGCTCTCCGGCATTATCGGGTGCTTCATTTAATAATCCGAATCTTAACGGTTTTGAAAATGTAACTTTCAGAGGTGCGTTTGGTTCAGTAAATTGGACTCTTGACTGGGCACAATTCAATCCAAGAGAATATAATATTATTGGAATAAGTCAGATATCTTCTGTAGTTCCTGAAAGTTTTACACTTGATCAGAATTATCCAAATCCATTCAATCCTTCGACTACTATTAATTTTTCACTTCCAAAGTCAGGACTAGTGAGTCTTAAAGTTTATGATATTTCAGGTAAAGAAATTGATGATCTGGTAAATGAAAATCTGTCGCTTGGATCATATGAATATAATTTCAATGCAGCTTCACTTTCGTCAGGAATTTATTTTTATACTTTGAAGGCTGATGGAATTTCTCAGACAAAACGTATGATGCTTATCAAATAAATTTCAAATTACAAATTTCAAATTACAAATAAGTAATTTGTTAATATTGAATCCCGCAGAGAATGATGGTTCTTCTGCGGGATTTTTTTTAAAAAATTCTCTTTCCCCCCTCCTTAAAATAGTAAAAAAATCACATCCGTCCAAAACGTTTAAAATAAAAAATGGCTAGTCTATGGAATAAAAATTCCATAGTAAGTATTTTTGAATTATCTAAAAACATAAATACATCTAGCCATGACAAATATAACATTAT
>JBATSB010000152.1:0-37317 GCA_049293015.1 Ignavibacteria bacterium
ACATTACACATTACACATTACACATTACACATTACACATTACACATTACACATTACACATTACACATTACACATTACACATTACACATTACACATTACACATTACACATTACACATTACACATTGAACATTGAACATTATACATTGAACTTTGAGCATTAACCAAGTATTTCTCCGAATGAAATGTCGTACCCGTCCGGATCGGACACTCCGAATTCTTTTATATTGTAATCAGTAATGTATAATGAATAATCTATCTTTGCTCCTCTTTCAATAAATTCTTTGTAGATCTTTTCAGCATCATCCACCCAAAAATAGACATTACTTGTTTTATCTTTTGATTTCCAGTTGGGTTTTATGTCTTCAATTTTGTGAGATTGTGAGATCATCAGATAATTATTATCTCTTTCCATTAAACAAAATTCATGCGGTTCGCCGTAGAAATTTTGAAAATCAAATCCAAGTTTTTCGCTGTACCATGCAGCAGATTTATCAATCTCAGAGACCAGTAAAATTGCTGAAGTACCTGTTAATTTAGCTTTGTCCATATACTTTATTGTAAATTATATTTCCAATAAAAAAAACTTTGATCCGTTCACCTTTATATGCTTTTATTGCAAGATAAATGCTGTATGCAATTGCTCCCAAAACAAGTAAAATAATAAAGGCATAAAATGCGATGATTAGTACTATAAAAAAAACGGGTAAGTCGGAGTTTCCTGTGGAATTGAGATTTGTCATTCCTAATCCTGATACAAAAAATATTATTACAAGTACAAACACAAAAAAAATAATTATCACAGCAAGTGAGAGATGAAAGAAAATTGATTGCAAAGAATGAAATCTTACAAACTGTGATTTTTCTTTTTGAGTTGCCCAGATTATAATAGGCAGCAGAATCCCTCCAAGGATAAGCGATATATGAGAAAGAAGTGCCAATGTCCTTTCTTCGTTTGAAGGCATATTATCATTAACAGTATTATTGTTATCCATGATTTATTTGAAATTATTAAAAAATTTATTTTTTAGAGTATCTCGGTATCAGATGTAAATGAGCATGCATAACTATCTGACCTGCATCTTTACCGGCGTTTACATTTAGATTGTAAGCTGAAGGAGAATGATTCTCATCGGATATTTTTTTTGCATCTTCCATCAGATCCCACATTGAATTCCTTACATCTTCCGGGAGATCAAAATAATTTTCATAATGATCAAATGGAATTACAAGTAAATGACCTTTGGATTGAGGAAATTTATCATTTATTATAAATGCCTTTTCATTTTCCAGAAGAAAATTTTCTTTGTCAATATTACAGAAAATACAGTCTGAGAGCTTCATATTTTAATTAGGTTGAAAATTTTTTCAATGAATATACTTATTTTTGAAAATAAATTCAGATGTATATAATATTAAACTTTTATTTACTTTTTCAAGTCTGTATATTACATCAAATAAAAATTAGCAAAATGCATTTTAAGAAATTCTTTTTTACAGGGATTTGCGCAATTGTTTTAATATTTACGTGCAATGAATCCCGTTCACAGGACACTGCGAAAATAATGTCATATAATCTTTTGAATTACAGCGGCAACAATACAACAAAAGATCCTTACTTCAGACAAACTATGGATTATGAGAAACCTGATGTACTGGCAGTCTGCGAGATTCTTTCACAGGCAGCGGTTAATAATTATTTAGCCAATGTATTGAATTTTAATAATCCGAACAAATATTCAGCAGGTATATTTATTGACGGACCTGATACTGATAATGCTATTTTTTATGATAATTCAAAATTTCATTTTGTCAGTAATACGGTTATAAGTACAGAGCTTAGAAATATCAATATGTTTACTCTTATTCATATTAATTCAAATGACACTATAAAAATATTTGATGTTCATTTAAAAGCCAGTAATACTACAGATGATCAGCAAAAGAGACTTGCAGAAGTCAATCTGATGAGGAATGTGACAAATACATTCAGAATAGGTGAAGAGTTTATGGTAGTTGGAGATTTTAATATTTATTCATCTACCGAGCCTGCCTATCAAAGACTTCTTCAGCCCGATGTAAACGCAGACGGACAGTTTGTTGATATGTTTAATATGACAGGATCCTGGAATCAATCTTCGTATGCCCCTTTTCACACGCAGTCGACAAGAACAAGGGCAATTGGTGATGGCGGAGCAACAGGTGGTCTGGATGACAGATTTGATATGATTTTGAATTCCAATGGTCTTTTGCAGGAAGGTAAAATAAAATATATACCCGGGTCATTGGTTTCAGTTGGAAATGACGGAAATCATTTTAACGACAGTATAAATAAACAGCCGAATACTGCAGTTCCTGATAGTATTGCAAATGCATTATACTATACTTCAGATCATCTGCCTGTGTATGCTAAATATAAATTTGATGCCAATCCGATTTCTGTTAGCAACATAAGCAGTGAAATTCCCGAAGGATTTAAGCTAAGCCAGAATTATCCTAATCCATTTAATCCAAATACAAGAATAGATTTTGATATACCGGATCTGAGACCTTACGGTTCATTTTCAAATCATGTAACATTAAAAATTTATGATATACTTGGAAATGAAGTAGAAACATTAGTGGATGAAAATCTTTCTGAAGGTGAATATACTTCAGAATTCAATGCTTCAGGACTTTCAAGTGGATCATATTTTTACAGGCTCAGCGCGGGTAATTTCACATTGACAAGATCTATGACTCTGATAAAATAAATCGGTTAAAAAAATATTATTCAATTTCAAAAAGAAGACGCTTTATCAGGCGTCTTTTTTTTTGAAATAAAAAAAGCCCCTTTGAAAGGGGCTAAATGTTTGATACGAATTTCTATTGAGTTAATAATGAAAAAAATTATGGTGAGATACTTGTAACAAAATTGCTTGCATTATTATCAACAATACTGCCATCTGCAAGATCAGTAACATTATCACCATTGACATCCGAGGGAATATATCCAAATGCAAAATTTAATGCATCATTATCAACTATACTTCCGTCAGTTACATCTACAACAAAATCCTGATTTACGTCACCACTATAGATACAATAACTACCCAATTTTAAAACCTGATTATCCCCGTAAGCCTGGGTTGCTGCAGTTGAAAAATCATAATAATCAAAATTTCCGACTGTAAATGCTATAGGATTTTTACTCCATGTCTCTATAGAATTTCTGTGATTGACAACAATGTAATATGTTCCGTCAGGTGCATTAAAGCAATTAAAAACTCCGTTGTAGTCATCAGACAAATTGGTTTTTGAATCTATAATATTATAAGGGGAAACACTACTTCTTAATGAAACAGTAATAGAATCTGCTATCATATTAAAACCATCAAAAAATCCTTCAATTAAGCATATAGAATATAGCGGAATTGCATTAACTTCATAAGTAACAGTGAGAACAGGTCTGAAATTAGCAGAATCATTTTCTCTTGAGTCAAATCTTTTCGCAGTTCCAAGATCACGTTCATTACCTACCAGCGCCCAGCCAAAGTTAGATTCCGGATTATCAAGCCAGTTCTGAACATCCTGTATCATTGCTGAAGAATCCCATGTATAAAATCCAACTCCGCCAACAGGTTCAATAGCACTTGGGTCACTTGAAAAATCACCCCCATCATTTGTCCAGAAATCAGTATTATAAAAATTATGCTGCCATGTTGCATCGTAATCATCAGCCTGTGTACCATATCCTTCTTCTCCGGGTGCATCAGAATTTCCTGCACCCCAGTCCTTTTCAACTTTTCTGAGTTCTGCATCTTCAAAGCCCGAAATAGTTTTTGACATGTGAAGCTTTAAAGATACATTTGTAATTGTAGCACAAAGTGGAATGTCTTTTACCAGTAGAAATTTTATCAAACCTCTTCTTGTCTGATCAGCTGCTGTCTGACCGGTAAAGAAATACTGACCTGAACCGTTGCTTGTTTCACCGTTCGGATCCTGATAAAGAGTATTGTCTGTAGCAAATGTTATATCTACAGTGGTTTGTGCGGTTGAATCTGAATTTATGGAAATAGTCAGAAACATTGCAATCAATAGAATTGAAAGAAAATTAAACTGGAATAGTATTTTTTTCATGTTTGTGTTTTATTAGTTAATAGTTTGCAAATATACTTACATTGATTTTTTATTTTAATACAAAATTTTATCTACCTTACTAAAAGCATTTTTTTTGTTTCTGAAACTTTTCCGTCAAAATTCAGGCTGTAAAAATAAATCCCGCTAGATACTGCAGATCCGGTATTGTCCATTGCATTCCAGACTGAAGTATAACTGCCTGTATTCTGTACAATGGAAACAAGATTTCTGACAAGCCTTCCTGTGATGTCAAAAATATTGAGACTGACATTTCCCGATCCGGAAATATTATAATTGATCGTAGTTAGGGGATTGAAAGGATTAGGATAATTTTGTTCAAGGTTGAAATTATCAGGAATATTTTGACTTAGAGAACTTATTCCAACCACCTGTGTAAGATCGATCTTATACATTGACCTGCCGTGCGTGCCTGCAACAAGATAGTATGCAGTCGGATGAATTTTAAAATCATATACCGAAACCATCGGCATTCCTGTGCCTAAGTACTGCCATTCCTGACCGGTATTAAAACTTACATACGCGCCGACATCCGATCCGACAAAAAGAACATTTTGTCTAAGCGGATCCACTGCAAATGCATTAACCGGAGCATCAGGAAGATTACTGCTGATATCCTGCCACGTCGCACCTCTGTCAGATGTTCTGAAAACATGCGGCTGCGGATCTACCCATTTCAATCCGTTATAAGTTACATATGCAATGTTGTCATTCTGAGGATCGAATGCAACTCTCGTAACCCATCTGTATGGAAGTGTCTGCGATATCTTTGTCCAGTTCGAGCCGTTGTTTGTTGTGATCCAGACATTTGCATCATCTGTACCTGCGATTATAATATTTGAATTTGTCGGTGCTACATCAATTGTTGTAACTGTTCCAAGTCTTGCCTGATTTCCATTGGTCAGATCAGGACTTGCTGCAGTCCAAGAAGATGCTGAATTAGTTGTCCTGTAAACTTTATTTGTCCCATAATACAAAACTGTATTTACATTCGGATCCATGACTACAGGCGTTGACCAGTTTCTTTTATCACCTGACGGAATTCCCGAAGTAGCAGATGAAAAAGAATTACCTCCGTTGGTAGATTTACCAAGTCCGCCGTTTTGAGATTCGGCATAAATTATATTTGGATTTGTATAATCCACTATTACATAAAATCCATCTCCGCCGTAAATACTCGACCAGTCGGATATACTTCCTGTTGTAGTTCTATTCGTTCCATTATCCTGTGTGCCTCCATAGAGTCTCTGAGGATTTGTTTTATCTAGACCAATTTCATAAAACTGTGTAACGGGCTGTGATGCTACTTTTGTAAATGAATTTCCGCCGTTAGATGAATTATAAAGTCCGCCGTCATTTCCAAAAATTATTCTGTTCGGATCGCCCGGCTTAAATGCTAAAGCATGCTGATCTACGTGGATATTATTTGATGTTAATTCACTCCATGAAGTGCCTGAGTTTGTAGTTTTATTAATTGAAAAATCCAGTACATAAACTGTATTCGGATCAGTTGGATGAACTCTGACATTTCCGAAATACCAGCTAAAACTTGAAAATCCATTTTGTAATGTACCGCCCGGATTTGCATTTGACCAGTTAAGTCCGGCATTAGTAGTTTTAAAAAATCCTGAATAAGTAGAACCGTTTGTGAAAAGAGCATAAGAAATATTTGGTGAAGAAGCTGAATTACTGAGTCCGATCCGTCCGACATTAGAAGTCGATGAATTCGGAAGTCCGTTCGCAGGACCCAATGCCGTCCAAGTATTTCCACCATCTACAGATTTATGAACTCCGCTCGAAGGACCGTAAAGCTGACCGCCGTTTGGATATCTTGTTCGCTGCCACATCGCAGCAAGTAAATTGTTTGGATTTATCGGATCTATTGAAATGTCTATAGCACCTGTCGAATCATTTAAATATAAAACTTTACTCCATGTACTTCCGCCGTTATCACTTCTGTAAACTCCTCTTTCAACATTAGGTGCAAAATATGAACCGGCTGCTGCTACATAGACTCTCAGCGGATTCAATGGATTAATTACAATCCTGCCGATTGAAACTGTATTTTCTAATCCCATAAGCTGCCATGAATCTCCGCCGTTAGTGGATTTATAAACTCCACCGCCTGCAAAATTATTATGACCGCCGTTTGCTTCGCCTGTTCCTGCATAGACTATATTGGAGTTTACAGGATCGACTGCAAGATCACCAATTGGTAAAACTGCCTGATCATCAAACACAGGAAACCATGTAACTCCGCCGTCATTGGTTTTAAAAATTCCGCCTGTCGCAGCACCTGCATAAGCAATGTCAGTATTGTTTGGATTGTATTCAACATCAGAAAATCTGCCGCCGATATTTACAGGTCCGGCAAATTCCCATGCAGGAATTGAGTTATCAGATTGTGACATGGTTTCAGTTTCGGTTCTCATTTCCTGCGCCTGCTTCAATGCAACAAGATGCGCATCAGGATCAGCTTTATAGAATGGGAAAGTTCTTTTTACATATTCAATGTCGTTTGGGTATTTGATGTCTTCTTCGGTGTTTGTGTTTTTATTTTGAGAAGTGTCATTTAATTTTAATGGGGAATCAATTTTCAGACCAATAACAGCAATTATTGCTATAGTTAAAAAGATTGTTAATGATAATTTCATTAATTCAATAAATAGGGTTGATAAAAAAGATTATGTATTTTAGCTCTTATGGTTTTAAGATTCAATGAATTTGTCAGGTTTTCATTTGTAGTTGGTCACGCTCGCAATACTCACTAAGAACTGCAGTCGTGGGATATATTGGTAAGATTTCCTGAATACAAACTAATTTTTAAATAAGTATGAATAAATAGTGATGGTTAAATATGGAAAAAGCTCATTTAGATGTAAATATTCTAAAGATTTGACAATTGCTGTAATCTTTCAAACTGAATTAATCTTACCTTTCTTTTAATTTCAGATCTATTATAAATAAAGTTTGAATCTTTTCGAAGTGTTGACTTTGGAAACATTATAATTTCTATATTTCCAATTAAACCTATACCAGATCCACGTACTGGAAAAGGATTGTGTCCTATAGATTCGAGAGCACAAACAGAAGCTTCTGCCAATGGATGCCCCTCATGTGATTTAGAATCCATTGCTGCTACTTGAATGACTTTCCCGTTGTAAATAATCACTCCAAAATCTCCTTTTTCTATAACATCCATTACTTTTCTACCATCTGATAATTTTCCTCGCCTTACGATGTATGGAACTTCATCAGCAAAGTTTCTTGGAGAAAATTTACCAACTTCGTAAATATAATCCGGATCAATTTTGTATGGATAATCTAATGTATCTCTTTGATACTTATCTCCATGTGGGAATTCTTCAATAGCCGGACCATCAGTGTCAACCGCCAAACTTTTAATTATGACTGAAATATCTCCTGAATTTTTTAAAACTCCGTCAATATAATTTTTAATTATTTTGTCTATTGTATATCCATTATCAAACTTTAAGTTATCAACCCATCTTTCTGTTTGTTCAAAATCTAATTTTTTAGCTAATAATTCTTGATATGTAATAATTTTATCAGAATTTGAATCGATTTCACTTTTTAACTCTACAGGTTCTAAAGTTTCATCATTCAGTACTGTTCCTCCAATAGAAAAAACAAGTTCTCCCAATGGATATAAGTCCCAATCTGATTCTGTTATTATATCTTCATTGGAAATACTTAATCTGTAATATGGATAATTATACATTGTAATCTCCGTGTTTTCATCCATTGCATCAATATAACATAGATAACTTTTATCATCTGCAAAAGTTATTATTGCAACCTCGTTTAGCAATGGAGATGTTAAGCTTGAGGAGTAAATATAATGTGTATCAATGTTATAATTTGAGCCATCAAAAACATCTACTCCTGCCCAAGTATCAGAAAGATTAAATTGAAATTTCATTCGTTGCATGGTATCAACAAATTCGCAGTCAAAATAGCCATTGACACTGTCTATGTCTACTATTTTTGCAACATAAGTGGTTTTCGGAGTTTCGGTGTCACTATTAAAAGTGCATAATAAAAAATCATCTACTTGCATGACTATATTTGTCTAAGTTTTGTAAAAAATTTATATTCAAAGCATTTTTCCAAGTTCAAAATGCATACCGTCCATTCTACCACCTCCAAAATGACCTCCCCAAAAAAACCCATTCTTATTGGCTAAAGCTACAAGTTCTCGGACACTTCCTTTTTGATTTAACAAAGCAGGTACTTTTCCTAATTTGTTCCATGCAACATTGATATCGAAAGCTGTACCCCAAGAATGATTGCTTAATGGTCTTGGATTTCTACCTTGCGTACCTCGAATATACCTCGGGACAAATGGCAAGGAACAATCTATTATTCTATCAATCAAACCAGCATCTTCCCAGTCTTTCCATAGTTGCTTAAAATTATCTGCGCCATTTTTATGAAATTCAAGAGCACAATTTTTTTCAACATAGGCTTTTTTGGTTGAACCCCGAATAATACCATTTAGATATAAAACGGGAAGTTCTACGCGAACGATATTTTCGTGCTCCCAATTATCCAAGATTTTGATACCATCACCATCACTTTCTTCCGGTGCGGGTACAAACCTAAATTTCCCGAATTTAAATTCTCTTTCTTTATCACTGTATTGTCTGATAAAGTCTGGTCTTGCTGGCCAATCCGCAGTACTGTCCGGTGTGTCAATAATTGTTGGAGATGGAATTTCTTCATTCAAATAACATGCTTCAATTGAAATAATTTGTTCTCCCAATGGATATTGATCCCAGTCGGAAAAAATAATTTGATTATCAATCGATATCCTTATTCTTGGATATGGTTGATGGTAAAATTGAACATTTGTGTTATCTTCAATGCTTTCTACGTAACATAAATATTGAGCATTATCTGAAAATGTGACTAATGCGACCTGTTCAGCAACTGGAGAACTTGCAGTGGGTGAATATATATCATGTGTGTCGATACCATAGTTTGTGCCATCCAATAAATCTATTCCTGGCCAAATTCCTGAAAGGTTGAATTCAAATTTTATACGTTGCTTCGTATCAACAAATTCGCAGTCAAGTTTGCTATTAGTAGTATCTACGTCCAATATCTTTGCTACATAAGTATTTTTCGGAATCTCGTTGTCATCTTCAAAAGTGCATAACAAATAATCATTTATTTTCATAGAAGTTAATTAATATTTAATAAAAGTACTCTAAATTGATTACTTATGAACGAAGGTTAGTTCCAATCCAAATCCATATTGGGATTTGGAGATAGGTTCAAGCGTTTGCACTCAAAAGCGACAATTCTAACACCGTCCAATTCCTCCACAACAAGATTTTCAGCGGGTTTATCATTTATTGGATTGACTATTGCTGGTGCTTCTATTTTGGAGCTAATTCCAGTAGCAATGTGCTTCCTATTCCACAAGAACAATTTGCGATTATTAGCAGCAGTTTTTGTAATCGTTCTATGGTCTCGTACTCTTGATACATCTCTTTGATCATTCACTTTTACTTCTGTTCTATCATGGATATGTACCTTTGAGTCAGTTTTATCAGGTGATGATAAAGTTCCAGGTTTTGATTTTTTTGTTTTTGCCCAAATACCACTTCTTACCAATTGTGACCTATCTAACGGTTTTATAGTACTTATTTTGAATTTTTTTAATGGTAGTACTGAAATAATTGGTAAGGTCAGTTCTTCTGATACGGTAGTATCTTTTTTTTGCTTGTACTCTATTTTCTTTATACAAATAAACTTATTAATGTAGCATGGAATCATACCACTGGCAGGTGTTTTTCCATCATTTATAACAGGTTCAACCAACTCATTAAGCTTAAAACTATTTGAATTCAAAAATTCTTCAAAAAACCATGGTCTTACAATCGATACAACTGCATATTCAAAAGACAGGTATTCTATATTATCACCAGAATCATTACCAGAATAAGAATTTTTAAGTTCTGATTTTGCATTTTCACATAATGATATGATTTCAGAATTATAGAGTGTTATTTTACTCCATTCTGTCTTTTTCTGAAAAATATTATTAGGGGAATATAAAGTAGTATAATATTCAATTTCGGAATCATTTTCTGTTGCTATAAAAGAATCCAACTTTGAAGATATTTCAGCTTTTAAATTTCCAATCCCCTTTCTTGATAAAATATTCGAAATTGATTGAAGGCATTCTTCAATTTCGTTTTTTTTCCCAAAAATAATCAAGTCATTCAAAGCAGAAAAAATCCTTTCTTCCAATATTTTTTTCAGATAATCATTCCAATCATATTGTAGCTTTTCCTTGTCTTCACCAGTACTGCAATCCAATGATTTTTTGGCGTCTAGAAATTTAAATGTTGCATTGTCATATAAATTTTTATAATTGTAGTAATTGGCAGAATTATTCTCTAAAAATGTTCTTTTCTCTTTTAATTTAGCTTGATCTTCATTGGACAAAATCATATTTGCCGGGATTGAGTTTGCTATTATCTTTTTAAATTGATCCCACAATAAAAGTCCATTTTTATCTTGAAACATCACATTATCTTCAGGTATAAGATTTGACAAGTAAGAAAAATTATATTTATTACTGTCGATTACCTGCACATCAATTCCTTCTTCACCATTTGTTGTCAATACCAATTCGTCAAAATCAAAGGACATTTGCTTAGCTGGTGGCACAAATGATAAAAATTTCCTCTGGTCAGAACCATAATTTTCTGACAGAATCATATCTATTTTAGTAGCTAAAGCCAATGAAATATTTGCTTTCATATTTTAAAAAATTTATAATATTAAACGAAAGTTGCAGGATCAATATCTGGATTTGTGTCAGGAACTTTTGAAAAAATATGATTTATAGAACCAATGTATTGAATATCGGGTATTACAATTGTGTTTCCTTCCATATGAGCCGTTGTGTTTGATACTTCAGAGGATTTGCTATAAGAACCAGAAAGTCTTACAGGTCCCCAACCAGCGCTCCCACTGACTGAAAAATCTTTTGTTAGTTTATCAAAATGGTCCTTAGCTTCACTAAAGGTCAATCTAACATTTCGTATAAATAAAGCAATTGTTGGATACGCTACCAATCTTCCTTCTGGTTTTTGTTTTCCATCAGAAACTGGTTTATTATCAAAATTTAAATTCCAAAGCTCATCCAATGTCCAGCCACGCATCGTAAATAATCCTGGATCAAAGAAAGGTCTGCATATAGGAATTTGAGTAAACTCAAAAGAGGCTTTGAAATCTGTGACTTTGGTATCTTTATTTTCTTTCGTTTTACTTCCAGAAGCGTCAACTTTTGCTCCAAACATGCCAAATGTAGTTCCTCCAGAAGCTCCCCATTTAGTATTGCTTTTAGCCAATTGTTCTTCGGAGTCCATTTCAGTAAATCCAAATTCTGTCCATCCTTTACTTTCTGCAAAATTGCCAGGAAGTAATGTTGTATAATAAAATGGAGATCCGCCGTCAGTTGCACTTGACAACTTTGCAGATTCAAATTTATCCATCAAATCTCTTTTATAAAGAAGCATACTTTTTTGAGATACCTGATTTATATAGGCATTCATCATTTCAAACTCATTTTTATACCCCTGAGCTACCCAATTGTCTTTGGCCAAAGTCACTTTTTGCTTATAAATATGTCCGCTATTATTGAATTTTGCAACTCTTTTAATTGCTTCTTCAGAGTTCCCTTTTGCTGATTGTGCATCTACCAGCAAATTGACATACTCATCCACAGCAGTAAGATATTCATTAAGCATTTTGTTGTATGCAACGGTTACAGCTCCAGGTTCTGTAATTTCAGTAACCTCGTCCGTTACAATATTTTTGACTTCTTTTTTGGTTGTGAGTAAATTTCTGAACTTTTCAATTTTGGCTTTTTCCTCATCCGTCAGTTCGATATTGACGACCTTGCTAAACTTTAGGATGTCAGAATATACCGAAGTTATATTGTCTTGGGTAGTAGTAAATAAAGTTTGTTGCATTGTATCATCAAGAAAATCAAAAACATTGCTTACTTCTGGTATAAAATCAAATAATTTGGAAAGCACAAAAGCTTGATGGTATAAGTTATTAGTTTCTTCGGCTGTATCGCCAATAAGACCTTTTGAACAAAAATTAAAATCTTCTTTTGAGAAAGGGATTCCTGGCATTAACCAGGTAACAAATTTACTTCTTGGAATTGCAAGTGATGCATCATCACCGCCACTACCCGTGATGGTCTCATAAAGTTTATTCATGAGAGCTTTCATCATGTCATTGGATTGAAGTGCCATTTTTATTTTTTTAATTTATTATACAAATTCATTTTATTTACTATCTCATTGTTGAGTAACTATCTGTTAATACAAATCCTGTTAATTTTGTTTTATACGATCACAAGATATTTTGTTATCTTCATCTTATGAAATTCTTAACGGCTTTTTGTCTGGAAAAATTTTAAAGAACTGAGTGGAATGACTCTTTTTATTTTTAATCGTATTCTGTGAATAATTCTAAACTTAGAGTTTCGGAGTATGTCTACTTTGCAGGTTGTTTAATTGTGTCATATTAATATTTTTCATTATTATCTTCTTTTCCTAAATTCAAAAGTAAACTATGTAAACACCTCAAAAGAAACAATGCTTTTTATGATATAGACATAAACTTGCATTGAGTCATAATTAATATACCCTGAGTTACTTAAAAAGTAGGTCGTTGAGTCAATGTAACCCTGAATTACTTCAACTACAGTTTTAGTAATTACAAAAATTGTCGATTTCAGCAAAATAATAAATTTCCCGCAAAGAATGTTTTGGCATAGAGATATGGATTTATTTTTATATAAAAAAATTCAACTTTTTCAAAAGTTTTTGAAAATTAGGGCTTGATGGGGATTGTTAGGAAGCTTTCAACTAAAATTGAAAACCCAAGCAAAACCGCAAACATTAGGAGAAAAACTTAAATCAAAATTATGACAACTGAAAGTAAAAAAGATAAATCAAGCTCTTTAAAACAAATTGTGATTGCAGTAGTAATCGCAATATTAGTAGGAGGCACTTCACCTTGGTGGTGGGTGGAAATTTTTAGCAATAAGAATAGCCCTAATAAAGATAAAACTGGTCAGGACACTCTAATTGGGAATACTGTTATAGATTCGTCAAAGAATATAGATTCAAAAATATGGAAGGAAGGAAAGCTTACTATTCCATTTAACAATCTCAATTCCGGGGCAGTAGCAGATTTAGACAACGGAAAATTAATAATATTAGGGACTTCCCTTTCTGATGCTGGAGGTGATATCTCGATTAGACAATCCGTTCATAGCATCGTCTTTGAACCAGGTCTTTCAAAAGGAGATGGGGTTACTTTTGATGCACGGTTTATTGCTGTCAATGATAGTCCAGTGGGTAAAGGAGGATGCTTAGCTTCTTTGATTTCACCAATTGTTCTTAACCATTTAAAACTCTTATCCGATATTGATGTTGGTTCACATATTTGCATTGTAACCTCAGACGGTAGGCTTGCAGAGTTTAGTATTACGAAATTAAACTTGTCAGACAGCTCACGAAATGTGGAAATAGAATATGTGGTATGGCTTAAAGAATAAAACTTATTTTATAAAAAACATCATGCCAACAGCAACAAAACCAATGCTTGAGGGCGGGTAATTCATTTCAAATAATAACTTATTTATTAGTAAACTTTTTGAAACAGCATCAACTCATTAATTTTTTGTAATATAAAATTAAATAAAAAACCCGCAGAGAAAAACATAATCTCGGCGGGAAAATTTATTTACTAAAAATTCTTAATTCCTAATTTTTAATTCTTAATTATTTGAGAAGCATCATCTTCCTCTCCTGCTCAAAATCTCCCGCCTTTACCCTATAATAATAAATGCCGCTTGAGAGATCTGCGCCGTTGAATGAAATCGTATAACTTCCTTCATAAACATTTCAAGTAAGATCACTTACAACGGCGAAAATTAACTGAGATAAATAATTTTATTCTAAAGATTTTTTCAATTTGAAATTAGATAGGTCATGTAAATAGATTAGAGTGTAGTTTGTTGTTGGTGACCAAAAAGTTTAATTGAGATACATTGTGAATTCATGATCAGTATATAAACTTTTTGGAACACCAACAACGGCGAAAATTTAAGTTAAATTATTTTTAATAAAATAAAGTGTAGATAGTAAATTTTTTTTATAAAGATTTTTTTACTGTGGTGGATTTAACATAAGACATTATCCTACTTATTTTAAATTTATTAAAAATATTTTATGAAATCTGATCCATTTTATCTTTTAAATTCTACAAACAATTTATTTTAATAATATCATACTTTTTGTTTCCGAAATATTTCCTGAAATAAACCTATAGAAATACACGCCGCTTGGAAGATTTTTTGCATTAAATGTATATTCGTAACTTCCGGGAACCAGTTTTTCATTTAACAGATCACCAACTTGTTTTCCGCTTATATCATATACTCTTAATTTAACAAATCCGGATTTTGCAATATTAAATTTTATGTTTGTACTCGGGTTAAATGGATTAGGATAATTTTGAAAGAGTTTAAATTCCTTTATTTCACCAGACGTAGGATTCTTTATGAATGTCAAGCCACCGGTAGTCGTATATAGAATTTTTGTATTACCGCCTACGATCCAGCCTTCATAATCATTCAGAAAATACATTGCACCTACATATCTTTGATCATTATTTGTGTTTTCTATTCTCCATGTACCTCCTGCATCAGTAGATTTATAAAGCTGTCCAAAAGTTCCTCCTACCCATCCTGTATTTAGGCTAGAAAATCTGCAGACATACGGCTGATTAGCTCCCTGAATATATCCTATACTGTCCCATGTGTCTCCGAAATTAGTACTTTTAAAAACCCTTCTTCCGTCCTCAGTAACAAAAACATATTGATCATCGATTACAGACAGTTTTCTGAAATCCCCTATACCGTTCCAGTATGGTATTGTCTTTCTATCCCAATTATCACCGCCATTTGTAGTTTTAAAAATCCCGCCAAAATCTCCACACAGCAATCCAGTATCTGCATTTATGAAATACATATCTTTTGTATATCCCCAGAATATTGAGCTGTATTCAAAACTTGATCCTCCGTTAGTAGTTTTTAAAATTGTTCCTAATGACCCGCATATCCAGCCTGTATCTTTGTTTAAAAAAAAAGTTCCTTCAAAACTTGTTCCCTGTCCGAACGGTCCGTTTCTGAGAGTATCCCATGTTGATCCGCCATTTGTAGTTTTTAATATCGTGTCAAAAAAACCGGCACAAAAAACTGTCAAAGAATCAACAGGAGAAATACTATATAGAGCTTTATTTGTAGCAAGGTGCGGCTGAGCAATCCATTCTTTTCCTTTATTTGTAGTTTTTAAAATAATTCCATCACCACAAGCCCATCCGGTTTTTTCATTTATAAATTTTACATCATGCAAACCAACACTGGTAGTATTCTGATATTGCATGATCCACTGCGCTTCGGAGTTAGCAAAAGAAAGTGTGTATAATAATAGTATAAGAATAATTTTTTTCATATGTAAGCTTTCATAATTAAATATTTAGATATTGGCGTTTGGGTCGGGAATAACTATTTAAAGGTTTATGACAATTGAAGTATAAAAAATGTGAGAATCAAGTTATATTTTTATATTTGGAAAGAATTTTGTTGATGCGGGCAAAAGCAGTATCAATGCGGTTCCGCTCAACCTCCCCCCGCCCACTCTTTTGGAAAATGGAGGGGGAAGATCTCCAAAATGATTTTGCGGGGAGCGAAGCGACGAAGCAATCTCCGAATCTACGACAGGAATTTCATAGCATGTGATATCGCAAATTCGGAGATTGCTTCGCCTGAAGATCACAGGCTCGCAAAGGCATAGATATGACTTTGCGAGCGAAGCGAAGAAATCTCCGAATCTAATGCCAAACCTTTAGGCGGTGAATAATCATTATATTTTGGAATCAATATTCTTTTAAATTATAGAATTGTTTAAAATTCGGATTGCTTCACCCGAATAAATTCGGGCTCGCAAATCCATATATAAAAAAATCCCGCAAAGAAATTATCTCTCTCTACGGGAAAATTTTATTTTATAAATTCGTAATTCGTAATTCGTAATTCGTAACTTACAATTCTTAATTCCTAATTTTTAATTTCTAATTATTTTATGAGCAGCATTTTCTTTACATCAGTAAATTCATTCGTCACAATTTTATAATAATAAATTCCGCTGGCAAATCCTGCACCGTCAAAGTCCACTTTATAACTACCCGGACTCAGATTCTCATTCAGAAGTACATTCACCTCTTTACCCAAAGCATTATAAACTATGACTTTTACACCGCCGCTTTTTACAATATCAAATTTGATATTGGTCGTCGGATTAAAAGGGTTTGGATAATTCTGATACAGACTGAATTTATCCGGTACGAGAGAGCTAAGCTGATTAATACCAACTGTAGTAGTCCATCTTGCAGTCTCAACTATCGGTGCTGTTAAATTATTAATTGTGATCACACTGTCAAGACCCGTACTGTCAGGACTTGTATAAGAGCTTGCTCCGATACCTGTCCATCCTCTGAAATAATAATTTGTACCACCGCTGTTGATCACTCTAGACAACACGCCTATTTGTGGACTCGATGCAGAATCATAATATATTCCGCCGCCAAAAGTATTTCCTACAGATGAAGTAATTAAAATTCTATATTGAGTTTTATAAAATGCTGTCAGATTAGTGTTGCTGTTTATCACTATAGTCTGACTTGTATCACCTGAATTTGACCAGTTTGTAAAAACATACTGTGTAGCTCCGACTACTCTCGGACTGATAGCTGTTACGTTTACGCTTGCTCCGTTTGTGAATACAAGC
The DNA here is from genome assembly GCA_049293015.1 of Ignavibacteria bacterium. Classification (GTDB taxonomy): domain Bacteria; phylum Bacteroidota; class Ignavibacteria; order Tepidaquicellales; family Tepidaquicellaceae; genus UBA2330. The sequence continues at coordinate 17,049 of JBATSB010000152.1, forward strand.
TGCTGTGTTTGATTATATACAGTTCCGTTCACGCTGAATTCAGCACCTTGTCTGTTTGTTCCTACTGTTAAAAAAGAAGAGTTGACAAGTATATCCATATATCTGCTGTGAATCGGTGTTCCATTTGGACCTTTCCCGATCACCTTCACTCTGTATCTGCCTGGAGTAACACTTCCTACAGCAGCTACATTAATGTTGACAGAATCAGGGAAGGAATTAACTGAATCTTTTCCAACAAAAGAAATATTAAGTGAACCTGTTGCCGGAAGTGTGTCCATAGTAGCTGTGAATTTCACCACTCTGCCATAATCTTTTACAGCAGGGACGATAGCTCTGAAGGTTGCATTCTGCCCGCTGTTCACTGAGATTGATTGTGAACTCGTTTTCAATGCAAAGTCAGGATAATATCCAACATAACTTCCGAAATTATTATTTCTGAAATCTGTCCAGGTTAACATTGCAGTCACTGAATTAGAAGTTATAGAACTGTAATCTCCAAGATATGCAGGTGTACCGCCACCACCGCAAGTAGTACAGTTGATCCTGAATTTTTTATTAGAGATCATTTTATTTTGAACAAAAGTCAGACCACCGTCAGTTGAATACGAAGCATAGACAAGCGCACTGTCACTGGTCGGTGTATCTCTTGTATCATTCCACTGAACATAAAGTCTGCCGGTTTCTTTATCACACCACGTAGATGGATGCCATTGGTTATGCAGTGTTGTATTTGGATCATCATTTATTGTAACGGGCGATGACCATGTAGTTCCGTGATTGGTAGAATATCTACAGAAAATATCCGGTTTATTTCCGTCACCTGCAGGTGTATTGGAAGCATAGACAAGATAAAGTCTTCCTCTATTTGGACCGTAACTGTTATCAGCAGTAATAAACGGATAAGGTCTTGTTCTGAAATTTTCAACAGAATTCCTGCCGCCTACTGCTGTGCCGACATAGTTTGCAAAATTCTGTGCAGACATAAATTCAAATGAAGCTCCGCCATTTGTCGATCTGTAAAATGTATAAGTAGCACCAAATGAATTACCGGTATTTGTAACTACATAAACGCATCCGCCGGGGACATTTCCTCCGACCATATTTGCACCTACAGCTACCATCATACCGGGTAGATTATTACTTGCAGAGAAAACAAAATTATAACTTGCTCCTCCGTCGGTACTTCTGACTACGTTACCGGGAGTCATCACACCGTAAATATAATTTGAATAAGGTCCGTTTGACTGATCTGCAGCAATCCAGTTCTTATCGTTTCCGATATTTGCAGTGACAGGAGAAAGCCAGCTCACGCCGCCGTTTGTCGATTTTATATTCCAGGTACCTGTTATCGGACTTTTCATATTGTCATAAAACAGATTACCAAGACTGTCATAAGCAGTCACAGGATCTCCTGCCTGGTTTGGGAAGAATGGATTGTTCCTCTGCCAGTCAAGTCCGTTAAGTGTATAATAAGTAGCATTTGTATTATAAGCTACGAAATACCAGTTCGGATTTTTCGGACTGGAAGAGATGTGACTTTCCGAAAAATCGACTCCAAGATCGAAATTGTCAAACCCTGAATTATCGGTTATTACTTGTACTTCGCCAGGCATAGATCCGGATACATGATTCCAGTATTGCTTAGGCGGCTGATCGAGATTCGGATCATCGTCATTGCTGAGTATATTAAATCCGCTGAGATAAATACTTATTACAAACAGCGGAATAATATAAAAAAGAGTAATCTTTTTCATTAGTTTAGTTCCTTTCGTTTATTATTTAGATTCGTTATTTACTGATGAAATTTCAATAAGTTATGCAATTATATTTAATCTAACAATTATATTATTTTTTAAAAATGTAAGTATGCGGAGGGGATTTGAGTTTGCCTCTAAGGCTCAAAGACTCGAAGTTTAATTAATTAACTTTTTATGTTTCCAATTGGGATATTGTAAGTAAATAATAAAAATTTGTAAGTCAAGAAGAATTTATTCTAAATTGTTTTAGAGCAGTGCCAATTCGGTTTCGCTCATCCTCCTCCCCTCCCCCCAATACTATTAAGTTAAGAGATTTTTTTATAATAATATGATTAGTATAAATTTTTATTTAAAAAGTTCAGGCTCCTCCCCTTTATTTTCAAAGGGGAGGCTGGGAGGGGTTTGCTGATAGCGACTATACTTCGCTCTTAACTTAATGAAATTGCCCCGCCCCCTCCTTAAAAAAACAAGGAGGGGGAGAAGAACATTTAAACAAAAAAAATCCCGCAGAAAATTTACACTCTGCAGTATATGTTATAATAAATTATTTGTAATTTGAAATTCGTAATTCGTAATTCGTAATTTGTAATTAAATTAAAAATCCCGCAAAGAATTTATCATTCTCTGCGGGAAAATTTTCAAATTAGAAATTCTTAATTCCTAATTTTTAATTCTAAATTATTTTATCAGCGCCATTCGCTTTGTCTCAGAAAAGCCTGTTGTCTCAAGTCTGTAAAAATACATTCCGCTCGATAGCGAAGCTGCATTGAAATCTACATTATAACTTCCGGGCGAAAGATTCTGATCAATTAAAGTATTAACTTTTTCTCCAAGCATATTATAAATACTGAGTACAACTCTCTCATTTTTTATAATATCAAATTTGATATTAGTACTCGGATTGAAAGGGTTCGGATAATTATTATACAAATTAAATTTCTCAGGTATTACACTTGAGATTTGATTTATACCTATCGGCATTCTCCTGATTGTAATTATAAAAGGATTTGAAGTAACAGAATCAGCTCCGTTGAATGCAGTCGCTTTCCAGGACATGATCACTGAATCTCCTGTTGTGCCGTATGTTGCCGCAAGCGAATCAAGGAAACTGTTTCTCATACTCATTACAGTATCTAATCCGTTATTATCACTTGAGAATATATCTTCACTGGGAGTAGCTACTTTTTTTATCTTGAATCTGTAAACAACAGTATTGGATGTACTTGATGAAGTCCATTTAAATTGTGTAATAGTAGGGTCATTAGGGCTAACTACTATTCTTGATAAATTAACAGGTGTCTGTAAGGAAATCGGACTTATAGGAACTCCCTGTACCTTTATATAAGCTACAATAGTTTTCATGTTTGACCCGAATGCATTTGATGTCGTCAGTGATACAGTATAATTTCCAGTACTTGGAAAACTCACATTACCCGGATTTTGTGCAGTGGATGTAGAAGGTGTAGCTCCCGGAAAACTCCAGTCCCAGGTAGTCGGTCCGTTTGTAGACAGATCAAAGAAATTGACTACACCTCCTGATATAGGTAATGTTTGAACATCCGATGTAAAATTAGCTACTGGAGCAATTCCTGTAATGTCATCAATTCCGTTAAGTGTCATTACACCTGAATTATTCGGATCAAGCCAGTCTTTTAACTGATTTGCAGATGTTCCGCCATGTGCCCATGATTCTGATAATTTTCCAAAATATTTTTGAACACTTTGAGGATTATTACAATTTGCTGCTGTACCTCCGAGATTTTGTCCAATCACTCTTTTATTCTGATCATAGATCGGGCATCCTGAAGATCCGCCTTCTGTCATTCCTTCATCCCATACTACCAGCCAGAATCCGTTTGTAAGTCTTCCGCCAAAACCGGTTACCGTATTAGCAGGCTGATTATCAACAGAGATCTTTTTAACTGCTCCACCCGGATGATGAATTGCTGTCTCATTCAAAGGCTGTGTATTTGATCTGTCCCAACCGTTGAAATATGCATTAAAAGATGCAGGTACAGATTGATTGAGCAATACTAATCTGAAATCTGTATCAAAATTCGAAGCTTTTAAAGTAGCACCTGCCATTGTATTTGCAAGACTTCCGAGAGTTCCGATACATGTCGGGTTTTCATAATTGTAATAAAATACAATGGTCGAATAATTATCAGTGGCACAATGTTCTGCAAATAAGTAATAAGGCTGTCTGTCCTGTAATGTAGTATTCAGAAGTGCACCTGAACATAAGAATGAACCGCCACCCTGTGAGAATGTGATCCTGGTAACTGATCTCTTCTGCTCTACCCACGGAGATCCGATCGGGCAATTGATATTAATATTGCAAGGCTCTTCAAGTACACTGTTGTATCCGAATATATCTTTATAAGCATGTGTAACTTTGAACAAAGTGATCTTACCTTTGTCTTTAGAATAAACAGGTTCATAATATTCGAGAACTGTCGTACTTCCATAAGTTGGAGTGGTTGCGAAATATCCGTTCTCTGAATTATTCTGTTCTGTGAATGCACCGTAAATTGTATTTTTTCCTAAATTATATACAAAGAATGTTGCGCCTTTTGGCATGTGAAATTCTTTGAATGCAAGATTTATGGAAACAGCATCTTTCGATCTCACTGCAAGTCTCCAGACTCTGCTGCCGTCTGAAAGTGTTTCCCATGTGCCTGAGTTATTCAGATTATAATTTACATCAAAATTATATCCGTATCTGAAAGGCATACCCGGTTCCTTTTCCGTGATCTGATCTTCTTCAAGAAGTCTCTGTACGTCAATATCCGGCATTGTTACCGAACTGAATATATCGTTCAGCTCTGTCATTGAGCTCATCGGTTGACCGCCGACGTTTATCTGCGCCAGTGAATTATTTGAAAACGATACACATATTGTAAGCATGCAAGTTACAAATAATACTTTTGCAAATCTGAAATAATTTTTCATGATTTTATTTTATTTTAAAATTTATTGCTTAATTTTTGTTCAGGGTAATTGTAAGTATTTTTAAATTATAAATTATTTACTTAACATTCAAATAAAATTTCTCACAATAGTCTTTTACCATCCTGCCCGTATTGTAAGTACCGGCAAGCTCCCTGATAGAATTCTTTATCATCTTTACCCACTCCGCCGGAATCCCTTTACTGTTTCTTTTGTAAAATGTCGGGATGATCTGCTTTTCAAGAGTATCGTAAAGACTCATGGATTCAAAGAGATCCTTTTGCTCAAGCGGAATATTTTCATCAGTAAGACTTTCTATCTTCCATCCGTTGCCCGGATTGTAAGCTTCATCCCACCATCCGTCGAGTATGCTGAAATTCAATCCGCCGTTTGCAATCACTTTCATTCCACTTGTACCCGAAGCTTCCTTTGGTCTCCTCGGATTATTCAGCCAAAGATCACAGCCCTCTACCAAGTGCCTCGCTACATTGATATCATAGTTATCTAAGAAAAGTATCTTGTTCTTTAGATCCTCATCTTTTGTAAATGCAACTATCTGCGAAATTAGATTTTTACCGCCTTCATCCTTCGGATGTGCTTTTCCGGAGAAAACAAACTGTACAGGTTTTTTACTGTTATTAACAATTTTTTTCAGTCTTTCAAGATCACTGAATATCAGATTGCCTCTTTTATATGTAGCAAACCTTCTTGCAAATCCAATAGTAAGAGCATCGCTTTTCAAAATGAGTTCAGCATCTTTCAGTTTATCCTTTCCCGCCCCCATGCTTATCCACTTCTCTGTAATTCTCTGCCTGCAAAAATTTATTAACTGATATTTATTTAAAAGTCTAAGCGCCCAGATCTCTTCATCAGGAATTTCATCTATACGGCTCCAGATATTTTCATCGTACTTCCAGTCTTTAGTAAAATATCCGGTGAAGAGTTTGTTTGTATGAATGGAAACATAGCTTGCTATATGAACTCCGTTTGTAATATGATCGATCTGTGATCTTGTCTTAGGCAATTTCCACATATCTCTGGATACTTCACCGTGCAGTTTGCTTACGCCGTTTAATAAGTTGGAATTATTTATTGCGAGAAATGCCATGTTGAATTTATCATTGTCTGCCTGACCTTTATTAAGATCACCTTCATCAAATAATTTTTCAGGGCTGACTCCAACTTCCTTTTCAGCATATTCAGTAAAGTATTTCATGAATAGCTCTTTTGTGAAAATGTCTATTCCCGCGGGGACAGGTGTATGTGTTGTAAAAATATTCGAACCATAGCATTTTGCTTTTGCTTCATCATATGAAATATTTTCCGATTTCATTTTATCCCTTATCCTCTCAAAACAAAGGAACGCCGAATGACCTTCATTCAGATGATATGCCTTTATTTCAAAGCCAAGTTTTTTTAATAATCTAAAACCGCCGATACCGAGAAGTATCTCCTGTCTGATCCTGCTTTCATTATCGCCGCCGTAAAGTATGTCTGTGATCCTTCTGTCCTTGACTGAGTTTTCAGGAATGAATGTATCTAACAGATAAAGTTTTACCCGCCCGATCTTTGCTACCCAAACCTGAAAATATATAGCTCTTCCAGGGTAATTAACTGAAACTTTTATGGGAATGTAATTCTCATCTCTGAGCAGATAGATGGGCAGGTTTTTAAAGTCGTTGAGTTCATAATTCTCCGTCTGCCATCCGTTTTGATTTATTAGCTGCGTAAAGTAACCGTAATTATAAGCCAGTCCTATTCCTGCGAGCGGGATTCCGAGATCTGAAGAAGATTTCATATGATCGCCCGAAAGTACGCCGAGTCCGCCAGAATAAGTCTTCAGACATTCCGTGATTCCAAACTCTGCCGAAAAGTAAGCTATGATTGGTTCTTCAGTTTTGAAATACTTCTCATCGAAATAAGTGCTCTTCGACATATAATGTTTATAATCAGCATAAATATCATTTATCCTGCTGCCGAGATTTTTTTTCTCTAAGATAAATTCAAGATAACTTGGATTGATCTCATTCAGCACCATCACAGGATTGTGCTGTGACCAGTTCCAGAAATCAGGATTAATGTCATTGAATAATTCTACTGTGTCCTTGCTCCATGACCACGAGAGATTGTAAGCTATTTCCTTTAACTTTAGTATAAGGTTTTCCATCAAAAAATTTTGTTAATAATCTTTCAATATAAAATTTGTAATTCTTTATTACTATAAATTTTTTTTTGCTAAAATTAGATACTGAAACGTGGGATTGCCTCAAAGACTCGAAGGCTAGAAGGTAATAAAGTTAATAAATTTTTTTAAATGTGGCAGAGTCTTGCTTTTATTAAAGACTCTGCCAATCAGTAAATATATGAAGAAGTGTATAGGAATTGAGAAATTTAAAAGAAATTTAAAGTAAGATAATAGAACTTAAATAATTCTATTTCAAAAGAGCCATCCGTCTCGTCTCAAACAAACTCCCATTTAAGTAAATAGAATAATAAAATATCCCGCTAGCAAAACCACTACCATCAAACTCCACAGAATAACTCCCCGCATTCTGCTTTTCATTAACAAGCTCCGCAACTTCATTCCCCAAAACATCAAAAACTTTTAGCTTCACATTACCCGTAACTCGTAACTCGTAATTGATAACTGTCTTTGGGTTGAACGGATTTGGATAATTCTGATATAGTATGTATTTATCCGGTACAGTATTACTTATCGGTTCTATATCGACAATTCCTCCGCTTGTTGTTTTAAGTATTGTCCCATTTGCTCCAACAGCATATCCTGTAAATTCATTAATAAAACAGACTCCTTCTAAATTTATATTTGTTGGAATCTGTTGCTCAGTCCAATTTATCCCGCTGTCTGTTGATTTTATGATATTACTTCCGACAGCGTATGCAATCTCTGAAGTTGGAAATGATATATCAGTACAAAAACTTGCCGGTACCGAAGTCTCAATCCAGTTGACACCACCGTTACTTGTCCTTAATAATCCATAATTATCACCTATCAACCCAATATCATAATTAAACATCTTAACTGAGTATAAAGGGGTCTGAGTAGGATTTAAATATCTTATCCAGCTCAGACCGCCGTCTGTAGTTCTAACGATCGGACTCCCAAAAGTTAATCCATATCCTACTACATGTCCTGTATTGATATCTAAAAAAGATAAGCCGTTAAACTCCTGGGCAAAAGGATATGGACTATCTAAACTAAACCAACTGTCACCTGAATTTGTGGATTTTAAAATTACTCCGGATTCACTTGCAATGTAACCTACGTTTTCATTTCTAAACTCCATATGATACAAATTATACCCATCATTAATATTTGTAATTCTATACCAGTTAGTTCCAAAATTAGTTGACTTTAAAATTGTTCTGTCAACTCCGCAGACAAGAACTTCATTTGAATTTAATATGACAACAGAAAATAAGTGAGTCGTGAAATGAGTATCTACAGAATCCCAGTTTGTTCCTCCATTTGTTGTTTTTAGTATTTTACCAAAACCTCCGACACAAAAACCGCTGTCAGCATTTAGAAAAGCTACTGCTCCTAATGAAGTATTACAATTGCTGTTTTGTTGATACCAGCCGGTCTGGGATCTTGATACATTTGCAAAAAAGATAAATATTCCGAATATTAAAAAAATTATTTTCATTATTAGGTTATTTTTATTTAATTAACAGCATTTGTTTTTGGGCAATATAACTTCCTGCTAATAATTTATAAAAATAAATTCCGCTTGGAAAACCGGTTGCATCGAAATTAATAAAATGATCTCCTTTGTCTTTGTATTCATTTACTAAGGACATTACTTCCTTGCCTAAAACATTATAAACTTTTATAGTAACAAAAGAATTTTCAGGCAGAGCAAATTTTATTTTAGTTACCGGATTAAACGGATTTGGAAAATTTTGAAAAAGCTCAAAACCTTGTATTGAATTAAAATCATTTTTTATAAAATTCTGATCAAATGAAGTTAACATATTTTCATTTCTCGTTTCTATTGTGCCAATTGAAGTAAGAAGAATCTGTCCTTCTTCCGATACAGCTATTCCTGAATTACTGTCAAAAAATTGTAATGAATTTATGGTTGTATTTAAATTAGTAGGTTGTTTTTCCCATGTAAGTCCATTATCTGAACTAAATAATATTAAACCATCCCTGCCGCAAATATATAATTTATTATCTTCGGTCATATTTACAGACCTTAGATCTATATTATTAATAGTACTTCTGTTTAACCAAGTAATACCACCATTGGAAGTGAACATTATTTTTCCGTTATCACCAATTGCAATAATAGTATTTAAATTTTTAAAAAAAGCATTGTTTATTTTATTAATATTAATGCTTGATTGACTTATCCAGTTTACCCCTGAGTTTGATGTCTTTAATAATTTCCCATTTTCACTTATGCATTCACCATTTAAACTGTCTTTATAAAAAACTTTAATAATATTTTCATTCAAATTAGCATTTTGAATGCTCCAGGTATTCCAGGTATCATATGACCTTAATATTTTTCCATTTGAACCCGGTATCGAAGAAAATCTATTATTCAGAATAAAAATATCTTTTAATTTACTCACCGGTAAATTTAAGGTATTCCAGTTTAAACCGCTATTTGTTGTTTTTAATAAAATAGAATCTCCGGTAATGAAACCTGTTGTACGGTTTGTAAATTTGATATTTAAAAGATCTTTATCTGTGCCGCTGTTTAAATTAATCCAGTTCTTTCCTTTATCCTCTGTAAAAATCAATTTGCCATTATTTCCTACAGCGAATGCAGTGTCATTATTAACTACATATACATCATTAAGATTATTGCTGTTGCTTTCTTCTGCAGAACAGACTAACCATTGATTAGAATATCTTACAGTTGCATAATCAAATTCATCATTAGATGCTTTACTGCTTCCGGTTACATATACTACATTATTTCCTGAATTTACAATTGCATTTGGTACATCCTGTCTGTTTGCCGGACCATTATAATGCTTTACCCATTGCTGTGTTCCGGAAGAATTATATTTTACCGTTGCATAATCCCCTGTAGAACTTGAAAAATCAGTTCTACTTTCACCTGTGACATAAACATTTCCATAACTATCAATGCTTAAGGATGTTTGAATATCCTGATAGCTTCCAATTCTATTATATTTAGAAGTCCATAAAACAGAACCGGAACTATTATATTTTATCGTAACAAAATCATTATCTCTCCCATATTCTTTAGCATATCCTGAAACATAAATTTCATTTGAATTTAAAATTTTAAGATTTTTTCCTCTTGCATTCTTTGTAGCGCCGGTACCAAAGTATTTTTTTACCCACTGCTGCTCAAAATTACTATTGTATTTTATTGTAGTAAATGTATTTTGACCGGAAGATTCATCTTGAGGAATTTCATATTCCTTACTTATTCCGGTGACATAAACATTACCCTGATCATCCACTGCAACTGAATAAGCTCCATCTGATCCGTTAGCTTCTCCGTTATAACGTACTTCACCGGTTAATAAACCCCCAGGTGAATATCTAAGCAGTACAAAATCAAAATCACTTGCCATAACGGCACTTCCTCCTACAATATAGATATTTCCCTGTGAATCTTTTGTAATGTCCTCAGGAATATCATCTCCATCAGCAAAATTATAGATCATTTGCCACTGATAAACACCTGAAGAATTATATTTAATGGTCATTATATCATATACTGCAGATGCATTTAACTGACTTGTAACGCCGGTAACATAAGAATTCCCATTTGCATCTATACAAATTTTTAAAGCTGTACTACTACCATCCGGTTCCGGACCAGTGCTAAATGTACTCCACTGAAATACACCTGAATTATTATATTTTAATGTCCCATAACTAAAAACAGAATTGTTAAGTAATCCTCCTGTAACCAATACATTTCCCCATGTATCAACTTTAATATCATGAGCAAAATCATCTGCATGATTGAAAGTTTTACTCCAAATAGTATTTCCACATGCATCATATTTAAATGTCACGTAATCATAGTCACCATTTGAATTTTTACTGTAACCTGTTACATAGGAATTATCTGATTGGTCAATAACAATTGCTATAGCTTCATCTCTGTCATTGCCGGATCCGTTATATCTGATTACCCAGTTTTCATAAATCTGAGCGAAGGAAAGATTTGTAATGAATAGTATGAAAAATAAGATTTGATTTCCCAGGATATTTAATTTTAATTTTTCAAAAAAATAGAATCACTTTTTTTATTGATGAAATCTAAAACTGATAATTTCCATATTCAATGTATTTTTTTACCTTTTAACTTTTAACTTTTTATTTCTTTTTCATTATAATTATTTTCGAGGCAAAGACCATTACTCCTGGATTTCTATAGTGACATTTAAAATGGATGCCTAAGTAGGATAGGAAGGTCTTTGAGCCTTTGAGACGAGTTCCAATCTACTTCATTTCTAAATTGTAATTATTCACAATATAAAATAAGTTTATGCACATTAATAAAAATTGAAATTCTGAAAAAAAGACAAACTACTAAAAAGACCTTAAGTCCTCAGAATAAAGTTTCTGAAATTCATATACCGTCTGAAATTTATTTTAAAGAAATCTTCAGATCAGTGTGGCTGCCTTCGCTGATATCGGTTTTCCTGCTGATAATTTTATTTTCTTTGAGAAAGATCGCGAACTATGATCTTGGATTCCATCTTGCAGGCGGCAGATGGATCATCGAGAATATGACTTTCCCTGTGAAGGACATGTTCACTTATACAGTATCTGCAAATGAATATCTCGACATACAATGGCTGTATCAGGTAGTTATGTTTTCCGTGCAGAGCTTTATCGGAGATCACGGACTCACAATTTTTAATGCTGCTGCCATCACTGTGGTTTTCATTCTGATGCTGAAAAGAAATAATGTCAACGATGTTTATATTCCAGTTTCGCTGATCATGATCCTTGTCACGCTGATCTGCATTCAGGTAAGATTCAGCTACCGCCCGGAAATTTTCACATGGATCTTTATGCTGCTGATGCTGATCGTGCTTGATAGAAATTTCCTTTATAAAGATAAAATTAAAAAGGGGATGATTTATTTCCTTCCCGTGATCATGCTCTTCTGGGTAAATATGCACGGACTTTTTATAATCGGATTTGTGATAATGATCTCATACATCATTTCAGGTTTTGTAAGGGATAAAAAATTTGATAAAGATCTTTTGATTTGGACAGGAATTTCATTCGCTGTAGTTTTTATAAATCCTTATTTTTCTGAAGGAGTTTTGTTTCCATTCTATCTCTTTACACGTCTTCAGAAGGGTAATATTTTTCAGATGAATATTCTCGAACTTCAGTCACCGTGGGGTATGACAGACATTCTGCAGACTGAGTTATACATTTATTATTCAGTTTCTGCAATCGCTTTTCTTCTGCTATTCGTTACCGTCAATCACAGGAAGTTTCATGAATTTGCGCTGATGTCGGCATTCTTTTATCTCTCATTCTCTTCATTCAGAAACATACCGCTTTTTATGATCTATGCATTTTTTATAGTCTCCATTTCCATATCGGATCTAATCCGTGGAAAGAATATTTTCAGCAAAGGAAATTCCGTCACAAAATTTTCCAAAGTCTTATCTATAATAATTTTTATCGTAAGTATTCTCACCGGCTTGAGGGTGATCACAGACGCATATTATATTCCATACGGCTCTGAGATAAAATTCGGAACGGGTGTTGATATACTTGCGCTGCCGGATAAGGCTTCTGATTATATAAACCAAAATACTCCTGACGGAAAGATATTCAACAACTTAGAATCAGGTGGCTGGCTTGAATGGAAAACAGGCAGGAAAGTTTATATTGACGGCAGACTTGAAGTGATCCGTGAAGATTTTTATAAAGAATATTTATCAACAATAAATAATGCAGCTTTAAATTCTGAATTAAATAAATATACTCCTGAGCTGATTGTAAACAGCATTCTAAATTTTAACTGGTCAAATCAGCTTAGTAATATCAAGGATTATTCCCTTACATACTGGGATGGTATTTCGGCTGTTTATAAATTACAAGAACCTGCTGATTCGCTTTCCTCATTTAATTTCAAAACAGGTCTGATAAATGTTGGTATTGATACCGTAAATTTTTCCGAAACTGAAAAGGACAGACTCTTGAGGACAGTTAGAATTAAAGATCTGAGGAATTGGCTAAGCGGCTTTTACAGCTTCAGAAAAAATCCTTACTATTTAATTCCAATGGGAAATTTCGCTTTTGAAAGCGGACAGTTTCAGACTGCAGAATTTCTGTATCTGAATTATATAAAAGAAGGTGAAGGGTTTATAAATGAAAATTTATTTAAAGATATTTTTCTGAATCTCGGATCATATTATTATAACACAAATGATCTGGCGAGAGCTCAGTACTGTCTTGAAAGATACCTTGACGAAAATCCGGGAGAAAGAGAGATCGTAAATAAGCTGAATGAAATTAAAAAAAACAGGAAAAATTAATTTGAAGCTGTCTGTAATTATTCCTTATTTCAATGAAGAAAAAACTATAGAAACTCTGATCAGAAAAGTTATCGCTGGAGGTCTTGCTCATGAATTAATCTGCTCTGATGACGGATCTACTGACTCTTCAAACATGTTAGTTTTTAATTTAAAAAATGAATTTCCTGATCTGATAAAAATTTCAGGTAGCAGAATTAATAAAGGCAAAGGATCTGCTGTCAGAAACGGACTCGCTATTTCTACAGGGGACATTATTCTTATACAAGATGCGGATCTCGAGTATGATCCGTCACAGTATTCTGAATTGCTCAGACCATTTGAAGATGAAAATGTAATGATAGTTTACGGTTCGAGAAATCTTAAAGGTAATCCTCATTCTTCTTTTTCATTTTATATGGGCGGCGTAATGTTGAGTAAAATAGTTAATATTCTCTACGGCTCGGATATCACAGACGAATCCACCTGTTTCAAATTATTCAGAAGTGAAGTGATAAAAAGTTTTGATCTGGAATGTGACGGATTTGAATTTTGTCCCGAGGTGACATCAAAAGCTTTGAAAAGAAATTATAAGATCACTGAAGTTCCGATAGTTTATACACCCCGTTCAAAGAGTGAAGGTAAAAAAATAAAATGGATAGACGGTGTAATTGCAGTTTATACTTTACTAAAATTCAGATTCAGAAAATAATTTCATCAGTCGATCTTTTGCCATACTGCTAAAACTTTATCTCCATTCTTAAGATATAATTTCATATTCTCAATTTCAAAATTATCGCATTCCTTTAAAGCGCTGATTATTCTGTTGTCATAACCGCCCGGACACATCATCCTCGTAGTTGAGATTTTACTGAAATTAATAAGAGCACCAACATTTTTCATACTTCCGTTCATTTTATTACAGCCGGTATTCCCCATAAAACTATTCTCCTTAATATTTATTTCGATCATCGGCAGACCGGTTTTAAAATCTGATTTATTAAGCTCTTCATCTCCGAGTTTTTCCATTACCCAGATATCATTGATCCTGTAAGTACCTGATGAATCTTCTGCAGTTGTGAAATCTCCGCAGCCGATATATAACATATCATCAAAATTTAATTTTATTTCATAAGGAAATTTTTTCCCGCTTATCAGATCTGTACATTCCCTTTTCAAAATTCTGATTATAATATCATCACCATCTCCTTCACCAATTATAGTAATGCTGTCGTCTCTGAGTTCATTGAAAGTTTCTTTGAGTTTAAATTTTATAACTTCATAATAATTATTGAAATTAAAAGTCATAGATTCCGCTCCGTAAAATTCTACAGTCCATTCCGGCTCATGACCTGATGCATAAAACCCAATTCCTTTGTCAAACATGATCTGTTTCAGGCTGTCCCTACCTCCTGTTTCCTCATTTTTTTGAAAGACAGCTCTGACAGCATCATCAGATTTTAAAGTTAAAATTCCATTGTCGATAAAATAATTATTGCAATTTTGAAGGGCATCAAAAAATTCTTTATCCCTCTGATACTGACATGCCATTTCTGTAGAAAGTATATTTTCAAATTTGATCTTCTCTCCTTCTGATGAAACCTTCCCTGAAAAAGAATTACAGCCGGTATTTCCGTTCACCATTCTCTCCTTAATATTTATCTCAATGAAGGGCAAACCATTACTAAAGGAACTTGCAGTAACCGATTCATTATCTATCATAGTCAGTTCCCATTTCCCATTAAGAAAGATCTCCGTGCCTTCAGTTGGCTGAGAAGTTTCCATTTCCTGTGAGAAGGTGATCCCTGATTTAAAAATTAAAAAAAATAAATTAATAAATATAAAAGTTGTATGTGCTGCGAATTTCATGTGTGAATTGATTTTAAAATTTGACAATAAATAACAAAAATATGAATCTAATTTTTACAGCTTGTTCCCAAAGTCCTCAAACTGTATGAAAACTTTGGAATTGCCTCAAAGTATCCAGATAGGTCTTGCCCTATGTTTTGACAAATATAACTTTCAAGTTATATAGAAGCCTCTAAGATAAAACAAATAAAAATAAATTCCTTTGAGCCTTCGAGGCAACCTTAATAACCAAGTGAGTAATCTGTTTTTTTAAAGTCCTTAGGTTGTAATTAAAAAATACTTTTTCTAATTTGTATAAATTCAGATCGTTAAAAAGATTTATTCAAATTCCATAAAATAATCTATTAAGTAAATGAAAAACCTGATTTTATTTTTAACATTTATATTAATTTCCATGAATGCATTTTCACAAAACATTTATTCAGATAAGCTTGCTCATACTTATTCCATAGTTGCGCGTGATCCTGTAACAGGGGAAATGGGAGTAGCCGTTCAGTCACACTGGTTCTCGGTCGGATCTATCGTTAGCTGGGGAGAAGCCGGTGTGGGAGTGGTTGCGACTCAATCTTTTGTAAATCCTTCGTTCGGGATAAAAGGTCTCGAACTTTTAAAATCGGGAAAGTCTCCGCAGGAAGCTGTCGATGAACTCATCGCAGCAGACGATGGAAGAGATGTCAGACAGCTCGCTATCCTTGACGTCAAAGGCAGATGCGCATCTTATACAGGAAAGAACTGTATCCCCGAAGCAGGCAATATCGCAAAAGAAAATTATTCTGTACAGGCGAATATGATGCTGACCGACAAAGTATGGGGAGCAATGTCCGAAGCATTTGAAAAATCAACCGGACCACTTGCCGAAAGAATGATAGCTGCACTCGAAGCTGCGCAAAATGCCGGCGGGGATATCCGAGGTCAGCAGTCTGCCTGTTTGCTTATAGTAAAAGGTGAATCCACAGGAAAACTTTGGGAAGACAGAATGATAGATCTTCGTGTGGAAGATAATGAAAACGCAGTAAGTGAGATCAAGCGGCTGCTGAAAGTATTCAGAGCTTATGAACATATGAATAACGGCGATCTTGCAATCGAAAAAAATAATATGGATCTTGCGATGAATGAATATTTGGCAGCGGAAGAAATGTTTCCTGAAAATCTTGAGATGAAATTCTGGCATGCTGTCACACTTGCTAATACCGGTAAAGTCAGTGAATCCCTGCCGATGTTTACTGAAGTTTTTTTGAAAGATAATAACTGGCGGATATTATTTGGCAGATTAAAACCTGTCGGACTTTTAGAAATAAGTGATAGCGAAATACAAACTATATTGGATCTGAAATAAATTTCGAATACAAAAAATATAAAAAGTAATTGCTCCTCCACTTTGTCCGAGACTGTCTCAAAACAGCTTTTTTACCACCAAGTCATTAAGACACGAAGAAAAAAACATTGAAAACGGAATGCTTTGTGCCTTTGTGCCTTTGTGTTTTAGAGGTAATTATTATAATTAAGTTTTACTGTTCCTGCAGAGTCACATGCTCTTCCGACTCTGCGGATAATGAATTAAATAAATCATAGTTCCTGCAGAGTCACATACACACTGTTCCCGCAGAGTCTCGTGCTCTTCGGACTCTGCGGATAATGTAGATACCAATTAAATATATTAAATTTATATTTTTATGAGTGAAATACTTATTCTTACCGGCGCATGCGGAGTAGGGAAGTCAACGATTGCGAAAGAATGGGCTCGCCGCAAAAATGGGGCAATAGTAGAATGTGATTATTTTACGGAATGGATATTTGATAAAAATTTTATCAGGTTTTCTTATGAAGAGGAACTTCTAACTGCGCGGCTGTCAATAAATACAGCAAAAGAATATCTCAAACTCTCAATGCCTGTAGCAATTGAAAATGTCTGGACACCCGTCGGATTAGACTTTCTGAATGAAGAATTATCTGATTTAGAATATGTAAATAAACTGAAATTTATCTGGCTGAAATGCGAAAGTACTGAAAATCACAGACGGGATGAACTCAGAATACCCGGGGATGTAATGGGTGAAAGAGTTGATATTGTAAATGTACAGCTCAACGGATATATCTGGCCAGCTTATCTGCATATAATTGATACAACTTCTTTGACTGTGAAAGAAACTCTTGTGAAAATTGAAAAGCTATGATCTAAAAAAGAAGGACAATAGAAAAAAATGATTTTGCATGCAAATAAAAATGATTTTGCGAGTGATGCGAAGCAATCTCCGAAAAAACCGTCATGCCCGAATGCTCCTGTCGGGCATCTGATCAAAGTATATATCAACTCAAATTCGGAGATTGCTTCACCTGAAGATCACTGGCTCGCAAAGACATTTGTTTTTTAAGATTGCTTCACCCGAATGAATTCGGGTTCGCAAAGAAATATATTTATAAAAAATCCCGCAGAGAAATTATTCATCTCTGCGGGAAAAAATAAATTTTATAAAATTCTTAATTCCTAATTTTTAATTTCTAATTATTTCATCAATATCATTCTCTTAGTCTGAACAAAATCTCCCGATTGTATTTTATAAAAATATACACCACTTGAAAAAGCAGTTGCATCCCATTTCACCGAATAGTTCCCTGCTTCCTGATTTTCATTTACAAGTGAAACGACTTCCTTACCAACCATGTCATAAATTTTCATACTTACTACGCCGCTTACAGGTAAATGATAATTAATTGTAGTCGAAGGATTAAATGGATTTGGGTAATTATCAAAAAGTATATAATTATCTTCAGAAATATCCACATCATTGTCAGAAACTATTTCATCACCGGAACCAACTTCTTTAATCCTTCCCTCAGGTTTGTAATACAATATCCTTTTGTGCCGGACAAAATTTTTCAGAACAGTATATTCATTATCCGGAAGTATCTGAATATTCTCTACCACTACACCACCGAGTGAAAGTAGAATACCTAATAGACCTTCATTTACTGTTACTGAATACATTCCTGTTGGAGAAATGTGACGGTTACCAATTTTTACAGATGAGAGAATTACTCTTTCTCCGGGATCATTCTCCGGATTATATTTAAATTTCATTCCCGATACCTGAAGAAAAAAATCATCATCTACGCCAATCAGTGACAATCCAATCTCCAGACCTTTGATAAGTTCAGCACCGCTTATATCAAATGTTGCCAGTCTGAAATCTAATCCATTAGTCGTATCAAAACCATAACTTACCGTTCTGAACAGATCTGCACTTGTAACTGCTCCACGGTAAATCTTTTCAGCTATGAGACCCTGTGCAGTAATACCGATCTTTGTATGAGTTTTGTATCTGTAAGAATCTGTTATCAGATTTCCCATCGGCGAATCTTTTTTACTATTATCAGGATCACTAAGACCTTCCAGATCACACAAAGCAAATCCGTCAACGCTTCTGAATACATTTCCATATTGAGCTTCAATGCCCTGTTTCAGATCATCCACAACTGCTTTGATCTCAGGTACAGGCGGCACATTTTTATCAACAGGGATAAGCTGATAGCTGTTAAAAGTTACTGAACTCTTTGTGTACTGTAAATTTTAACTTGCCGATATTCTGATAAAAAGGTCCGGACTGGCATATGTAAACGGGATTATTTTCAGGATCCATTACTACAATCGGCTGATCAATTACAATATGATCATGTCCTCCGATTATAAAATTTATGCCCGGGACATTTGCAGCGATAAGTGCGTCAAGTGCCGAACCCAGATGTGAAAGACATATTATCACATCTGCTCCATTGTTTTTAAGTTCAATGACATTTGCATAAGCTACTTCAGCCAGATCCTCTCTGATGATTACAGGATAAGGATTGCTCAGCGGTGATGGAATTGTCATTCCGAAAATTCCAACATTTACATCACCGAATTTTATAATAGTATTTGGCTGAACGTGATCGGCTAACTGTGGAAATCCTGTCATATCAAGATTTGCTGACAATACCGGAAAGGATCCGTTTTGAAATCCTGCAGTCAGTACATCATTTAAAGTCGAAGGTCCCAGATCAAATTCATGATTTCCAATTGCCATTGCATCAAATCCGATCTGTTTCAAAAGCTGTAATTCAGGTACACCAAAATATGTATTAAAGAAAAAGTCACCCACCATAAAATCGCCAGCATGCAGAGTAAGTACATTTTCTTCAGTTTGTTTTATAGTGCCTATTACCGTTGCTGCTTTGCTGATACCGCCGAGTGTACCTTCCAGATGCCAGTTCTTCAAACCTGCAGCATCAAGATGAGAATGACTGTCACTTGTGTGTAAAATTGTTATTGATGTTTCCTGTGCAAATAATAAATTAAATGAACATAACATCATTGAAATAGAAACTGTGAGTGTAAAAATTACTTTTTTCATTTTAATCTCCTTTTCCGCATAGCGGAAATTTATATGATTAATAAATTATAACTTTAAGTAATTTTCAAAATCTTATGACTGGTAATGTTTTTTTTTACTCAATAAGAATTTGCAATGCTAAACCGGCCGGTTCATTTATTTCTTAAAGCTGAACAAATATAAAACTGTTCATATTATTAATTGTCATGGAAATGTAAAAATTAATTAAGGTTTGTATGAATTATTTCGGGGAAGTGAAAACTGATCTATTTTTCAAACCGCTTATCTTTCAGATCTCTGATCAGATAGTTTTTGTCTTTTTAAATTTTGTCTTTTAAAAATTCAAATACGGTTTTAAATTTTATCATCTCTATATAAATTGAATTGTCATCGGATTTTATTATTTCCAATAGTCCTTCGCTCTTAAGTTCTTTTTCCAAAGTTGAAAAATCATACCAAAGATTATAATCGAAATTCCCACATTGAACAAGAGCAGTGCCAATGCGGTTTCGCTCATCCTCCCCCCGCCCTCTCCTTTGAAAAGCAAGGAGGGGGAGAAGAGCTGAAAATTGATTTTGTGAGGTGCGGAGCGACGAAGCAATCTCCGAATCTACGACAAGACATTCTCGCATCACATTCGCAAATTCGGAGATTGCTTCGCCTGAAGAGCACAAACTCGCAAAGACAAGGATATGATTTTGCGAGCGAAGAGAAGCAATCTCCGCGTGTTATGCCAAAATTACAAGAGGAGAATAATAATTTTATTTTGGAACCAGTATTCTTTTTAATTAAAGATAAGTATAAAATTCGGATTGCTTAACC
>JBATSB010000153.1:0-40403 GCA_049293015.1 Ignavibacteria bacterium
TTGAATCTCAATTCATCCTGAAAGCTTCATCTGAAAATTCAATAAAGTATGATACTGCAGATCTTACTTATGAAAGAGTTTTCAAAGATGGTATCTGGTGGATTTATGTGTATGACGATTTGGTACTTGTGGAAATTTATCAGGAATAAATTTTATTGAATGAAATTTTAAATCCAACGAAAGGAGGATGTTTTGATAAGAAAGCTTTAAAAAAATGAAATGCAATTTTCACAATTTTTTAGTACTACAAAAAACAATTTTAATAATTAAATTTTAAGGAGTTAAAAAATGAAACACACAATTAGTTTTTTTATTTTAGTTCTCACATTTACTCTACTGCTAATTTCTCAAAAGCAATCAAACATTGATGCTTCTGAATTAGGTGAAGTGAATTCTATTATTACACATGCAAGTTATTCAAATTGTTCTGATTATACCTGGACTGTTACGGTAGTAAAAAATGGTGGTGGTTATAGCAGCAGTTGTCAAATTATACCTCCCGGATCCTGTAAATGTGTAGTTAATAATGCTCCTCAGGGATATTATACTATTACAGTTGATAATGGACAATGTATTGCTGTTAAGTATAATGTCTATCATGCAGCAGGATTATCAAATACAGATGTCTATGTAAATGAAACTTTAGATTGTTATTAAAATAAATTGAAAATGTTTAATATCACAATAAATATTATACTATTCTTTTTCTCATATAATTATGCTATTTCTCAATCACCTGTTTTGCTGCCGGACTTTCCCAAACTTCTTGACACCATATCAGGTCAGGGATATTCACCAATTGTAGCTGATTTTAATAACAATGGAAAAAATGAAATTCTTATTTCTTACTATGCTTCACAAGGTAAAAGTAAAATTTATCTTTTAAATGAAAACGGAATTTCAATCAATCACTGGCCAGTATTAATATATGATGATCATACTATAACTGCAGCAGGTGATATTAATAATGACGGTTATATAAATGTTGTAGTAAGATCAAAGGATAGTATATTTGTTTTTGATCATACAGGAAATCCTTTGCCCGGATTTCCTGTATATTTTCCGTCAGTGGCTTCATCAAGTTTGGCGTTATATGATCTTGAAAATGACGGTTATTTAGAAATAATTACTACCGGATTTAATAAAGTGTCAGTTATAAATTATAATGGATTGACAAGGCAGGGCTGGCCTGTAGAATTATTTGGTTCAGTAATCAACAGAGTATATACTTCCCCTGTGTCTGTAGCTGATCTGAATGAAGATGGTTTTTCAGAGATCCTTGTTCCAAGTTCGTATTGCCCTGACTTAAATTCCGGAGTAAACTGCACAGATAATTTTATAAATATTTTTAAATCAGACGGTAAACCCTTTTTTCAAAATAATATCCGGTCTGATTCGAGTTACTTTTATCAGTTTAATCCTGCTTCAATATATTCTGAAAATGATTCGGTTTATTTTATTTTAAATTCTATGCTTTTAGATAATAACGACAATGTTTTTACAAGAACATTTAAATATAATTCTAAAGGTGATATTGTAAATAAATTTTTTTCCTCTTCCTTTATAAATACTTCAGGAGCAATAACAATTGGGAATATTAATTTTAATTCACAGAAAAAAATATTTAGCTTTGGATATCAAAATTTATCGTGTTTTTTACTTAACGAGGAACTATTGGGTATTAGCGGCTGGCCTGTAAATTCAAATAATTTTTATTTAAAACCATCTTTAATTCAATATTTTAATAACGAAAATTTCATAATTACAACTGAAAATTATGCTGATACGACCGGAGGTTTTAAAAAAGAATCAGGGTATATAAGATTCTTCAATATTTCAGGAAATGAATTAAGCTTTTCTCCTGTCAGATCAGATGGAATTCCAGTAACAAGTCCAACTTTTTGTGATTTAAACAGAGATGGTATCTTAGATATGGTTTGTATAAATAGTGTTATTAATAGTAGTATTAATGGATTCAGCAAAATGATTTATGCCTGGACTTTTCCCGGAGTAATTTATGATCCAAAGAATATACAATGGTCCATGTACGGTCACGATCGCTACAGAACTAATCAATACGGATTCATCCCGCCAGACGAACCAGTAGGCATTCTTCCCATCAATAATATAATCCCCGATAAATTTGAGCTTCATCAGAATTATCCGAATCCGTTTAATCCTGTCACAAATATCAAATTCGACATTAAGCGGTCATCTGATGTAGGACTGAATATCTATGACGCACTCGGCAGAAAGATCACAGAACTTATAAATGAAAAGCTACAGCCCGGCACATACAATGCAGTATTTGACGGAAGTGATTTTTCGAGCGGAGTTTATTTTTACAAGCTTGATACGGAGGGGTTTGTTGAGACGAGGCGGATGATCCTTCTAAAATAAATTAAGAATTAAAAATTAGGAATTAAGAATTTCAAATTAATATATGTAAATACTAACACAGCCGGTAAGAAATTGCCGGCTGTTTTTTTTATCCATTACTATCATAAAGATATAAAGTTTTCTCATCGTATTATTTTTATTAAAGATAGGTGAGTCAAGATACTCCCTGAATTTTTTAATGTCATCTGTCGAAAACGTCTTTAAGATGTCTGTTATTTTGTGATTAAGCATTTTTTTATAAGATTATTTTTATACTTTTTTGCGATTATCAGCAAAATATTTTGTACAACAATCTATGTAAAACAACACCTAAAACCAACTAATTAATACATTTATTATTTTTTAAGCTGTAAATTTTTAAGATTATGAAAAAAAACATTCTCTGTTTCTATTGATTTTATTTTATATTTTTGAAAAGAATTTATTTTAATTAAATGAAGCATAGATCTATTAACCTTCGGCTTTGAGCTTTTAAGCATTTGCTGAATAGCACGATTCAGAATAATTCACAAGTATTTCCCCCTTAAAAAAGGGGGAGCGGAGGGGGTTGTTGCAGGCAGCGGTTGATGAAGTATTCTAAGTCCTAAAAGATCAAATAGTCTTCAACTAATTTGCGACCGCTATAAAAAAAATGAAATACTATTTTTCACAATTTTTTAGTACAACAAAAAACAATTTTATTAATTAAATTAGTTAAAAGGAGTTTTAAAATGAAACGCACATTTTTATTCTTAGCTGCTGTAATACTTACAGCATTTATGTTATCAGATATTCAAGGAGTGGAAAATAAATCCGACCTAAATGAAATAAAAAATGTCATTCAATATTCACCTGATGATGATTGGGTAGTAGAAGCATACATAGGAACTACACTTTATGGTTCGTGTGGACCCACAAGTTCAAGTGGAGTATGTGCCATTGTTAATTTACCAGAAGGAACATATACTTTAAAGGTCACTAAAAACGATTGCACAGGTACACAAACTGTATATCATCCGGGTACAGGCGATACAATTGTTACCTGGGGACCTGTAAATCCTACTTTGAACTGTGCCAGATAAATTAAATTTGAGACTCATGAAATTTCTAAATATTCATATAATATACATCCTTCTTATTTTTGGAAATCTATCAGCGCAATCACCTGAATATTTAAATGGCTTTCCAAAAGATCTTGACAGTTATTATCAACCGATGTTATACGGGGCGACTCCTATAATTGCTAATTTTGATAATCAGGGAGATAAAGAAATTGCATTTGCATTAAAAAAACCTCAATATACAAAAATATTTATTCTAAAAAGTGACGGGTCAGATCTTGCCGGATGGCCCGTTACAAATTTCCCTGCTTATTCCTGGCCTGCGATTGCAGCGGGAGATGTTAATAATGACGGATTTCTGGATATTGTATTAAGAGATAATGACAGTCTGTATGTTTATAAAAATGACGGTACCAGAATGCAGGGATTTCCGTTATTTCTTGAAGATGTTAATCTTGCCTTTGTAAGCTTGTATGATATTAATAATAACGGCTATCTTGAATTAATAATAAAAGGAAATAACTATTTGTATGTGTACGACCATTCAGGAAATATTGTAAGTGGCTGGCCTCGTAGAATTCCTGGAGATCCGCCAGATGCAGTTAACACTCCACCTGTTTCCATTGCTGATCTTGATAATGACAATTATGCCGAGATAATAGTAAACTCATCTTTGTGTCTTGACGGTTTTAACTGTGATTCGACTTATATAAGTGTTTTCAAACATGATGGTGCAAATTTCCCCGGCTGGCCGATTAAATTAGATTCAGGATATGTATTTTATTCACAGCCTGCTACAATATATAAAGATCCGCTAAGTGACTCGACTTTTCTTTTTGTTAATTCAGCATATTATTATTCCAATAATGACACTTCCAGAACCAAGACATCTAAATATTCAATTAACGGAGAACTTGTTTCATCTATTTATTCAACTGCAGTTTATGAATCAAGTACAATTGCATTAAGCAGTGAGAATAACAATTTCTATCAGACATTCGGCTCTGAACCCTTTCCGGTATATTTGTTTAACAAAAACAATTTATTAGTGAATAACTGGCCTGTTTTAGGTAATGGTTACTATTTTAATTCTCCATTAATAGTGAAAATGAATAATGATTTAATTATAACATCTCACCTTAGGTATATAGATTTTTCATTAAAGGGATTTATATATTTTTTTAAAACAAATGGAAGTCAGTTATCATGGTCTCCTTTAAGACCTTCCGGAGTCGTTAGTGCTGCAGGCATTTACGGTGATATAAATAATGATAATCAATTGGATTATTTTATTTTTACAAAACTTGATACAAATAATGTTTCGCATCCAATACTGAATGGATGGACATTTCCCGGTGTTACTTATGATCAAAAAAATATGCACTGGCCTATGTATGGTCACGACCGCTACAGAACCAATCAATACGGATTCATCCCGCCCGACGAACCAATCGGTATTCAGCCGATAAGTAACATCGTCCCCGATAAGTTTGAGCTGCATCAGAATTATCCAAATCCGTTTAATCCTGTCACAAATATCAAATTCGATATTAATAAATCAACTGATGTAAGACTGAATGTCTATGACGCACTCGGCAGAAAGATATCTTCTTTAATTAATGAAAAACTACAGTCTGGATCATATAATGTATTATTCGACGGAAGTAATTTTGCAAGCGGAGTATATTTTTACAAGCTTGATGCGGGTGTATTTGTTCAGACGAAGAGAATGATTCTTTTGAAATAAAAAATAAATTTAAATTTTATTTTGTATTTTTTTTAAACAAAATAGTTCTAAAAAATATTTTTAATAATTAAATTAGAAGGAGTTTTAAAATGAAACGCACAATTTTATTCTTAGCTGCTGTAGTCCTTACAGCATTTATGTTATCTGATATTCAGGGATTAGAAAATAAATCCGAATTAAATCAAATCAAAAATATTATTCAATATTCACCTGATGATGATTGGGTAGTAGAAGCATACATAGGAACTACACTTTATGGTTCATGCGGTCCTACTTTTTCAAACGGATTATGTGGCATTACAGGTTTACCGGCAGGAACATATACTTTAAGAGCAACTAAAAACGATTGCACCGGTACTCAAATTGTTTATCATCCGGGTACAGGTTATACTGATGTAGAATGGGGACCTGATAATCCTACTCTGGACTGTGCCAGATAAATTAAAATAGAGACTTATGAAATTTCTATATATTTATATAACATACATCATTCTTATTTTTGGAAATCTATCAGCGCAATCACCTGAATACTTAAAAGGTTTTCCAAAAGATCTTGACAGTTATTATCAACCGATGTTATACGGGGCGACTCCTATAATTGCAAATTTTGATAATCAGGGAGATAAAGAAATTGCATTCGCATTAAAAAAGCCTCAACACATAAAAATTTATATTCTTAAAAGTGACGGGTCAGATCTTGCAGGATGGCCCGTTACAATTGTTCCAGCTTATACCTGGCCAGCGATCGCCGCGGGAGATGTTAATAATGACGGATTTCTTGATGTTGTATTAAGAGATAATGACAGTCTCTTTGTGTTCAATAATGATGGCACCGCAATGTCCGGATTTCCTGTATTTTATAAAGATGAAAAACTTAACCATGTTACTTTATATGATTTAAACAACAATGGATATCTTGAGATTATTATCAAAGGAAGCAATTATGTTAACATCTTTGATCATAATGGAAATCAACTTACCGGATGGCCAAAAAGACTTCCGGGATACCCTGCCGACAGAGTATTGTCTCCTCCGGTCTCTGTTGCAGACCTTGATAATGACAATTATGCTGAAATAATTGTAAACTCTTCTCAATGCGTATCAGGTATTATTTGTGATTCGAGTTATATAAATATTTTCAGACATGACGGTACAAATTTCCCCAGGTGGCCGCTTAAAATTGATTCCGGATATGTATTTTTTTCACAGCCGGCTACTATTTATAATGATTCTATGAATGATTCTACCTTTCTATATATAAATTCCGCTTATTATTTTACAAATAGTGATTCTGTAAGAACGAAAAATTCAAAATATACTATAGGCGGCAATCTCATTTCAAATTACTTTTCAACTACTGTAACTAGTGAATCCAGTTCTATTGCATTAAGCAATGATAATAATAATTTTTACCAGGCTTTCGGAGCTGAACCAAGTCCGTTATTTCTTTTTGACAAAAATAATTTACCTATGAACAACTGGCCGGTTTTTAGTAATGGTTATTATTATAATTCTCCATTAATCGTGAAAATGAATAATGATTTAATTATAACCTCTCACCTTAGATATATAGATTTTTCATTGAAGGGATTTGTTAATTTTTTTAATATAAATGGAAGTCAGTTATCCTGGTCGCCATTAAGACCTTACGGAGTCGTTAGTGCTGCAGGTGTTTACGGTGATATAAATAATGATAATCAATTAGATTATTTTATTTTTACTTTACTAGATACAAATAATGTTTCGCATCCGATACTAAATGGATGGACATTTCCCGGTGTTACTTATGATCAAAAAAATATGTATTGGCCTATGTATGGTCACGACCGCTACAGAACAAATCAATACGGCTTTATCCCGCCCGACGAACCTGTCGGCATTCTCCCGACCAGCAATATCGTTCCCGATAAGTTCGAGCTGCATCAGAATTATCCAAACCCGTTTAATCCGATTACAAATATCAAATTCGACATTAAGCAATCATCTGATGTAAGACTGAATATCTATGACGCACTCGGCAGAAAGATCTCCAAACTTATAAATGAGAAGCTTCAGTCCGGCACATACAATGCAGTATTTGACGGAAGTAATTTTTCGAGCGGAGTTTATTTTTATAAGCTTGAGACGGAAGGGTTTGTAGAGACGAGAAGGATGATTCTTCTAAAATAAATTGAGAATTAAAAATTAGGAATTAAGAATTTTACAAAATTAATCCTGCTATTTAAATTTCTACTGATTTAAAATTCTAAATTGACTAAACTTTGAGTAATAAAACTATTCAATATGAAAAAATCACATCAGTTGACTGCAATTATAGGAAAAGAAAATAACGGTTATACAGCATTATGTCCTGAACTTGATGTAGCGAGTCAGGGAGATTCTATAGAAGAAGCCAAAGATAATTTAAAGGAAGCTGTTGAACTTTTCCTTGAAGACGCTTCAGAAAATGAAATTAATGAAAGATTACACAGCGAAATATTTATTACAAGGATAGATGTAGCAATTGGGTAAACTCAAAGTTTTTTCAGGAATAGAAGTTTGTAATGTTCTGTCAAAAAATGGTTTTATTCTTAAAAGACAAAAAGGAAGTCACATTATTATGCAGAAAAGTTCAGAAGATTCAACAATTACAGTCCCCGTTCCCAACCATAAAGAAATCCGAATTGGTACTTTAAAATCCATCATCAGACAATCACGTATCCCAGTTTCAGAATTTGAAAATTAAATATTGATACTAAATTACTGAAAGATCACAACACTCAAACTATTTGATCTTTGACAAAATAAAAATCAATACATCGTATTTCCATTTGCTGAAGTCTTTGGAATCTGCTGAATCGAATCCCAGTGCTCAACAATTTTTCCATTTTCATCAAATCTGAAAAAATCCATAGTTACATATTCATCATCATCCGGCCATATCTGATGTGTATGCAGAGCTACAAGGTCTCCTTCTGAAACCGCCCTTACAAACTCAATTGATTTTTCAGGATATTCATTTTTCATCTTTTTAAAATATTCAATGAACGGCTCGAATCCGTTCCCAACCATGGGATTATGCTGAGTATATTCCAAACCTCCAAAAAGCCCAACAGCTTTTTCGGGATAACCATCATATGCCATTTTATAAAAAGCTATAGCGTTTTCTTTGTTTTCTTTTGTGTTCATAAAATGTTTATACATTTATTATTAAGAGTTTTTCATATGTCAGAATCATTCAATTTTTTGAAACTCCGCCTTGAGATATTCTATTTGTCTATAATTATAAAGTCTTTAAATTTTTCTGAAAATTTAGTATTTGTATCAGGAAAGGTTTCTAAAAATAGAGTGTCATTTTCAAATTTGATTTCAATATTATTGTAACTTGCTTCATCGCTTTCATATCTTTTATATATTATTTCCCTTTCAAGCAATCCAAAATTATCAAGCCTCTTATAGATACTTACATTTAATAAAGGTGTAG
Source organism: Ignavibacteria bacterium (assembly GCA_049293015.1). GTDB lineage: Bacteria > Bacteroidota > Ignavibacteria > Tepidaquicellales > Tepidaquicellaceae > UBA2330. The sequence continues at coordinate 8,651 of JBATSB010000153.1, forward strand.
TGAATGCCATGCCGCTGTTTTTCTCTTTATATGTTAACTTCTCATTAAGTCTGATTTCTTTATCCGGAAACAAATCGTCAAAAACCCACATTACACCGAGAATTCCATATGTGCCTGAAAACACAGATAAATATATTGGACACATTAATATTAAGAGAACAATGATTCTTATCAATCTCTCTTTGATTAAAGAAGGTAAAACCCAGATCAAAAAACATATGGAAGTAAAAACTAATATTCCGAAATATATATCAAATTCCAGATCTACAAACGAAATATTTGTTATTTTAGCTATAATATATATTAAGATTGAAAAAATGGATATCGCTAATGTTATTACAACAAATCTAAAATTTCGAATTATAAATCTCGAAAAAACAAATGTAATAAGTGGTATTCCAATTAGAACAAGTTGAATATTTAATGTATTAACATCTTCCAAAATCAGATAATTATTTAAATATTAACCATTACACATTGAACATTGAACATTAACTCAGGGTTTATACTGAAAATTAGTCACCACCACTTCCTGTACCTGATTATTGCTCGGTCCCGGATGTTTATCTCCCTGACCATAATTTCCCATCCACAGATTCATATGAAAAAGCTGGCAGCCGTCTGCCGGTACGTATTGGTTCTGATCGGCAGTAGTCGTGTAAGTATTATTTGGTGATGCGGGAAGATTATCCAATGTATAAATTCCATTGTACTGAGAGAATGTAACCGGAGATTTTTCATTTGTCCATTTCATTACAAGAGTAATTTCTTTTACACCGCTGCTGATAGTATATCTCTGAAGGTTCTTTTGATTTTTATCCCATTCCTGAATTGCAAACTGAGCATTACCTGTATAAAGTCTTGTGTCGCTGACGTTACTATTTGGCGGCGTTCCCCATCTTGAGATCTCTGCAAGGTCGATCTCTCTGTATGGATTATTCGCCGGACCGGTTCTGTCATTTTGAAATGTAAATAATCCGAATGCAACATTTTTATCAAGCTTATCCCATGAGTCTGCACTTTTTACGCGGGCAGAGACGAGGTAAGTTCCGTATCCCGTGCCGGCAAGTGTTTTCTTATCACTTTTATAAACGGCAACTACTTCTGAAGCCATCCAGTCCGATCCGCCGCCGAGGTCATCTTTTTTTACTCTCAGGTGAAGACCTTCGCTGTCAACTGATGAATTACCCGGACTCCACGCCTGACCCTGATTCCAGAACCAGTTTGGCGATCCGGTGTATTGATAATTTGTCCACCACCAGTAGCCTGCAAATTCTATAAGACAGTCATCTGTCTTGCAGTATTTTCTGTTGAGATTTACATCAAGTTTTAAATTTGGCGGGGTACAGTTTCCTCTCATCATTACATTATCATTTTCCAAATCCTCGTCGTCACCAGTCCTTTCAGCGGGTGCATAAATGGTTTCTGCCTGACTGGCAAATCCTGATTCATTATCATCAGAGCCGCCGCATGATATTAGTAAAATAGATAAAAATAAAAAGGTAAGACTTTTCATGAGAGTTTAATTTAGTTTTATAAAAATGGGGGTGAGCAAAAGTATTAATTTAGAAAATAAAATTCAATTGTTTAAATTCTTGAAGATGTTTCGTTTGAAAAACTGATGTCAGTTTATCAGGAAGGATTTATAAAAATAAAAACGTAAGAATAAAAAAATCCTGACATCTTAATTAAGTATTTATTTAAAAAAGAAAGTGAGACTTTTTCTTAATTTAACACCATCTAAATTTTTCTAAAAAACAATTGCAATAAAATTAAAAAAAATTAATTCGTTTTATTATAAATGATCTTAATGTTTTGTTCGGGAGCTGACGTATCTACACCATCGGACATAACAAATTTAACATTATGTGTCATTGTATTTCCGTCAATGATTAATTCACGTGAACCTTTTCCGTCCGGACTTACACCTGTCAGTATCAGCTTATCTCCGTCTTTACTACCTATATATGATGAAGTCCTTTCTTTTCCCATTATGTCAAAATACATTCCGCTCATATTTCCGTCTGCGTTTATTGAAATAATTTCTTTGCCTTCATATGTGAATCCGGTGTTATCAGTTCTTTTAAAATCGATCTCAAGATACTGACCGTTTAGAATTTTTTTACAGGTTACAATATCAGTGTTGGTATTTCCCATGAATTCGTAAGGCTGTGAAGTCCATGTACCGGTCAGGGCATCTGCATAAACCGATTCAACCGGTTTTGGAAGCCAGGACTGAGAATAAGAATTTTCTGAAACAATAAAAAAGATTAGAGCAATTATAAAACAGGAGAGAGTTTTCATTTATGATTATTATTAATTTTATGAAAGAGCAAAATTATTGATTTAGAATATGAAATTCAATTGTTTAAATGTTGGCAGTTATTTTAATTTTCAGACCATTATAAAAACACTTTTAAGTTAGTCTCAAAGACACGAAGACTCAAAGAAAACATTTTTTTCAGTTTAACGCATCTGGACACCCTAATATTTTTGAAGGAATAATTTTTTATTTACGTTAGAAGTAATTTTTAAAAAAAATCCCGCCTGTAATACATTGCCGTTAAGAATTCTTGAGAAATTGAAAAAATAAAATATCCTTGTTTGAGAAATTTGCGAAGCAAATTTTGAGTTGGATATTCTATTTCAATTTCGAAAAGAATTTAGGCAATTTATTACCAGCGGGCGACTTTTTTTGTTACTTTTGAGCCTGCCCTCGAGTGTTTCTATCGGGGGTCGTTAAAAAAAAGTAAGCAGAAAATATTAAATCTAAAATTCACAGTAAAACGCTTTGAGAGATGTGATAAAATTAAAAAACGTCAGAACAAAATATCCTGACGTTTAAATTAGATAAGAATTGAAAAATAATTTACATCCCTTTTGGCTGCAGCATTCCGACAAAATTCCCTTCACTGTCTTTGAAGGCACAGTAAAGACCGACTCCCGGAATATCATCCGGTTCGCCCGGATTCATTCCGCCTAAGACTTCACCGCCTGCATCTGCTACATCTTTCATAGCAGCCTGAATATCTTCGACAGCAATTACGACAGAAGTACCTTTATTGTCCTTTGTCTGTTCAAATAATCCGCCGCCAATTTTACCCGGTTCTTTTGGCATGTGAGTTTTTTCATCAGTTTCAGAAGTAGATACAATAACATAATTCCCCATTTCAGGACCGAGCATTTGCGATCTCCATCCGAATACCTTTTCATAGAAATCAGTTGCACGGGATTTATCTTCAAAGGGCATTTCAAAATGAACTACAGGACACATTTTTTTACTCATAATAATTATTTGTTTAAATTTTTTTAATTCTGCTGATGATTTTATAAATTCATTCAGCAGCTTTTACAAAGATACTATTATTAAGATAATTATTCAAAATGCATTTGCGTCATTATAAGTGGTTTATTGTGACAAAGATTTTTTTAAAATAAAGCTAACAGCGATATAATATTTTATTTTTTCTCAATGAGGTTTTTGATGACGGAATAATGCAGTGGCAGTAAGGTTTCGCTTAACCTCCTCCTTTGAAAAGCAAGGAGGGGGAGAAGAGCATTTTTTGAAAAATTCTTAATCTATACACAAGCTTTGCCAGAACCAAAAGGAATTGTTAATGAGTTCTAGCTCCTCCCCTTTTTTTCAAAGGGGAGGCTGGGAGGGGTTTGCTGATAGCGACGATACTTCGTCCTTAACTTAATTGGATTACCCCGCCCCCTCATTAGAAAAACTAAAGAAGGTGAAAAGAGTTTTTTATATAAAATTGGAGCTGCTTAAAACTTTTTATATTTAAAATTCTAAATTCTAAATTCTGAATTATCTGACCAGCATCATCTTCCTCACTAGCACAAATTCTCCCACTGACAGTTTATAAAAATAAACTCCGCTGGAAAAATTACTGCCGTCAAACTCTACCGAATAACTTCCCGGATTTTGCTTTTCATTTACCAGCACAGCTACTTCATTTCCCAAAACATTATATACTTTCAAAATTACAAACTCGTCACTCGTAATTTGTATCTCGTAACTGATCTTTGTAACCGGGTTAAATGGATTGGGATAATTCTGATATAGTATAAACTGATCGGGAATTTCTGTTGAAATTGTTTTAATATCTACCGATACACCGCCGCTAAATGTTTTCATAATTGTGCCATATTTTCCAACTACCCAGCCGGTACTGTCGTTTATAAATTTGACTGAATGTAAATTGTTGGTTGTACCGCTTAATTGATCTGTCCAGTTCATTCCACCATTAGTAGTCTTAAGAATTATACCGCCTCCACCTGCAGCATATCCGGTATTACTATTTGTAAAATAAATAGAAGACAGTAACTGATTTTGCAATGCTAACTGTGTAGTCCAGTTATTTCCGCCGCTCGTAGTTTTGATAATGACTCCATATCCGCCTGCAGCCCAGCCGGTATTAAAATCTGTGAAATAAACTGAATACAAAGATTGTGTTGTACCGCTGGGTTTTGAAATCCAGTTTGTACCTCCGTTTGTAGTTGCAAGTAATATACCTCCGCTTCCGCCTATCCATCCGGTTAAGTTATTTTCAAACTGAACGGAATAAAGATAACTGCCTGTACCGCCTTGCTGTGAATTCCAAACTGTACCTCCGTCAGTTGTTTTTAAAATTGTACCGAGAATTCCTGTCGCCCAGCCGGTATTATTATCACTGAAATATATTGAATGCAAAGAATTTAATGTCCCACTTAGCTGAGAATTCCAAATTGCTCCTCCGTCAGTTGTTTTTAAAATTGTACCTAATTCACCGGCAGTCCAGCCCGTGTTATGATCTGTAAAGTGAACACCGGATAACCATCTGTTACTATTGCCTGATTGAGAATTCCAGACATTTCCACTGTTAGTGGTTTTGAGAATTGTTCCATATTCACCTACTACCCAGCCTGTGTTATTATCAGCGAAATGCATTGAAAACAACCAGTTACTGATTCCGGATAATTCATTATTCCATTCCGTACCTCCGTTAGTTGTTTTATATATTATACCGCCAATTCCAACTGCAAATCCGAGATTGTTATTTTCGAAATGGACAGATTGAAATTTACTTCCGGTGTGATTTAAAACTGAATCCCAGTTTCTACCTCCGTCAGTAGATTTGAAAATTGTTCCTGAATAAGCATCTCCTCCGACAGCCCATCCTGTATTATTATCTGTAAAATAAACTGAGCTTAGATCTTCTACTGAGCCGCACCATATTGTATCCCAGGTATTTCCACTGTTTGAAGTCCTGAGAACAATTCCGTACAAACCAACTGCAAACCCTAAATTATTATCAACAAAATAAATTGAATTCAAAGGGTATTCATGTAAACTATACTGAACTGTCCAGTTACCGCCGCCATTGGTTGTTTTATAAATAGATCCAAGACCACCTGTAACCCAGCCGGTATTAAGGTCAGTGAAATAAATAGAATTAACTCCAAAATAATTAATTGCGGGTGATATATTTATCCAGTTAGTCCCGCCGTTTGTAGTTTTAAGAAATTTTCCCGGACCACCTGCCCATCCATTATTACTGTCTTTAAAAAAAACAGAATTCAAATAAATATTAATACCGCTTGATTGTTCTATCCAGTCTGTTCCGCCATTTGTAGTTTTGATTATTACTGCTGAAGAGGTGGTACCTCCTACTGCCCACCCGGTGTTTTGATCTGTGAAAAATACAGATGACAAATATTTTGAAGTACCGCTGCTTTGAGGATTCCAGTTGCTTCCGCCATCGGTAGTTTTAAAAATAATCCCTGTTAAGCCTACAGTCCATCCGGTATTATTGTCAGTAAAAAAAACGGAATAAAGTGAAGTTCCCGAAGGAAGAGGATTCTGCCAGAACCAGCCTCCCTGAGCTAATGCTGCGGAATTCATCCCGGCAGTTATTAAAATGGACAGAGTTAAAAACTTTATTATTGATTGTAAAAATTTATTTTTAGAAGTGACTTTTTCTGAACCTAAAATATTCAGACATCCGGAATTTAAAATTCCGCAGAATTTATTATTGGAAATTATTCTTTCCATATTTATTTGTTTATTTAATTCAGTATCTAAGTGTTGGAAGTGCACGTGAATCTGCAGGAATAAAAATTACTCAGAGCATTTTTTGTCAGTAAATTTATTTTCGCAAATATTTAATGATTACGGATAATACCTGAATCCGCCGCCGTACATTCCAACATTGACTCTAGGTGAATAACCCCAGGTGCCGTATCCGTAAGGTCCGCCGTACATTCCATACCCAACACCTGAACTTACAGTAACTCCGGTACAGGAATAAAATGTAACTGCAGTTAGAGCAATTACTATATATAAAATTATTTTGTTCATTTTTTTATTGTTAAAATTTTTTATTCTTTTATTTCTTTTATACTTTTATTCAGAGTAATATTCTGAATCATAATCTGTAAATTAAAATCTGATACTTATTCGATCGGCCATTTCTGAATTGCGATCGGTGCGCCTGTCGGATCTGTAAAGATCGATACAGTACCTTTTCTGACTGTCGAGTCTGATTTGATGATCATATTTGCACCGGCGTCAATTGCCTTCTGCTGAATGGCTTTTACATCAGATACCTTCACATACTGCATCCAGTGACTTCTTACGTCATCAACAGGATTTTTTATTATTCCTGAAATCGGCTGATTATTATTAAGAAGTAAAGTATATGGTCTGTCGTCATCTTCTTTCATTTCTGTCGATGATCCGAATGTTGACTTATAAAAATCTACCGACTTATCAATGTCATTTGACCATAGTTCATTCCAGAGAAATTCAAAATCCACCGGTTTTGCATCACTAAAATTTCCTTTCTCAGGTTTTAACAATGCGAAGTATGCTTTCTGCGGATCGGAAATAAGAGCTACGGTGCCGCGACCCTCCACTTCTACAGGAGACACTACCAGTTCACCGCCGGCGGTCTTGGATTTTTTAATCACATTCTCCAGTGAACTTACAGAATAATATTGCACCCATTCACCGCCTGCACCTTTTCTTGCCTCTGACATCAGATGCATTCCACCGACAGGTTTTCCATTGCTTTTGAATACCCAGTACGGCTGCTCATCAGTGCCGACCTGCGTTGATGTCCATCCGAATACTTTTTTATAAAAATCTGCTGCTGCTTTTGGATTTGGTGTGACAAGATCTCTCCATACTACCTGTCCGTAGTTATAGCCCTCGGGAGATGAACTGTCAGATGACACATTTCCCGACCGGCTGCCAAACCAGATCATTGCCAGTGCTGACAGAAATATTAATTTTGAAATTACTGAAAATCTTTTTTTCATGCTTCTGAATTTATTTTTGATATTGATTCTAAAATACAATAATAATCTAATTATAAAATTATAAAAATTTATCTTAGAAGTTTGATATAATTTGAACACAATACATTTGCCACTAAGGCTCAAAGACTCAAAGTGTAAAAAAACTTAGAGTCTTCGAACATTTTATGTAATATTCAAAATTAGAATTTGAAACTCATATTATTAACTTTAATTAAAAATTTAATATCCGCAGAGTCCAAAGAGCTCGAGACTTTGCGGGAACAAATAAAAACTTAGAGTCTTAGAGCTTTCGAGGCAAAATACACTAAGAAATGGACACAATGTTAACAAACTTAGAGTCTTTGAGCCTTCGAGGCAATATTCAAAACTAGAATTTGAAACTCATATTATTAACTTTAATTAAACAGCCGATAAATATATTTTTACAAACTATTTTATATAAATTAAATATTCAGATGCTTATCCGCCTGTTTATTGTTTCCATTATTTTAATTTGCTCAAATATTTCGTTATGTCAATCTGACAAAACAGATTATACTAATCCTGACAGAGAAAATGGAATATTAAAAGGTAAGATAATTGACAATGAAACAGAAGCTCCTGTCGAAGGTGCAGTTGTTGAAATTTTAAGGACGAAATTTAAGACGGGGACAAATTCCAAAGGTGAATTTTATTTTGATAATCTGAAATATGATTCATATCAGATCCAGATCACAGCGGTTGGATATGAACCGATGGTGAGATCAGACCTCGTATTATATGCCAGTAAACCTCTAGAACTTACAGTGAAGATAAAACCTAAAGGTTATAAAACTTCTGTCATAGATGTCGAAGGAAATTTTTTTATACAAAGCTCTGATGTAAATCTCAGCTCCATTAATCTCGACTACGAAGAGATCCGCCGTGCACCTGGTGCAACAGAAGATATTTCAAGAATGCTCCAGTCCGCGCCTGGCATTGCTATCGGTAATGATCAGAGAAATGACATTATCGTCAGAGGAGGTTCACCTTCGGAAAATCTTATTATCATAGACGGAATTGATATTCCTAATATTAATCACTTTGGCACTGAAGGTTCGTCAAGCGGTGCTATCGGATTTATAAATTCCAAATTTATTTTTGAAACGACCATGCTGACAGGAGGATTTCCCTCCTTGTATGGTGACAGACTTTCCGGAGTGATAGATATTAATTTCCGCGAAGGTAACCGAAAATCTTTTTACGGTGATATAAATCTTTCCATAGCCGGATTTGGTGCGATTGTCGAAGGACCGATCACTGAAAACGGATCGTTCCTTTTTTCTATCAGGAGAAGTTATCTCGAGCTTGTGCAGGAAGCGATCAGACTTACTTCTGTGCCAAATTACTGGGACTTTAATCTCAAAGCAGTTTATGATCTGAGTCCAAATGACAGGCTTACACTTATTGGCCTTGCGGGAATTGACAAAGTGGATTTTTCGGGAGAGTCAGCCGAAAATAATCCTTATGGTAATTCAGATGATGATCAGAAAATATATGCACTCGGATTAAATTATAAAAAACTTTTCAGGAAAGGTTATATCGAAACAGTAGTTTCAAATTCCTATCTGAACAATTATATAATTCAGATAGACGGTCAGACTGCTGACGTTAAATTCAGAAATACTGCAGACAATAATGAGCTCACTGTCAGATCAAATCTGAATTATCAGCTTTCTGAAACACTGCTATTGAATACAGGCATCGGCACTAAATTAGCAAATATAAATAATGAAATATTTCTCAGAGGTGATACAAGTGCTGCCGGTTATGCTTATGATACAATTAATGCAAACACTTCATTCAATACATATAAATTATTTGCACATGGAAATCTTTCATATAAATTATTTGACGATAAACTGATCCTCAATACCGGTATCAGAGTTGATTACTTTGATTATATCAGACTGCCGACTTATTTTTCACCGCGTATCGGAGCATCTTATCTGCTTTCTCCTATCACTTCGTTAAATGCAGCATGGGGAATATATTATCAGTCGCCTGAATACATCTGGCTCAGTGCCAGCCCTGAAAATTTCCGGCTGAATGACATAAGATGCGAACATTACATTGCCGGTATTGATCATTATTTAGCGAGCGACCTAAAAGCTAATGTTGAAGTCTTTTATAAACAGTATAAAGATTATCCAGTCTGGCAGGACATTCCAACTTATATTCTTATTGACGGCGGTGCTGATTTCGGACCAAATATAGTAGGTGAAGCAGTAAGTGCAGGAAACGGTTCGGTGAAAGGTTTTGATATTTCATTACAAAAAAAATTATCCGATATCGGATTTTATGGTTTACTTAGTTATTCATATATACACTCCGGATTTACTGCACTTGCAGGCGGAGAAAAGCCCGGTGCATTTGATCCGGGAAGCCAGTTCACGTTCATCACAGGATATCAGTTCAACAACGGCTGGCTCGCAGGTTTCAAATTTAAATATTCGGGCGGCAGACCTTATACTCCTATTAATCCCGTTGCTTCAAAACAAGTGAACCGTGCTGTGTATGCTACTGATGATTTTAACAGTGCAAGATATCCCTACTATTTAAGAGTAGATGTGAGAATAGATAAAAAATTTAATTTTAAAAGTTCGACACTCATAGCTTACCTTGAAATACAAAATCTATTTGACCGTCAGAATATTTATGCTTATTACTGGAATGAAGATTATAAAAGTCTTGAAACCATTTACCAGTGGGCTTTCTTTCCAGTAGGCGGGATCAGTATGCAGTTCTGATAATTAATTTTGTATGCCTCTACATTTTAATAATAAATTATACTTCATCTGGAAATAATTATACTAATAATATTATCTGTAATACCGGTTTACACTTTTATAATAAGCATTATAAATCTATTCACGACTCCTTTCCTTAAGACTAATGCAATAAAGGATTACGAAGAACTTGTATCGGTGCTGATCCCCGCACGCAATGAAGAGAAATGTATAGAAAAATGTATATGGAGTGTTATGACGCAGACATATTCAAATCTAGAAATATTAGTTTATGACGACTCATCCACTGACGGTACAAATTCAATTGTCACAAGAATTTCAAAAGAAGATAAAAGAGTAAAGATAATTAACGGAAAGTCATTACCTGATGGCTGGAGAGGTAAAAATTTCGCATGCTGGAATTTATCTAAAGATGCAGTGGGCAGTTACTTTTTGTTTATTGACGCTGATGTGATATTGGAAAAGGATGCTGTTAGTTCAGCACTTTATGAAATACAAAATAAAAAAGCTGACATGCTTTCTATATTTCCAAAACAAATTATTTCAAGCATTGGAGAAAAAGCAGTAGTGCCTTTTATGAACTGGTTACTGCTTTCTTTTTTTCCTGTCAAATTAATTTCCTCTCCAAAGTATAAATCATTTGCCGGTGCAAACGGACAATTCATCTTATGGAAAAAAGAAACTTACGAAAAGTCCGGCGGACACTCTGCTGTTAAAAACGAAATTGTTGAAGATATTGAGACTGCCAGGTATCTGAAGAAAAACGGATATAAAACTTTACTGTTGATGAGTAATGATCTGGTTTCATGCAGAATGTATAATAGTTTTAGTGAAGCTGTATCAGGATTTTCAAAGAACATTTTCCCTGCATCCGGAATTCCTTCAGTTCTATTTATTTTTAATATTCTTTTTATTGTAACTGCAAATCTCCTGCCGTTGATATTTATGTGTTGTAATGGATACTATACCGGTTTAATAATTTTAATTATTTTGCAGAGGATCATAGTTTCATATATCAGTTCACAGAATATCTTCATGAATGTTCTGTTTTATCCTTTGCAAATGTTGATGCTTCTGTATATTAGCATCCGGTCTGTCTATCAGACTAAGACAGGAAGATCTGTATGGAAAGGTAGAGCACTTTGAGTGACAAATTTAAAACGGCAATAATATATATAATTTTCGTTGTTGGAATTGTGGGTCATTTATCAGATCATTATAAAAATGGTATGATAAGTATTACTCCATATGTACTTATTATGATGGGAATCTATGTACTTCTGATCTCTAATGTAAGATCAGACAATAATTTTATTCTCTGGTTTTTTTTTTCATATATATCCACTTTGCTGCTTGAGATAATTGGAGTAAAAACAGGTTTGATCTTTGGAGAATATATTTACGGAAATACTCTCGGGTTTAAAGTTGCAGAGGTTCCGCTGATCATAGGTTTTAACTGGCTGTTTGTAATACTTGGCGGCATTGGTATTGGAAAAAAAATTTCTGACAATATGATTATTGTCTCACTTATTGCAGGAATTACTGCTGTAATATTTGACTTAGTATTGGAACCGGTAGCAATTGATCTGCATTACTGGAACTGGGTATCTGGAGAAATTCCACTGCAGAATTACTTAGCGTGGTTTATTATTACTTTTGTGATCAGTTTATTTTACTGTAGTTTAAAAACTAATATCCGCAATAATTATTTTATTCATTATCTTATTGCTCAGTTTGTATTTTTTCTGTTACTTTGCAGGGTGTAAAATCTTTTAAAATACGGGTGATATATTTTGCGGAGTATGGTTTAAAAAAATTTTACGTCAAAGAAATTCATGTTTTAAAATAGGTTTGTAAATTAAGAATAATTAATCTATTTTTTCCAATTAAGATTTAAAGGCTGGAAATTTTGATCCGATTTTTAAATATATTTTTTCAATTTATTTTTTCGGTATTTATTTGTTTGACTAAGAAACAAATTCTTTTCAATAATCTGTACAAAAAATATGAAGAACCATTATTGCACTATTCCTATCAGTCAAGTTAATGATTTAATTATGAAACTATTTATTCTTATAAATTCAGTTTTATTAAAATTAATTATTTTAATTTATTATAAATTAAAGTTTTGAAAGATAAAAAGTTATTTTCAGTTTCAAAAATTGAAACAGCATATCTTATCATATTTATTCTTACAGCACTTCCATTTTTAATACTTACTTTTTATTCACATCCTTCAGAGGTAGAAGATTTCTTTTATATGGACAGGATGGAAAATATTGGATTCCTGAAAGCATCTAAATCTTTATATAATCTATGGAGCGGAAGATTTTTTGCTCATACAGTATCTCTTTTAATTTATTTTTTTGTTAAAACGGACTTTTATTACAAAATATTTACTTTGTTTCTTATGATTGCTTTTATTTCAGCAATTTTCTTTCTAATAAAAAAATTTTGCAAAGAAAGTATTTCATTAAAAGAGAGTCTTTTATTTACATTTGCAATATTTTTCCTTTATATGTATGCTCTACCAACAGTTTCACAGGGATTCTACTGGCTGATATGTGTTCCTGTTTACAATAATTCAATAATTCTTCTACTGTTATTTTTGATTTGTTATTTAGGATTATACAGATCAGAACGATTTTCATCTAAGATATCATATGCGTTATTATGTAGTTTGATTGCATTTTGTATTGGAGGCTCTAATGAGATTGCATTAATTAGTTTAGTACTTCTAATGGGGTTATTGCTGATATTTAATTTTAGAAAGCTTAACTGGTATTTGGTATTTATTTCAATTTTCATGTTTTTAGGATCTTACATAAACTATCATTCTCCGGGTACACAACTCAGACAGCTTAATTTCCCGGGAAATCATAACTTTTCGTTTTCGATTTTTAATTCAATATCATATGTTTTCGAAAATGTCTTTGCATGGATTTTCATTTCACCTGTTATACCTGTAACAATCATACTTGTGCCTTTATTGTATAAATCAATAATAAAGCCTGAAAGAAAACCGGATATTTTTCAACTTTCTCCGTTATATTCTATTTTTATAAGTTTTATAATTCTCAATGCAGGTTCCTTTGTTTTTTTCTGGAGTACCGGTATTGAACCTTTTCCAAGAAGTTTAAATCTGATATATTTTTTATTTCTTATTCTTTGGTTTTACAATGCGATTAATTTAATGAAATATATTCGGTTTAAATATAACATGACATTTGAAAAAATCCCTTTATACTTATTTGGAGTTTCATTTTTATTGATAATATTTTTTTTGTCGCTTGAAAATAATATAAAGACGGCTTATGGGGATTTGCTTAGCGGAACTGCTGAAAAATATGATAAAGAATTAAATGAAAGGTATGAATTTATTGCTAATTGTAAATCAGATACAGTATATGTAGAAAATTTAAATACAAACCCATCTTCTACAAGAATTTTTTTAATTTCTTCTGATCCGGAAAAAATTTTTAATATTTGGTTAGCAAATCATTTTAAAAAGAAATCAGTTGTCTTAAAAAATGAGGATAAACAGCAGCTTCCGAAATGATTAAAGAATTCTAAAATTTAAAAATGTGTAAATAATTATAAATTCCACCTATAATTAAATCCAATCCAATATAAAAAAAGCGGATAGGATCCGCTAATTATATTAAAATCGTTTTGGTAAATTACGAGAATTTAACGAATATAAGTACTACACTGATTAAAAGTGCCAAAATATAAATTATCGTAAGTATAAATTTTCTTGATTGTTTTTTATTGGATACCTTTCTTTCATAGGAGACATAACTTTTTGAATAATCTCCAGAAGCCGGATCCCATTTATAACTGTTCTTTGTTTTCTCTAAGTCCATTTTATTTTAATCTTTACAAAAATATGATTTTCAAATTTATATATCTATTGCATTAATTTTATTTTTTATAATAATTCTGAAGACTTTTTACACCGGTCTTTCCTCTTTTGATCCTCGAGATTCCTTCAGCAAAAGACTGAGCTGCAGACAAGGTAGTAATAAACGGTATCTTTTGCTGCACAGCCGTCCACCCGATGGCATATTCATCAAATCTTGAATCAGCGCCGAGAGGTGTATTTATCACGATCTGTATCTCGCCGTTTTTTATTCTATCCACTACATTCGGTCTGCCTTCATTTACTTTGAATACTGCTTCTGATCTAATTCCATTTTCATTAAGAAAAACAGAAGTACCTGAAGTTGCAATTACTCCAAATCCAAGTTTTGTATATTCTTTTATTATTTCAATTGTTTTTGGTTTCTTATCATTTTCATTTACACTTATAAAAATATTTCCCTTCGTAGGTACCGGTGCACCGGTTGATTCCTGTGCCTTTGCAAGTGCTTCTCCAAATGTCGCACCAATTCCCATTACTTCACCGGTCGATCTCATTTCAGGACCGAGAAACATTTTTACTTTTGGAAATTTCTGAAACGGAAATATAGATTCTTTTACTCCGATATAATCTATATCCTCAAAACTTTTTAGCTTAAAATCTTTCAGCTTCTTACCTGCAATTATTTTAGCGGCGATCATTACAACCGGTATGCCTGTTGTCTTGCTGACAAAGGGTACTGTACGAGAAGCTCTCGGATTTGCTTCAAGTATATAAACTATTTTATCTTTTACGGCAAACTGAATATTTATAAGTCCGATAACATTTAATGCAAGAGCTAATTTCTTAGTGTATTTTTTTATCTCATCAAGATTTTTTTTACTGATAGAGATTGGCGGAAGTATAGAAGTACTATCGCCTGAGTGAATACCCGCCTCCTCTATGTGCTGCATTATGCCCGCAATGTAAACATCTTCGCCGTCACATATCGCATCTACATCAATCTCTCGTGCTTCTTCTAAAAACTTATCAATCAAAACCGGATGTTCTTTGGAAACATCGGCTTCATCCCGAAAAAATTTCTCTACCTGCTGATCACTGTAAACTATCTGCATTGCTCTTCCACCGAGGACATACGACGGTCTTAGTAATACCGGATATCCAATCCGATTTGCAGTTTTCAGTGCAGTTTCGGGATTTGTGCATGTGCCGTATTCAGGCTTTGGAATGTTGAGTTTATCCAATAGCTTTCCGAATTTTTCCCTGTCTTCAGCGATGTCAATATTTTCTGATGAAGTACCGAGAATTTTCAAACCGTTCTTCTCAAGTTCCTTTGAGATCTTGAGAGGAGTCTGTCCTCCAAAACTTACCACTATTCCTTTCACATTTTTTTCATAATGCACAATGTTCAGAACGTCCTCAGTAGTCAGTGGTTCAAAGAAAAGTTTATCTGTGATGTCATAATCGGTAGAGACAGTTTCAGGATTACAGTTAATCATTATTGTTTCAAAACCTTCCTCCCTCAAAGCTTTCACACATCTTACGCAGCAATAATCAAATTCAATTCCCTGACCTATCCTGTTTGGACCACCGCCAAGTATTATTATTTTTTCTTTGTCGGATGAAATGATTTCGTTATATTTTTCATATGTAGAATAGTGATACGGTGTACCGGCTTCAAACTCTGCAGCACATGTATCGACAGTTTTATAAACCGGGATAATACCGTTGGCAAATCTGTATTTTCTTATATTTTCTTCAGATGTGCCAAGCATAACAGACAACTGTTTATCTGAAAAACCGTTTTTCTTTGCTTTCAAAATTAATTCACTGTTGATTTTTTTCATTGCATAGTTTTAAATATTTCAGTCGTTAAAAATTTTATCTAAATAAAAATCATCTATTCCGAATTCTTTTTTAATTGATTCCGTATTATTTAAATTTCCTCTAACTTTTGAATCATTTTTTACCGCAGTGATCATTGTATTTCTTGCCGTATGTTCGGATGAAATAAATTCAAATACCTTTATATCATATCCTGAATTTTCTAATGTCATAGCGCGCAGTCCGTCAGTCAACATGACAGCCAGACGTTCTTCATGTATACCATGTCCAAAGATGCCTTTAAGTCTGTCAGGAACTATTATTTTTTTTCTCACATATTTCTGACAACATGGTGCTAATACAATAATTTCCGCCTTTGCTCTTACTGCTTTTTTAATTGCATCATCAGTAGCGGTATCACAGGCATGCAACGCAACTGCAATATCGGTATTACTCAGATCGGTTTCTTCTATACTTCCGGTCAGAAATTCCAACCCGTTATTTTGATTAAACCCGCATTTTTTTGCAATACCGTTTGACAGATCTGTAAGCTCCTGCCTCTGCTCAATGCCGCGGACTTTTACTTTTTTATTTAAATTATTTTTGAAATGATCATACAATGCAAATGTAAGATAACTTTTTCCTGATCCAAGGTCTGTGATCGAGATCTCATCTTTTTCAGAAAGTCCGGAAGCTCTGTAAAGAGAATCCATTGTCTCTATGAATTTATCCACCTGTTTGAATTTATCATACATTCCCGATTTTACTTTACCGTCTTCATTCGTTATTCCAAGCAGATAGAAATATTTTGCAGTAGGATCTACATGTCTTGGTTTCTCTCTGTTATGTACTGATACTGCAGGGTTTTTTAAAGTGGGTTTTTTTTTGTGAAATGATGCAACTCTTTTCTTTGAATGATCGATCGTAAAATCATTTTTTGTCGTAAACAAAGTTGCGCTCAGAAAATCTTTTCCTGTAATTTCATCTGCAAGTGAAATTCCTTTTTCAATTTCAAAATTTTTTACAACGTCTCTACTTACGTATTTAAAATTGAAAGAAAGATGTTCACCTTCTTTTAAATTTAACTTTGTAACAATTATCTTCTGGAAATCTTTGTCATCACCTCTGTACTTTCCAAACTGTAATTTTACAAAAGTATCTTCACCTAAACTTTTTTTTAGTTCTTTGGTAAAACTTTCTTTCTCAGTCAAAATATAATTTTTTTCGTTTTATCTCTGTACTTTTTATTAAACCTTCATTACATACTGATGATTTAATGTGATTTGCTTCTTAGTTTTGATCTGAACATTGATTTTACACCGTTACTTTTAATAATATCTCTCACAGCTTCATTGTCAGCTATCGCCTGCCATTCTACAATATGTTTATCTTTGACCTTTGCACGCCATGCTCCGGGGATTTCAAAATTATCGGTACTGTCAGGATCTTCAGAATCAAATGTTCCGGAAGCAATTCCAAATATTCCAACAGTATCATCAGTCATAACTGTATTCATAATTGTAATATTGTAGTCAGGAAACCATTTCAAAAACATCTTCCAAGCATTGGACATTTCCTTTTTACCTTTTATCACCATTCCAAGTGAGTCAACGAAAATATGATCGTCGGACATCAGTTTTGAAAGACCTGCAATGTCATGGTCATTTATTTTTTCAATATACGAAATTACAGTTGTAAGTATTTCGATAGGTGAATTATTCTCAACATATTCATTTTCAGATTCTCTACCAAGATATACTGTTTCAAGCGGAGTTTCTATTATTTTGTTTTTAACTTTTTTAACTGAGTATGCTGTAACACCCGGTCTGGATGTTACGACCCTAATAATTTTATCACCCAGATAATGTACTGCGGCACCGTCTTCAGCTCCTATACCGTTTCCAATGACTCCGTCGAGAATAAGTTTATGAAATGATTTTTTCAGTTCGACCTTGTCATCATAGTGAGGGCAGAAACTTCCATTGAGTAATCCAATACAGGGCAGCCTGGTCAGTTTTCCGGGTGATGGATTTGTAATTCCGTCTTCAAACCAGCAGATCGCTCCTGCACTCATTCCAGTAAGTATTACGCCTGATCTCCATGCTTTTTTCATAATTTTATCTACACCGAATTTTTTCCAGGTGTCTATTATTAAAGAAGTATTCCCGCCGCCTACATGAATTATGTCCTGACTTAAAATGAATTTTTCTATATTATCAGGCGGGTCGAAGAATGAAAGATGAGAAGGTTCGCATTTCATCTTATTAAAAAAATTATAGAACATGTCCCTGTATTCTATACCGTCATTACTTGCCGTTCCCATAAAACAGATCTTCGGCTTTTCTTTTGGGACTAAGTTGAGTATATATTTATCAAGCATTCCATTGTCGGCTTCCATTGAAAACATTCCTCCGCCAAGGGCAATAATCTGTCCGGGTTTTCTCAAGTTTCTGTTTTTAGATTTGAAATAAGATTGGTTATAAAATAACTATGCTGATTTTTATTTTCAGTATACAATTTTAAGCTAGCTGTTAAATTTCGATATCCGTAATATCTTGGTGATCAGATTAATTATCCTCTGGTCATTTCCGTTATATAGTTTTTTTGATCTCTCAAAATCTGGAATAGCATTTGTATAATTTCCGATCATATAATAAACTACTCCCCGGTTAAAATATGCAAGATAACTATTCGGATCAGCCAAAATTGCATCGTTCAGTATTTGAATTACGTATTGAAACCGGTCTGCTATCGTGAATATTAGTGATTTGTTCAGGTCTGCTAATAAATAGGTTGAATCCCAGTATAGCGATTCATCTATATTTTCAAAAATATTCAATGTATCTCCAACAAGCATATTAACAATTGCTTTATTCATATATACTCTGGGATTTTTTGGATCGATGGCTGCTGCCTTTTTCAACTCGATCATTGCTTTGTTGAATTCTCTGTTATTCATAAAAAGCAGACCAAGTCCATAATAGATTTCCAGATTTGCTCTGTCAACTTCTTCAGCATCTCTATAATCCCTGAGTGCTGCATCATAATCTCCCTGCAAAGCATTTATATTAGCTCTGTTTACAAAACCCTGACTAAAGGATTTATTTAAATGAACAGCAGAAGTAAAATCATTTTTTGCCTCTTCATAATTTTTCTTACCCAGATAACACAAACCTCTGTAATTAAATGCTTCAAAAGCCTGTGTTTCTATTTTTATATAATCATTAAAATATAAGATCGCTTCATCAAAATCCGAATTAAAAAACTTTTCGATGCCATTACGATAAATTGACTGAGGATTTTCCTGAGAAAAAAGATTTGTAATTGTTGATAAAGAAATAATTAATAAAAGTATTATTTTTTTCAAGATTTTATCCGATCTGAATTTTTCAAGATTCTGTTATTAGTTATATAAATTGTTTGAATTAAAATAACTATGCTTATCATAATTTTCAGTATACAATTTTAAGCTAGCTGTTAAATTTTGAAATCCGTGTTATCTTGGTGATCAGGTTAATGATCCTCTGATCTCCACCTTTGTACAGATCCTTTGATCTGTTAAAATTTGAAATTGCATCGGGAAAATTTCCCATCATATAAAATATCACTCCCCTGTTGAAATAAACAAGATAGCTGTTTGGGTTAGCGGAAACAGCACTATTTAAGACTTGAAGAGCATAGTGAAATCTGTCTGCAATTGTGAAAATCAGAGACTTGTTTAGATTTGTATATAAATATGAAGAATCCCAGTAAAGTGCTTCATCGACATTTTCAAAAATCCTTAATGTATCTCCTATTAGCATGTTTACAATGGCTGTGTTTAAATATACTCTCGCATTTTTTGGAGCAAGGGCTGCTGCCGTTTTCAGTTCGATCAGTGCTTTATTGAATTCTTTACTGTTAATATAAAGCAAACTCAGTCCGTAATAAATTTCGAGATTTGCCCTGTCAGCTAGTATGGCATTATTGTAATCACGAAGTGCAGCATCATAATCCCCCTGCAGCGCAAAAATATTTGCCCTGTTTACAAAACCCTGACTGAATGATTTGTTTAAATGAACTGCTGAAGAGAAATCCTCTTTGGCTTTTGCATAATTTTTTTGAGCCAGATAACATAAACCTCTGTAATTATATGCTTCGTATGCCTGTGTTTCTGTCTTTATATAATCTGTAAAATATGTGATTGCCAGATCAAAATCCGAATTAAAAAACTTCTCGATCCCGTTACGATAAACTGTCTGAGGATTTTCCTGTGAGTACAGATTGATTACAGACGTTAAAGAAATAAATAAAAGCAATATAATTTTTTTCATAATTGAATTTTATTTTTTACTAAGGTGCAATTTTTGTTTACTCAATTTAATTCCTTTTACCATAAATTAGAATGTATTTTTTTGTAATGCTGAGAGTTTATCTGAAACTTTCTATTTAATTTTGTAAAGATTATTTTGTCTAATCAGAATTTTGTTTGGAAGTGCAATATGAATTATCAGACACAATATCTTGATAAAAATTTTCAATAAACCAAAATTTACTTATGTTAAAAGAATTTGATATAGATATAGATAATTATTTTGCAAAACCGGGTAAGAAACTAGATCTTTCAAAATGGGATACGGAATATAAAGGTAATGAGCTTGATAAAGGGTCATCGCTGGAAATTCTCGAATCCGGAAAGGAAAAACTTTCTTCGATACAGGATGTACTTTATGCTGACAACAGATACGGCGTGCTGATAGTTTTTCAGGCAATGGATGCTGCCGGTAAGGATGGTTCTATAAAACATATTATGTCGGGATTTAATCCGCAGGGAGTGAAAGTGCACAGTTATAAAGCTCCGAATGCCCTTGAGCTGGATCATGATTATTTGTGGAGGCATTATATTGATCTTCCCAAACGCGGAGAAATTACGATCTTCAACAGATCACATTATGAGAATGTACTTGTCACTAGAGTGCATCCTGAATATATAATGAATGAAAAAATTCCAGGGATTAATTCTGTAAAAGATATTGATGATAATTTCTGGAGCCAGCGTTTTGAACAGATAAATCATTTTGAAAAAACAATAAGACAGAATGGTACTGTTATCATTAAATTCTATCTGCATTTATCAATGGAGGAACAGAAAAAAAGATTCCTTAAAAGAATTGATAAGCCCGAGAAGAACTGGAAGTTTTCTTTGAATGATGTAAATGAAAGAAAATACTGGAATGAATATCAGAAAGCTAATGAAGAAGCTATTTCAAATACTTCAAAAGAAAATTCTCCTTGGTATATTATTCCTGCTGACAATAAATGGTATTCCAGAATACTCATCACAGCTGTGATCCTTAAATATCTGAGTAAATTAGATCTGAAATATCCGGAAGTAAGTGATGATATGAAAAAAGAACTTATCTCAGCAAAGGAAGAATTGCTTAAAGAATAAAAGTAACCTTGGAAATTTTGATTTATTGCAATGACTCTCAGCTAGTCTTAATATGTTGGAATTGCCTCTATGGTTTTAAGACTCGAAGGATCAATGAATAATATTTATGTTTTTTTGGATTTAGTTCCCCTTCACCTGTGGCATAAAATTTTATTATTTAATACAGTGAGATACCTCGTAGTTTGCAGCGGGGAATTTCAATTTGATTTTTTCTTTGAGCCTTCGAGGCAAACGAAAACTAACTATTTACTCATCTCCAGCATCCTCTCCAAAGGCATTAATGCTTTCTTCATAATTTCAGAAACCATTTCAATTTCAGGTTTTCTGTCTCTCATGCAGAGATATAGTTTTTCAAGTGTATTAAGTTTCATATACGGACATTCATTACAGTTACAGCCTGACTCAGGCGGTGCCGGTATGAAAGTCTTCGCCGGATTTTTCAATTGCATCTGATGAATGATCCCCGGTTCAGTCGCTACTATGAATTCTTTCTTTTCCGACTCAGTCACAAAATTCAATAATCCGCTGGTCGATCCGATAAAGTCAGCATTATTTAAAACAGCTTCTTCGCATTCGGGATGAGCGATCACTAAAGCACCTGGATTTTCAAATTTTAGTTTGTTTATCTTTTTTTCACTGAACGTCTCATGCACAATACATGCACCCTGCCAGAGTACCATTTCTCTGCCGGATTCTTTCATTACATATCTGCCGAGATTTCTGTCAGGAGCGAATATAATTTTCTGATCAGGCGGGATCTGTTCGATGATCTTAACTGCATTTGAAGAAGTGCAGATAATATCGGAAATTGCTTTTACTTCCGCTGAACAGTTTATATAACTTATCACAATATGGTCGGGATATTTTTCCTTAAATTTCAAAAGCATCGGAGCCGGGCAGCCTTCGGCAAGAGAACATCCGGCATTCAGATCCGGCAGCAAAACAAGTTTATCAGGATTTAAAATCTTTGCGGTCTCTGCCATAAAATGCACTCCCGCAAATACAATTACATCCGCCTCTGTCTTTGCTGCCTGCTGTGAAAGCTGCAGACTGTCACCGATAAAATCAGCCAGATCCTGTATTTCAGATTCCTGATAGTAATGTGCCAGTATCACTGCATTCATCTCACTTTTTAACTTTAATATCTCTTCCCTCAGATCAAGCGATAAGTCGATCGATCTCACAGCATCAATTTTTAATCTGTTACCTGTTTTATCTTTTAATATATTTTCCATAAATTATTTATTATACATAAAATAATAATTTCTATGAGTTTATGAAAAATCAAAATAAATTCTTTTTAAAAATAAGATAAGAGTCATTGTATGCCATTATTTAGTAGAGACATATTAATAATCTGTCTCATTATATGCCATTATTTAGCAGAGACAGATTAGTAATCTGTCCCTCGATTAAATATCATTTATATTTTTCATTCAGCTTTCCATGTCTTTCTTCAGCTTCTTTATCCCACTGAGGCACGACAGTCTCAAGAAAAACTTTTTTGCTTTCGAGCATTTTATCCATATCAAGACCGATATATTTCTGAGCTTTTTCCTTTGTGGAAATGTCAGGCATTGGTACAGGTAAATTTACATTCAGCTTCGAAAGTATTCCGGCAAGCAGAACTCTCGCCTGTTCAGATCTTTGAATGGAATTTCCCATGATCCTCGCAGACTCCAGCGGTGCATGAAAACTTCCACCGTGACTTGCTGACACAAAATCCCATCTCCATTGTGCCTGCCTTATAAGATCAAGTACAGGTTTCATCTGCTCTTCCGTAGCTCCTGCATCCCACGCAGCTTTTGCTTCGATATGCGCTTTTACAAGTGCATGTGCAGCGATCTTTGACAGCTCAAGTACTTTATCCTGTCTGTCATAAACATTTTTTGTCAGACTTGCTTCAGATTCCCTGTGGCATACCTGACATGAATTTGAAATATTGTTCAGCGGACTTTGAATGTGATGATCTGTAAATTTAACACCGCCTTCAGATTTATAAGGCATGTGACAATCAGCACATGAGACACCTCTTTCAGAATGAATTCCCATTTTAAATAATTCATAATCCGGATGCTGAGCTTTCAGAATCGGCGTCTTGCTTATAGTATTTACAAAATCGACATGCTTTATGCTGTCATAATAAACTTCCATATCTTCTACAGTCAATCCGTCATCCCAAGGAAATGTCAGATACTTTTCTTCTTTGCCTTTGAAATAATATTCCACATGACATTGTGCACATACCAATGATCTCATTTCCTGATGAGTGGATTTGGTAATATCTTTTCCCTGTCTGTTAAATGCTTCTACAAGTGCAGGTCTGGTAATTCTCAGATTCATCGAATTTGGATCATGACAATCCTGACAGCCTATTGCATTTGCAATCTCTCCGCCCATTTCTTTGAACGGCTTTTTATAAAATTCACCCGCTCCCATAATATCCATCACTCTCGGAACGTCAGTGCTCTTACAGGAATAACAAGTCGCCGGCTGAGGCACATCTGTCCTCAAAGTATTCCGGATATCCTTTATTGCATAATAATGTCCGCTGCCCTGATTGTAATCTCTTGAAAAAGCATAACCTGCCCAGAGAACTATCATGTCAGGATATTTCTCAAGCATGTCAATTCTTGCAGAGCCTCCGTGTTTACTTCTGAATGAAGTGTCAAGAGTGTTTATATATGTTTCATATTCTCTCGGATAATTTTCTCCCCAGATCTCATTTCTTGGTTCCCATTCTGCAAGCGGCTTTACTTTCTGCAGCATCAGATTTGCTTCGCTTCTTCTTTCAATTATCGAGCTTCCAAGCAGTCCGATCAGAAATACTATTATAATTGTCAGCAGGTAAAGCAGCCAGCCAAACCAGGGTTTCTCGGCTACAATTTCTTTTATCTTTTTCATTTTGATTTATTTAAATTATAATCCTGAAGCCATTCGGGTAAAATATCAAACGGCTTTTCTACATTTACATTTGGAGTTGATGAAAGACTGTTCACAGTACCATGAGGAGTTTCTTCATGACAGCTCCAGCACTTTATTTCTTCATCCTCATTATAAATTTCATTCTTTAAAGTTGTGTGATCTATCAAATGCTGATGGCAGCGTTTACAGTTTTCCTGAACTACATCAGCACCCATACTTTTTATTCTGATAGTCTGAGGCTCTAAGCGGAATGTAAACATTGTAGAATGTCTCAATCCGTCAGAAGCTTTGAACATATATTTTCTGAATACATTATCCTGAGGTACATGACAGTCATTGCATGTAGCGACATTAGCATGAGAGCTCACTCTCCATGACGCGTATTGCGGATTCATCACGTGACAGTTTATGCAAGTCTCGGGTTTGTCAGATAAATATGAAACAGCATTACCTACGTACATTACCCATAAAACAAGTCCGGTAAGAACTCCGCTTATGATAATCACTGATACTTTCCACGCATTTGGAGGTTTGGTATAACTGATGATCTTTTTTACATATTTCATATATACAAAAATAACAATTTCACAGCATTTGAAAATGACATAAGTCATTTTATATTTATTGTATTAAATAAATTCAATTGAGAACACTTGGTTTGAATTCTGTAAAGATAAATATTATAATCAAATGAATTTAGTAATTTAATTATATTGGTAGAAAAATTTTTATAACTCAAATTTTATTATTTATTAATGAGACTACTTATTGACATGGACGGTGTCATTGCAGATTTTGAAGGAGATTTTCTAAAGAGATGGAAAGATCTTCATCCCGAAAAAAATTTTGTACCTCTAGAAGAAAGAAAAGGATTTTATGTAAGTGAACAATATGAGAAAGATCACAGAGATCATGTTCAGGAAATTTATCACAGTCCCGGCTTCTATCAAAACCTCCCGCCGATAACCGGTGCACTTGAAGCACTCCGCGAAATAAAAAATTCTTTGAATAATGTCTTTCTCTGTACAAGTCCCATGCTGCCCAAATATGAGAACTGCGTACTCGAAAAATTTCACTGGGTATATGAACATCTCGGAACTGAATGGGTAAATAACATTGTCCTCACAAGGGATAAAACAATTGTCAGAGGAGATGTTTTAATTGATGACAAGCCCGATATCAAAGGATCTGCCGAGCCGGAATGGGAACATGTAATTTATGATCAGCCGTATAACAGAAATATCACAGACAAACGAAGACTTACCTGGCAAAACTGGAAAGAGGTTTTGGGAATTTGATTGCCTCTAAGAATTTAATTCCCTAAGTCTCAAAGGATCTATTATCTGACCTTTTTTTAAAAATAAGATATTTTATAAATAAAGTTTTTAATACAAAATGAAAGTATTCATCTCGAAAATTTTTATACTTACTTCAGTAATATTTTTAATACAAATATTTGATATACATTCTCAGACCATTTCTAATCAGGAATTTGAAATAATTGAGCTTCAGGACAAAAGGTCACTTGGTGTAAATGACAAATTGAAAACTTATCTCCTTTCACTCGATTCGCTTATCCGTGAAAAAGCAATTTACGCTCTTGCAAATATAGGAGACAGTAATACTGTAAGTTATCTGGATTTTCTTTTTGCAGGTCCGTTCAGTGAATACCCGAAGAAGAGTGATATTAAAGCTGCTGCATTCATGCTCGGACAGATCAACTGTGATGCAAGCAGAAATATGCTTAGCACTATTTTAAAGAACAGATCAAATTATGAAAAGGAAATGCTCGAGTCGGGAAAGTATGTCATTGAAGCGGTTGGAAAAGTTGGGAATGAAAAAAGTCTTCAGGAACTCCTTCAGAGAGAAGACCTTATCTATTCATCTGATGAACAGACCCGCTCTGCATCAGCTATGGCAATTGCCGGGTTTGCACTGCGAAGGATATCAAATGAAAAGTCTGTTGAATTTTTAAAAAAGATCGTCAGCAATTCTTCGGATACAATCACTTTAAGAAATGCTGCATATGCATTCTGGAGGACAGGTGATAGAAATTTACTTGTAAACGCCAGACAGGAAATTTATGATCTGGCGGAATCAAAAGATGCACAGACGAGGATGTGGGCATTCAATGCGCTTGGGAAACTTAAAGATAATTTATTACTTCTCTATACTCTCGAATCATTTACTTCTGAAAATGACTGGCGAGTAAAAGTGAATATGCTGAACTCTCTCAGAAATTATAATATAGATTCTGCTGCTGAACTCTTTCCGCAGATCATTACTACTCTTGGAACTGCAATGGACGACATAAATCCGAATGTGTCCCTTACAGCCGTCACAGTTACAGGACAGGTCTTTAAAGATATAAAAAACTCAAAGAATGAAACTGCAACAGAATTATCAGATTTAATGAAAGCTGAGTTTCTCAATGCAATGAATTCTGAAGATTCTCTTTCTTCAGTTCAGAGATCTGAAATAGCAAATACATTATCCCTAATGTATCGGGATGAAATCAAAACTGATCTCTTTAAAACTTTTTATGAAACAAATGACTATGGTCTCAAAGGCAGTATTGTTAGTGCATTTGGAAATTTTGATGATTATAAAATTTATGATGAAGTACGTGACAGTGTCAGCGCAGAAGTAAAAAGATATAACGACAGAAATAATATTACAATGGGTGATATGATCTCCGGCAAAGAGCTTGCGAAGATCTACAGAGGTTTTGTAGAAATGCTTTCAGCGCAGATGACAAAGACAATAGGCGAGGACAGAAATCTTTTCCGGCTGATGTTTACAGAGTTTGTAGGGTCGAAGGATCCTGTTATTACGGAAATCTGTCTCACTGCTCTGAAGGACACTATCTTTAATGATTACAAAGATGAAACAGCTTCGATAATTTTATTTGATTATAATGAACTGGAGTATCCTAAGGACGAAGCTGTTATCATGGTCTTCATTGACGCAATGAAAGATCTTAATAATGAAAATACTATTGAAGTACTTGAAAAAAATCTGAGTTATGGAAACTATGATATTGCAAAAGCTTCTGCTGATGCACTTGCAAAGATCAAATTCAAAAGATACCCTGTTCACTTTCCGCAGAGATCCGATCTTGATAAAGCTTACTTAGAACTTATAGATGGAAAAAAAAATATTGTTATTAAAACCAATAAAGGAAATATCAGAATAGAATTATTTCCTGATGCTGCGCCGCTTACAGTTTTAAATTTTTTAAAATTATCTGAAAGAAATTATTTTGACGGAACTGTCTTTCACAGAGTCGTTCCGAATTTTGTAATACAGGGCGGTGATCCAACAGGTACAGGATACGGCGGACCCGGTTATTCTATAAGAAGTGAATTCTCACCGATCGATTTTGGTACAGGATATCTTGGAATGGCTTCGAGCGGTAAGGACACAGAAGGCAGCCAGTTCTTTATCACGCATTCAGCTACTCCGCACCTTGATGGCAGGTACACTGTCTTTGGAAAAGTTACAGAAGGAATGGATGTCGTTGATATTATTATGGTTGGTGATGTGGTAGAAGAAGTGGAAGTTGAATAAAGATTTAAGCTTAATTTTATGTCTTCGCAGGGTCACGTGCTCTTCGGACTCTGCGGAAAGCAGTAGGAATTTGATTTCGTTTATACTAAATTTTTTTCCGATCAAAAAAATTGGTATGCTTTAATTAATTGAATTTGTTAAATTTGAAACAGGTGTTTTATTATTTATAATTTTCGAAAATGCAAAAAACATTTAAAGTAAAAATTAATTCTAAAGGTGAAATCAAACTTCTTGAGCCTATTAGGATAACAAAAGATACAAATGCAATTCTTACAATAATAGATGAGGAAAGTAACGATAATGACTTAAATGAAAAAGATTTAATCTCGTTAAATGAATTGTCTTTAGCTGAAGATTGGAATTCTGAAGCTGATATGAGATGGGATAAAATTCTGATTTAATTAATATCAAAATGATAACTTATGTATAATCAAAGAGAAATAGTTATAATACCATTTCCATTTACAGATCTAAAAAACTCCAAACCTCGTCCTGCTGTAATTGTTTCAAATCAAACTGTAAATCAAACTTCAGATGTAATAGTAGTTCAAATTACATCTAACCTACACACAGATATTTTTTCTTTTCCAATTTTAGATGATAATGTTTCAAAAAAATTAATTTTAAAAAGTGAAGTTAGATGTCATAAGATTTTTACAATATCTGAAAAGTTAATTTCTAAGAAAATTTCTGAACTAGACGAAGATACTTTTGATAGATTGCTGACTAAAATTAAACTGCTAATAAGTAAATAAAGTGTTTTTTTCTCTTCACAAAGTCGTGTTTTATTGGACTCTACTGTTATAAAAAATATATTGTTTTAAGTAAATTTTATTAAAATAATATTCAGCTTTATAATTAAAAATCATTATCATGAAAACATTAGGTTTAATTTTAATTTTATTTTTAAATGTATGTTCTTCTCAAACTATAGATCTTTCAGAAGAAGAATATTCAAATGGTAAGGAATCAGATAAAATCATTGAAGCACAAAGACTGATCGATTCTTTGATGACGGAAAAGAAAATACCCGGATTATCTGTGTGTGTTGGTACAAAGGATGAAATTCTATGGGCTCAGGGATTTGGATATTCTGATCCGGAAAACAAAATTCCTGTCAAACTCAATTCAATTTTCAGAATAGGTAGTATTTCAAAAACGCTTACAGCTCTGGCATTGGGTAAACTTTTAGAAAATAACAGGATGAGTCTTAACGATTCAGTTCAGATGTTTGTCAGTTATTTTCCGAACAAAAAATATCCGGTTACAATCGGTGCTCTATCTTCACATACTGCAGGGATCAGAGATTACAATTACCGAAACAATGAATATATCAGCGACAAGTATTATAGTACAGTAGAAGAAAGTATAAATATTTTTAAAGATGATTCTTTAATTTTTGAACCCGGCACAAAATATGGATATTCTACATATGGTTATGTTTTATTAAGCGCAGTGATAGAGAGTATTACAGAAATGGATTTTTTAAAATACATGAATGACAGTATTTTTATTCCAATGAATTTATTAAATACACTTCCTGATTTTAATGACAGCATAATTCCGCAAAGAGTAAAATTCTTTGATGAATCCAAAGGTGAAATAGTAAACGGTTATAAAGTTGACAACTCAAACAAATGGGCTGGGGGAGGATATCTTTCAAATCCTTATGACCTGTTGGTAATGTCTCAGAATTTACTCAATCATCAATTTTTAAGTGAAGTTACTGTCGAAAAATTATGGACGTCAGATACTTTACTTGACGGTGAAGAAGTAAATTATGGAATAGGTTGGAAAATTGAAACTGACAGTTTACAGAGGAAATTCGTTCATCACGGTGGTAGCTCAATAGGCGGCAGGTCTTTCCTGCTGGTACTTCCCAATGAAAATATTATCGTTGCAATTACATGTAACTTAAGCACAAACTTTGATCAGAGCTTTGTATTAAAAATTGCTGATGTATTTTTAAATTAAAAAAGTTTGAATTAATTAATTATCAAAACTATATTGAACTGAATCTGTCCAATTTTTATTTGATCAAAACCATACGCTTTGTTTCAGAAAAATCACCTGCTTCTAATTTATAAAAGTAAACCCCGCTTGCAAAATCTTCACCATGAAATTCAACAGAATATTTTCCTGAAGATTGTTTTTCATTTACTAAGACCGCTACTTCTTTTCCGATTGCATTATATATTTTAAGACTTACCTGCCTGTAACCCGTCATCTGTATCTCGTAACTGATAACAGTCTTTGGATTAAATGGATTTGGATAATTCTGATTTAATATAAATGTATTTGGAATGTATTGTGAAATATTATTTACAGAAATGACAACATCACTAAAACAATTATCATAAAATTCCTGAGCATCAGCAGAACTTTCCCTAAGTTTTGAAATACTACTAAGACGATCCGTACCCTGTCCAATTACCTGTGCAATTACAATCACTTGCGTATCACCCGGATTTATATTCATAGGACCAAAACCTGTGTAAAACCTCATATCTCCGCTGTTTGGACATAACCATCCTGTATTTGTAACCGGATCTCCTGAATAAACAAATTTTGTTATCTGACTTGTAGAAGGATTTACATACGAAGTACCGTTATTTTTAAAACCTCTTATTGCATTATATGTTTCTGTATAATTTCGAGGTTGGAATGAATCATCATGATAAATTACAGATGAACTTATTCTGTCTTCCTTATAACCAATTTTAATTCTTTTATTTTTTCCTTCATAATAATAAACTGTATCATTATTGTTACCTGTATTAAGCAAAGGTGCACGAATTACTAAAAACCCAACAGCCGGAGGATTACTGCTATATATAAAATCATTACTGG
Source organism: Ignavibacteria bacterium (assembly GCA_049293015.1). GTDB lineage: Bacteria > Bacteroidota > Ignavibacteria > Tepidaquicellales > Tepidaquicellaceae > UBA2330. The sequence continues at coordinate 39,192 of JBATSB010000153.1, forward strand.
TAAAATTATAAGAATATGTTAATCTCAGATTTGTATCTGTACCGACCGCATCGTTCTGTGTCTCTCCGACATCATCATCGCTGAAAAGATTTATGTATGCATTATTCCAGACCTGCGAACTTCTGTTAATAATTCTGTATTCCTGATAAACAATATTTTTTAACTCTTCCGGCTGATTGAATGAATAATTTATCTGCTTAATATCTGCTTTTAAAGGTGCTGTGCTGCCGGCATTATTATGGTGTGAAATAGGATAACTATCAGTGTAGGAATAAAACATACTCTGATTCCCAAAATCTACAGGCTTATATGACATTGCTAAAGAATCAAAATAAACCGGAGCTCCCTGATCAGAATTTCCGAGTAATTTATTTGGCCAATTCATTCTGTCAGAATCACTTATTCCATGTGTTAATTTATAGATCTGATATTCATTACTATTATTTCCAGAAGGCACTCCATTTACATCAGTAAATCCGGGTAAAAATTCTGAATCATAAACTGAAACGGTAACTAATGTATCAGTATTTACAATTGCTCCCAGTATTATTCCAGAAGAATATCTCGCAAATTTATTTTCATTTTTCGGCCACTCAAATCCTCCGCTTTCACTATTTTGTATGGAATTAAAAACTCCATTATTTTGAAAATATGTGTTTATATTATTTGAATTTAAAGCTGAATAATAATTGGATACAAGAATGTTGGTATATAATATTAAACCGTTATCTCCCACAATGAAACATTTGCTATTTGAAGTCTTTATCACAGAATTTAATTTTGATATAGTATTTGATGATATGGGAGAAAATTCTGTTCCTATTAACACCGTACCGTTTGCTCCGCAAAAAACCGGAGAATATATATTGTAATCATTAACTCCACAGAGATCTTCAGATGATCCCGAATTATAATTTACAACAGAATTATTATTAATTCTAAGAACTGCACCGTTTTCACCTGTAACATAATAATAGTCATTTGATATATTTAACAGATCTGAACTCACATTACTATTAATGGGTATCCAGTTATTTCCACTGCTTGTAGATTTCAAAATTACTCCGTTATTTCCTACTATATGTAAAATCACATCCGTCCAAAACGTTTAAAATAAAAAATGGCTAGTCTATGGAATAAAAATTCCATAGTAAGTATTTTTGAATTATCTAAAAACATAAATACATCTAGCCATGACAAATATAACATTAT
>JBATSB010000154.1:0-75734 GCA_049293015.1 Ignavibacteria bacterium
AAGTGTTTTACTAATTGGAGATTATGAATCAGCGGTTCAGACAAAATGGATAAGTTTCGTTTAGATCCCCGACAAAAACATTCGGGGATGACGAAAGAGCAACACGGGGGGATGACAGATTGTGGAGCATGAGGGAATGACAGTTTTTTGGAGGAGCAATTTCAAATTCCAAATTACTAATTTCAAATAGTGAGATTGAAATTCGGAGTTGTATTCTTATAAAAATAATAAATATTCAATTGTTATAAAAAATCATTTGGACTATTTTAGTCGTTTGCTAATATATAAATATACTTGAATTCAAATTACACAAAAGTAAACGAACTGATCGAAGGATGCAGCAATATAATTCTTACAACACACGTAGTACCTGACGGAGATGCTATCGGAAGTGTCATGGCATTTTCAGAATATCTGAAGTTAAAAGGAAAAAAACCTGTCATTATTAATCATTCGGAAACTCCGTTCAATTTAAAGTTCATGGACACCGAAAATTCCATCAGAGTCTTTAAAAATAATATTGATGAAAATACTAAGCTGATAAATGAAGCCGACTTGATTGTTATCCTTGATACCAATGATTTTAAAAGGACAAAATCTATGCAGGAGGTTTTTGAAAATTCTTCTGCAAAAAAACTTTGCATAGATCATCACACCGGACTCGATGAAAAAATGTATACTGCTTATATTTCAAATACAGACTATCCTTCCAACTGTTCTATCTTATATGATTATATAAAATCACAGGGTGATGAATATCTGACAATAGAAATTTCATCACATTTGTATGTGGGAATTATGACAGACACAGGATCATTCAGATTTCCAAGAACCACTTCGAATGTATTTCGTGTATGTGCAGATCTTATAGATAAAGGAGCAGATCCGGTATCTTTATATGAAAGTATATTTGCTACTACATCAATGGAAAATCTGAAACTGATGGCAAAATTTATAGAAAGTTTTGAATTCTATTTTGACAACAAATTAGTAACAGGTATCGTAACGCAGGAGGATTTCAAAAATCTGGGGCTTGGGATTCAGCACATCGAAGGATTTACTTCAGTTCTTATGGACATTCAGGGAATCAAAATCGGAGTTGTACTTGTAGAATTACCGGACAACATCAAGGTTTCTTTCAGATCAAAAGGAGATATTGATGTCAGTATAATTGCAAGAGAATACTCAGGCGGCGGACATAAAAATGCAGCAGGTACAAATATAAAAGGAGTTTCTATACAGGATCTTAAAAATGAATTGCTCGGAAAATTAAAAAATTATTTAGATTAAATTATAATAAAAAAAAATGAATATTAAATTTGAGAAAACGACTATTAAAAAACTGAAAGCAGATGCTTATCTTTTTCTTTGCTATCAGGATAAAAAACTTTTTGCAGATGAATTAAAGCTTATAGAAGAATTACTCGGCAGTAAACTTGCCAAGATCAGTCTGGAAGATTTTAAAGGAAAAGAAAAGCAAACAGTACTTGTATACTCAGACAATCACAGGATCATATTGTCAGGATTGGGCATGAAAGAAGATCTTAATCTTGAAAAAGTCAGAAAAGCAACAGCAAGAGGAGTTAAAAAAGCCAGGACTCTGAATATAAGTTCAGTTGCTATTGAGATTTTACAGGATCTGACACTTGAGGGAGTAGAGATTGAAGATATCACTAGAGCTCAGACAATTAGTTCTTTACTTGCATTATATACATTTGATAAATATTATACAAAGAAAGATGATCAGGATGTTCATGAAATAAATGAAATTACACTTTTTTCTCAGTACAATTCTTTGGGTAAATATGCAAAGGAAATTCAGGAAGGAATAAGAAGTGGTAGTGTGATTGGTGAAGCTACAAATATGGCAAGGGATCTTGGTAATGAGCCGTCAAATGTAATGTATCCTGCGGCATTAGGTAAAAAAGTACAGGAACTTGCAAAGCTAAATAAATTTTCTGCACAAATATTAAATAAGACTCAAATAGAAAAGCTTGGTATGGGAGGTGTAACAGCCGTCTCTAAAGGAAGCGAGCACGATCCGAGATTTATCATAATGGAATATAAAGGTGGAAAGAAAAATGACAAGCCGTATGTAGTCGTTGGTAAAGGTGTTACCTTTGACAGCGGCGGAATTTCTATAAAACCGTCAGCAGGTATGGCAATGATGAAACTTGACATGGGAGGAGCGGCGGCTGTAGTCGGAATCTTTAATGCGATTACACAGCTTGGTTTGAAATTAAATGTGATCGGACTTATTCCATGCGTTGAAAATATGCCTGACGGTAATGCTTATAAACCGGGTGATGTAATTAAAATGCTAAAAGGTCTGACAGTAGAAGTTGATAATACAGATGCTGAAGGAAGACTGATACTTGCAGATGCTTTAACATATGCTTCAAAATATAAACCTGCTGCAGTTATAGATCTGGCAACGCTTACCGGTGCAAGTATTATTGCTGTAGGAAGTGTAGCTTCTATTATTATGGGAAATGATCAGAAACTTATAGACAGCATTATTGAAGCAGGTCATCAGACTTATGACAGAGTTTGGCAGCTTCCTCTCTGGGATGAATATGATAAGATGATAAATTCTGATATCGCTGATGTTAGAAATTCAGGTGTAGTGAGAGAAGCCGGTACGATATTAGCCGGTATGTTTTTGAAAAGATTTATTGGCGATTATTCATGGGCACATATTGATATTGCAGCTACTGCAATGAGAAATAAAGAATCCGATTATGATCCAAAAAATGCAACCGGCTCAGGCGTAAGATTGGTTACGCAATTTTTAATGAATGAGAGTAAGAAGGTTAAGAAATAAATTTTCCTTATTATTTTCGGTTAATATTTTTTCAATGCAGTTAAAAATTTTAACTGCATTTTTTATTTAAATTAGTGATGATGAATTATATATTAGAATAAATTTTTATGATGATATTTAAAACACTCTTTCTTGGAATTGCGCTGTTTCTTGGTCTCCCCTTTAATCAAATATCTTCTGATAAATCTATTAATGCAGATGATAATAAATTTTTATTAGGGAATGAAAATCTTTTGATCAATTATACAGGTCTTGTCGAGTATAAAAGATCAGCGCTTATTACAAATAAAAGCGGTGTTATGTCTGACGGCAGTTTTTTTTTAGATGAACTAATTAAAAAGTCTGATGTCAAAAAAATATTTACTCCCGAGCATGGATTGAGAGGTGATGACAGAGATGAAAATTTTACTGATGAAAGGACAGGACTTCAGGTCGTTTCACTTTATGGAAATAATAAAAAGCCTGCTCAGTCAGATCTCGAAGATGTTGATGTTTTAGTTTATGATATACAGGATGTCGGAGCAAGATTTTATACTTTTATAAACACAATGTTTTACTGTATGGAAGCAGCGACTGAGCTTGGAAAAGATTTTATTGTTTGTGACAGACCTTTGATGCCTTACGGAAATTATACAGACGGTTACATGCTTGATGAAAGTCAGGATTCTTTTGTAGGAATGATCGATATTCCGATAGCTTACGGAATGACATGCGGTGAACTAGCAGCTTACATTAATTCAGAATATTTTAATAAAACCTGCAAACTCAGAGTAATAGAGATGCAAAATTATAACAGGGAAATGGATTATGAATCTCTGAATCTGCCCTGGGTAAAACCTTCTCCAAATATTTATTTTCCTTCTTCAGCTTTATCTTATCTTGGTACTTGTTTATTTGAAGGTACGAATTTTTCAGAAGGCAGAGGAACAAATAAACCATTTGAATATGTCGGTGCTCCGTATTGCGACGGAGATGCTTTGGCAGATGAGATGAATTCACTTGAATTGAAGGGAGTTACTTTTGAAAGTATAAATTTTATTCCGACTACAATAACAAGTCCGTCAAATCCACCTAAGTTTGTCGGTGAAAACTGCAGTGGAGTTTATTTTAAAGTAACTGATAAGAAAACTTTCGAACCTGTAAAGACAGGCATTTCATTATTAGTATCTCTTCAAAAATTATTTACTGATTTTGAAATTAAGAATAATAAATTTTTGGATAAATTATCCGGTACTGACAGATTAAGAATTGCTGTTCAAAGAGGAGACAGTGCTACCGAAATTATTGCAGGTTATCAGCAGGAGCTGGATAATTTCAATGCTGTAAGAAAAAATTTTCTGTTATATTAATTCAATAATCTCTTCAATTTTTCCTGTCAACAATCATAGCAGAAGCCTGTGCATTTGGCAGTAAAACCATTTCAGCAATTACAAAATTTTCATTTCTTGTTGCGGCAAAGATAATTGCTTCTGCTACATCCTCAGGAGACAGCGGTTTCATTCCTTTATAAACAACTTCAGATCTTTCAGTATCGCCTCTGTATCTTACCTGACTAAATTCAGTTTTCACAAGACCCGGATCTATAGTGGTAACTTTTATTGGAGTACCGACAAGCTCCATTCTCATACTTTTTGTGATTGCATCAACTGCATGTTTTGTCGCGCAGTAAACATTACCATTTGGATAGACTTCCCTGCCGGCGACAGAACCAATATTTATAATGTGACCCGAATTATTTTCTAACATTATTGGAACAATACATCTTGAAACATATAGCAGTCCTTTTACATTTGTATCGATCATTTCATTCCAGTCTTCAACTGATCCGTCAGAGATATTGCTGAATCCTCTAGCAAGACCGGCATTGTTAATCAGTATATCAATTTTTTTAAAATCATCGGGAAGAGTTTCAGAAAACTTTTTAACACTTTCAAAATTTCTGACATCTGCAATAACAGGATGAACTTTTATTTTGAACTCAGCAGAAAGTTTACCTGATATTTCTTCAAGTCGGTCTTTCCTTCTTGCAACGAGGATCAGGTTAGATTTATTTTCTGCGAATTTAAAAGCAGCAGCTTTTCCAATTCCGCTGGTAGCACCTGTGATGAGCACTGTTTTTTCTTTTAGATCAATCATTGGTATTTAGCTTTATATAAAGTTTTTGAATGAATATTTTGGATTACACATTTTAACAAAATAAACAATGTATGATCTATAAGAAAACAAAAATTATTTGCACAATAGGACCTGCTGTTGGGGATGTTGAAAAAATATGTATGCTGATAGATGCAGGCATGGATGCTGCAAGATTGAATTTTTCTCACGGGACTCATGAGATTCATAAACAATATATAAATAATATTAGAAAAGCTTCCAAGATAAAAGGTAAGATAATTGCTATAATTCAGGATCTTTCCGGTCCAAAGATCAGGGTGGGTAAATTAGAGAATGGAAGCATAGAACTTGAAGAAGGAAAAATGATCTTTATCACTTCTAAAAATATCACAGGCAACAGAAATATGATCTCAACAAATTACAATTCTCTTTTAAAGGATCTTAAGAAGAATCAGTTCATTCTGCTTGATGATGGAAGACTAAAACTGCGTGTAGTTTCTGAAAGACCTTTTCAGAGAAAGATAGAATGTGAAATTATTTCAGGAGGAATTTTGAAAGAGCATAAAGGAATAAATCTCCCAAATACAAAACTCAGCATACCATTTCTTACTGAAAAGGATAGAAAAGATCTTGAATTTGGATTAAAGAACAAAGTTGATTTTGTAGCTGTTAGTTTTGTAAGGACGGAATATGATATAAAGCATGTGAAAGAATTATTGAAATTCTATAATCGTATAGTTCCGATCATTGCAAAGATAGAAAGACCTGAAGCTGTAGAAAACATTGACTCCATCATTAAAGAATCTGATATGATCATGGTAGCGCGCGGAGATATGGGAGTCGAGATCTCTACTGAAGAAGTTCCGATAATTCAGAAAAGAATTATAAAAAAATGTAATGATGAAATTAAGCCAGTCATAACGGCAACACAGATGCTTGAGTCTATGATCGAAAATCCCGGACCAACCCGTGCTGAAGCATCTGATATTGCCAATGCAATTCTTGACGGAACAGACTGCGTAATGCTTTCAGCAGAAACATCAACCGGCAAGTATCCCATACAGGCAGTTTCAAACATGAAAAAAATTATATTGAAAACGGAAACAATTAAAAAGTCCTCATACTTTAAAGAAATGTTTGTTGAGGATTCTGCTGAAAATACACTTCATACAATTTGCAATTCGGCTACAGAGATTGCTACAAGATTAAAAGCTAAAGCAATCATTACTATTTCGCATACCGGCAAATCTCCTCTTTTACTTTCCAGTCACAGGCCAAATGCACAGATAATTTCTGCTACAAATATTGACAGCATAATAAAGAAGTGCAAATTAATCTGGGGAGTAGAATCTATTTTTGTAAGAAAAAGCAATAGTCTAAGAGAAACAAAAAGAATGATCTTTGAAATTATTTTGAAAAATAAAATTCTTAATAAAGGTGATAGAATTATTCTGATTGCTCCAATGCCATTTTCTTATTCAGATTCTGCCAATACAATTCAGGTAACACAAATATGACTGACAGAAAGAAAGATAAAAAGACTTTTGATGTAATTATAATTGGTGCCGGTCCGATCGGACTTGCCTGCGGAATTGAAGCTTTAAAAAAATCTTTGTCATACCTAATAATAGAGAAAGGCTGTCTCGTAAATTCAATTTTCAATTATCCGACAAACATGACATTCTTTTCAACTTCAGAAAAGATAGAATTAAGTGGTGTCCCTTTTGTTTCGCACGGAGTAAAGCCAAACCGGAGGGAAGCACTCGAATATTACAGGAGAGTAAAAGAGTCATTTGATCTGAATGTAAATACTTATGAATTTGTAAAATCTATAAAAAAATCTAAGGACGAATTTAAAATAGTTTCTGATAAAAATATTTATGAATCAAAAAATGTCATTATAGCAACCGGTTATTATGACAATGCAAATTTACTAAACATTCCCGGAGAGGATTTAAGTAAAGTGCGTCATTACTTCGACGAACCGCATCCGTACAGCTGTCACAATGTTGCTGTTATAGGTGCAGGAAATTCAGCTGTTGATGTTGCACTTGAACTTTTCAGAGTCGGAGCAAAAGTTACTATGATTATAAGGGAAGATAAAATAAAACCATCCATAAAATACTGGGTTAAACCTGACATTGAAAACAGAATAAAGGAAGCTTCGGTCAAAACATATTTTAATGCTGAGGTAATTAAAATAGATCATAATTCAATTTCTATAAAGCAAAAGAATAAGAAAATTGTTATTGAAAATGATTTTGTATTTTCAATGACGGGCTATCATCCTGATTTTTCATTTCTTAAAAATGCAGGTGTAAATATTAGCAAAGATAATATTCCAGTATTTGATCAAAGGACATTTGAGACAAATATAAAAGGACTTTATTTAGCAGGTGTAGTTTGTGGAGGAATCAATACAGATAGATTTTTTATTGAAAATTCCATAAAGCACGCTGAAGTGATAATTCATGAGATACAAAATGTATACAATTAGCAGCTCCCTCTCCAATAACTTTTCTTGATTTTACAAATCATTTTTTTTAACTTACATATAAAAATTCACAACATTCATTCCTAGGACAATTCCTTTTCCAGTATTTTTTATTTGACAAATAACTGTAACCAACATACAGAAATATATTTTATAATTTAAAATGAGGATAGTAACTTGAAAAAAATTTACATCAATTTCACTCTTACTTTTATTTTTCTTATTTTCATCATTATTCCGACTGATTCCTATTCTAGAAAAGTAGTCTGCATTGATAGTGCAAGTTATACTTTCAATAGTTTTTCAGCAAATCACGAAGGATGGGAATGGCAGACCTCCAGACCAGGAGATATAATAGAAGTAGCCGGCAATTTAGATTCATGTTTAAAGAAATTAATGAACGGTGATACACTTGTAATAATAACACACGGCGAACCAGGCCAATTCACATGGGGCGGAGACTGGTACGACGGTATTGGTAATGACACAAATGCAATAAATCCTTATCCTGTTCATGCTGGATTTGATACTCTAAAAAACATATATGCAAAAATGTGCATGTGTTATTCAGACAGTGCGGCTGATGCAAGCGGGTCTATGGTTGAGAAAATTGTCGAAGCTTTAGGCGGAGCAGGAAATGGAAATAGTGCTGATGGATTCAAACATCAGGCATGGGCAGCCAACTGTTATTTATTTACAGGCGGAAGTATAGCACAGAGAAATACTGCAATGGCAGTTCTTGCAAAATCTTACGAAAGATGGGCAACTAAACCGCCTGCAAACAGAGTACCAACTCCAAATCCAAATCAAAAAACAGAAGCAAAGAGACTTGTCGATTCTGCATTAGGAGGAAGCAATATAGTAACTATTAGCAATATTATATTTAAGCAACCAAAAGATACTACTGTTTCATCTGGCGGCGGATGCGGAGGAGGAGATGTAGAAGCTGTAGATATGACTCCGCAGGGAGTAATGCTTTTAGAAAATTTCGAATATCCGGCTGGTGATTCACTAGGTTATTACGGCTGGAGAAACTTCAGCGGCGGTACTACTAACAGGTTTTTAGTAAATCCTTTTAATATGCCTTTTCCAGGTTATCCTTTAAATTCAGGAAATTCTATAACAATAAAAACCAATGGACAGGATGATTATAAAGATCTGTATTACAGTGTAAATGAAGGAAGTGTATATGCAACATTTGTAACTGTTATACAGTCTGCAACTCCGGGCGGAGATTATTTTGCTGCCTTTTTACCCGGAAATATAAATACAAATTTTCAGTGCAGAGTTTATGCAAAGGATGTAGGAGGTCTGGTAGCATTAGGAATTTCTAAATCAACTGATCCTGCACAATACGGTCCTGCTACAATTAATTATGGTCAGCCTATACTTGTAATTATGAAATATACTTTTAATACAGGTACAAATACTGATGATCTAATGACTTTATTTGTATCACAAGGACCATTGCCTCCAATTCCGTTACCTCCTTATGCAGGTCCAGTAACAGGAATAGTCCAGGATCTTCCGGATATTTCTAAATTTGCAATAAGACAAGGTAATGCTACAAATGCTCCTGTTATTGATATGGATGGCATAAAAGTATCTCAAGACTGGAATTCCACTGCACTTAATTTAAAACTCGCTTTACAGGGATTTTTTAATCCAAATACAAATACAAACATTATTGCAGATACTTTTACAGTTCAGGTAAGATCTGATCTTTTTCCTTATAATATAGTAGATCAGAGTCAAGCAGTTATAGGTCAAACTTTGAGCGGAAATTTTTATTTCTCAAATTTATTCTCAGGAAATTACTATTTGACTGTCAGACACAGAAACGGACTTGAGACCTGGAGTTCATCTCCCGTTTTAATGCAGCAAGGCGGAACATACAGCTATGATTTTACAAATAATCTGTCAAAGGCATATGGAAATAATTTAATTCAGGTCGGCAATAAATTCTGCGTTTACAGCGGAGATGTAAATCAAGATGGAACGATTGATCTGGCAGACGGAAGTCTTGTGGATAATGATGCTATAAATTTTGTAACCGGATATGTACCAACGGATATTAACGGAGACGGAATTGTAGATCTTTCTGATGGTGTTTTTACTGACAATAATACCTTTAATTTTATTTCAGTAATTTCACCTTAAAAAGAAGCTTAAGAAAATTTTACAACATTAAGCCGGTTAACCACCGGCTTTTTTATTCTTCAAGTTTACTGATCCTGTTACTCAGATATTTTAACAACCAGATATTGAATTCATCATTGATACCCTTAAAGGAAAGAAATTCTTCTTTTGAAATTATCATTACATTTGTATCAAGATCAGCAATAGCAGAATGAGAATAAATTTCATTTCTCAAAGCATTATCAATTCCCAGAATATCTCCTCCGGCAAGTTCGTAATGTATACTCATTTTACCTTCCGGCAACATATTTCCGATAATAACTTTGCCAGATAAAATAAAGAATATTTCATCAGGTGAATCACCCTGATCTAAAATACAGTCACCTTTCAAATAGGTCCGGAATGTTTTATTTTCGAATCTGTCGATTAAAAGATTGAAGTCAAAATCCTTAAGAAAGGAATTTGAAAATTTCTCAAACATAAACGTAAATTAAAATTATTAATCGTAAAGATTTGCAAGCTTCAGCAAAGCTTCACCTTTTAATATCTTAATTTTCTTTCCCTCAAGTTCGAGTATCCCCTCTTTTCTTAGTTCAGATAAAAGACGGATGGCAGTTTCTGTAGCTGTCCCGACAATGTTTGCGATCTCTTCCCGTGTGATAGTAATATTCAGATAAGATTCATCATCTTTCATTCCGTAATATTCCTTCAGCATAATTAGAGTTTCCGCAAGCCTTTCTATTACCGGTTTTTGAGCGAGGTTTGTAATTTTATTCTGTGCAAATTTCAGATCATCAGCCAGAAGTTTCATTAATTTACCTGTGAGGTGTGAATTTTTTTTGATCAGATCAAAAAATACATTTTTAGGAATGATGCAAATCCTTGACTCTTCCATAACTGTTGCAGAGGCAGAATAAGGTTCACCGCTGATCAATGATCTGTATCCCATAACATCACCGTCTTTGGCAAGTCTTATGATCTGTTCTTTTCCTTCAAAGCCGGTTTGCGAAAGTTTCACTCTCCCTTTATTTATACAAAACAAACCTGTAGGATGATTTCCTTCGTTAAATATTGTCTGTCCCTTTAAATAAAAATTACAGTGCTTACTGTCAGATATCTGTGATACCTCATCATCAGGTAGATCACAAAAAACAGATTTGAATCTTGCACTGCATGTTTCGCAAGAAGGTGAATGGAATTTTCGCATTTTTTTTAATTTATGGCTGATTATTAACTGACAAAGTTAATTTTAAAACATATAAAATACAATTTATAACTCAATAAATATTCATGTATTTTATATGCAATCTTCACCATTACACAATTAACCGTATTAAAAAAGTTATTTATCTAAGATAAGATTAACTTTTTTCAGAAAGACATATTAAAACTGCGAAAGAAAATTTCGATATTTTCAAAGAACAATTTATTGATTATTATTCAGTTACACTGTAACTGCGAATTATTTATTTCAGAATCCTTAATTTGTGTTGGACTAACAAACGGAATTCCAAGATCCAGACCGCGTAAAATAAACAGTACTGCTAGAATTACTGCAAATACAGGTATCAACTTTTTTAACCTGTTTCTGAATTTTAAACTTATAAAATTTCCAAACAGTGACAAACCCAGCATTAGCGGAATAGTACCAAGTCCAAACATCATCATATATATACCTCCGCTTGTCAATTCACCGGTGACTAATGCTCCGCTTAGTCCGATGTAAACAAATCCGCATGGAAGTATTCCGTTAATAATTCCTGTAAACAAAAAAGTTGATTTTGATCTTCTGTCAAAGTTGATCTTCAAAACCTTTTTTAATCCGGTGACAATTTTTATCTGTAAAATAGATAATGAATTAAATTTTTTCATATATAATCCAGCTAAGACGCCTGTGAGTATCAGAATTCCGATAATTATTGAAATCATTTGCTGAAGACCAAACAAATTCAGCCGGTTTCCAAGCAAACCAAAAACTGCACCAAGCAACATATAAGTAATTATTCTTCCTGAATTATATAACAACCTGTTAATAATGAAAGACCATTTAGAAAATAATCCCCCCGGCAGACTAAGGACTATAGGTCCGCACATGCCAATGCAGTGAAAACTGCCCAATAATCCGATAATAAATCCGCTGAATAATTCCATCACTACTGTTAATTCAAATAAATATTTTTTTCAACAAAATAATTTTCTCCGTTACCGTTTAATTCAAATTTTATTTTCCATGCACCGTTCATCATATCATTTTTAGGAATAAGTTGTTTACCACTTTCATCTATTTTCAGATCTACAAAATAATCTCTGTCTGCATCTGACGTTCTGTAGAAGTTGATCTTCCCGGATAAGCCGGAATAATGCTGAAAGTTATTTATCGATAACAAAATATTCCCATCTTCATCGTTTACAGAAAGATCCGATTTCAATTCCTTTGATCTTTCAAGAATGTCTATTTGCTTTTGATAATTTATTTCCTGTTCATAATATTTTTCATGTACAAGATCAACATTTGCAGACATTGACATTACTACAATTACTGTTATACCTGCTGCAAAAATTACAAACGATAATATTATTTTTAATCCCCAGTTCATTTTTATAAAATTTAATTTTGCGGTCCGAGAAAGTTCGTTTTTATTTCATCTATCATTTTACCGTCAGAATAGACTTCAATATTAACAGGAGTATTCGTGAACTTTATTTTTTCCTTTGCTAATATTACAAGCATACTTCCTTCATGTATCTCAAGCGGTTTGATCATAGCATCATTACCTATTAATTTTATTTCACCAATATCATCTTTTAGTTTAAAATCGATTTTCTTTTCATCAAAGGTTTTATTCGATATTTTAATATTGTACATATTACTCACTTTGTTATTTTCCTGATTTTGAAAAAGCATACCAGGAGTCCTTAATACATTTACATCAATATCTTTTCTTAAAGCAAACAGGATCGTTACAACTGTCAAAAGTATTATCAGAATAGAAGTATAACCTGTAAGTCTCGGTGTCCATTTAAATCCTGATCCAGTGGAAATATTTTCCATAGAATCAAATCTGATCAGCCCTCTTGGTCTGTCAATCTTATCCATGATAGAATCACAGGCATCAATACAGGCAGTACAGTTTACACATTCTAATTGTGTACCGTTTCTGATATCAATTCCTGTAGGACAAACATTTACACATAATTTACAATCAATACAATCTCCAAGATCATCTTTTATCTTATCTTTTACTTTACCTCTCGGCTCACCTCTTACATTATCATAAGCTATTACTACAGAATTTTTATCAAGCAACACGCTCTGAAGTCTTCCATACGGGCAGACGAGAATACATGCCTGTTCACGGAACCATGCAAATATCCAATAAAAAAATAAAGTAAATCCTACAATAGATAAAAAGCCGCTGAGATGCTGACTTACAGGCTCGCTGATTATCTTTAAAAGTTCATCAACTCCAATAATATAAGCAAGGAAAGTATTTGCTATAAGAAAAGAGATGACAAAGAATAGCGAATACTTTGAGAATTTTTTTAAAATTTTCGAACCTGTCCAGAGAGAAGCATTCAGATTTTTTTGCTGAATGTAATCACCTTCAATAAAATACTCTATTTTCCTGAAGACCATTTCAAGGAAAATTGTTTGAGGACAAAGCCATCCGCAGAAGATCCTTCCATATACAGCAGTGACCAAAAACAAAACTACGAAAATGGAGATCATTAATAATCCGAACAGATAAAAATCCTGAGGAACAAATACTGTTCCAAACAGAATAAATTTTCTCTCTATTATATTTAAAAGAACAAATGGATGTCCGTCAATCTTTATCCATGGAGCTCCAAAAAGAAAAGCCAGTAAAAAGGCACTAATTAATGTACGTGCATTATAGAACCTACCCTTTGGTTTTTTAGGATATATCCATTTCCTGCCCCCATCTTTATTGACAATAGAAATAGTATCTTTAAATGAATCACTTTCCGGTATTAATTTTTTCTTCGAATCAGTATTTATTTCGGACATTTTATTTACTTAATGAATCTGCTTTAGTAGTATCTTTTTTATTATTAGAAAACTTTATAGAGTCAGGTTTCATATTTGTCGTTGTTCCTGAAGTTTTAAGTGAATCACCTTTTACGGAAGTTGAATCAGTTGATCCATCTTGATTTACATATTTTTCACCTTCAGGAACTTTGCCGTTTGCAGGTGCTGTACCTTTAAGTGAAATCAAATAGCTTGATACCTGCTGAATAGATTTTGGATTAAGAACATTCTGCCATGCGATCATTCCTTTTACAGGTACTCCGTATTTTACTGTCTTAAATACATTCTTGATGCCGCCACCGTGTATCCAGAATTCATCGGTAAGATTTGGTCCTACTGTCCCTTCAGCATTATTTCCGTGACATGGGACACAGTTTGCTACAAATATTTGCTTACCCATTGCTAAAGATTCAGGATCTTTGACCAGCTCTACAGATTCTTCATTGATAAAAGCACCGGTACGGATTAATTCATCGCGCTTTATTTCTGCAGCATAAACCTCGTCTGAATATTCCTGAAATGGAAGTTTACCTGTTTTGAACACATGATAATTCAACAAATATCCAATCGCAATAATTATCGTTCCGTAAAATAGTATATTAAACCACGGGGGCACATTATTATCAAGCTCACGTATCCCATCGTAATCATCACTCATCAGCAGATTCTGTTCCTCTTCCATTGGTTTCAGACCTGAGATTTTATCAGCAAGTATAGTTACAATGGATTTCTCTTTTTCTTTAGTTTCTAACTGCGCAATCTCCTCAGGTGTTTTCTCAGGATAAAGCAACGGTACAAAGATGGCATGCAGAATTATTAGAATAACGACCATTAATATAATAGTATACATGTGCATGTCAGTTTCACCTGCCGCTGCCGGCGCAGTCTGAGCATAAGCTCCCTGCAATGATATAATTGAAAAAAATAATCCCGCAGATAAAATTTTCATAACATTTTTTACAAACTTCATTTTATTATTATTAAATATTTCAATTTTCATTTTGATCATCTCCTTCCAGCGGAAGATTGCTCATTTGCTTTATATATTCTTTATCTGATTTTAAAATAAAAACTATTGTCAGAGAAAAGAATATCAGAAATACAAGAAGTGAAAATATCGGATAGATATCAATTCCTTCTATTATTTCAAAATAATGTTTAAACATTTTTATAAAATTTTATTTAATTATTAATTATTTACCTGCAGTATCTGTAACTTTTATATCGGTGCCAAGCCGCTGCAAATAAGCTATCAGTGCAATAATTTCTTTTGTATTTTCTACATTTACTCCGTTATTTTTCAGGTCAAGCGCAATTTCTGATGCCTGATCTAACAGCTCTGTATTTGATATTGCTCCAAATTCCGGACTATATGGGACACCAATTTTTCTCATTGCATTTATTTTAGACTCTGTAGTTGAAATATCCAGCTCCTGTTCAAGCAGCCACGGATATGAAGGCATTATAGATCCGGGTGAAATTGAACCCGGGTCATTCATATGATAATAATGCCAGAGATTAGGATATTTTTTTCCTATCCTCTGCAGGTCAGGACCGGTTCTCTTTGAACCCCAGAGAAACGGATGGTCATAAACAAATTCTCCTGCTTTGGAATATTCACCATATCTTTCCGTTTCAGATCTGAAAGGTCTTATCATCTGCGAATGGCAGTTATTACAACCTTCCCTTATGTAAATATCTCTCCCCTGCAATTCAAGAGCAGTATATGGTTTTACACTTGTAATGGTAGGAATATTTGATTCGATAAGAAAAGTTGGTATCATCTGAACTGCGCCGCCTATCAATATTACTATAGTTGCAAGTATAGCAAATTTACCCGGTCTCGTCTCTATCCATCTGTGTTTATATTTAGAAGTCTCAGGTGAATTTTTCATCAGTGGGGCTGCCTCTGCATCTTCATTGGCTTCGAGCTTTCCTGACTTTACAGTTTTTACTAAATTATAAACCATCACCAGTACACCGGTAAGGTAAAGTGTTCCGCCGATGGATCTCATTATATACATTGGAATTATCTTGATCACAGTTTCCAAAAAATTCGGATACTGCAATAGACCTTCAGGTGTAAATTGTTTCCACATAAGAGATTGTGTAACACCTGCCCAGTAAAGCGGTGCTGCATAAAATACTATTCCGAGAGTTCCGATCCAGAAATGGAAGTTCGCAAGCTTTTCGGAAAATAACTGTGTCTTATAAATTCTCGGGATCAGCCAGTACAAAATTCCGAATGTTAAAAATCCATTCCACCCAAGAGCTCCGATATGAACGTGTGCAACGATCCAGTCTGTAAAATGTGCAACTGCATTTACATTTTTCAATGACAGTAAAGGACCTTCAAGTGTTGCCATTCCATATGCAGTAACAGCAACCACCATAAATTTTAAGATTGCATTGTCACGTACAGTATCCCATGCACCTCTTAAAGTAAGAAGACCATTTACCATACCTCCCCAGGAAGGAGCGATCAGCATAATCGAGAATGCAACTCCGAGTGACTGAGCCCAGTCAGGAAGTGAAGTATATAATAAATGATGCGGACCTGCCCAGATGTAAATAAATATCAGCGACCAAAAATGCAGTATTGAAAGTCTGTAAGAATAGATAGGTCTGTTTGCTGCTTTTGGTAAAAAATAATACATGAGCCCAAGGAATGGAGTCGTCAGAAAAAACGCGACAGCGTTATGACCGTACCACCACTGAACCAGTGCATCTTGTACTCCTGCATACACAGGATAACTTTTAAATAAAGTAACAGGGATCTCGATTGAATTTACAATGTGAAGAACTGCTACTGTAACTACCGTAGCTATATAAAACCAGATCGCAACATACAAATGCTTTTCTCTTCTTTTCACTATTGTACCAAACATGTTAATTGCAAACACTACCCATATCAATGCGATCAAAATGTCGATCGGCCATTCGAGTTCAGCATATTCTTTACTTGTTGTAAATCCAAGTGGAAGCGTGACTGCTGCAGATACTATAATTGTCTGCCAGCCCCAGAAGTGAATTTTACTCAGCATATCGCTGAACATTCTCGCTTTACAAAGTCTTTGCAGGGAATAATATATTCCCATAAAGATTGCATTGCCGACAAATGCAAATATAACTGCATTAGTATGCAAAGGTCTGATCCTTCCGAAAGTCGTGAACTGATTACCCATGTTCATCGAAGGTGTTATTAATTGTAAAGATGCTATCAGACCTACCAGCATTCCTACGACTCCCCAGACTATTGTGGCTACTGCAAAATCACGTACAATCTTATTATCGTACCTGAATTTTTCCATCTCCATTTTTTGAAATCTCCGTTTTTATTTTATTTTATATTAAATTAATTTCTTTCATACATTTTTTTATTCTCTCAAATGCAGGTACAATATCATTATCTAGACCAATAGAGAATCTGACAAGACCGTCACTCAAACCCATTGAAATCTGTTCTTCTTCAGGAATCTCAGAAGAAGTGCTGTGCCCCGGAGAGCTGAATAAAGTTTTAAAATAACCGAGACTAACCGCAAGATAACCAACATTTTCTTCCTGCATCCTTGTCATCAGTATTGAAGCTTTACCATAATCACCTGTATCGATAGCAAGCATACCTCCAAATCCAAAACCATCATTTCTTATCGAGTTAAAAAGTTCGTGATGTTTATTTGTTTTTAATCCGGGATAAAAAACTTTTATACCGAGCTTTTCAAATTCTTCTGCTAAAAATAAAGCATTCTCTCCATGCTTCTTCATTCTGATATGAAGACTGTGAAGATTTTTTAAAATACTGGCAGCTCTGTAACTATCAAGTACCGGTCCCAACAGCATTGTAGCTCCCGAATTAATATCCACCAGACTTGTAATAAAATCATGAGTTGAACAGATACAACCGGCGACACAATCACTTGTGCCGTTTATAAATTTTGTCATACTGTGTATCACAATATCCGCTCCTAATCTTGAAGGAGAAATGATCATCGGACTGAAAGTGTTGTCTATGACAAATTTCAAGCCATGCTTTTTTGAAATTTCACTTATTGCCGGAATGTCAATAATTTCAAGGAGCGGGTTACTGATAGATTCTCCGTAAATAATTTTAGTTTTATCTGTTATTGAATTTTCTATTGATTTAAGATTAGTGAGATCAATAAACTTTACAGTAATTCCAAACTTAGGTAGAAAATTTTTAAATAGTGCATATGTACCACCATATATTGTCCTGCCTGAAATTATTTCATCACCTGCAGAACAAATTTCCAAAATAGCAGAACTGATAGCTCCCATTCCTGAAGATGTAACCTGTGCAGATTCTGTATCTTCAAGTTTTGAAAGAGCATTTGATAAATATTTATTTATAGGATTCCAGTGTCTTGAATAAAGAAAACATCCTTCGATTTCATGATCAAAAATTTCTTCCATCTTAGCTGTATTCCTGAAAGTAAATGTTGAGGAATCCGTAATGGAAGGATTTACATCTCCAAATTCACCAAAGACGAGGTAATCATTTATTCTCGTACTTGGGTCAAATGTTTTCATAAAATGTGAATTAAATTTATTTTAAATTTTGATTATTCTTTTTTACTTTTTCTATTTCCTTTGGTAATTCATTATCTTCAAAAAGCATTCTGACAGATGGAGTATATTTATCTTCATACTGTCCAGTCTTTACGGACCATATAAATGCGATAAGAAATATTATAGCTACCGTCAGACTTACACCAATCAATACAATTATAGCGCTCATGACAATCCCCTTCTTTTTGAAAAGAAATTTGTCAGTAAGAAAATGATCACAATGATAGAAATTGAATTAAAAGGCATAAGCACTGCTGCGACAAGCGGCGAGAAGACACCTGAAGCAGCGAGATATAGACCTATAACATTATAAATAAAAGATATTATAAAACTTGCCTTGATTATATTCATACAGGTCTTTGAAAATTTTATAAACTTTCCAATCTTTGAAAACTCGCCTGCATCGATTATTGCATCACATGACGGCGAAAAATTTGCAATATCCTCTGATACGGAAATTCCAACTTCACTTTGTTTTAATGCTCCAGCATCATTCAGACCATCACCTATCATAAGGACATTTGATGAATTCTCCTGAAGTTTTTTTATGAAATTTAATTTGTCCTGCGGCTTCTGATGAAACTCGAGTTTTACTTTACTGCTGAATATTTTCATCAGATTATTTTTCTCGGAATTATTATCTCCTGTTAGAACTGCCATTTCATAATCATCCTTGAGATCGCTGACTACTTTGTCAATGCCATCACGATATGTATTTCTGAAAGAATAATATCCTTTTATATAATTGTTGACTGAGATAAATACATTTGTAGAAAATAGATTTCTTTTATGTTCAAAACTTTTATCGTAATAAGAACAGTCAAGATCTTTTAGTAAATATTTTATATTTCCTACTTTAACTGGTATGCCGCATACAACACCTGAGATACCGTCGCTTATGGATTCAATGAAATCAGTCACTTCAAGTTCATCTGAATAGTCATCATTTTCAATGGACTCAAATATTTTTCTGCTGAGCGGATGAGAGGAATTTCTTACAAGTGCCTTCACGAGACTTAGTTCTGTATGAGATAATTTACTTCCAAAAAATTTTACTGAAACATTACCGGTGTCAGTAATTGTACCTGTTTTATCAAAGACAACAGTGTTTGTATTAGCAAGATCCTCGATCACACTGCCTTTTTTCAGATAAAATTTATTCCTTCCGAAAATTCTCATTGTATATCCGAAAGCAAATGGAGTGGTAAGAGCAAATGCACATGGACAAGCAATTATCAATACAGTTGTAAATGAATCGATTGCTTTATTAAAGTCCTCACGAAGCCAGAATATTCCTGCTCCGAATGCAATTGCTAATATTATTATTGTAAAATATTTACTGAACTTATCTGTTAAATTTTGGATGCCTGATCCTGTTTCTTTTTTAAATACATCATTATTCCAAAGCTGAGTAAGATAACTTTGAGAAACTGTCTTGATCACTTCTAGTTCGATCACGCTTCCGAAATGTCTGCCGCCTGCATAAATGATCTCCCCAAGTACTTTCTGCTCAGGCATCGATTCACCTGTGACAAAACTGTAATCTATATTGGCATTCCCGCTGAAAAGAATTGAATCCGCCGGTATAATTTCACCATTCCTGATAATTATCCTGTCACCTGTTTCAAGCTTAGCAACAGGAATACTGACTTCATTATAATTTCCATTGCTGCCATTCTTAATTGTTACAGATACTGGGAAATAAGATTTGTAATCCCTTTCAAAATTTAGTGATTCATATGTTTTACTCTGAAATAATTTTCCTATCAGCAATAAAAATATCAGACCTGCCAAAGAATCAATATAACCTGCGTTATTAAAAATTATTATTTCATAAAGACTTCTGACAAATAATGCTGTAAGTCCGAGTGAAATTGGAAAATCTATATTGATGTATTTTTTCTTAACAGCTTTCCATGCTGAAATAAAATAATCTGAAGCTGAATAAAAAAACACTGGAAGTGAAAGCAGTATGTTCAGATAATTAAAAAGATTCTTAAGATCGTTATCTACATTAAAGCTGCCTGCAAAATATTCAGGTAAGCTAAGCAGCATTATATTCCCGAGACAAAATCCCGCTATACCAATCTTAAGATATAGTTTATTTGTCTTAAACTGATTCTTTTTCTGCTGTTCATTATTTTTATCAAGTGAGATAATTGGTTCATAACCAATGGAAGACATGATCACAGCAATTTCTTTTAGAGAAATTTTATTGTGATCATAAATAATTGTTACTTTCTTATTTAAGAAATCCACCAAAGAAGATTTAATGGCGGGATTTAGTTTGTATAATTTTTCCAGTAGCCAGATGCATGAGCTGCAATGAATACCAGGAACAGTTAATGTAATTTTTGATACTTTATTATCTCTGAAATCATGGATTTTTTCCTGAATGTCTTTATCATTTAAAAATTCAAATTTGTTCTCAAATTTTATATCCGAAAGTTTCTGCCCGGTCTTTTCATTAAGGTTATAGTATGAACAAAGATCACTGCCTTTTAGAATTTCATAAACTGCTTTGCAGCCTTCACAGCAGAAATTTTTTTCTTCAAAAATAATCTCAGACTGCCTGCATATCTCACCGCAGTGAAAGCATTTAATTGTAATATTTTTATCTTTTACTTTTAGCATTTTATCTGAACTTAAAATAAAGTCTATCTGCTAAGTATTGTATGATTTAAATCATAAAGTGGAAAAAATTTAAACTTATTGATGAAATTTTATTCAGACTCGATTGAAATTAATAATATTTTATTGTTAGTATACCAGAATAATTGGACAATATTTTATTTTTTTAAAAAAGAAAGTAACTTTGACTTGAATTCTCAAATTAACATTATTATATTAGCAGTCTTACAAGTAGAGTGCTAACAAATTCCAAATAAAACATAAGTGTTTTTTAATTAAACAACTTAAGAAAGGTAAAAAATGAACATTAAACCATTAAGCGATAGAATAATCGTAAAACCGGCTGATGCAGAAGAAAAAACTGCTTCAGGTCTGATCATTCCAGATACAGCAAAAGAAAAGCCAATGAAAGGCGAGATCGTAGCTGTCGGAAAAGGAAAAATTACCGATGACGGTAAAGAAGTAAAAATGGAATTAAAGGTCGGAGACAAAGTCCTTTATGGAAAATACTCCGGAACAGAAATAACAATCGAAGGTGATGAATATCTGATCATGAGAGAATCAGATGTTTACGCAATTATCTAAATCACCAATATCGGAAATCTTTCCGGTAAAAATTTATAATAATTATATTTAATAACTAAAACAAAAAAGAATATGTCTAAAATAATTAGCTTTGATTCGGAAGCAAGATCCGCATTAAAGAAAGGTGTTGACACACTTGCAAATGCAGTGAAAGTCACACTTGGGCCTAAAGGTCGAAATGTTGTAATCGATAAAAAATTCGGTGCACCGACTGTTACTAAAGACGGTGTTACTGTTGCTAAAGAAATAGAACTTGAAGATCCAATTGAAAATATGGGTGCACAGATGGTAAAAGAAGTTGCTTCAAAAACTTCTGATGTAGCCGGAGACGGAACTACAACTGCAACAGTCCTTGCTCAGGCAATTTTCAGAGAAGGTCTGAAGCATGTAACCAGCGGAGCTAATCCAATGGATCTTAAAAGAGGAATAGATAAAGCTGTTGAGGAATTAGTAAAAGGTCTGAAAGAAATTTCATCACCTATAAAAGAAAATAAAGAGATCGCACAGGTTGGTTCTATCTCTGCTAATAACGATACTTACATCGGCGGACTTATTTCTGAAGCTATGGACAAAGTTGGAAAAGACGGCGTCATCACAGTAGAAGAAGCAAAAGGTACAGAGACTACAGTTGATGTTGTAGAAGGAATGCAGTTTGACAGAGGATATCTTTCACCTTATTTTGTGACTGATGCTGAGTCAATGGAGACTGAACTTGAAGATCCGTATATCCTTATTCACGACAAGAAAATTTCTACAATGAAAGACCTGCTTCCAATACTTGAAAAAACAGCTCAATCAGGAAGAAGTATGCTGATCATTGCTGAGGACATAGAAGGTGAAGCTCTTGCAACTTTAGTTGTAAATAAATTAAGAGGTACACTTAAGATCTGCGCAGTAAAAGCTCCCGGATTTGGTGACAGAAGAAAAGCAATGCTTGAAGATATTGCAATTTTAACCAAAGCTACGGTTATCTCTGAAGAGCAGGGTTATAAGCTTGAGAATGCAACTGTTTCATATCTTGGAACTGCTAAGAGAGTTGTGATCGACAAAGATAATACAACAATCGTAGAAGGCGCAGGAGAGACTGAAGACATTAAGAAAAGAGTAAACGAAATAAAGTCACAGATCGATAAGACTTCATCTGACTATGATAAAGAAAAGCTACAGGAAAGACTTGCCAAACTATCAGGCGGAGTAGCAGTACTTAAAATTGGTGCTTCAACAGAGATCGAGATGAAAGAGAAAAAAGCCAGAGTCGAAGATGCACTTCATGCAACAAGAGCAGCAGTCGAGGAAGGTATCGTTCCCGGAGGTGGTGTTGCACTTTTAAGAGTGGGTAATAAATTAGATAAATTAAAAGGCGACAATCATGACATTACTACCGGTATCTCTATAGTAAAAAGAGCTATCGAAGAACCGATCAGACAGATCGTCAATAATGCAGGTCTTGAAGGTTCAGTGGTTATCAATCAGGTAAAAGAAGGAAAAGATAATTACGGATTTAATGCAGCAACTGAACAGTACGAAGACCTTGTAAAATCAGGTGTCATCGATCCTACTAAAGTTACAAGAGTAGCTCTAGAGAATGCAGCTTCCGTTGCAGGACTTCTTCTTATGACTGAGGCTACGATCGTTGACAGACCCGAAAAAGACAAATCTCCAATGATGCCTCCAGGTGGTATGGGCGGCATGGGCGGTGGTATGGGTGACATGTACTAATCAATTTTCAATTATTAATTTTCAATGTTCAATGAATTTTTGAATGTTTGAGAATAAGAATTGATTCTTAATTATAATATAAAAAGACCTTCTTTAAATTTTTGAAGGTCTTTTTTAATTTTCAATGTTCAATGAATTTTTGAATGTTTGTGAATTAGAATTGATTTCAATTTATAATATAAAAAGACCTTCTTTAAATTTCAGAAGGTCTTTTTTAATTTTCAAATATTAATTTTCAATGTTCAATAAATTTTTGAATACTTGAGAATAAGAATTGACTCAAAATATTATATAACGAAAGACCTACTTATTAATAAGAAGGTCTTTTTTTTTTAGAAATAAATATTATTAATTAATCTGCATTGTTATATTTCTTAAAAATTTTAATTTGAAATTATGAAAAACACAAACATTAAAATTGATGCTTATATCTCCAGGTCATCTGATTTTGCAAAACCAATATTAAATCACCTCAGAACGCTTATTCACAAAGAGTGTCCGGATGTACAGGAAAATATCAAATGGGGAATGCCTTTTTTTGATTATCGAGATGAGATGATGTGCAGTATGGCAGCATTTAAAAATCACTGTTCTTTTGGATTCTGGAAAGCTTCTCTGATGAAAGATTTTGATAAAATTTTTTCAGTTAAAAATAAAGACGGGATGGGTCATTTTGGAAGGATTGAAAAATTGGCAGATCTTCCGGATGATAAAAAATTAACTGCTTGCATTAAAGAAGCAATGAAGCTTACTGAAGAAGGCAAAAAAACCAAAGTATTTACAAAAGAAAAGAAAAAGGTTCTTCCAATGCCGGATTATTTCAGAAATGCATTAAAGAAATCTCCGGATTTAAAAATGATATTTGATAAATTTAGTCCGTCAAATAAAAGAGAGTATATAGAATGGCTCACTGAGGCAAAGTCAGAATCAACACGAAATAAAAGACTTCAAACTGCTTTAGGATGGATATCTGAAGGAAAGCCTAGGAACTGGAAGTATATGAAAAAATATACAGATCAATAGATTTTTATATTTTAAATTAATTTTTTTCGAAAGAAATAAAAAAAAACCGGATAAATTTCAAAGAATAATTTTTATCCGGCTTTAAAAAATCAGTTAAATTTTATCTCTGAAATCCGCCGAGAGGCTTCATAATCTTAGCACCGATCTTTGTCAATGCACCGATTACTTTCTCATCCGGATTACCATATACTACAAATTTTTTAATCTCAAGAATGCTCATAAATCTTGCAGCAAAATTCTTTCCAAAAGTATCCATATGAGCCAAAGCTGCTTCTGAATCTGAATATCTTTCAAAAAGGTTACAGCTTTTACCGTCTTCACTTACTGACCATTCATAATTTAAAGCACCGGTTTCATTTTCCTTTGTGCTTTCTATCATTTCTGTCATCAGAGCTTTAAGATTTTCTGTTTCACCATCCTTTATGTTTGTTTCAAGTAGCCAGTAAACGTTGTTTGTCATAATTAACCTTTCTGTTATTTATTTATAGTTTTGTTTTGAATATATTGCAATATTAATTTTGAAACTTCTTAAAATAACTAAATTCAGTTTTAATAAATAAATAAATTTTTATAATAAATTAATCTGTGTTGCTAAAATTTTACATTTCAGTATTTTTTTTGGTCATTTTCTTTCAGAATTCATATTCAACAAAAAATTCAATCAAAATAATCTATACTTCTCCCGTCAATAATGCAAAACTTGTAAACATTTCTGAAAATATTATTTTCAAAACAGAATTAAATATAGAAAACGAAAGACTCGTTTGCATTGTAAAAGGTTTAGATGGAAGATTAATTGACGGCAATATAAAATTAGCTTCAGACAAAAAGACTTTTATATTCGATCCAAATTATCCATTCAAAACAGGAGAGCATATCTCCGCAGATCTGATCTCTTTAAATAATAACAGATTAATAAAAAGCATCAGCTTCTCAACTTCAGAAAACATTCTAAGTGGCTCTGAAAAGAAAAAAATAATTTCGGAGATCCGTGAAAAAGAATTTGGACAATCACAAAAGCAAGTTTACAGGATACCTGAGAATCCAAACGGATATAATACCGGCGGGATCATTATGCCTCAAATCACAATTACAAAAAACAATAATCCATCGGGTGGTACTTTATTCTTTGCAAATATTGCACGTGATACATTAACCTCTCCGTTCATAATGAGTATGAAAAATGATGGTGAATTTCTTTTTTACAGACAAATGCCAAAGACATGTTATGATTTTAAAGTAAATAAAAACGGGCTGCTCACTTATTTCCAGAACATTGCCATGAAATTTTATGCGCTTGACTCTACTTATTCGATTGTTGACAGTTTTGCAACCGGTAACGGATATGAAACAGACCTGCATGATATTCTCATAAAAGATGATGGAAATGTTTTATTGATGAGTTATGATGTTCAGGTTATAGATATGAGCCAGATCGTTCCGGGAGGTCAAAAGAATGCAAACGTAACAGGTCTGATCATTCAGGAAATTGATTCAGATAAAAATGTGATCTTTCAGTGGCGAAGCTGGGATCATTTTCAGATCACGGATGCAGACAAAGAAAATCTTTCCTTAGGAAATGTTGATTACTGCCATGGTAACGCTTTTGATGTGGACTATGACGGGCATTACGTGATCTCAAGCAGAAACATGTCAGAAATAACAAAGTTAAACAAAGAGACAGGAGCAATCATATGGAGACTCGGTGGGGAAAATAATCAGTTTACTTTTATCAATGATTCTATCAAATTTTCCTATCAGCATGCAATAAGAAGAACAGCAACCGGTACTTTCACAATATTTGATAACGGAAATTATCATGAACCGAGGTTTTCAAGATCAGTGGAATACAGAATTAACGAAACAAATATGACAGCCGAAAATGTATGGGAATACAGAAATGTTCCTTCCATATATACTTTTGCTATGGGTTATACTGAAAGACTTAACAACGGTAATACTTCTATTTCTTGGGGATTTGCACCAACTGCTTATACAGAAGTAAACAGCAATAATGAGATCGTATATGAATTCAATTTTGATTCTACGAATTTCTCTTACAGGATATTCAGAGAAGACTGGGATGTATCTCCCGATGGAATTCCAAATATACCTGTGGATTACGCTGTCACATTGAATTATCCAAATCCTTTTAATGCTCAGACAAATATTTATTACAATGTATTAAAAAATTCTAACGTAACTCTAAAGATCTATGACATTCTCGGAAAAGAAATTGCTACATTATTAAACAATGAGTTTAAAGAGACAGGCAAGTATGTTTCGAATTTTAATTCAGTGGCTTTATCTTCAGGAATTTATTTTTATAAATTGCAGATAGGAAATGATTTTTATACCCATTCTATGGCACTTGTAAAATAAATTACGAATTACGAATTAAAACATTCAGATAAATTGTCTTTTTAACAAATAAAAATATTTAAATTTTTTAGTAAAATACTTCAAACATATTAATGTGAAATACTTATTTATAATTTTCTTAGGATTATTTTTATTTCAAAGCTGTGGTAATGAAGACATTGAACAAAAGATACTTTCGGAAGAAGAAAAAAGAAAACAACAAGAGGAAATGGAGTTCAGCCGCAAAGTGATCGGTGCTGAGTTAAAGAAAGGAATGTATAATTACAATAGTAATACTAATCATTTTACTGAATGTAGTACTAACCGTAAATATATATTGGTTGGAGAAAGTGAAACCAATGAAATGAAAAAAGCATATCAGGATAAAAGATTTGTTTCTCCTACCCTCTTAGCTTATGTAGAGATTGAAGCATTTCAGTCTTTTCAGGATATTGGCGGAGATAATATTCCGGATACTGTCCTCGTAGTTACAAAATTTTTAAAATTTGATGCTGAAAAAAACTGCAATTGAATTTTAAAGTTTTAATGTTTTAAAATGCCTTCCATAGCCGCATGACAAATTGCAAAGTCATATCTGACAGGATCTTCAGAATTAAAGGTTTTAAGTTTTTTTGTAAGTTCAATTACAAATTTCATGTCACTTGTATTTCTTTCAGCTAGACCAAGTATTTTTGATACTTTATAAACATGAGTATCGACAGGAATTAAAAGTTTTGAGACAGCAACATTTTCCCAGATGCCCAGATCTATATCATCATTTCTTACCATCCATCTTAAGTAGAGATTAAGTCTCTTGCAGGCAGAACCACTTTCAGCAAGAGGGACAAGATATTTCAACGAATGTTCATTTCCTTTATTTTCATTTAACTCTTTTGTAAAACCTTTTAATGCAGGCAGAATGTTTTCATCTGACTTTGAATAATATTTAAGGAAAAGATCTTCAAGAGAGCTGTATTCATTAATGACATTTCTGATCTTAGATATCAATTGTGAAAGATCTTCAGTGGAATTGAATCTATAGTACATGTCTTCGAAATATTTTTTGTCTTTATGTTCATTATAATTAGAAGTAAATTCATGAACTTTATTTCCTGTTATATTCAATAATTTTCTGATAAAAGCATTTATACTATCTACTCTTCCATAAGAATAGCACGAAGTAATAAATCCGATGATCTCAATATCTTTTTTATCATAAAATTCATGAAGAATCCAGACAGGATCATTTGAGGAAAATTTTTTATGATATTTTGAATAAAGTGAATCTAAATATTTTTTTAATTCTTTATCTGACAATTTTTAAATATACAATTAAATAGATGGAAAAAGTTTTTTTAATAGGTGACAATCAATATCTGATGACAGAATTATCAGAAATACTCGAATCAAAATATGAAATACAGGATACGCTTGACGAATCCACAGATATCATTTTCGAGCTTTCAAATACAGGCAAAGAAATCAAGTGCAAGATCCTTAATTTTATTGATGAAAAAAATTCAAAAGCCACTGTAATTTCCTCTTCACTTTGCATCACAGTTCTCGAGCAGGCAATAAATTCAAAGTACCCTGAAAGAATAACCGGAGCATCAATATATCCGTCATTTTCTGAATCAAAGGGAATGGAGATTACCCGATGTAAATTCACTGAGAAAAAGCATTTGAATAAATGCCGGGAGATATTTGAAAACGCGGATAAAGAAGTTACAGAAGTCACTGACAGAGCGGGAATGATAAGTATGAGAATTATTTCAATGATCATAAACGAAGCTTATCTCGTCTTACAGGAAGGAACTTCAAACAGAGAAGACATTGACACTGCAATGAAGCTCGGTACGAATTATCCGCACGGACCAATTGACTGGAGCGAAAAGATCGGCCTTGATCTGATATACAATATTCTCTTTACTATGAATGAAGAATTCGGAGACGACAGGTACAGGATCACTCCCCTGCTTAAGGAAAAATATCTTGAGACCTTTAAAGCAAAAGAAGAGATCTAAATTTCTTTTTTTCTTATCTGAATGTAAATCCTGAATACACGAGCTTTACTGTATAATAAACTGAAAAAATGGTAGCAGCTACAATGATAAACAGTACAATTTTTGTAAGTAAACTTGTTGGTTTTTTAGTCTGACTTTTATCCATCTTTTTAATTTAAAGATTTTTAAATTTTCAATATTTTAAAAAAAATCAATCTAATATATCAATGATCAAAGGATTTACCTTTGGTTTAATTTTAGAAATTTTAACTGCCTGCTCTAACCTCTTTTCTGCAATATCAATTTTCAACTGATCCCCGGACAATAATTCACAGATCACATCATCTTTCCTGATTTCGTTTCCGCATTTTTTGTTAAGTATTATTCCTGCAAGATAATCTATTTTATCATCAGTCTTTTTTCTACCGCATCCGAGCTCGATAGCAGCGTACCCAAAATCCGAAGCATGCATTTCAGAAATAAATCCGTCCTGATCAGCTTTTATTAATTTTGAAAATTCAGGTCTTTTTAAATTCGCCCAGTCTTTCACATAAGAGATATCTCCATTTTGAATCTCTACCATCTCAAGAAATTTTTTATAAGCCGACTTATCGGAAAGTTTTTGCAATGCGATCTTTTCACCTTCTTCTATACTTCCTGCTGCATCACCAAGAAAAAGCATTGCTCCGGCAAGAACATTCGTAAGCTTATACAGATCAGGTATCAGTTTTCCGTTCATCATTTCTATACACTCCTCTATCTCAAGCCAGTTACCTATCTTCATACCAAGCGGCTGTTCCATATCGGATAAAACAGCAATTGCTTTTTTGCCGAACTTTTTTGAAGTAGAAATTAACTTTTTTGCAAGCTGAATGGATTCATCTTTATCCGGAAGATTTGCACCAACTCCGATCTTAACATCAAATACCAGAGCGTCAGCACCTTCGGCAAGTTTTTTACTCATTATACTGGAAGTGATAAGCGGTATACTTTCAACTGTAGCAGTCACATCTCTAAGCGCATAAATTCTTTTATCTGCAGGTGCAAGTTCCGAAGTCTGACCTAGCATTACAAGACCAGTCTTCTCCAAAATTCTTTTAAAATCATTTATATCGTAATTCACATTAAATCCCGGAATGGATTCAAGTTTGTCAAGCGTTCCACCTGTATGCCCAAGACCTCTTCCTGAGATCATCGGAACAGAAATTCCACACGATGCGATAAGTGGAGCAAGTATAATAGAAGTCTTATCCCCTACCCCGCCGGTTGAATGTTTGTCAACTTTTGGATTTTTTATATGACTCAGATCCAGCACTGACCCGCTGTTAAGCATTATCTCTGTCAGATAAAATGTTTCATCTTCATTCATATTTTTAAAATATACAGCCATCAAAAATGCTGACATCTGATACTCAGTTACCTTGCCCTCTAGATATCCTTCGATCAGAAATTTTATCTGATCTCTGCTTAGAGCATTGCCGTTTCTTTTTAGTTTTATTATTTCTACCGGATTCATTGTGCAAGTTAAAAAAATACTTTCGATATTTAAAGTCTCATATTCTCTGTCTTTCACAAACTGCATAAATTGCAATTTGCTTTTTTGATCATTTGTAAATAATTTGAAGTGACAAATTTGGAAGAAATAAATTTCTTTATGAACATTATGTCAAAGAGTCCAGCTTTAAAATTCATACTAGTTTACATATTGGGAATTCTTTGTTTTGATTATTTCAGTAGCTTCTCAACAATTATCCGAATTATTTTTATTGCATTTTTGCTGATAATAATTTTTTTAAGGTCTATAAATAAATTCGAAACAATTTGCCGTGTACCCATTGTCATTCTGATATTCACATTGGGTTTATTTAATTCACAATTTGATTTTAACCGAAGTACTCACAGTAAGTTAAAAAATTTTCCTGATACTCAAAAAAATTCTTACAATGTAATCACTGGGATAGTCACTGAAATTCCTTTAGTAAATAAATCGGGAGTAAAGTTAGTCCTAGAGTGTAAAAGTATTTCATCCCGAAAAGATACTTTGCATTTAAACGGAAAGCTCATAGCTACATTAAGGGAAAATATATATTCAAAAACTCCCGAACTGATTCCCGTTATAAATCCGGGTGATGAAATTTCAATCAAAGGAAAACTATCTACACCGCCGGGCAGAAGGAATCCGGGAGACTTTGATTATAAAAAGTATCTTGAGTCACATGATATTCATAAACTATTTTATACTACAAGTTATAAGGATGTGAAAATAATTTCACAGAATAATCTGAGTTTCATTTATCAGAATATTATTTTCCCTGCTAAGATCTTTGCATTAAATAATATAGACACTCTGCTAAGCGGAGACAATGCTTCTTATCTTAAAGGACTTGTGACAGGTGAGAGATCTGATATTTCAGACGAAACTAAGGAAGCATTTATAAATGCCGGTGTGATGCACCTTATAGCTGTGTCAGGACTTAATGTTGCATACGTCATAATTTTTGTAACTATTTTACTTTCATTATTGCGTGTACCATTTAAATTCAGGATATATATTACTTGTCTGTTTCTTATTTTTTACTGTATGTTCACCGGCAATCCGGCTTCCATTTTACGCGCGACCATCATGGGAATAACTGTGCTAATGTCATTTGTCTTCGAAAGAAAGATCCACTTTTATAATTTCATCGGAGTTTCTGCAATGTTCATACTAATTTATGATACAAGATTATTATTCGATACCGGATTTATTTTATCTTATGCAGCGACTTTTTCAATGGTGATAATTTACACCCGGTTTGAAGAAAGTTTTTTGCATAACCTTAAATCAACAAGATCTAATTTCAAAAAAATTATTAGCTGGATATCAGTTTTATTTTTTACATCTCTTGCAGCTCAGATCGGGACACTTCCGCTTACTTCACTTTACTTTGGAAAAATTTCTTTTATTTCACTAATTGCAAACGTTGTCGCAGTACCGCTTGCTAACATTTCACTTGCCATAGGATTTTTGCAAATACTGACAGGAGTTATTTCTTTTCACTTGTCTTCAGTAGTAGCCGAAGCAAATAATATTTTGCTAAGCATTCAGCTGGAGTTCATAAAATTCTGTGCGGGTATGAAATTTTCATTTATCTATATAAAAAATTTCACCTACCCTATTGTAATTTCATATTATGTCATCGGCATTTTTCTTCTGTTTGCAAAAACTTTTCATGTATTTTTTAGAAACCTGATCATTTCAATACTTATAATTTTAATATTACTTATAAACAGTACGTCCTATGAGCAAATGTTGAAAGTAACTTTTTTAGATGTAGGTCAGGGAGACTGTGCATTGATCGAGACTCCCGACGGAAAAAACATTCTTGTCGATTGCGGTAACAGTACTAAAACTTTTGACAATGGAGAAAAGACAATTGCACCTTTACTTAGAAGAAAAGGAATTGACAGAATTGACATGATAATTCTTACTCATCTGCATATGGATCATATTGGCGGAGTGAATTATCTGCTTAAAAATTTTGAAATAGGAAACATCATTGAAAGCGGACAGGATCACATCACTGATTTCACAAGAGAAACCGACAGTTTGATCTCTTTAAAAAATGTGAAGAGAACGATTGTTCGCAGCGGTGATATGATACAAGATTTTAAAGATATGAGATTATATTTTATATATCCTGATAAAGCTCATGCTGATGCAAGTGATCATCCTACTTTTGGAAATCTGAATAATGGCTCAGTGGTATTTATTTTAAAATATCGTGAAACGGAAATACTTTTTACAGGTGATGTAGAAGCTGCAGGAGAATTATTTATCAGAGATAATTATAAAGATTTTTTAAATACAGATATATTAAAAGCCGGACATCACGGCAGTATTACTTCAAGTACAATTCCGTTTATTTTAAAAAACACTCCGAAGATAGCAGTAATTTCGTGCGGGAAGTTTAATAAATTTAACCATCCTTCTGAGATCATACTTAACAGATTAAAAAGATCTGATGCAGAAATTTTTCGGACAGACAATGAAGGTGCAGTTATAATTGAATCCGACGGTTATGAAATTAATGCAACAAATAAAAAATAATTACTGTCTCTGTTCAGGGATCTTGAAACCAAGATAAGTACCAGAACTTATTCCCATCAGAGCCAGCAATGTATTGTCAAACTCAGGCATCTTCAGACTATTCCATACTGTGAAAATAAAAATGTATCCGAGCACTAATGTCCATACGGCGATCTGAAATCTGTACAAACTTACTCCTCCTGAATCAGAAAGTATATCATTTAAAAAACCTTTACAGCAATACTCATGAGATGTTTTCTCGTCTTTCAATAAATCATGTATTTCATATTGTCTCTTATTAAGAGATTCCAGTTCACTTCTGAATTCTTCTTTCCTCATTGGAGTAATATCTTCTTTCATAAGTTCTTTTATCAATAAAACTCTGTCATCGATAGATCTCATTTCCGAACTCATAGAAATAATTTTCTCCTTTGATAATTTGATCTTTTTAAAGTTTATCATCACTGATCCGAGTGCAGTGGCAGAGCTGATACCCATTAATGCAAGCACAGAATTTGTAATGGAGGGAAACTCTTTTGTGATAATATATAGAGCAAGATAAGTTGAAACAACAAGATATGACCAGAATGCCATCTGCGTCAGAGCAAGACTGTATGGTCTTTTTTTCTTTGATGAATTATCTGTTACCGGCTCTCTGAGCATATCAGTTTTTATTGCAAGATATAAAGTGATCAGAAGTAAAAGAATTGAAATACCAATAAACTGAAAGTACGCCATTTCATTATAAATGATCAGGGAAAAATTTTCACGGTTTGATTCAAGTTCTTTTTCACCTTCAATACCTGCACTGATAGTAACAAGATTAGTAGATCTTGAAACCAGGTCAGGTCTTTTTAAAATTTCAAGCCATGATTCTTCAGCACCTTTCATTTTCAAAGGAAACTTCAGCCAGACATTTGCTGAGGTATCACGAATGATCCTTCCTGCTGAATTATTTATAAGCAGTCCGTCAATGTAGAGAACAATTGGTTTACCTTTAATTTTACTGTCTGTCAAAAGGTCATGAATATTACTTACTTTAAGAAGAATATTATTACCGAGGTTGCCTTCATTTTTGTTTGATTTTTCATTTAAAACTTCTTCGATTTTAATTTTCACAGATCCGCCCTGCCTCACTTCAGATTTTACGCTATCAGTTACAGCTGGTCTATGATTCAAAGAATCTATAGCTGTAACTTTTTTATTCTGAGGCTGCGAAATTAAAATACTTAATCCTGAGCCAAAGAAGAAAAATGAAAAGAGCAGCAAAAATAAAAAAGTGCAATATTTTTTTTCCATGATAGTTTAAATTTTATTTAATAAACTTTTGGAAATTTCTATTTCATCGAATCAATATCTGACAGTTACAGAATAGATCTTATTCTTTCTTGATCCTAAAAATCTTATAGTGTTATCGGATCTGTTGTACTTAATATTCTGTACCAGTCTGTAATATTTACCAAGTGAGATGTCGTTAGTAAAGATTTCCTCAGTATATGAATAATCTGTTGTATCCAATTCAGTAATGCCGGTATAAAATATTTTGCCGTTACTGGTATAAATAATATTTAGAATATTTAGAAATTTACCAGTACCGGTAAGTGTGTTTTCAGGGAATTTCAATTTTCCCTTATCTGTAACCAAATAACTTGAGTGTTGTCCGGGTCCTTTGTTTTCATCTGCACAGATAACATATTCATTACTCTCAGGTGAGAATTGGATCATAGCCGCACCGTTTTCAAAATTCTGATATGAAACATTTTCAAATTCATTTTTTAAATTATTCCCAAGATAAAATTTTACAGATCCCTTTCTTCCAGACTCATCTTTTGAAAATTGCTGTCCGAAATAATAGAGCTCACCATCTTTCATAAATCCATAATCTGCTATAAGATCATAATCTCCCTTTCCTATTATTATAATACTTTCTCCGTTACTTCTCATTAACAAATATTCCTTTTTTTTAAGATCTGAAATTCCAGTGTAGATTATGTTTCCTTCCTTATCATAAATAACATTACCTGTATTATAACCGAGCAGCAAAGCTTTGCCGTTTTTTACATAATAAGTTTTTACATAATACTCATCGTATGTTGTTACATCTCCCGGTGTAGCGGGAATAATCTCATCGGCAGAAGCATAATAAGTAAAATCACCATTTTCAGAAAATTTAATTTCATATATTTCATAAATGAGTACAGGTTTAAGATTTTCTTCAGATTGATCAAAACTTACTTGCTGCCTTTCATCACCTTTTACAAGATATGAATGCTGTAAAAATTGTTCTGTAGAATCTGAAGATTTATATACTGGTTCATTATCTTTATTAAACAACAGAGGTGGATTTACATAATCAAAACTTTTATACTTTTTATCTCCTGATACTACAAATTCATTTCCAGCATTTTCATAAAACCTACCACCGCTCTTTGCAATAAATGAAAGTTCCTTATTGTTATTAAAAGTCAGACTGGTTTCATGTATATCGGAATAATCTGTCATCATAATATCATCTCCAAATAACATACCTGCCTTACCATTTTGAATAATGATAAATCCTCTTTCATCTTTAGCATTTTTGTAAAAATATTCATCTCCAATTTGCTCATTATCACCTTCCTTTCCCCTACCCTGAATATATTTAAAGACAGGTTTGACCTGATCAAATTTCTCCGACTGTCTGAAACTCCCGTCAGCTTTAGCATATCCAATATAATAATCTTCTTTAATTTTAAAGATGAATACATATTCATCTTTTTTATTGATAAAACTACTTGATGATTCAATGTATTCAAGACCTTTAAAAGTTTTACCGTTAATAATTAAAAAATAATTATCTATTCCATAATCACTTTCATAATTACCCGAGACAGCAAAATAATTTCCTTTAGAATCAAACTTTGTATCAAAAGTCATAATAAAATCATATTTCTCGGATTTGCCTTTAGGAGAAATAAGAAATGTCTTTTTCTCTTCAGGAATAAGATAAGCATAACAGTAATTTCCTGAAGCATCATCCCAAACAAAATTATATAATTCTGCATTTCCTTTAAAATCCAGACTGAATATCTCTTTTTCATCTATGGTCTGTGAGGAAATATTGCCGGAAAGTATTACAAATAAAAAAAGTAAAAAAATTTTATTCATTCAGTTGTTTTTTGTAATTTATTAATTCCAAGTATAATTAAAAAGTTAGTTGTAATTTGTTTTTTAAATAAATAACTGAAGTTATATATTTTAAATTTTTGCAGATTGCGTTTGAAACAACTTTTACGAAACATAGTTTTGCTTGAAAATTGCATATCCAAACTTAATTTAAAATCGAACATCTTCCGGTTCATAGTAAACATCTATACATGCTTATCTTCAGTTAAACAATTACTTTATTTTAAATTTTATTTGATCCTTACCTTTAAATAAAAATTGCAATTAATTGAAAATTACATTAATTTTATAATAAAAATATCATGAAAACTATAATAAGCAATTCTCAAAAATTAGTAATTGTTTCGTTTATTTTTTTATTTTCAATCTATCTCCTTTCAGAGAGTTCACATCCCTTTCTTTCCTGCCAGAATGATCAGACACTAAGCACAAAAGATTCTATAGTCCCGTGGAGAGCACCTGAATTAACCACTATACCTGACAATGAGGAAGGGAAAATTATTACACTAGGCAGAAACATTTTTAACAAGACTAACTTGTATATAGGATCTGATGTCCCTGATGAAGCAAACAGATTTACGAATGCAGGTTTGGCTTGCCAGAATTGTCACTTAAAAGGCGGTACATTGAAAAATGTAATGGGATTGGTTGGTGTATATTATGATTACCCAAAATTTGATTCGAGATCAGGAAAGAACATAAATATCGAGGAGAGGATCAACAATTGTATGAAAAGAAGTTTGAACGGAAAACCTTTGCCTGATACTTCAAAAGAGATGACTGCTTTAGTTTCATATTTGAAATGGCTGAGTACTTATGCACCAAAAGGTACAAAGGTAGAAGGACAGGGACTTCCAAAAATTGAACTTATTAACAGAGCTGCTGATAAAGAAAACGGAAAGAAAGTTTATCTGAATTATTGTACGACATGTCACGCGGATAACGGACAGGGTGTTTTGAGAAGTCCGGGAAATGTAGATGTAGCTGCCGATTCTTTAAAAGGCTATGAATTCCCGCCGGTGATGGGACCAAACAGTTTTAATGACGGTGCAGGAATGTACAGACTTTTAACTGCAACAGCTTTCATCTATACCAAGATGCCATACAATGATGCAATTTTGTCACTTGAGGATTCGTATGATGTTGCAGCTTATATAATATCAACTCCACGACCAAATTTGCCAGGTATAGAATCAGATTATCCCGATCTGAAATTCAAACCAGTAGATTTTCCATTCCCGCCTTATGAGGATAAATTCTCAGTGGAGCAGCATAAGTATGGACCTTATCAGCCAATGTTGAAAGAAGGTGAGACAAGTAAATTTGTAAAACCTTTGTAGGTTAAATTTTATTGTGGCACAGATTAATAATCTAACATTCAGATTTATAATCGAACACATAGATTAATAATCAAACACAGATTAATAATCTGTGCTACGTCAATATAAAAAAGGAATAAGCATTTTAGTTTTTTTTATATACTCTTCATATTCAGGATATGCTTTCATAAGAAGTCTCTCTTCATATTTAAGTTTAAAAATAAGATCAATCAGAAGTATAACCCAAATAGCAAATCTCATTAAACTGTAATCATTCCAAACCCAAAGTAATGTCATTAAAATAACCGAAGTATACATTGGATGTCTGACGTACTTGTAAATCCCTGAGATATTAAGTTTATGGAATTCAGGAATTTCGGGAAATATATTAAACCTGAATCTGAATGAATACATAGCAACGAATCCCGGAACAGCAGTGATGACCAGCAAAACCATTTTGATCTTATCAGATGGAAAGATCTCACCTGTCAGCATTATCGCAGCAATACAAATAAACTGAAATCCAACAAATACAAATGAAATTGTCATAAAAACTCTGAGATCAGTCTGTGAAAATGATGCGTCCCGGTTTCTCTGGTTACAGAATATCTTCCCCTGTTATACAATCCTGAATTGATCCCTCTCTGAACATTCTCGACAATTGCTTCGTCTTCCCGCTCAACTTTATCCAATGCACCTCCTGCACCTTCATTTAATTTTGATTCATCATATACATAAGACAAAAAAGTGACCTTTGTCAGATCCTTCCTGATCGGCTTTACAATATTTATTGATAATCCCCAAGGATAAAAATTAAACATGATATTCGGAAATATCCAAAAGTAATATGCTGAAATATTTTTTCCGTGATCAGGATGTCCTTCAGGAATATTGAAACATTCATCACCGCCCTTTTTATTTGCAAGTCCAATTTGTAGATTTGAAAATCTAAATAGTACTGTTGAATAGCCTGAGTAATCCAGTTTTTCATTTAAAGAATTATGAACATACGGAATATGAAATCCCTCAAGATAATTCTCGCAATACAAAGCCCAGTGAGCTTTTACGAGATAATCTTTTGATCTCGATTCATCAAAGATAAATTCATTTACAGGAAGAAATGAAATTCGGGAAAACATATCTCCATAAAATTCATGCAGCGGAGCTATTGGATTTAAAGATGCGAAAAGAAATTTATCCCAGACATAAAAAGGAATTTCAGGGAGATCATCTCTTTTGGATGGAAAATTTTTTACTTCTTCAAACTCAGGCATTGAAATAAATTTACCATCGAGCCCGAATCGTCTGCCATGATATCTGCATCTGATATTTTTTTCAGTACAGCTTCCTTCTACAAGAATATTTCCTCTGTGAGTACAGACATTTGAAAGACATTGCAATTTATCATTTGTATCTCTTGAAAGAATGAGAGGAGTATTAAGAAAATTTTCAAGAAGGTAAAAAGGAAATATATGACCGGGTGCTTTTACCGACTCAGAGTCACAAACAAACTGCCAGCTCTTTGAAAATATCTTTTCTTTAGAAATCTCGAAATATTTATCCTCTGTATAAAACTCAGCAGGCATAGTCTCAGCCAGTGATATATCCGGATCGATATAAAATTTTTCTTTATTCATATTCGATTAAAATATTAATTTAATTCGTAACTCGTAATTTGCAATTTGAAATTTGAAATTGCTTTTAAGCCTTCTCTTCCCATATCATACAGAGATGAACAATCGTCTCCACAGCTTTTTCCATATCCTGAACTGAGATCCATTCAAGATTTGAATGAAATGCATGTCCGCCTGCAAATATGTTGGGACAAGGCAGCCCCATAAATGAAAGTCTGCATCCGTCAGTTCCGCCGCGTATTGAATTTCTGAAAGCCTTAACTCCAGTTCGGTTGACAGCTTCGATTGCATAATCTATTATCTCGGGATTCTTATCGAGGACTTCCTTCATGTTTCTATATGACTCTTCGATTCTAATTTCGAACGAAGCCTTTTTATAATCTTTAATGATTTCTTCAGCAATTTTCTGAATCAGATCTTCTTTCTCTTTAAGCTTTTCATTATCAAAATCTCTGACAATAAATTTTATATAAGCTGAATCCACTTCAGCATTAATATTGACAGGATGAATAAATCCCTCTTTACCCTCTGTAGTCTCAGGCGAAAGAGAGTCTGGCGGAAGTTTGCCGATGATCTTATTTACTATCTTGATTGCATTTTCCATTCTGCCCTTAGAAAATCCGGGATGAATATTAAATCCCTTTATATAAAGATGAACAGTATCACCTGAGAAAGTTTCATCTTCGACACTTCCGAGATCAGATCCGTCCATAGTATATCCAAAGTCCGCACCAAGCTTTTTTATATCTACATGATCCACGCCGTGACCAACTTCTTCATCAGGCGTAAAAAGAATTCTGATCTTACCATGTTTAATTTCAGGATGAGTCATTAAATAATTTGCTGCGTCCATGATTTCTGCAATCCCTGCTTTATCATCAGCACCGAGAAGAGTATTTCCGTCTGTAGTGATAACATCATTCCCTATTTGTGAAGCAAGCTGAGGATGTTCGGCAGCTAATATAACTTTCGAATTATCTTTTGGAAGGATTATATCGCCGCCCTGATAATTTTTATGAATGACGGGACTTACATTTTTACCGGATGCATCAGGTGAAGTATCCATGTGTGAACAAAAGCAAATCACCGGAACGTTCTTATCAGAATTCGAATGTATAGTCGCATACACATAGCCAAACTCATCCATCTCAGCATCACTGATTCCCATTTGCAAAAGTTCTCCTACTAAAACATTCCCCAGGTCCTTTTGCTTTTCTGTGGATGGGAAACTATCCGAATCATGAGAAGACTGTGTGTCTATTTTTACATACTTCAAAAACCTTTCTGTACATGTATAATTAATATCCATAATATTCAATTGTTAATATTTGATTTATTATAATTTTCGGTAAAATTTAATTAGCATGAATATTAAAATTTATGATTGAAAAAGACATAGAAAAAAAGTTGTATAATTTTAAAAAATGTATTTAATTTTATTCAACGTTTTATTTCTATATCCGCTTGTGATAAATCGCAGGAGGAATGTTTGATACGGAGTTTCAATTTCTAGTGCGTATCTAAGCAGGAATTTGGATACGAGCGGGAATTAATAATTTGTAATTTAAAATTGAGTTTGCGACTTTTAGGGAATTCAAAACGTCTAATTAGCAAAACTTATAAGTTTATTAAATTTGGCAACAGAAAATAATACAGACATATTCATTAATCTACTCAAGCCGGAATACGGCAATGCGT
This sequence comes from Ignavibacteria bacterium, assembly GCA_049293015.1. GTDB lineage: Bacteria > Bacteroidota > Ignavibacteria > Tepidaquicellales > Tepidaquicellaceae > UBA2330. The sequence goes on from JBATSB010000154.1 coordinate 40,418, forward strand.
TAAAGTACTGTAAGGCATTGTGTTCGAAGAGGTCGACAGATGATGCAGAAGACGTTTTGCAGCAGTCATTGCTGAAAGCTTTTGAGAATTTCGATTCACTTTCAGATCAGAGCAAGTTCAGGTCATGGTTCTTTAAAATAATCACGAGGGAATTTTATAATTTCGTAAGGAAGGATTTCTGGAAAAAATTTCTTCCAACTGATAATATGAATTCCGAAAACCCATTTCCGAAAGTTTTCACTATTCAGGATGAAGACGGAGACGGGATGATTTTACAAAAAGCACTTGGCAGTATTAATTCAAAGGAAAGATCTTCGATACTTTTGTTTGAAGTGGCAGGATTCAGTATTGAGGAGATAATGGAAATTCAAAATGAGAAAAGCATTTCATCAATAAAGTCAAGACTAAGCCGTGCAAGGAAAAAGCTCAGAGAATTTATTGAGAATGAAGAAAATAATGTAACACAAAACAAAAACTTAACAAATCATAAATCAATTTATTTAGGAGACATAAACAATGAAACAATCAAACTCATACCGGGACAAGAAAGAAAATAATTCAGATAATTTCAATAAAATAGATGACATGTTCGAGAGTCTAAGAAATGAAAATACTGAAAGTTCATTTTCGGATGTTGAGAAATGGCTCCGTAAAATTAATGTACAAAAATCTTTTAATAAATCGTCTAATCACGAAAGGAAATTTTTTAATATGAAATCACCTAAGATCAAATTTGCATATGCTTTTCTAATATTAGCATTTGTAGTAGCAGCATGTAACTATCCTGTCACACAACAGGAACCGGTAGCAGATGTTATAAAATGGACTATAGATCAAAATGATACGAAAGCTATTGATAAGATAAACAGTCTTGTATGGACAAAGTCTGCAAACGTATCTGTCAAAGAAGTTGATAATGGAAATTCAATTGCAGAATATAGATTAGTAGTATCAAAAGAGGATCATGCAAATACTCAGAACTATCTTGACCAGTTAAAATCCATTGAAGGAATAGTAACGGTAAACCTCGTTCCCCTCAATGAAGAAATTACCCGTCCGATTTATTCTCTCGCACTTAATGAGATATTTAAAATAGACATAAACGCTACTAACATGTCAGATGAAGAATTAAAAAATCAGATCACTTCTCAGCTTGAGCAGAATGACGTAAAGGGAGTACAGATCAGTTTTGAGAAAACCGAAGATGGAAGAAGAGTTTCAAGAATATTTATTCCTGAAGAAGCAATTAAAAATACAAAAGGATTTGATCTTACTATTCAGGAGGGAGATGAAAATCACAAATCAATGGAAGTCAGAAAATTCAGAAATAATGACGACGGCGAGGTGGACAAGTTTAAGGGAAAATCTGATGAAGAGATCAAGAAAATGCTTGCTGAAGAACTGAAAGACAAAAATATTAATCCTGAAGATATTAATGTGATAAGAAAAGACGGAAAAGTCATGATCAATATCAGCAAGAAGAAAGATGGATCAGAAACCGAGGATGAATTTCAATTTGAAGGTGAAGTAGGAAACTAGAATAATTGTTTCTCAAGTTCGAAAAAAAAAATGCGGATTAAGATTCCGCATTTTTTTAATTAAATGAATTTCAAATGTACAAAAATAACAAATCTTAATTACACTCCGTAATAAATTTTGCAATTAATTTCTGCTTACTAAATTACCATGAAATTTTTAAAAAAATTACAAACTCTGCCTTGCAGGTTAAAATTATAATTATTATTTTGGAAACTCATAAAACGATTATAGTTTCTATTGATTAAAAAAACCAACCAAAACAAAGACCGCGAAAAGATACTGAACTATTGCACAGAAAAATTCCACAAAGAAGGATTTTATAAAACTTCAATGGATGAAGTTGCAAAAGAGCTTTGTGTCAGTAAGAAAACAATATACAAACATTTTCCTTCCAAAGAGAATTTATTGGAAGAGATATGTAAATATACTACAAAGGAAATATACAGCAGTGTTGATGAAATAGTAGATGGTGAAGGAAATGTAGTACTGAAATTTGTAAAGTTGTTAAATATGAACAATAGTTATACAATTAATATAAGTGACAAATGGCTCAACGATCTTAAGATACATCATCCACATATTTTAAAGACTATAAATGAAAATAGAACATTAAAGATCAACGGAATACTTTCAAAACTAATTATGCAGGGCAAGAAAGAAAAGCTGATAGAAAATTATCCTGCAACCATAATTATCTCTACATTTATACATTCAATATCCGGAGTAATGCAGCCTGAATTTTTGATCAATAATAAATTTACAATTCAGAATGCTTTCAAGATCACATATGAAATGCTTCTTAATGGTATTTTAACAGATTCCGGGAAAAATATTTTCAAGAAGGAAAAAAACTTATTTGCAAAAGAAATAAAACTCTAATATAATATGACTAAAACACATTTTAAAAAATTATTATTACTGTTATTCTGTGTACTGGTAGTTGGGAATAAGCCGGTATTTTCTCAACAGAATCTAATTATTACATCTATTGAACAGGCTGTTAACTTAGCATTAAGGGACAACTCTGATGTGATAAACGCCAGATTTGAAAGACTCAAAGCTGAAAAAGTAGTATCTGAAGTTTACAGCGAGAATTTGCTACCCAGCCTGACATTAGACACCAGGTTAAGCAGGTCTTTTAAAAAGCAGGTATTAAATCTTTTTGGAGAGACTTTTGAAGTCGGGTCAGATAATAATTTCAATACAGGTATAGATATCTCGGAACCAATACCAATATTAGGAACGCCTGTATTTTCGGGGATCAGAATTGCGGAATATTATTCAAAGATACAGAGTGAAAATGTCGAGCTGATTGAGAATGAGGTTGCAAACACTGTAAAGAATAATTACTTCAGCGTTCTTTTGTCCAAAGCAATTGTCGATGTAAATAAAATCACTTATGATAATGCTGAGGCAAATTTCAAAGTTGTTGAATCAAGATACAGAAACGGTGTTGCAACAGAATTTGACTTTCTCAGGGCAAGGGTAAAGGTTGAAAACGTAAGACCAATTTTATTAAAATCTGAAAGAGATTTTGATATCAGTAAAAAATTATTTTCAAATGCCATCGGGATCAAGGTTAATGATAATATTGAAATAATTGATTCACTTACATATGACAGTACTGAAATATGGGAAAGCACAGATCAGTTGATAAAAAGAATCTCGGAAAATTATGTTACTGTAAGACAGTTAAGACTAAATAAGAAAGTGAATGAAGAATTAGTAAATGTCCAGCAGGCATATTATTTACCAAAGTTATATTTATACGGGAGGTATGAATTAATCTCACAAGAAAATGATGAAGTAGCTATTTCAAATTACAGATTTTACAATACATTTAATGCAGGTATAGGATTATCATGGGATCTGAACTTATTCAGAAATTCCTATAAAGTAGATCAGGCAAAACTTGATGTAAAAATATCTCAGGAGTCCTTAATAGATGTTCAGCAGAAATTAAAATTAAGATCGGAAGCTGCATTAGTATCACTTGAAGATGCGAAGCAAAGAATTTTATCAACCAGAGAAACTGTAACACTTGCAGAAAGAGGATTAGACCTGGCCAATAACAGTTACAGAGAAGGTGTATTAAATCAAATAGATGTTCAGGATGCTGAACTGACATTATATAATTCCAGACTCGGATATTACCAGGCAGTTTATGATTATCACATTGCAAAAGCAGAGTTAGAAAAATTACTTGAAAAATAAAAAATTAAATCTAATATAATTAACATGAAAAATATCATTTATATAATGATACTCTTAATGATCGGTTCAACAATATATACTTCCTGCGGATCAGATGGAGAAACTAAAACCGAAAACGAAAAAACTTTACAGGCAGTGAAAGTTACAGAAATAGTTACAAGTGAATTTCTGGAAACTTATAAAGTGGTTGGAACTGTAAAACCATTTGAAACTGCAAAAATCTCAGCTGAGGAAGGCGGACTGATCACATATATGCCGTTTGACAAAGGCAGCCGTGTTAGCAGAGGTCAGACACTTGTAAAATTGAAAAAAGATGTTGACTTTGCTGCATATGAACAGGCAGAAACTCAATATGAACTTGCTCAAAGTAATTTTGAAAGAATTCAAAGATTATACAATGAAAGTGTTTCCACGGAACAGGATTTTACTAATGCAAAATTTCAATTAGAGCTTTCGGAAAAAAGTCTGAACCTGATCGAGACCAGACTTTCAAAATCATACATCACTTCCCCGATTTATGGAGTTGTAGATCAAAAATATATGAGCCGAGGAGAAGTATGCGGAACCGGTGCTCCGATATTAAACATTGTAAATATTTCGAAAGTGAAAATTTCTGCAGGTATTCCTGAGAGATTTGTTGAAGATGTTAAAAAAGGATCTCAGGTAAAAATTACATTTGATGTTTTCCCGGGAGAAGAATTCACCGGTTCTGTAAGTTATGTATCTCCGACTTTAAGTGTAACGAACAGGACATTCGAAATTGAAATGGTAATCCCTAATCAAGGTGGAAAATTAAAACCTGAAATGAGTGCAAACATTTTAATTGAAAAATCATTGATAACTGATGCAGTTGTATTACCGCAGGATTTGATCATAGATTTTGGAAATGATAAATTTGTTTATGTTCTGGAAAATGGCATTGCAAGAAAAAAGATCATTACATTAGGCGGCAGAAGCAATAACAATGTTCATGTAATTTCAGGATTGAACTCGGGAGATGTGTTAATTTCAGAAGGATATCAGTCTGTTTCAGACGGAGACAAAGTCGAAATAATTAATTAATTATTTATAAAAATTGTTAACATGAATGTTTCAAAAATAGCTGTAGACAATAAAGTTACTGTTTACATTTTAATGGTAATTATAATCATATTGGGATTATCTTCATATACTTCAATTCCAAAAGAGTCAGCACCATCAATAGTAATTCCGAATATATTTGTATCAACATTATATTTTGGGGTATCGCCTCAGGATATGGAAAGTCTGGTAACACAGGAGATTGAAAAAGAAGTAAAGGGGATCAGCGATGTAAAAAAAATAACATCAATTTCACAGGAAAGTTTTTCTATGGTAAATATTGAATTTAACCCTGATGTTATTATAGATGATGCATTGCAAAAGGTAAGAGATAAAGTTGCAATTGCAAAAACAAAAATGCCAAAGGATATTGAAGAGCCCTCAATCAATGAAATAAATCTTTCTGAACAACCGATGCTTTATATTAATCTCTCGGGTAATCTTGGTTTAGCAAAATTAAAGGATCTTGCAGATAATATAAGTGATGACATTGAAGGTATTCCAGGGGTATTGAGTGCAGATGTAAAAGGCGGACTTGAACGGGAAGTAAAAGTAAATGTAGATGCCGGTCGTCTTAAATATTACAATCTTACTTTAAATGATATTACAACAAAGATTGGAAATGAAAATTTAAGCATCCCCGGTGGAAGCGTTGATATTGGCTCGCAAAATTATCTTGTAAGAGTGCCCGGAGAATATGAGGATCCTGAATTGATCAGAGATCTTATTATAAAGTCTGAGAATGGAAAACCTATTTATCTGAGAGATGTAGCTGAGGTTATTTATGATTATAAGGAAAGGACAACATTAGCCAGAGAAAATGGAAATGAAGCAGTAACAATAGTTATAAAAAAGAGAAGCGGTGAAAATATTATAGAGATTGCTGATCAGATCAAAGAACTTGTAAAAAAGAAAGAATCATCTTTTCCGGATGGACTTAAAATTAGCTTTACTGGTGATTCTTCTATCAGTATAAAAAACACTGTACATGAACTTGAGAACGGAATAATAACCGGATTTCTTCTGGTCTGTCTGATTCTTTTAGCTGCAATGGGTTTTAAGAATTCATTGCTTGTTGCAACATCAATTCCATTCTCATTTTTGATAGCTTTTATAGTGCTTTCAGGATTAGGCATTACAATGAATATTGTTGTTTTGTTTGGACTGATACTAGTGCTTGGTATTATTGTAGATGATGCAATTGTAGTAACCGAGAACATATACAGGCTTCAGGAAACAGAAGGGTACAATCCTCACGATGCTGCCATAGAAGGACCCAGAGAAGTACAGGTCCCTGTTACAATTGCAACATTTACTATTATTTCTTCATTTGCGCCGCTGTTATTTTTCCCTGGAATTGTAGGTGAATTTATGAAATATCTTCCTATCACATTGATAGTATGTTTGTTTTCCTCGTTATTTGTAGCAATGATAATCAACCCTGTACTTTCAGCAAAGTATATAAATTTCAAAGAAGACAGAGCCAAGCATGAAAGCCGGGTAAAGTGGTATAATATAATTAATAAATTCCATTTGTGGTTTGATAGATTATTTGCAAAAATAGTAAAGAACTATGAAAAGGTATTGCGCTGGTGTATGGGCAGAAGAAAATTTACGCTTTCAATGACAGTAGTACTTTTGGTTTTTGTATTTATAATTTATGGAATGTTTAGTAAAGGAGTTGAATTTTTTCCAAAGGTAGAACCGCAGCAGGCATTTATTTATGTAAACATGCCGGTAGGTACAAACTTAGATAAATCCAATGAAGTGACCAAAATAGTTGAGAAAAAACTTCCCGGATTTAAAGATATTGAATATTATTTAACTAATGTCGGGTCTGAAATAGGAGAAGGTTTTGGAGGTGATATTGCAAATAAAAATACAATAACATTAAATTTTTATGAAAAGGAAGACCGTTCACAGAATTCATTTAAAACAATCGAAGAGATCAGAGATTCTATAACAAACATTACTACGGCAGATGTAAGGATACAAATGCGGACTGGCGGACCTCCGACCGGACCTCCAATAAATCTGGAAATCTCAGGAGATGATTTTGCAAAGTTAGGAGAAATATCGGAGCAGATAAAAAAACAAATCGTAAATATCCCCGGAATCAAGGATCTGAAAGATGACTTTGATGAGGCAAGACCCGAAATTAAAATAACAATTGACAGAGAAAAAGCATCATTGTACGGAATGAATACTGCAATAATTGCTTCCGATATCAGAACAGCAATCAACGGAACAGCAGCAAGCAAATTCCGGGTATCTGATAAAGAATATGACATTACAGTCAGATTAGATTCCAGCCAAAGAGAAGATATATTGTCAATAGAAAATATATTTCTTCCGGGAAAAGACGGAGCTAAAATTCCTTTAACTTCAGTAGCTCAGGTAGATTTTTCCGGAGGTATCGGAGCAATCAACAGAAAAGATCTTAAGAGAGTTGTCACTGTATCTGCAAATGCGGAAGGCAGATTAGGCAATGATATTTTAACTGATGTAAGAGCAAAGTTGAAAAATTTTAATTTACCTGACGGTTATTCATTAACATATACAGGAGAGCAGGAAGATCAGCAGGAATCGACAGACTTTTTAAGTAAAGCATTTTTAGTTTCATTACTATTGGTATTTTTCTTTCTGGTGATAGAATTCAATTCCATTATGTCACCAATAATTATTATGTTTACAGTTGTATTATCATTAATTGGCGTTTTAATTGGACTGTTAATTACTCAGACTCCATTTGGAATTATAATGACGGGGATCGGCGTAATTTCGCTGGCAGGTATAGTGGTAAGAAATGCAATTATACTTTTAGATTTTCAGGCTGAATTAGAGAAACGCGGATTGAGCAGAGAAGAATCTGTAATACAATCGGGAATGATCAGACTGCGTCCGGTATTTTTGACTGCTGCTGCAACAATACTTGGACTTGTACCACTAACGACTGGTGTGGACTTTGACTGGAGAAGTTTTTCCTGGCTGCTTGATGGTCAGAACACAGCATTTTGGAGACCCATGGGAGTTGCCATTATTTTCGGATTAGCCTTTGCAACTTTTTTAACTTTAGTGATAGTGCCGGTTATGTATGTATCTGTTAATAATTTACTCGACAGATTTAAAAAGAAAAATCCTGAAGAAGCATCGGGAAGTATATCAGGTAATGACCCTGAATCAGATATAATTTTAAATACTGAATAATTTATTTGAAGCAAATTAAATTAAAAATATTTATATGACAGATCTTATGCCGTTTCATCTTGCAATACCAGTCAAAGAACTGGGCGAGACTCCTGAATTTTATAAAAATGTTTTAAAATGTAAACAGGGTAGAAGAAGTGAGAAGTGGATGGATCTTGATTTCTTTGGACATCAACTGGTATTGCATATTGCACAAGATAGAAAATCAGAGAATATTGAGTCTGTTAATTCAGTTGACGGACATGATGTACCGATTCCGCATTTTGGTGTAGTATTAAATTATGATGACTGGCATGAGAAGGAAAAGAATCTGAAGGAATACGGAATGAAATTTTTGATCGAACCTTATATTCGTTTTAAAGGAGAACCTGGTGAGCAGGCAACAATGTTTTTTTATGATCCATCTGGGAATGCAGTTGAGTTGAAGGCATTTAAGGATTTGGGGCAGCTATTTGTGAGTTGATTTTTTTGGGAAAAACGGTTTAAACCGTTTTTTTACTTCTGGATTAAATAAACGGTTTAAACCGTTTATTCCAAATAACAGCAAATTGACCATTCTAAATTAATACTGTTTATTATCTACCTAAAAATTCATATTTTTATTTCATTATTTAATAATCCTCCTAATGTCAAACAATAAAAGTATTACTGAAGAAGCCGCGGATTTTGTAAATGAACTTTTCAAAAATAAACTCCAGACCATTTACGTTTATCATAACCTTACACATACAGAAGAAGTTGTAGAAGCGGTTAAGAAAATCGGAAATAAACTGAACCTGAATGATGAAGACCTAGAAATAATCACACTTGCTGCCTGGTTTCATGATACTGGATTTATTGAAAGAGTTAATAATCATGAAGATGTGAGTATCGATATTGCGACAAAATTTCTTACAGAAAATAATTATAAAAAAGAAAATATTGATCTCATAAATGGCTGCATTAATGCTACCAGATATCCACAGTCCCCAACTAATATACTTGAGGAAATTTTATGTGATTCAGATCTATATCATCTTGGAAATAAAAACTATAATTTCAAAAACGATCTGCTCAGACTAGAATGGGAAAAATCTGAGGGGAAAATTTATTCAGATATTGATTGGATTAAAATCAATATGGATTTTCTTACAACTCATAAATTTTATACTAAACCTGCAAGAAAATCACTTTCCGAAAATAAGACTGATATGCTGGTAAAGCTTCAGAAAAAATACCGGAAAAAATTAGCTGAATCTGAAGAAAAAGATAACAGAGATAATAAACTGGAAATTGAAAAACAAAAGATAGAATCTAAGAAAGAAGCCAGTTCTAAAGCTGATAGAGGTGTAGAGACTATGTTTCGGAATGTCATCAGAACTCATGTAGAATTTAGTGCAATGGCTGACAATAAAGCAAATATTATGATCAGTGTTAATACTCTTATAATTGGTGCACTGCTTACTTTTCTCTTAAGAAAACTTGATACTAATCCTCAACTTATCATCCCGACTTTCTTTCTTCTTTTGGTAAGTTTGACATGTATTGTATTTGGTGTTTTAGTTACGAGACCTAGTGTTAACATAGGTGTTTTTTCAAAAGATGACATTGTAAATAAAAAAACTAATTTGCTTTTTTTTGGAAATTTCTACAAAATGGATATTAAAGAATTTCATTGGGGTATGACAGAAATGATGAATGACCGCGATTTTCTTTATGGAAGTATGATACAGGATTTTTATTTTCTCGGTAAGGTACTAGGAAAAAAATATAAATATCTGAGAATCTGTTATAATATTTTTATGTATGGTTTGATAATCGCCGTAATCGCATTTGCATTAGCATTTATGTCTATGCCGATCGAACCGATTAATTTTTTTGAATAATATTTTTCCTCTGACATCAAAAAACTTTTCTTAATAAGACATGCAAAATCAAGCTGGAAATACCCTAAGCTTGATGATCACGACAGACCGCTTAATGACAGAGGTAAACGCGACGCTCCTCTCATGGCGGAAATTCTAAAAGAAAATGAAATATTTCCTGATATAATTCTTTCCAGTACTGCAGTCCGTGCATTAAAATATGCAGAAACTCTCGCTGATAAATTAGATTACGGTAAAAAAAACATTATAGCCTCCCGAGATTATTATTTTGCCGATTTAAATGAGATCCTTAATGTCTTCAGATCAATTTCAAAAAAATATAACACTGTTTTTTTTGTAGGTCATAATCCTGAGATTACATATCTTGCTAATTTTCTGTCGGGAAAAGATGTGAATAATATTCCAACTTCAGGTGTTTTTGGATTAAAATATGATATTAGTGACTGGACAGAACTGAATGAAGAAAACGGCAAATTCAATTTGTTTTATTACCCTAAATTATTTCTTGATAAATAACTTATGAAATATTTCAACAGAGACCTGAGTTGGTTATCCTTCAACGAAAGAGTTCTGCAGGAAGCTGAAGATAATTCTGTTCCATTATTTGAAAGAATAAAATTTTTAGGGATATTTTCCTCCAATCTTGAAGAATTTTTCAGAGTCAGAATTTCCGGTCTCCGGTATCTTACAAAATTAAAGAAAAAAAATATCAGGGAATCCGGATTTGATCTGCATGTATTAACCATACATCTCATGCAGAAAATAGATGAACTGCAAAATAGATTTGGTAATGTATTTCGGAATGAACTTCTTCCCGCACTTGCTTCCGAAAACTTCTTTATTAAAGATGAAAATTCTGTTTCAGAATCTGATATAAATTTTTTAAATGATTTATTTACAGAAAAAATATATCCATATCTGACTCCGATGATCATTGTGAAAAAAAAAATCAAACCTTTTTTAAAAACAGGACAGTTATACTTATCTATAAAAATTTCTTCAAATGACATCATTAACTCCAATGGAAAAAATAAAAAGTTCAAATACGCATTAATGGAAATACCATCTGAAAGGATGGAACGATTTATTAAGTTACCTTCAGAACCAGACAGATTCGAATATATTTTTCTTGATGATGTAATAAGAATTTTTATAAAAAATATATTTAAAGGATATAATATTGAAGAAGTACGCTCAATTAAACTCACCAGAGATGCCGAACTGTACATTGAAGATGAGTTCTCCGGAAATCTACTTGATAAAATAAAAAAGAATCTTGGTAAAAGAATTACAGGACTTCCCAGCCGATTTTTATATGACAGTAAAATGTCTAAACCTATGCTTAACTTCCTTTCTGAATCTCTTAATATAGATAATGAAGATCTCGTCAAGGGAGCAAAATATCATAATTTTCAGGACTTCCTTGGATTTCCTTTTCCGGATTTCAGACATTGTCTATATCCAGAAAAAGAAGAATTAAAGTCAAAATATATTTACAAATCTGAAAATATTTTTAATACCATTTCTAAAAAAGACCGGCTTCTTCATTTTCCATATGAATCTTTTTCTCCGGTTGCAGAATTCATAAATACTGCCGCCGAAGATAATTCTGTGAAAAGTATAAAAGTAACTTTATACAGAGTTGCAAAAAATTCATCCATTGTAAATTCTTTATTGAAAGCTCTTAAAAACGGTAAACATGTAACAGTTTTCATTGAAATCAAAGCCAGGTTTGATGAAGAGCTGAACATTATTAATGCCGGTGAACTTCAAAAAGCCGGAGCAAATGTTCTTTATAGTATACCGGGTATTAAAGTTCATGCAAAGCTTGCTATGGTTACAAGAATTGAAAATGAAATGCCCGTAAATTATTGTTACCTTGCCACTGGTAATTTCAATGAAAAAACTTCAAGAATATATTGTGATACAGGATTATTTACTTCATTAAAACATATTACTGATGAAGTCTCCAGAATTTTCGAATTTCTGGAAGGAGGAATTATTGATACTGAATTCAAAAATTTACTCGTAGGGCAATTCAATATGAAAAAAGAGTTTTTGAAATTAATTGATACTGAAATTAAAAATGCTGCTAAAGGAAAAGAAGCTTCAGTAACTTTAAAACTCAATAGTCTTGAAGACCGGAAGATGATAGATAAATTGTATGAAGCTTCTAAAACAGGTGTAAAAATTTTCGTAATCGTCAGAGGTATATGTTGTCTTGTACCCGGAGTAAAAAAGCAAAGTTCAAATATTAAAATTATCAGCATAGTAGACAGATATCTCGAACACAGCCGTGTATTTGTTTTCCATAATGGAGGAGATAAAAAAGTTTATATTTCTTCAGCAGACTGGATGAAAAGAAATCTGAATAGAAGAATTGAAACAGCAATTCCTGTTTATGACGAAGATCTGAAAAAGGAATTAATTGATATATTAGACATTCAAAAAAGAGATAATACTAAAGCCCGAATAATTGACAAAGATCAGAAAAACGAATACGTAAATTCCGAATCTGCAGATAAGTACAGAGCTCAATCAGATATTTATAATTATCTATTAGATAAAATCAGCACTGAATAATTTCAACTCTATTTCTTTCCCTTTAAGTTTATACTTTCCAATGTTTTCTGTTATTATGTTTCCTTTATTTAACTTTTTTTGTACATCCTCTGAAATCAAAATTTCTTTATCAAGAGTTTTGCAGAATGCCTGGATCCTTGATGCAGTATTAAGAACATCACCGTGAAACACGATCTCCTTTTTTGAATCTCCTATCTCACCTGTTACAACTTCTCCATAATGAACACCTGCTTTGAATCCGGGAATATATCCAAACCTTGTCATATAATTTTCAGATAATCTGTTAATTATATTTTTCATTTCAAAAAAGCAATTCACACATGCATTATTGTCAAATCCAATATTATCTATCCAGCTCACTATTACTTCATCTCCTACATACTGATAAATTTCTCCTTTAAATTTAACTATTGCTTCATCAATATCAAAAAAAAAATTATTAATAAAGTTATGATATTTTACAGGTCCGAGTTTTTCGGCTATAGTGGTAGATGAAGTGAGATCCAAAAACATAAAGGTTCTGAATTCTATTCTTGGCTTGTGATACTTTCCAGTAATATAATTTAAAAGAACTTTTTTACCGAGCAGGGAATTTATCTGCATAAAAAAATTAATTATAAAACTGGCTGCAATAGCAAAAAAGAAAATGTTTTTGAAATCACCAGTTAAAATAAATTTTCTAAAGTCATCACTTTTTATTGTGTTTAAAAGAGATTCATCATTGAGACTGCTTTCATGAACAACCCAAACAGTTAAAACAGAAAATGAAATAATAAAAATGTAAAATAAAGTTCTGATAATAAGTGTAACAGAGAATTTCAGTTTGTTGAAATTATTTTTAAACACAAAATTCTCAAAGACAGAACTTACAAATGTGATCATAAAACCGATCAGTAATCCTTTAAACAGAGTAACCGGATTCAAACCAAATGTAATGGCAGTAAATACCGGGGCTACTATCACACCCGAAAGAGTTACTATGAAAACTGATCTTATCTTTTCTTTATTTTTTAAAATAAAATTCATAATTAAATTTCGTACAAATCTCAGACGTGATAATTTATTATAACTTAATCAATTTTTTCTTTTTTATTTCAAATAAATCTATAAAGTAAATGCTGATCCCAGATAAAATTTGAAACCTTCATCTGATTGAGCTATTGTTATTCCAAAATTTGCTAACTTATTTATGTATGATATCCAGACTGAACCTCCATATGAATTATGCCATGTCTTTGATTTTTCCCCCTGTAAGTAAACTCTGCCTGTACCTCCAAAGACTGAAATTCCTAAAATACCCGGCACAAGAATGTTCAGAGGCAATAATCTGATTCTTAATTCAGTCTGCGCCATTATTAAACCATTTCCGGCAAATCTCTCTCTGGCAAATCCAAGTAGTGAACCTTCCCCTCCGAGAAATAATGACTCATTAAAAGGAAATGTTCCCCATATTTTTCCTCCCGCTGCCTGCATTACAAGTGTAGCTCCCATCACTGTATCTGTGGATAAATAACCTCTCACATCAAATTCAGCTTTACCGTATTCATAACTATTATCAAATATTTGCGGATAATATTTACCGTTTAATCTTGAATAAATTCCATCGTTAGTTTCTACCTGAGAATTTCTACTGTCATATCTCATTCCTAAATTCATTCCACCAAATTTCATACTGCCAATACCATATGTATTTGGATCCTGCCCCAGTAAAGTATTTGGATCGTTCATTACATCAGAATAACTGTAAGCCAAGCCTGATTCCATAAAAGTATTTTTACCTAAATAATAATCCAGTCCTATTCCTGATTCAAAATATTCCTGTTTCACATTATAATATCCTGAATTTTCGAGATCCTGATTAAAAGTAGTCTCATTACCCATTCCAAAAAATTTGGTTACAAATAATTCTGATTCTGTAAAATTTACAATTACATTTTGATTTCTAATTATGTTATAAAAATTTCCATCAAAATCAAAATTAAATTTACTGTATCTAAAAGAGTAACTTGTAAAAAGTGACATCCTAAAAGCGAATGGTTTAAAATTGTATCCGTATTTATATAATATAGGTCCACCTCCGAGAATCAGTCCGTCATCTGAGTTATAGTCAAACACCGGTCCGAATCTCCAGTCATATCCACGGTCTTCATTCTCTGGTTCATTTCTTTCAGTCAGATCATTCTCTGGTCTTATATCTTTTCGTTCATATATCCTTCTGTCATTTAAATTTAAAATCTCTACTTCACCTTCACCTTTGATAAGATTAATATCAATGCCTACAGAATATTTTCCTTTTACATCCACTATATCCGTTCCACTATTAAGAAAAATTCTTATCTCTTTCGTGTCATCATCATTAAAACTTCTGTTAAAAAATGCTTCACCTTTTATCTCACCGGTTTTTTTATCAGTCTCATATATCCTCAGCTCAAGATCATTTTCACTGAAATAATTTACTACGACAAATTCATTTTTATCACTGCCATATACATCTACAATTTCATTTATTAAATAGTAGTATTCATCTGCTGCTGGTTTCAGCTTATTCCTTCTGGATATTATAAGTCTTTCGAGTTTTTTTCCACCTAAACTATACCATTCTTTCGGCATCTTTTTTACTGCATAAGTGATCACAGAATCTGTAAGCTGATGCTGAATATATCTTACTAAAGAGTCATAATCTTTCTTAGGAACCGGCGGTAAAAACTTCCTGTCAACATATCTGCCGTTAAAAGTCAGGTCGTATATTTTTGGATAATCTTCACTGTATCCTTCTATCTGTGTAATTGATTCACCAACTAAAAATGGAATCAAACCATCATATAAACTGAATGCCTGATCTCTATCCCGTGGAATCGGCTTATAAACTGTCCTTCCATTTTCTTTATATCCCGCCCATTTCCACTGATCCGAATGCCTGTCCCAGTCTCCAATAAGAAGATCGATCAGTCTTGCCTTAAGATATTCAATATTATCTACCTGATTTTCATTATTCTTCTCAAGTATTTTATATAGCTTTTTTGTACTAATTATTTTATCGGAATTGCCAAATCCCTTTTCATCAGAAATATTTTCATCAGCAGCACCTTCTGGATTTACTTCTATAGTTCCTAACATACCGCCGAATTCTTTTCTGTACTTTCCTAATTTTTTGTCATTTGGCAGGATTATTACTACCGGCTCAGCATTAAGAATTCCGACAGCATTCATTATTGGAGAAACTATGACTGCTGAAAACGGATGTGAAGTGCTTATCTGATCTTTGACCATATCTGCAAATACAGAATTCTGATATTCTTCCGGTAAAATCCTGCTTGGATCTTTATTCATTGAACGGAATTTATATTCCAGACTATCATTGCCTTTGAATCTCAGAGTCTTTGTCTGAAGACCACCACCTCTTTTAATTGGTGTCAAACCGCCTCCATACTTTTCAAGATTAATTATATCTACAGTAAAGGGAGTTTTCCAGAGGTCTCTCCAGTGTGCGCCGAAAATTATTTCTTTAAGTCCTGATATATCATATTCTTCACCTGCTGTGACTTTGGCCGTTCCTAAAAAAATATCTGAACTGTCATTTTGGGAGAATGATAAACTGCAGAATAAAGAATTTAAAAAAAATATTATTATAACTGATCTCAATGTATTTTTAATAAAATTTTTAATAAATAAATTGAATTAAAAATTAACACAATTTCATAAATTAATTGAAGTTCAGATTTACTGAGCATATGTCTATTTTTTTATAAACGGATAAATTACAATACTGCCACCACCGGATTTTCCCTCGCTGCTGATCAGAAGTTCGTTTTCTTTTGAAAAGGCAATTCCTTCAGGCTGCGTGTGGATCTTATCATTTAATGAGTGTCTGTCCATAATTTCACCTTCTTTGGTGATTTCTATAATTTCACTTCCGTTAGCAGCAATTATAAAAAAAGAACCGGTCATAGGATATCGTTCAATTCCTGAGGGATTAAAATGATTATTAACTTCTGAAATTGGGATTACAAATCTTGGATTTGGATCAAGTTTTTTTTCGCTCAGCGAGAATGAATAAACAGCTTTCTCATTTTTATCACCTGTACCTGATCTTCCTTTACATGCAATCAATAGTGAATTGGTTTCAGGATCATAGCACAATCCTTCTGCATCAGAGGATTTGCTGAGTTCAGTCATATATAATTTATATTCTGAATATTCTTTATCTCCTGCTTCTTTGAATTCAAACAAATTTCCATTACTCTCAAGTAAATAAAAATAGCCGTCAACAAATGCAATATCTTCAAAGTCTCCTTTTATCACAGAATTTCCAATCGCAAATTTTTTGATGATGCCGCCAGTCGTTACATCGATCTGATATATTACACCTGATTCATCCTGCATACCAAACAATCTGTAATCAGGTGTAAACGTTATACCTGAAAGTTCCACTAATTCACGCGGGACATTTACTTTCAAAGGATCCTTTGAGTCAAGATTATATTGTGATAAACCGGAAGTGTCATTCTTTATTTCCTCGTCCTGTTTACTTTTGGATTTGTTTTTGCTTTCTGAAACTTCTTTTTTACCGCATGACATTATAATTATCAAAAGCGGTATTAAAATTAATTTATAATTCATTTTGTGATTTTGGATTAATTAAATTAAGTAATTTTAGCCGTAAAATAAAACTAGATATTTTATAACTATTTTAATTTGTAATATTTAAAAGCTAATAAAGACATGTATTTTGAATACCTATTTAAGGACAAGACACAAGACACTACTAACTACTAACTATTAACTACTAACTATTATCTACTAACTATCATTTCTGATTTTGTCTTGAATAACTTTCTTAATTAAATTAGTTTAGTTTCTATTTTTTTAAAAGATCAATACAACTTTGGAAAACGAACTGACAATTGACGAAAATTTTAACTTATTCAAGTCTCTTTCTCTAAAAGAAAATATTCAGAATCCTTATCCTGTTTATCAAAAACTTAGAGAATATGACCCGGTGTTTTATATGAAATCCCCAACAGGTTTTCTCTCTGAAAATCTTTGGATACTTACAAGATATGATCATATTTCGTCAGTTCTAATTAATAAAAAATTTGGAAGAGGGAATAAATTTGGTAAATCAAAAATAACTGCAAATTATGCCAGGCTTAATTCGCTGACTCAGATGAGACAGCATTGGGTAAATTTTCTTGACCCGCCTGAGCATACTCGTATCAGAGGATTTATTAACAAAGCATTTTCACCGAAATTAGTAAATAACCTGAAACCAAATATAGACTCCATTGTAAATTATCTGCTTGATAAATTTCAGGGAGATGTGGTTGAATTTATTAGTGAATTTTCATATCCCCTTGCAGCAATTACTATTGCTGAATTTTACGGGATTCCAAAAGAGGACAGAGATATTTTAGATAAATGGGCTATGCAGATAGTAAGGACTTTAGATGTAGTTACAAATCAATTTACACAGGATGATCTCAAAAATATTTACAGCTCAGCAGATGAGATAAAAGAATATTTTAGAAAAATTGTAGATGAGAAAGAAAAAAATCCGAAAGAAGATATGATAAGCAGATTGATACAAATTGAAGACAACGGAGATAAACTCACAAAAGAAGAAATAATTGCTTCACTCGTTTTGATGATAATGGATGCTCATGAAGCTCCAAAGAATCAGATTGCAAACGGACTTTATGCCTTACTGAAAAACCCTGATCAGTATGAAAAGCTTGTCAAAGATCCTTCACTTGCTGACGGAGCAGTTGATGAACTATTAAGATTTGACAGCCCTGCACAGTTTACAGGCAGAAGGACACATGAAGATGAAACAGTCGGAGGCAAGGAAATTAAAAAAGGTCTGCAGATAATCTGTATGCTGGGAGCAGGAAATCGTGATCCACTTAAATTTCCTGAACCGGATAGACTTGATATTGAGAGGAAAAAAGTTTTCCCTCTTTCATTTGGAGGAGGCATTCATTTTTGTGCAGGTGCAGGTTTTGCAAAACTCGAAGCTGTTTCGGCATTTGAAAATATTGCTAAACGATTTCCGGATTTAAGTCTGATGGATAAAGAATACAATTTTCATGAATCTCTGCACTCAAGGGGACTTGATAGTCTTGATTTAAAAATCAATTGATCTTTTCTTTTTTGATCTAAATTAAATTAAACCAGCAAAGATAATTTACATTCGGGATCTGTAATGAACTCCATAGTTTCATCCTCCTCTTCATCTTCAGGTACATATTTCAAAGCAAATTGAGAGTCTGAATATATATTATCAATTATCATGTGAAAGTGTTCATCTTCTTTTCCTTTGATAGAACTGCTCAAAGAATAAATTGTAGAATTTTCACTGTATTCTTCCATTTCCATATTCATTTCAATATCAATTTCACCATCTTTACTTTCCATTCCAAAAATTTCATTATCCTCTGTATAAAAGCATGATTTTAATAAAAATAAAACACTGCTGTTTGCATAAAAAGCATTGGCAAAATATGGATCATATTCATCAAAGAAATCTTTTTCACATTCTTTAATAAAATCTATAAAAAGGTATAAACTTTTATTTATATGAAATCCATGTAAATTATATTTATTCCTTTCAAAGTTGTAAATTTTTTCCAGTACCATTACATCATAGTTTTATATTAATTAAAAGTTTAATTTTTATTCTTAAATATTTTTTCATATGTTTTGATCCAGTCCTGTGGCGTAATTTTTTCTGTAAGCTTTCCGATCAGGTCATACGGAATCTCTTCCGGCTTTTTAAATCTGATACAGCTCTTTCCCATATCCAATTTTGATTTAACTGTTTTACTGTACGCATTTGTAAACCAGTCTAGTAATTTTTTATCTGTATATAAACCCATATGGTATAGAACAATAAAATTTTTTTGAGAGGCAATACTCATAAAAGGCAGCGGCAGTTCAGGATTGCAGTGATATCCATCAGGATATAGACTATGAGGTACAAAATATCCGATCATTCCATAAGAAATTCCATCCTTAAAACCATTAGGCAGATTTTTTTTAATTATCTTATGAAGTTTACTTATTGCTATTTTTCTTTCGGGAGGAAGTGTATCTAAATATTCAGCAATTGTCTTTGCTTTTGAAGTCATTTTATGATTTACTTTTAATTGAGTATGTTTAAAATAAATTTTTAGATCAAGTATCGCAATACAATGTTTTTATAAAAATCTTATTCCCAGAATCACTTTTTAATTTTTCATACCGCATTGAAAATCATTCTGATCTTTATTGTCAATAAAATTAAATTATATACAATTATCCCTTATATAGTCATTTAATTACAGAATTAGAATTTTTATATTGTTGCCATAATTATACAAATATTTCATTGGAAAAAGCTCAAAATTTAGTTGATTTATTAATATATCGTTCTCAAAAGCAACCGGATAAAACTGCATTTGTATTTCTGGAAGACGGTGAAACAGAATCGGGTACGTTTTCTTTCAAAGCACTTGATATCAGAGCAAAAAGTATTGCCTATTGTTTACAAACAAAAAATTTGAATGGTGAAAGAGCTTTGCTGATCTATGAATCCGGTCTTGAATATTTAGATTCATTTTTTGGATGCCTATATACAGGAGTTATTTCTGTCCCACTTCACCCGCCCGGAAAAAATAAATCTTTATCGCGAATAGCAGCTATCGCAAAAGACAGTGATGCAAAAGTAATTTTATCAACAACAGAAATTTATGATGAACTCAAAGACGAATTTGCAAAAGATGATTTTTTAAAAGATCTCGAATGGATATTAACGGAAACTATTTCAGATGTCAATTCAGAGAAATGGATAAACCCGGGTATTAAACCGGAGACATTAGCATATTTACAATATACTTCAGGATCAACCGGCATTCCAAAAGGGGTGATGGTAAATCACAGAAACCTATTGGCTAATCTCGAAATTATCGATAAGTCTCATCCTCATGATGATAAAAGTGTAATGGTAACTTGGCTGCCGATACACCATGACATGGGATTGATCTATGGAATTTTACTTCCCTTCTATAGCGGATATACATGTTACTTCATGACTCCGCAGGCATTTGTCCAGAAGCCTTACAGGTGGCTTTCAGCAATTTCCAAATATAAGGGTACTCATAATGCTGCACCAAATTTTGCATTTGAGCTTTGTGTAAATAAAATAACTGACGAACAAAAGAAATCATTAGACCTCAGTACCTGGACTACTGCAATGAATGCAGCAGAGCCTGTCCGTGCTGAGACCATAGAAAGATTTTCAGAATATTTTTCAGAATGCGGATTTGAAAAAAGATATTTTAGTCCGGGGTACGGACTTGCAGAAGGTACTTTAATTCTTTCTACAACTTTTACAAAAGACGAACCTGTTTTAAAAAGATTTAACGATACAGATATTGAGAAAAAAAATAAAGCTGTTGTCTCAATCGCTGAGGATAAAATTTCCAAAGTGCATGCAGGTCACAGTCATTCAATTGAAGATACAAGATTAGCCATAGTAGATCCTGTCTCATTGATCGAATGCAAAGAAGGAGAAGTGGGTGAAGTATGGGCTTCGGGAGTTTCCATTGCACAGGGTTACTGGCAGCGGGAAGATGCGACAGCAGAAACTTTCAAAGCACATATTAAAGATACAAATGAAGGACCGTTTTTAAGAACAGGTGATCTTGGATTTATTTATGAAAATGAATTATACATTACTGGAAGATATAAAGATCTGATTATAATCAGAGGGCAAAACCATTATCCGCAGGATATAGAATATACAGTCGAAGCAAGTCATCCCGCACTACGGCTGGGTTGTGTAGCAGCTTTTTCGATAGACTTTGAAGGTGAAGAGCATCTTGGAATAGTTCAGGAAATTCAGAAAAATTTTGTGAAAGATTTTGACACTGATGAAATTGTAAAAGCCATACGAAAGGCAGTTTCCGAAGAGCATGATCTTCAGGTGCAGTCAATTACTTTGATCAAACCAGGCACTGTGCCAAAAACTTCCAGCGGAAAAATTCAGAGGAAAGCATGTCTTCAGGGAGTTTTAGATAATGAACTTGAAGTACTTGCTGAGTGGACGCAGGGAGAGCTTAAAGATCTCAGACCAAAAGAAATTTCAAAAAATGAAAAAACGAAATTCAAAGCAACTTCAATTAATATAAAAAACTGGCTCGTCAAAAGACTGTCCGATCTTATGCAGATAAGTATTGATTCAATTGATGTTTCAGAATCATTTGCTGCATACGGAATGGATTCGTTAAAGGCTGTTCAACTTTCAGGAGATCTCGAGACTTTACTGGACAGACATTTACCAGACACATTGGTTTATGATTATCCGAATGTAAATGCACTTTCTGAATTTCTTTCAACTGAGAATGTACAGTCAGCAGATGACTTTAAAGAAAATATTAATACCAAAGTAATTTCAAAAATTGAAAATGAACCGATAGCTATAGTTGGTATTGGATTAAAATTTCCGGGTGCTGACGGACCTGATGAATTCTGGAATCTACTTAAAGAAGGCAGAGATGCTATTACTAAAATTCCTGAAGGCAGATGGAAAGAAAGTTCAATGAAACCATCGACTGTAAGATACGGTGGATTTGTAAATGACACTGATAAATTCGATCCGGTATTTTTTGGAATTTCACCAAGAGAGGCATTGCAGATCGACCCGCAGCAAAGGTTTACGCTCGAGGTTGCCTGGAATACAATGGAAGATGCTGGTATTGATCCATCGACTCTTGCAGGAAAAGATGTCGGTGTATTTATGGGAATATGCACTTATGATTATGCAAGATTTTCTGCAGGCAGAAAAGAAATTTTTGACGTGTACACAGGAACGGGAACATCACTCAGCATAGCAGCAAACAGAATTTCATATTTATTTGATTTCAGAGGACCAAGTATTGCAATAGATACTGCATGTTCATCATCTCTTGTAGCACTTCACACAGCATGCAACAGCCTTCGCAATGGAGAATCTTCATTAGCACTTGCAGGCGGAGTAAATTTACTTCTGGCACCGGACTGGAATGTTGTTTTTACTGAGGCAGACATGCTCGCTCCGGATGGAAAATGTAAAACTTTTGACGCAGCGGCTGACGGATATGTCAGGAGTGAAGGATGCGGAATAGTAGTTTTAAAAAAACTTTCAGATGCAATAAAGGATGGAGACAGAATTTATTCTGTAATAAAAGGTTCAGCAATAAATCAGGATGGAAAAAGTAACGGACTTACTGCACCTAACGGACCTTCTCAGGAAAATGTAATTAGTAAAGCGTTAAATAATGCAGGTATAAAGTCATCCGATGTAAGTTACATTGAGACACACGGAACCGGTACACCGCTTGGTGATCCGATAGAAGTGAATTCAATTGTAAAAGTAATTTCCAAAGACAGGTCTGAAGATAACCCATGTTACATCGGATCAGTAAAAACTAACATCGGTCATCTCGAAGCTGCTGCAGGGATTGCAGGCATTATCAAAACAAGTTTAGCTTTATATAATAAAAAAATTCCGAAGCATCTGAACTATACTTCACTTAATCCTGAAATACATTTAGACGAAACTACTGTAAAGATCGCTGAAACAGAGATCAGCTGGACTGACAATAAAAGATTTGCAGGTGTAAGTTCTTTCGGATTCGGCGGAACCAATGCTCATATTATTCTTGAAAATGCTCCCGCAGATTTAACAGCATCAAATCCAGTTTCAAAAAAAATGCCCTTCAACATTCTGACGCTTAGCGCAAAAAGTGATAAAGCATTGAAAGAGCTCGCAAAAAAATATAGAGATCTGATAACTGAAAATAATTTGAATCTAAAAGATATCTGCTTTACTGCAAATACAGGCAGAGCTTCATTTAGTCACAGGTTAGCTTTAGTTTGCTCTGACAATGATAGTTTATCGAAGCAGCTAAATAGTTTTATAATTGATAAAAATTCATTTGGTCTGTTAAAAGGAACAACAAAAATAAATCATATTCCCAAAGTTGCATTTTTATTTCCGGGACAGGGAGCACAGTTCATCGGAATGGGAAAAGAATTATACGACACCCAGCCGCTCTTCAGAAATATTATAAACAGGTGTGATGAAATTTTAAGAAATTATTTAGATAAACCATTACTTGAAGTTTTATTTTATGATAAAGATGAAAATTTAAATCCGATCAACGAAACTACTTATACGCAGCCGGCTTTATTTGCAATAGAGTATGCACTCGGTAAGTTATGGATGTCATGGGGAATAAATCCTGATGTAATGATGGGACACAGCGCGGGAGAGTGTGTAGCTGCATGTCTGGCAGGAGTATTTAGTCTTGAAGACGGACTGAAACTTGTAACTGAACGAGGTAGACTTATGCAGACTATGACTGAAGAAGGTGAGATGTATACGATCTTCGAAGATGAAAAAGTTACCAAAGAATTTTTAATTGGTTATGAAGATAAAGTTTCTATAGCGTCAATAAACGGACCAAAAAAAACTGTAATTTCAGGAAGCAAAGATTCGCTAGATAAGATCATTAAAAATATTGAATCAAAGAACATTGAATATAAAAAGATAATTGTTTCAATTGCATCTCACTCCCCTCTTATGCATTCGATGATAGATGAGTTCAGAAAAGTGTGTGAGACAATAAATTATTCTGAAGCAGAAATTCCTGTTGTATCAAATATAACAGGAGAGATAGTAACTGATAAAATTTCGAATGCAGAATACTGGTGTGAGCATATTTTATCGCCGGTCAGATTTTCTGAGAGCATAAAGGAATGTGTTAATAAAGGAGTGGAGATATTTGTAGATCTCGGTCCAAAGCCTTCGTCAATTAATATGGCACAGGAAAGTGTTCTGGATCCGATGATAAAATGGCTGCCGAGTTTCAAATATAATTTTACGATTTGGGAAACTATGCTGAGCAGTTTGGGAAGTATGTATGTAGGCGGTATCGATCCTGACTGGGAGGAATTTGCAAAAGATTTTTCACATGCGAAAGTGAGTTTACCGAATTATCCATTTCAGAGGGAGAGGTATTGGATTGGGGATGGAGTGGAAGGAGAAACGGATTTATCCGTTTCTGTCGTTGCTGTCGAAAGTCAATCTGGCGATGGTTCTTTTGCAGGAGTGAGACTGCCTTCAGCTTCTGATACCGAAACTATTTTTAATTTACGGATAAGCGGAAACTCGCCGGAATATCTGAAAGATCATGTTGTATTCGGAAAGATAATATTTCCTGCTGCCGGATTTATAGAAACGGCTTTAGCCGTTTCCCGCAGTATTAGAAAAATTGACAGTATAATAGTTTCAGGAATTTCATTTCATCAGGCACTTATATTAAAAGAAAATGAATTTACTGATATTCAGATCATTTTGACAAAAACTGTTACAAACATATATGAATTTAAAATTTATAGTGCAGACTATTCAAATAATGCTATCGACAATGTTTTCTGGACTTTGCACAGTTCCGGAAAAATCAATTTTAACAAGATAGAAACTGAAGAAAATAAAATTGAAGTTAATAAGATCGTTTTTAATAATAGTCAAGAAATAAATAATTTGTATGAGTGTATAAGAGAGTCAGGAGTAGATTATCTAAATACGTTCCAGGCTATTAAAGAGCTAAATGTAAATGGTGATGAAGCTTTTAGTAAGATAGAAGTGAATAATATTAATATAAATGCGATTTTAGCTCACCCTGTTTTGATTGATAATGCTTTCCAAACTGTACTTTCATTATTAGACTATAAAAATCCAGAAAAAGCATTCATTCCTGTAGGAATAAATGAAATAAATTTATATAAAAATCTTACCTCAGTAATATATTGTCATGCAGGATTAGTAAAAAGTCTTTCACCTGCTGTATTGAATTCTGCCGATATAAAGATCTATTCCGATAGTGGTGAACTTATCTGTAATATTAAAGGTCTACAGCTTAAAGAGGTAAGTAAAAAAGAATTTCTTGCAATTAATGATGACTTAAATAACTGGTTTTATGATATCGATTGGGTGAAAGTTAAGAAAGAATTAATATATTTAAAACCGGTAGAATTGCTGCAAACTTTATATTATAATTCTAATGATCCAAGTAATATAAATTCATCGGATAATTCTATTTCTAAATATAGAGAATTTTTAAAAGACCTGGAATTGCTAACTGTTCATTACGTAGTTTCAGCAATTAAAGAATCCGGTATTAGAACTACTATTGGTAATAGTTTAACAGTTAATGAATTTATTGAAAGATTTGGTTTTTCTGATAAATATAAAAAATTAGTAAAAAGACTTATTGAAATATTATCAGATAATAAAATTTTAAATATAGTAGAAGGTAATTTAGATTTTAAAGAGGATCCTGACATTGATTTTTCCGAAATATTGCCTGAAGTACTTTATAAAAAATATCCGGATTTTCAGGCTGAGATTAGGCTAACCGAACTTTGTGGAGAACATCTTTACAAGATCTTGACCGGAAGAAAGGATCCGCTTGAGATATTGTTTCCTGAAGGTGATATGACATTACTTACTAAACTTTATCAGGATTCACCTACTTTTGTTCATATGAATAATTCAATTAGAATAATCACTGAAAATATTCATAGTAGTTTTTCAGAAGACAAGAAATTAAATATACTAGAAATAGGTGCAGGTACAGGAAGCACAACATCATATATTACTCCCCTCTTAAAAAATGAAAACATTAGCTACACTTTCTCAGATATATCACAAGCATTTTTTATCAAATCAAAGGAAAGATTTAAAGAGTTTAGAAATATCAATTATAAAGTTTTAGATATTGAAAAGGATCCCGTCACGCAGGGATTTGATTTGAATGAGTTTGATATTATAATTGCGTCTAATGTTATTCATGCAACTAAAGATTTAAAAAATTCATTGAATAACATTAGAAAATTATTGTCACAAAACGGCATTTTAATTTTAAATGAAGTTACAGAAAAACAGGCATGGCTTGATATCACATTTGGTCTGACAGACGGATGGTGGAATTTTTCTGATACTGATATTCGAAAAGAACATCCATTATTAAGTAATGAAAATTGGAAAAATTTATTTTCACATGAAAAATTTGAAAATGTAGAAATTTATTCTCCTGATTTAAATAATAAAATGTTTACCGGACAGTCTTTAATTGTTGCATCTGCAAATGCTACTGAAGAGGAAAGAGAAAATGAAATTTCAGAAAAAAAAGAATTACTTGTATTTTCAATTGGATCCGTTTCAAAAAATCTAAATGAAGCTTTAAAAAAATCTTTAACTGACATTGTTTTTATTAATGATGCTGATTCATTTGAGAAAAAATCAGATAATGAATACTCAGTTGATTACAATGATCAAACTCAGTTAAAAGATCTGTTTAAAGTTTTAAATAAAAAAAGTAAAAAGAAAAATATAATAGTTATAATTCCTGATTCAGAAATAGTTAATGATGATGTTATAAATAATCTTACACTAAAAGGATCATCGTTAATTCTGAATATATTAAAAGTTATCTCTGAAGCAAAAAACGGAAATGATAATAAATTAACAATAGTGACACAAAATTCTGTTCATGTTTGTGAATCTGATACTGTTAGTGGAATTCAAAATTCACCTTTGTGGGGAATTAAAAAAGTTATTTCTCTTGAACATCCTGAACTGAATACAAAGATCATTGATATTGATTTTAACACTAAATCAGAATTAATTTTAAATGAAATATTGTCCGAATCTGAAGATGATATGATTTCTTTCAGAAATAATTGTAAATTCATACCATATCTAAAAAGATTTAAACCTGACTCTTCAAAAATAGCATTAGATTCCGAGGGCACATATATGATCACAGGTGGTCTGAGCGGACTTGGATTACTGACTGCAAAATGGCTTTCTGAAAAAGGTGCTAAGAATTTAGCATTGCTTAGCAGAAGAGATAATACAAATGAATCTGATAAAATATTAAATGAGATAAGATCATCCGGTACTGATGTAAAAATATTCAAATGTGATATTACATTGAAAGAGGATCTGCAAAAGACAATTAATGATATAAATGCAACAGGAAAAAATTTAAAAGGCATTATACATTCAGCAGGTCTTTTAGATGATGGTATATTATTAAATCAGACAATTGAGAAATTTGAAAAAGTATTATCTCCTAAAATTAAAGGTGCCTGGTATCTGCATGAACTTACAAAGGATTTAGAAATTGATTTCTTTATAATGTATTCATCAATTGCATCATTACTTGGCTCAGCTGGTCAGGCAAACCACTCGGCTGCAAATTCATTCCTTGATTCATTTGCATTTTACAGAAAAGCAAAAGGACTTCCTGCAATGAGTATTAACTGGGGTGTCTGGTCTGAAATTGGTTCAGCTGTGAAAAAGGGAGCAGACAAGAATGAAAAAATACCGGGACTAGGAATGATAGATCCTGAAAGAGGTATAAGGGCATTAGAAAAAATTTTCAATTCCGGAAATGCACAAATCGGAATACTTCCAATGGATTGGAATAAATATTTTGAAAGCACAAAAAATAAATTTGCTGAAAAATTAATTTCAGAGATTCGGGATTCGGAGAAAGAAATTTTTGAAAAGAAAGATGATAATTTTATTTCAAGATTACGAAATGCGAATGAATCTGAGCAAACTGAATTACTGAAAAGTTATTTCAGAGAATTGATTTCTATGATAATGGGACTTGATCCTGAAGATCTGGATGATGAGCAGCCGCTGAATACAATGGGACTGGATTCTCTTATGGCGATCGAATTAAAAAATAAAGTTAACATCGAGCTTGGAGTAGATCTGAATCTAGTTCGGTATATGGAAGAAACCGGCATCATTCATCTTGCAGCAGAATTAAAAGAGCAGCTGCCAAAGATTCTGAACAACAGCAGCATAAAAACGGTTAAAACCGTTTCCAAAATTTCTGAAGAAGAAAAAGCACGCGACCTTCTTACTAATCTCGATAATCTCTCCGAAGAAGAACTCGACAGACTTTTAAATGAATCCAAATAATTAACTCATTAAAATTAAGTAAATATTGTGTCTGATCTTAAAGACAAAGAAAATATACAAAAATTATCTGCTCAGGAAAAACTTGCTCTGCTAAAAAGTCAGCTTCTCAATAAAACAAAAAAAGAAGATGTAACCTTTCAAATGACTTACGGTCAGAAAGCCCTGTATTTCCTCTATCTGAACACTCCGGAAAGTACTGCTTACAATGTCGCATTCACTGTCAGAATTAAATCTCAAGTAAATATTCCTGCTTTGAAAAAATCATTTCAAAGACTTTTGAACAGAGATCAGTCCTTAAGATCCAATTTTAAAATTGAACACGGCAAACCGGTTCAAACTGCAAGCGGATTTAAAGATGTTTATTTTAGATCGGAAGATCATTTCGGTAAAAATGAATATGAAATTAAAGATATTATAAATAATTATCACAGGACTCCATTTGATTTAGAAAACGGTGATGTATTTAAAATATATCTCCTTAAGGTTTCTGAAGAAAATTTTTTACTCCTCATCAGCGTTCATCATATTGCCTGTGACGGTTGGTCTATCGGTACAATGCTTAATGAACTTAAGCAACTTTACGATGCGGAATCTGAAAATAAACAAATATCATTTCCACCCCTACAAAAAAAATATTCGGATTATGTAATATTTCAGGAAGATTTTATTCAAAGTGAAAAAGGTATTGAACAATGGCATGACTGGGAGACTGAACTTAAAGGCGTACTTCCATATCTAAATCTTACACCGGATAAACTAAGACCGGCGGTACAGACTTATAACGGAGCTACAGAATATTTATTTCTTGAAAAAGATCTGGTTGATAAACTTAAAGTCTTGTCTAAAAGAGAAGGCACGACTTTGTTTGTAACATTGCTAAGTGCTTATTTTGTTTTTCTTTATAAATATTGTGGACAGAAAGAGATCATAGTTGGCTTGCCTACAGCCGGTAGAACGAATACTGAATTTGATAAAGTAATAGGATATTTTATAAATCCTGTTGCAGTAAAATCCATCATCGATTCCGAATATACCTTCCAGGAGATATTAAAACAGATAAAGAAAAAAGTTCTTTACGCTGTTGCCAATCAGGATTACCCGTTTCCTTTGATCGTTGAAAAGATTTTGAATAAAAGAGATCCGAGCAGATCCCCTGTATTTCAGACTTTTTTTGGAATGCAGAAAGTTCAGCAGTCTGACGAGATTCAGGAACTTATTGTTTATGGAAATGATAATGCCGAAGTAAACTGGGGAAGTCTAAAAATGCAGCCCTATTATCTCACTCAGCAGGACGGACAGTTTGACCTTACTGTTGAATTTATTGAAGGAAAAAATATTTTCTCAGGTGCTTTCAAATATAACAAAGATATTTTCTTTAAAGAGATTGTAGTTTCGATGAAAGAAAATTTCATTACACTGTTAAATAATATTATTTCTGATTCTGAAATATCTGTGAAGGAACTAAGAATTCTTTCAGATACAGAAGAAGAAAAAATAATTGAAGACTGGAATGATACTTATACTTTAACAGATGAACTGATGCCTGTCTGCAAGACATTTGAGCAAATAGCAGAGTTAATACCTGACAGAATTGCTGTCATTTCTGATGATTCAGAAATATCTTTTAAGGAACTTAATTTTCGTTCCGGTAAGCTGGCAAATTATCTTTTAAGAAAAGGAGTAAAGCCTAAAGATCTGATATGTATTTGTATGGAAAGATCTTTGGAAATGGTAATATCAATTCTTGGCATATTAAAAGCAGGTGCAGCATACGTACCGGTCGATCCATCTTATCCACAAAATCGTATCGACCACATGATAAAAGATTCGGATTCAAAATTTATTTTAACACAAAGATCTGTTTCAGAAAATATCAGATCAGAAAATGCGGAGATCATAATTGCTGATGTAAGTAATTTGGAAATTTTGAATGAAAATACTGAAGTCAATGAAATTGAAATTTCATTAGAAGATCCGGCATATGCAATATACACATCTGGTTCATCCGGCATCCCAAAAGGTGTTTTGATAAGTCATAGATCTCTGGCAAATCATATGCAGTGGATGATAAAAGAATTTAAATTTGATTCAAATGTATGCGTTTTGCAAAAAACACCATTCAGCTTTGATGCCTCAGTATGGGAATTTTATCTTTCACTGATGACAGGCGGAAAGCTGGTTATGGCTAAAACTGAAGGTCATATGGATATTTCTTATATGAAAGATATAATTATTAAACATGGTGTAAATGTACTGCAAATGGTTCCTTCACTTTTAAATCTGTTTATGGATGAACACGGAATTCAGGAATGTAAAAGTCTAAAGAATATATTTTCAGGGGGGGAAGCATTAACAAAAACTCTTTGTGAAAAAGTTTATTCAAAATCAGATGCGACTCTGTGCAATCTTTACGGACCGACTGAAGCTACTATAGATTCTACTTTCTATATCTGTAGGAAAAATGAAACGGACGAAAATATTCCTATTGGTAAACCTGTGAGTAATGCAAAAGCTTTTGTCTTAGATAAAGACATGAATCCTTTACCTGTTGGAGCAGCAGGAGAATTATATCTAGGTGGAGAAAATATTGCATTAGGTTATGTTAACAATATTCCGCTTACAAATGAAAAATTCATAACAGATAAATTTTCTAATATTCCCGAAAGGAAATTATACAGAACAGGTGATCTGGCAAAATATAATACTGATGGGAATTTAATTTTTCTTGGCAGAACTGATGATCAGGTTAAATTCAGAGGATACAGGATCGAGCTTGGTGAAATTGAGACTGCACTAAATTCTAATGCAAAAATTGAATCCTCAGTTGTAATTGTAAGAGAAGATAAACCCGGTATTCAAAAACTGACTGCATATTTGAAAATGGTAAATCATTCGGATAATGATTTTAATAAAAATATAAATGAATACAAAAATGCATTGAGAAAAAGTTTACCTGAATATATGATCCCATCTTCATTCATATTGATTGATAATATTCCCCGAACTCCAAACGGAAAATTTGACAGATCTGCTTTGCCTGCTCCTGTTGATTCGCAAGTTTCTGAAACTTCTTATATTGAACCTGAGAAGCCTGTTGAGAAGATTCTGGCAAATATCTGGAAAGAAGTTTTAGGTTTGGATAATGTCGGCATGAGTGATAATTTTTTTGAACTTGGAGGTGATTCCATTATCAGCATCCAGATTATTTCCCGTGCTAATCAGGAGGGTATAAAGATAAGTCCGCGTCAAATCTTTCAGTTTCAGACTATCTCTGAACTCTCCGCAGTAGCCGAGCAAAAAACCGCTGAAGCGGTTGACCAAAACCCCGTCACCGGATACGCTCTGCTCACACCCATTCAGCAAAGATTCTTTGAACATAAAATAAATAATCCATCTCACTTCAATCATTCTATTTTACTTTCATTACCTGATAATATTAACACAGAATATCTCGAAAAATCAGTCAAAGAAATTTTCATCCATCACGATGCTCTCAGGATACATTATGATTTTAATAAAAATAAAATAACTCAAATTAATAATGACATAAGCAGTCAAACTCCGTTTATAGTTGAAGATCTGACAGCAATGGATCCGGATAATATTTATGACAAAATAAAAGAGCTGACAAAAAATTATCAAAAAGATATCGACATTTCAAAAGGTAAATTATTTAAAGTAGTACTTTTCAGAGCAGGAAATAATTCAGGTAATAAACTTTTGATAATTGTACATCACTTATGTATTGACGGTATATCATGGAGGATTATTCTGGAAGATCTTTATAATCTTTACAATGATTTTATCAATAATGAAAAACCAATACTTCCTCCAAAGACTGTCTCATTTAAAAAATGGGGTGATGTTATTAATAGATACGCGAATAATAACGACCTTAAAAAGGAATTCGATCATTGGAAGGAAGTTGCTTATGAGTCTTTAAATAATTCTGATTACGATAATAATGAAAATTCAAATATTGTAAGTTCTGAAGAAAAAGTGAAAATTGAATTTTCTAAGGAAGAGACCAGACAGATTTTAAAAGATGTACACAAGTCCTACAATACACAGATCAACGACATTTTACTTACAGCTTTGATTTTGGCATTTAATAAATGGAACGGTGAGAATAAATTATTTCTGAATTTAGAAGGTCACGGCCGTGAAGATATTGCAGAAAATTCAATTGGCACAGATATTTCAAGAACTGTAGGCTGGTTCACTTCTGTATTTCCTGTACTTTTGAAAATTTCTTCACCTGAAGATACTGGCGAATGTATCAAATCAGTCAAAGAAAATCTTAGAAACATTCCGGGTAACGGTATTGGATTTGGTTTGCTGAAATACATGTCAGATGATACTGAAATTAAAAAATCCCTTTCCGGATTTCCTGAGCCGCAGGTTGTATTCAATTATCTCGGTCAAATGAATTTTCAGTTTTTACCAAATGACTGGAAACCTGAGGAAGGATTAAAGCTGAGTCAGGATGCTGAAAATAAAAGATTTCATTCCATAGAAATAAACGCAGTGGTAACGGATGATAAGTTATTACTCGAATTTAATTTCAGTAATAATATTTATCAGAGAGAAAATATAGATATGCTTGCTGAAAATTTTAAAAATTCCATGAATGAAATAATCACACACTGCACCGGAGAGGGAAAGAGTTCTGGGTTTACACCTTCTGATTTCTCTGCAGCCGGACTGGATCAACAGGAGCTCGACGATTTACTTGCAAATTTAAACTAACAAATGGATCAGGATCTGAAAAATAAAATAGAAGATATTTACGAACTCACTCCCATGCAGCAAGGTATGCTTTTTCATACTTTGTATGAGGAAGGTTCAGATGCATACATTGAACAGTTTTGTTATGACCTGGAAGGAGAACTCGACGCTGATGCTTTTGAGAAAGCCTGGAATGAAGTTGTAAATAGACACGGAGTATTGAGAACTTCATTTCAATGGAAAGGGATTTCAAAACCAGTACAGATCGTAAATAAAACAATTACACTTCCATGGGAAAATCTTGACTGGAGTATTTTACATTCAGAAAATATTGAATCTGAATTTCAGAGCTTCATAAAATCAGACAGGGCAAAAAGTTTTTCTATGGAGACTGCACCTCTGATGAGATGTACTCTGATAAAATTAAATGATCATTTATATAGTTTTATCTGGAGCTTTCATCATATCTTAATGGACGGATGGAGCTATCCTGTCATTCAAAAAGAAGTTTTTACATTTTATGAAGCTTTCAAAAAAGGTACAACTGCTGAACTTTCGACCCCGGTTTCTTTTAAGCAATTTATTGTATGGCTCAATTCTACCGACAAAGATTCTGCAAAAAATTTCTGGATGAACGAGCTTAAAGATTTCGGCTCTCCTACTCCGATGATCTTCAATAAAAATAAGAAGACAATTAATGCTGAAAAAGATGCTGATGAAATAAAAGATATTGAAATAAAATTTAGTGAAGAACTTTCTCATAGCCTCAATAATTTTGTAAAAGAAAATAAACTTACATTAAACAGTGTCATACAGGGCATCTGGGCATTTATTTTAAGTAAATACAGGAACGAAAAAGATGTAATGTTTGGTGGCACAGTGTCAGGAAGAAATCCGCTTCTCAAAGGAATTGAGTCGATGGTAGGATTATTCATAAACACTTTACCGGTGAGAGTAAATATTTCAGATGAAGCAAAAGTCATTGACTGGCTAAAGGATCTGCAGTTAAAGCAGATCGATAGAGAGCAGTATTCTTATAGTGCTCTTGTTGATATTCAGGAGTGGAGTGAAATACCGAGAGGGACAAAGCTTTTTGAGAATATTCTTGTATTCGAAAATTACCCTGTTGATAAAACTCTTGAGGAAGGCGTTGCTGGTATTAAGATCAAAGACTTAAAAGCTGTTGAGAGAACTAACTTCCCTCTTACTGTTTTGATCGCGCCTGGTAGAGAACTTACAATTCATATAGCTTTCGAGACTTCAAAATTTTCAGACGAATTTATAAATAATATTTTATCGTCTTTCGAATCTCTGACTGAACAGATAATTGCAAAACCTGATTCAAAGCTTTCTGAGCTTACTCTTCTGTCCGATGATGAAAAAAATAAAATATTATATAAATGGAATGACACATTAAAAGAATACGATAATAAATGTGTTCATAAATTATTTGAAGATGCAGCAGAGAATTATCCTGAAAAAATCGCACTTGAAACCGGAAGAAATAAATTAACCTATAAAGAGTTAAATCAAAGATCAAATCAGCTTGCTCATTTTCTGATCAGATCAGGAATCAAACCGGGTGACACTATTGGCATTAGTCTGATGCGCTCAGAAGAAATGATAATCACTCTACTTGGGATATTAAAGTCAGGTGCAGCTTACGTTCCGATAGATCCGACATTTCCAAAAGACAGAATAAATTACTTATTAAAAGACTCAGGAATTAAAATTCTGATTACGACAAGTGACCTGTCCGACAATTTTGAGAATGGAGATCACAGAACAATTTATAATGACAGAGAAATTTCTGAACTGCAAAATGAAAATATTGATAACCCTGAAATTGAAGTAACACCTGATGATCTGGTTTATATAATTTACACTTCGGGTTCTACAGGAAAGCCGAAAGGTGTTTTGATGATGCATAAAGCATTGAGTAATCTGCTGAACTGGCAGATGGATTCGCATGAATTTCAAAAAGGATTCAGAGTACTTCAGTTCACAACTCTAAGTTTTGATGTTTCTTTTCAGGAAATTTTTTCAACTTGGACATCAGGAGGTACACTTGTAATGC
>JBATSB010000155.1:0-35324 GCA_049293015.1 Ignavibacteria bacterium
ATTCAATGATGCGCTGGAAGTAACTTCAAGATATTACGTAGATGATGTCGATTCGCAAAAACTAACAGAAGACGCTATCAAAGGAATGCTGGAAAGTCTGGATCCTCATTCTGTTTATATTTCAGCTGATCAGCTAAAAAGAGTAAACGAAGATTTCCAAGGAAGTTTTGAGGGGATTGGAGTTGAGTTTGATATTGTAAACGATACACTTACAATTGTATCACCAATCAGCGGCGGTCCTTCGGAGAAACTTGGAATTCAGGCAGGCGATAAGATTGTAAAAATAGACGGAATAAACAGCGTCAAAATTTCCAGGGAAGATGTGCCAAAGAAACTTAAAGGACCCAAAGGAACAAAAGTGAATGTGACAATAGTAAGAGCCGGATTACCTGATGAGCTTGAGTTTGAAATTACCAGAGATAAAATTCCTATCTATAGTGTCGATGCATCATTTATGTATGATGATGAAGTTGGTTATGTAAAAGTTTCTAGGTTTTCAGCAACGACATACGATGAATTCATGAAAGCAATGGGGGATCTTAAAAATCAGGGTATGAAAAAAGTAGTACTAGATCTTAGAGGAGATCCGGGCGGATATCTTGATCAGGCATTTAAAATGGCAAGTGAATTTATTCCTGCCGGTAATAAAATTGTATATACAAAAAGCAGGATAAAGGATTTTAATGAAGAATATGTATCAGAAGGCGGAAAGTATAATGATATTCCTTTGGTAGTACTTGTAAATGGAGGTTCGGCATCTGCCAGCGAAATCGTTTCAGGTGCAGTTCAGGACTGGGACAGAGGACTAATTGTAGGTGAAACTACTTTTGGGAAAGGACTTGTGCAGAGGCAATTCGATCTGCCTGATGGATCAGCTTTTAGAGTTACTACTGCAAGATATTATACACCATCTGGAAGACTGATTCAAAAAAGTTATGACGGAAGTATGTATAAAGAAACTGCAAATGCTGATGTGGAAGGCGATAATATTGAACATTCGAATGACATTCAGGATTCAGCAAGACCAGAATATACTACTTTTGGCGGAAGGAAAGTATTTGGCGGAGGCGGAATTACTCCAGATTATATAATCAAGCTTGATACTCTGACAGATTATTCTGTACAACTCAGAAGATTAAATTTATTTTACATTTTCACTGAGAGATATATGGGAGCAAACAGAAGCAATATAGAATCAAAATATAAAACTGCTGATGAATTTAAAAACGGATTCATTGTAGATGATGGAATGCTAACTGATATGAAAAATATGGCTGCTGAAAAAGATGTAACATTTAATCAGGAAGAATATAATAAAGACTTAGATTTTATAAAAACTTCAATAAAGTCACAGATAGCAAGAGATCTTTGGGGAAATAACGGGACTTATATTGTTTGGCTTGAGAATGATGAACAATTCTTAAAAGGAGTTTCATTATTTGAAGAATCGATCAAGCTAGCAAAGTTAAAACAATAAAATCAGAAATGATTTTTAATATCTTAAGAAGAGGCTTCATTGCGGCAATTCTGATAATCGGAATAATTGCGAATGAAGCTTTTTCACAAGATAAAGTTTTTGAAACTGGGGAAGAATTAAAGTATGAAATTTCATACGGATTCATAAAGCTCGGATATATGAAATTTGTCCTTACAAATACAAAAAAGAGCGGTAAAAAAACATTTTACAATGCAAGAATGGAAGTGAAAACCTATCCCGAAGTTCCTTTTATAACTGTGAATGATATTTTCGAAACCGAAATGGAATTCAGCGAAGTAGAAGATAAAAATGAATTAGAATTATTCTCAAATAAATTTTTTGAAACGAATTTCAGAAACAGATCCATCACCCGCCAGGACTGCAAGTTTAATTATAAAAAAAACATAGTGAAATATTCAAAAGAAACTGATGGCGATCTTGAAATTGAAAAAGAGATTCCAATAAAAGAACATATCAGATACAGAGATGAACTTTCATGGCAGTATGAGTACAGATTAAATTCGTTTACAAATAAAAATTATAATATTCCTGTCTTTTCGGAAGGGGAAGGATCTTCAGTAAGATATTCTTATAATGTAAATAAGACAGTTATAAAAATTGAGAAAACGAATTACGAAATAGCTGTTATAAAAATGGAAGGAACATCAGATTTTACAGGAGTATTTGGGTTTAAAGGGGAGTTTTTGGTTCTTCTTTCAGATGACGATTACAGAGTTCCGATAAAGGCATACTTTAATTCTTCACTTGGAAATGTAGTACTTGAATTAATAGAATACAAAAAAGCTAAATGGACTCCGCCACCATTTTTGAAATAATTAAAATCAGTAAAGTGAAATTTCAATTTGTAAATAAAAAATCCGGATATTCGAAAATTTTAATTTGGTGTATTATTTTATTATCGACTATTTCTTCTTTTAATGTTGTTATGTCTCAGTCTAAAGTTTTACAGGTTGGGGAGGAGTTAAATTACACCGTTAATTATGGATTTATTGAAATCGGAAGTGTTACTATAAAACTTACTGGAAAGAAAACTGTTGGATCAAATGAAATTTATACTTCAACCTGTACAATGAGATCAAACAAAGGAATTCCCTTTGTAGATCTGAACAGTAATTTTGAATCTGAAATGCTTTATAATGGAAATGATTTATATACTATAAGATTCAAAGCCACAGAAGTTAAAGATGATGGGAAAATGGAGATCGAATATAAATTTCATTATGATTCTAATTATGTGTACGTTTTAAAAAATAATTTAGGAAATATTGAAATAGACAAAAATATACCATTCAATCAGAACGTTAAATTTCAGGACGGGCTCTCTTTGTTTTTTAAGTCACGGCTCAATTCATTTTCATCTGAAAATTTTATGATACCAGTATTTATGAATGAATCAGAAACTTCTGTCAATTATTATTTCAATACTCAAAAAGAAGAAGTATTTGTCCCTGTATTTGATGAAGATTTAAATTCTTTCAGATGTAACGGAGTAGCTAATTTTGAAGGAGTTTTTGGACTTAGCGGTGAATTTGCCGGTTGGTTTTCAGATGATGAAGCGAGAGTACCTCTAAAGTCTCAGATGAATGTGATAATTGGAAGTGTAACTCTTGAACTGAACAGTTTTAAAAGAAACGGGTGGCACTAATTAAAAATTTTATTTACTCCGTTCATTTTTGTTAGATATTTTTTATTAATTCGGAACAAATTATAATAACTTGGTTATAAGGGAATTGAATTGATCAATTTTAAAATAATTATCTTATTATAATTAATGATTTTGAAAATATTAATCTTAAAGTAGGATAATTATTTAAATTGAAAACCTTAATTATATTTAATAATTTATCAACTAACTAAATCCATTAATGAAAATTTTATCAAAAATACTACTACTTCTTTTTATAATTACAGTAAATTTTACTTATGCACAGGATGCACAGGAAATAATAAAGAAAGTACAGTCAAAATATGAAAATATTTCTGATGCAAAAGCATCATTTACTGAAACTCGAAAAGGAAAAAGCGGTAAAGCCAACTCATCTTCCGGTACTATCTATATAAAGAAAACCAATAAGTACAGAATAGAAGCCGGTGGGCAGGTGATAATAACAGATGGTGAAACTTCATGGTCATATTCACCAAAGAAAAAGCAAGTCGTTATTGATAATTACAAGGATGACGGAAGCACATTCTCACCTAATAAATTCTTATTTAATTATCCTGAAAATTTCTATTCCGATCTGCAAGGTGAAGAAAACATAAACGGCGTAGACTGCTATGTAATAAAGCTTTCGCCAAGAAGCAGTGGTTCGGTGAAAAGTGCAACAATTTGGATAGATAAAAAAGAAGATTTTATCAGAAAGATTAATATTGTTACTTCCGAGTCATCAAACACTTATTCTTTAAAAGATATTACTCTGGATTCAGGTGTCAGTTCTTCTAAATTCAGTTTCTCACCTCCAGATGGTGTTGAAGTAATTGATTTAAGATAACAAATTTTTGGTATTAATATCTTAAAAATAAAGTTAAGCAGTTTAATAATTGCTTAACTTTTTTAATTTTATACATAGTTAATTTTTGAGCGACAAATTAAAAAAATATTTAAAGACAACAGTCTTATTTGCAATAACTTTTTTCTTTCTGTATCTTGCATTCAGAGGGAATGATTTCGGAGAGTTATATGAAGAATTAAAGAGTGCGAATTATATTTATGCACTTGCCGGAGCATTTACCGGTGTAGTGATCGGAAGTTATATCAGAGCATTAAGATGGAGATATTTTTTAAATCCATTGAAAAAGGAAATTCCAATGTACAACCTGTTTTCATCTACAATGATCGGCTATATGATGAACAGTATAATTCCAAGGACCGGAGAAATATACAGGCCGGTATTACTTGCAAACAAAGAAAAAATTTCCAGGGCATCTGCTTTTGGAACAATACTTGTCGAAAGAGTTTTTGATGTTCTGACAATGCTTATATCATTTGGGATTTGTATAATGTATTTCAAACAAAAATTATCCTCAACATTTGAAGGATACAATCTTGAAGCAATTTCATTATGCACGTTTATTTTTTTAGTTCTGTTTATTATAATTATAGTTGTAATACTTTTTAATCTGGAAAGATCAGAAGAGATAATAGAAAGGATCGCAATGAAATTTCTCCCCGAAAAATTTCATTCAAAAATAAGAAAAGTATTTGTATCTCTCATTAATGGATTCCTTTTTATCAAATATCCAAAATACTATTTACAGATATTCTTATTGTCAGTTTTACTTTGGTTTTCATATGTCTGTTCTACTTATCTAACCTTTCTGGCATTTGATATGGATCTTAATCTGCTTGATGCAAATCTTGTTTTAACAATGATCACCTTTGCTGTAACAGTACCTTTGCCTGCAAACTCTGCAGGAATTTATCATTTCTTCTGTACGGCAACACTTGTGAATATTTATGGAATAAACAGTGAGACAGCATTTGGATATGCAACTGTGAGTCACTTGCTAGGTCTGCTCAGCCTAATACTATTTGGAGCTTATTTTTTTCTGAAAGAAAACCTCACTTTTAAAAAAGCAAAAGAGTTTACAAAGTCAGAAACTGAATCTGATACAGGCTGATAGAACTCAGACTTCAGATTTTAGTTTAGTTTCTTTTCTGTGACTCAGATATCCAAGAATAACCGGTACAATAGATAAAATTATTACACCGATAATTACGAATTCAAAGTTCTTTTTTATAAATGGAATATTCCCAAAAAAATATCCGAGTAAAGTCATAGAAGACACCCAGAAAATTCCTCCAAAAATATTGAAGGATACAAATTTTTTATAATCCATATCTCCAACTCCTGCTACTATAGGTGCGAAGGTTCTTGCAAACGGAACAAATCTGGCATATATGATTGCTCTTCCTCCGTATTTTTCATAAAAATGTTTTGCTTTTACTAAATGGTCTTTGGCAAAGAAAAGTGATTTTTCTCTCTTGAAAATTTTAGGACCGGTCTTTTTACCAAACCAGTATCCGACCTGATCTCCAATGATGGCAGCCAGAATAAGCGAAACATTTAACACATAAATATCTAAATATCCCTGAGCAGCAATCAAACCGGCAGTTAGTAAAAGTGAATCACCCGGCAGGAAAAACCCAACAAGCAAGCCAGTCTCAGCAAATACAATAATAATTAGAACTGTCAACCCGCCCCATTTTATGAGTCCTTCCAGGTCTTTGAGATTTGTAAAAAAATCTGAAATTAAATCCATTAAAAGTTAAAATATAATTTGATTCGAAAGCACTCAATTTAGTGATATTGAAATTAAGAATAGTGTTAAAAATAATGATAATTTTCTTAAGTATTGTTTATCCACTTATTGTTAAAAATCATTAATGAAAATACAATTTAAAATATTTATATGTAAATAATTATTCTAATAAACATAGATGCTAACTTTAAGTAGCCAATAAGAAATTAAAATATAGAAATTCAACTTGATTGTTTTTACAATTTCAATGAATTATATTTATCGTTAAAAATTACAATATCTTAACATTTATTTTATATGTCAGAAAATCTCATTGAGGTAAGGAATCTAAAAAAATACTTCCCGATAAAAAAAGGTGTATTTTCAAAAACAATTGGTAATGTGAAAGCAGTTGATGATGTATCATTTACTATTAAAAAAGGTGAAACACTCGGACTGGTAGGTGAGTCCGGCTGCGGAAAGACAACTGTAGGAAGGACAATCTTGAGATTGATCGAGCCAACAGCCGGTGAAGTTTTTTTTCAAGGAAAAGATATTACTAAGATCAGTGAGCAGGAACTGAAGACATACAGAAAAAAAATGCAGATTATTTTTCAAGATCCTTATTCTTCTCTGAACCCCCGTATCACTGTCGGCGGTATGTTAAATGAGATTTTGAAATTCCATGAGATTGCAGAAGGGGAAGCTGCTGAAAAAAGAGTTGAGCAGTTGCTTGACACTGTTGGTCTGAGAAAAATTCATGCCAGAAGATATCCACATGAGTTTTCAGGTGGTCAGAGACAAAGGATAGGAATTGCAAGGGCATTGTCGGTAGAGCCTGATTTTATTGTATGTGACGAACCGGTTTCAGCACTTGATGTTTCAATTCAGTCACAGATCTTAAATTTACTACAGGACCTTCAGGCGGAGTTTGGAATTACTTATCTGTTTATTTCACATGACCTTTCAGTAGTGGAACACATTTCAGACAGGGTATGTGTTATGTACCTAGGACAGCTTGTTGAGATGGCAAAAAGAGAAGAGCTTTATCTCGAACCAAAGCATCCTTATTCAAAAGCGTTACTTTCTGCTGTTCCATTACCTGATCCGAGAAATAAATCAAAGAGAATTATACTGACTGGTGATGTTCCGTCACCGGCAAATGTTCCATCGGGTTGTTATTTTCATCCAAGATGCCCAAAAGTATTTGGTGATTGTTCAATTATTCACCCGGTATTAGCCGGCAGTGAAAGTCATATGCAGAGCTGTCTGCTGTATCCCGAAAGCTATCCAAAAACTAAGGAAGAAAGAGCAGCATAGTATGAATTACAGTACTTCCATTTGAAAAAAGAATTAATTTTAAAATTGAATTCAGATCATAATAAGACGGCTATTTATCAAAATGGTAAATACCGTTTTTAATTTTGGTATATTTTTTTATCCAATTATCTTGCGGTTAAATAACATTGTTACTTCAAACAAGTAAATAATAAATTTTATTATTGCAGCTTTGTTAATTTTTGAAATTTAAAAAAACTATAAACAAAATTATAGTATGAAAAGAAAATACCTGATTGTATTAGCGGCACTAATGATTTTTGTATGCAGTTGCGGAAAAAAAGAAGAAGCGGTCCTGACCGATCTGCCCGGCGGAATAAAAGGAGGCGGAATCTATAAAATAAATGAGCTCGAAAATATAAGAAGTCTAGATCCTGCAGGAATTAGTGATGTCGTATCACATCATGTTGCCCATCAGATCTATGACTTGCTCATCGACCTTGATACAAATCTTCATGTTAAACCAGATCTTGCAACTAGATGGGAAATCTCTGAAGACGGACTTCTCTATACTTTTCATTTAAGGAATGGAGTGAAGTTTCAGAATAATCAATGTTTCCCTGAAGGTAAGGGCAGAGAAATAAATGCTGCCGATATAAAATATTCATTTGAGAGAATATGTGATCCGAGAGCAGGTACACTTGGTTATGATTATTATAAAAATTATGTTGAAGGTGCGAAAGAGTATTACGAGGAAATTGCTTTAGCGAGAAAAGAATCACGTGATATCATGATAAAAGAGGTAACAGGTTATATTGCAAAAGATGATTCTACATTTCAGATAAAATTAAAATCGGCTTTCGGTCCTTTTATATATTATGTTACACTTGCTTATTGCTACATCGTACCTAAAGAAGCTGTAGAATTTTATGGTAAAGATTATTTCCAAAATCCTGTCGGAACCGGACCATTTATTTTTGTAGACTGGAAACCGGATCTTGAACTGAATTTAAAAAAGAATCCGGATTACTGGGCTAAGGATGAAAATGGAAATCAACTTCCATATCTTGAAGGTGTGAAATTTAAATTTATAAAAGAGCTTTCACAACAGATGCTTGAATTCCAAAACGGAAATCTTGACGAATGCTACAGAATTCCAAATGAATCTTTTAAAGAAGTTGTAACTCCTGAAAAAACACTTACTCCTAATTTTGCTAAATTCAGACTTCAGACAGTTCCTTCAATGGGATCACAGTATTATGGTTTCCTTATTACAGGAAAAATATTTAATAATGAAAAAGTAAGACAGGCATTTAATTATGCAATAGACAGAGATAAAATTTTAAAGTTTGTTTTAAATGGACAAGGATATATGGGTGCTTTCCACGGACTTGTTCCTCCTTCCATGCCTGATTATGATATAGACAGAATAAAAGGATATGATTTTAATATTGAAAAAGCAAAACAGCTAATGACTGATGCAGGTTATCCGGATGGTAAAGGTTTTCCTGAAGCAGTTCTTCAGATCAATTCAGGCGGAGACAGAAATATTCAGATCGCTGAATCAATTCAAAATATGATTAAAGAAATTGGAGTAAATATGAAGCTTAATATAATGCAGTTCGCTCAGCATCTAGATAATGTAGATGCGGGAAGAGCTGATTTTTACAGAGCCGGCTGGGTAGGGGATTATCCTGATCCTGAAAATTTCCTGAATTTATTTTATGGAAAAAATGTGCCAAAGGATCCAAAGCAGATCAGCCCTATAAATTCAACAAGATTTCAGGATGCAAAATTTGATGAACTTTATGAAATGGGAATCTCTAAATCAGACATGAAAGAAAGGTATGAATATTATTATCAGGCAGAACAGATTGCTGTTGATAAAGCACCAATGATATTCATTTATTATGATGAGCATTACAGACTTTTGCAGCCCTATGTAAATGGATACGGTCTTGATCCTATGCATAGAGTGAATTTC
This sequence comes from Ignavibacteria bacterium, assembly GCA_049293015.1. Lineage (GTDB taxonomy): Bacteria > Bacteroidota > Ignavibacteria > Tepidaquicellales > Tepidaquicellaceae > UBA2330. The sequence continues at coordinate 9,003 of JBATSB010000155.1, forward strand.
AGGACACTCTGGTTAAACAGATAAAATTATTTATAAAATTCGAGTTACGAATTTCAAATTACGAATTACAAATTACGAGTAACGAATTACGATTTATGAGTTATTAATAAATAAAAATTATTAGTGCGAGTTTATCAGTCATTGAGTCAAACATAAATTTAAAAAATGGTGAGAGTATTAGGGCAGTGAAAATAATTAAAAATGAAAAATATTAAATCAAAAATTTGAAATATATAATAGTAGTTGTAGCAATAATTTTATTTTCAGGCTGTAATAATACTAAAGAGAAAGATAACATAGTACAGCTTAAAGGCGGAATAAAGGGCGGTGGTATATACAGGATAAATGAACTTGAGAATGTACGAAGTCTTGATCCGGTCAGAGTCAATGACGATGTTTCACATCATGTTACACATCAGATATATGATTTACTTATAGATCTGGATAAGGATCTTCAGCTTGTTCCGGAGCTTGCTCAAAGCTGGGATGTATCTGAAGATGGAATGTTTTATACTTTTCATTTGAGAAAGGGAGTGAAGTTTCAGGATAACGCATGTTTTCCGGATGGGAAAGGACGTGATTTCAATGCGGCAGATGTTAAATATTCCTTTGACAGAGTATGTGATCCGAGATCAGGCTCTCTCGGATTTGATTATTATAAAAATTATGTAGAAGGTGCTAAAGAGTATAATGAGGAAGTTTCAGCAGCAGTAAAAGAATCCCGAGACCCAAAATTCACGGGTGTTTCCGGATATATTGCAAAAGATGATTCGACATTTCAGGTTAAGTTAACAAAGCCATTTGGTCCATTTATTTACTATATGTGTCTTGGGTTTGCATATGTAGTTCCAAAAGAAGCTGTGGAAAAATATGGTCAGGACTTTTTTCAAAATCCAGTAGGTACCGGACCATTTATATTTGTTGACTGGAAACAAGACCTCGAGCTAAATCTGAAAAAGAATCCGGATTACTGGAATAAAGATGAACATGGTAATCAGCTCCCATACTTAGACGGAGTTAAGTTTAAATTCCTTAAAGAGACTTCTCAGCAGCTTCTTGAATTCAGAAATAAAAATATTGATGAAAGCTATCGGGTACCTAATGAATCTTTCAAAGCTATAGTTACTCCCGAGAAAACTCTTACACCTGAGTTTTCAGAATTTGTACTTCAGAAAGTTCCTTCATTGTCTATTCAGTTCTATGGATTTTTGACTACAGGAAAGATCTTCAACAATGAAAAAGTCAGACAGGCATTTAATTATGCGATAGACAGGGATAAGATCTTAAAATTTGTATTGAATGGTCAGGGATATATGGGAGCAGTTTATGGAATAGTACCGCCTTCAATGCCGGATTATGATGTGAAAAAAATTAATGGATACGGATTTGATCTTACAAAAGCAAAACAACTTATGATCGAAGCGGGTTACCCTGACGGAAAAGGATTTCCAGAAGCTGTATTGCAGATCAATTCAGGTGGTGACAGAAATATTCAAATAGCTGAATCAATACAAAGTATGCTTAAGGAGCTTGGTGTAAATATGAAGCTGAATATATTACAATTTGCACAGCATCTGGATAATATAGATGCAGGAAGGGCTGATTTTTACAGATTGGGTTGGATTGCAGATTATCCTGATCCGGAAAATTTTTTAAATTTGTATTATGGTAAAAATGTACCGAAGAATCCAAATGATATCAGTCCTATCAATTCTACGAGATTTCAGAATCCTGAATTTGATGAGATCTTTGAAAAAGCTATTGCTACAACGGACAGAAATAAGAGATATGATTTATATTTAAAAGCTGAACAAACAGCTATTTCGCAGGCACCGATGATGCTGATATTCTATGAGGAAGATTATTTGCTTCTGCAGCCTTATGTAAAAGGCTATTATCTTGATCCAATGCGTCGGGTTAACTTCAGACATTTATGGCTTGATAAATAAAATTGAAGTAACTACTTTGACAAGTAATTTTTTTAGGAAGGACTACATTTAAAACAAAGTTTATTAACTTAAAAGGATCAGTAAATGATTAAATTAAAGCTATTAAAATTAATGCCCGTTTTATTAATTATCTTTTTGGTAACTATATTAATGGGTTGCTCCAGTACCAAAGAATTAGCTGATGATCAGGGAAATAGGAAAAATGCCAATGGAAATAACTCAAAAGAAGTTGTGTCCACCAGCAGTTTAACTGAAAAAACCTCAATCAATAAAGAAAATCTTGAAGCAATATCAAGCAGTCTTGCCGGATTTTTGGCAAGTACAGAATATTCAGGAAATCTTGATAAAGATGAAGTAATGTATAAAGTCATTGAATATCTTAACACACCATACTTATGGGGTGGTACATCAAAGAGAGGTATTGATTGTTCAGCTTTTATTCAGACTGTAGTATTTCAGGCACTTGGCATTTCAATTCCCAGAACATCATTTGAGCAGTCAAATGTAGGTGAGTCGATAGAAAGAGAAGATCTTAAATTTGGCGATCTTGTATTTTTTGATACAATGAGAAAAGGCAGAGTTACACATGTTGGCATGTATTTAGACAATGGTTACTTTACACATTCCGGTTCTAAAACAGGTGTTGCCGTAGCTTCTCTTGACGATGATTTTTATTCCAGAACTTATCTAAAAGCTAGAAGAGTTACCGGAGAATAATAGTATTGAATTTATAATTTTAAAATCCCGGAATCCGATATTACAGGATTTCGGGATTTTTCATATTTTAGTGTAATAACAAAAAACAGAATTAATATTTTTTATGTCGGCATTTATAATTAGAAATTTCATTTACTCTATTTTTATTATTATAGGTGTACTTACAGTAACTTTTTGTCTTCTGTATATTATTCCGGGAGATCCCGCAAGGATGATGCTTGGCCAAAGAGCTGATGTAGCATCAGTTGAATCTGTAAGAGAAGAACTGGGGCTAAACAAACCTATCTACATACAATATATAAAATTTATGTCAAACGCTTTTCAGGGAGACCTGGGAAGATCTTATGCAACAAACAGAGAAGTAGTACAGACCATACTAGATAAACTTCCTGCAACTGCTTTGCTTTCTTTAAGCGCATTATTTATTTCATCTATACTTGGCATTCTGATTGGCATCATTTCCGCAGTGAAACAATATACATGGCTTGATAACGTCTCAATGATATTTGCACTTTCGGGTATATCATTTCCTTCATTTGCATTCGGTCTGATAATGGCACTTGTATTTGGTCATTTGCTGAAGTGGTTTCCAATTTCGGGATACATTAACGAAGGACCTCAGTATCTTGTGCTACCTATGCTTACACTTGCACTCAGACCAATGGCGATAACAGCAAGGATCACAAGGTCTTCAATGATGGATGTGATGAGCCAGGATTATGTGAGGACAGCCAAAGCTAAAGGTCTAAGCCGCAGTAAAGTAATTTTTAAGCACACGTTAAGAAATGCACTAAATCCTGTTGTAACTACTATAAGTGCATCGCTTGCTGCAACGCTTGGCGGTGTATTCTTTATTGAATATATTTTCAACTGGCCCGGAATAGGTCTACTTGCAATTGATGCAATATTTAAACTTGATTTCCCTATGATACAGGGAACGGTATTATTCAGTGCAATAGTATTTGTAGTGATTAATTTCTTTGTTGATATAATATATGCAATGCTTGATCCAAAAGTAAAATTATCATGATAAAAATTTCTCGTATTTCAGATTTTATACTTTATAATAAAGAATGGAAGTAGAAACAGCAGTAGTCGCGGATAGTATTTTGCACGAGGAGCAAAGCAGATCGCTTTGGCATTACTCATGGAAAAGACTTAAGAGAAACAAACTTGCAATGACAGGTCTTGTTACTCTTTGCATTCTTATTTTTATTGCACTTACTGCACCGCTCATTGCTCCATTCAATCCCAATATGCAGATACTGGAATATTCAGCTAAGGAAATTAATTTTAAAGGAACCGTATTTGTAAAAAAGAATGCTGATACAGATTCCGATGAGACATCTTATATTCCGATAAAAAGAATTATCAGTGAATCAAGCAGCGAGATTGTCTATATGGATTTTATTGATAATGAAGTCACTGTTAAGAAAGATGATATTGAGGAAACAAGTGAGGGATGGACAAAGACATTAACATATTTTCTTGGGACAGACAGATTCGGCAGGGATGTATTGAGCAGATTGATTTATGGAAGCAGGGTCAGTCTAACAGTAGGTCTCGTCTCGGAAAGTATTGCTATTTTTCTGGGACTAATACTTGGAGCTATAGCTGGATTTTATAGAGGGAAGGTCGATGTTGCTGTCATGTGGCTTGTGAATGTGATATTTGCGTTTCCGGCTATTCTTCTAATCATTGCGTTGTCAGTTGTACTTGGAAAAGGACTCTGGCAGGCATTCATAGCTATAGGTCTTACAGGTTGGGTTGATATTGCAAGAATTGTCAGAGGACAGTTCTTTTCACTGAGAGAGACAGAATTTGTGGAAGCGACAAAAGCTATTGGGTTTAATTCAGCAAGAGTAATTACAAGACATATACTGCCAAACTGTATGGGACCAGTAATAGTAACTGGAACGGTCGGACTGGCATCAGCTATAATTTTTGAAGCAAGTCTCAGCTTCCTCGGACTCGGTGTCCAGCCGCCTACAGCAAGCTGGGGTCAAATGATATTTGACGGTTATAAATATATAGTCGTCGGTACAAACTGGGGTCTCGCAGTATTCCCTTCGATTGCAATTATGCTGACTGTATTCGCTGTAAACCTTTTAGGGGATGGATTGAGAGATGCTTTTGATCCTAAGCTAAAACGCTGATTTTTATATACTAATCTCATTAGTAATATCTATTCAATTTTTTTCAGATGAAATTCAATCTTTTTTGTTTTACCATTCTTCTCAGCTTCAATCACAGCAGATAAATTATTTTCACCCGTTTTAATATAAGTGATCTTTTGAGGAAAATCATGCAATGGATTACTAAAGACAAAAGCATTTTCTGAAAAGTCAGTTAATTTAAATTCAACAGGAGCAGTATTATGACTGACATCAGCGATATAAAAAATGCCGTCTTCTCTAGATATTAGCGTAAGCTTTTCAGGATTCGAAATTTCACCTTTATTAATAAAATATGCTTTACCTGTCAATTTATCTTCATCCTGCTCAGACCATTCCTCATGATAAATCCCATTACCCTGAATACCTTCCCATTGTCCGATCAGCCATTTCAATTCACTGAAATTAAATTCATTCATATCAAAATTACTTTAGTTTATAAAAAATTTATAACAAAGATAATCATTCTGAGAGATAATTTAAACAGAGGATAATCTATGTATATACATTTAAATTAGTATTGACATAATATATGTATATACATATATTTGTATGCATGAAAATAGAAGATGAAATAAAGCAGACGAAGTTTAACTCAGAATATACAAAGCTGATAATTAATCTTGTATATACAGGTAACAGAATGAATTTCAAAACAAATGAGCTACTAAAGGTTAAGAACCTTACTTTACAGCAGTATAATGTTCTGAGGATTCTCAGAGGTCAGCATCCGAATCCAGCTACTGTAAATATGATTATAGACAGGATGCTTGATAAGATGTCAAATGCATCAAGAATAATTGACAAGCTGGAGGATAAAAAACTGGCAGTAAGAAAAATAAACCTGAAAGATAAAAGATGTGCTGATGTGATGATCAGTGAAAAGGGTTTAGAGCTTTTAAAAGAATTAGACAGTGAAATTAAAAATATTGAAAAAAGTAATATCCATTTAAGTTTGCAAGAAGTAAAAATTTTAAACGATCTTTTAGATAAGCTAAGAGGTTAGAATAATAAATAATGAAAAATAAAAAATTAAAAAATTAAAAAATAAAAAATAAAAAATGAAAAAATTAAAATCACTAAGTGTAATCCTAATGTTAATAGCAGTATTTATTACAGCAGGATGTTCAGATTCAAAAGAAACAGATATGACAAAAAAGAATTCTGAGAAATATGAAAATTCAGCAGATCTGAAAAAAAAACCGACTGTTACAAATGAAGGAGAAAAGAAGGAAATTTCTACAGAAAAGAGTAATGTAGAGTGGGTAGGGAAAAAAGTAACTGGCGAGCACAATGGTACTGTTGATATATCGAATGGCGAAATATTTGTTGATGAGAATGAAGTTACAGGGGGAAGTTTTGAAATTGATTTTACAACGGTAAAAGTACTCGATATAGAAGATGCAGAGTCAAATACAAAACTAACGAGTCATTTAAAGTCAGAAGATTTTTTTGCAGCAGATAATCACCCGAAAGGTAAATTTAATATTACATCAGTAAGTAAAGTCAGTGGTGATAAGTACAATGTGACAGGAGACCTTAGTATTAAAGGGATAAGTAAAGAAATTACATTTCCTGCAGAAATAAAAATATTTGACGGTAAAGTGACAGCAACCGCTGATTTTGAAATTGACAGAACATTATGGGATATACAATACAGATCAGGGAAGTTTTTTGAAAACCTGGGAGATAAATTAATAAGTGATAATTTTCAAATTAAATTTAACATAAATACATTATAAAAATGAAAAAAAGAATATTCAAATCTGAAGACAGAGGAAGTGCTGATCATGGCTGGCTGAAGGCAAAACATTCATTTAGTTTTGCAAACTATCACGATCCGGAGAAAATACGTTTCGGAACATTGAGAGTTCTCAATGATGATATTGTTCAACCCAAAATGGGTTTCGGAAAACATCCTCACGATAATATGGAGATCGTGACCATTCCTCTGAAAGGTGAACTCGCTCATGAAGACAGTACAGGAAATAAAGAAGTTATAAAGCATAATGAAATTCAAATTATGTCTGCAGGCAGCGGACTGACTCATTCGGAGTTTAATAATTCAGACACTGAGGAAGTGAATTTACTTCAGATATGGGTATTCCCAAAAATAAAAGATATCGAGCCAAGATATGATCAGAAAATATTTGATCCTGCTGAAAGAAAAAATAAGATACATACAGTTGTCACTCCTGAAAAAAATGAAAATACTCTATGGATCAATCAGAATGCTTGTTTCTCACTTTCTGATACTGAAAAATATATTACTTTAAAATATGAAGTTAAATCTAAAGGTAATGGAGTTTATGTATTTGTCATTGAAGGTAATATTGAAATTGACGGAGAAGTATTAAATAAAAGAGATGCAGTCGGGATAGAAGATGCAGATTCATTTGAAATAAATTTTTTAGAAAACAGTAAGGTATTATTTATAGAAGTTCCAATGAATTAATATAAAGATATTTTAAATTTTCATTGGAATTTATTATCATAAAATAAAAATTTGAATAAATTGAAAGTACTTGGAATATCAGGCAGCTTAAGGGAAAAGTCATTTAATACTGCATTAATAAAAAATGCATCAGAGCAGTCAAAAGAATTTTTGGACATTACAATATATGACATCAGTAAAATTCCCTTTTATAATCATGATCTTGAAAAGAATGGAATTCCTGACGAAGTAAAAAAATTTAAATCTGCGATCGCTGAATCTGATGCTTTGTTATTTGCTTTGCCTGAATATAATGCGTCAGTAACTGGTGTAATAAAGAATGCAATTGACTGGGCTTCGAGATCGGTTTCACCTCTATTTGAAAAACCTATTGCAATAATGGGAGCCTCTGGCGGGCTCTCAGGAACAGCCGGAGCTCAGGCTCATTTCAGACACATTGCAGTTTCTGTGAATATGTTATGTATGAACAAACCTGCTATTCAGATCAGAAAAAGCAGCACTATATTTGATGAAAATCTTTTAATAAAAGATGAAGCTACAAATGAACTTTTGGATAAGTTTGTAAAAGCATTTGAAAGCTGGATTCTAAAATTTGCAAACAAAAATTAATTAATATTTATTATGAAAGTATTATATGTATTTCCGCATCCTGATGACGAATCATTCGGAGTTGCACATGCTATGTCAAAGCAATTAAGAGAAGGTCATGAAGTCTATCTTCTTACACTTACCAAAGGCGGTGCGACAAAACAGAGATTAAAATATAATTATTCTGTTGAAGAAATGGGTGAAGTACGATTTAATGAAATGAAAAATGTTGAGAAAGTTCTTGGACTCACAGGTATGACAGTATTAGATCTGCCTGACAGTGGAATGAAGGAAATGAATCCGGATGTTATTGAAAAAGTAGTTGAAGATGAGATTTTGAAAATTAAACCTGATGTTATCGTTTCATATCCTGTCCATGGTATCAGCGGATTTCAGGATCATCTTGTGATGCATGCAGTTATAAAGTCAGTTTTTTGCCGATTAAGAAAAGAACATAAGTTCCTAAAAAGATTAGCGTTCATTACAGTGACAAAAGAGGATTCGGATGTTTCAGAATTTTTTAAACTTAGTTTTTCAACAGAAAATGAAATTGACTGTGTGATAGAAACGGAAGATTCTGATATTCAAAAAGCTATTGATTCATTAGATTGTTATGTTACATTTTCTGAAACTATTGAAAAAAGCGGGATTAAAAATTTCATAAAACATAAAGTAAATTTTGAAATATTTCAGGAAGTTCATGATCCGGTTTTAAAAAGCTTGTTTGAAAATCTGTAGAGTTAAAAATAATTTATTTTGATTTTGATTAATCTTACAGATTAAATTTATTATGAATATTACATCCATTCAACTCTTTCACAACCGGTAAATCCAGCATACTTCAGTAATACAGAATTTAATTTTTTTATTTGAGTGCTGCTGAGATTTAAAGCATTCTCACAATAAAAATTATTAACTTTCAGCGTCTTAATTTTTCTATCGGATTTCATGTCTATCCTTCCTATGAATTTGTTATCATAAAGTACCGGCATCGAAAAGTATCCATATCTCCGTTTAGTTTGAGGCACATAACATTCTAGCTGATAATCAAAATTAAAAATATGTTTAATTCTTTCTCTTTGGATAATCAGGTTATCAAATGGCGATAAAATTTTTAATCCTGATTTGTCTGAAATATTCATATTCAATAATTCAGGTTTAGAATAATAGTTTATTGAATTTACACCATTTATTGTAATTTCACAGATCTGTTTATCTTCTAATAATTCATTTAGAACATCTGAAAATACATTCTTGTCATTCCTTTTCAGGTAAGTCATTTCTTTTCCGGAAATTATTCCATTTGCTTTTATTGAAGATAAAATTAAATATTTATAGTATTCTTCTTTTGTTGGAATAGAATCATCAATGTCAAATGGTAAAACTCTTTCGGTAAGGTCATAGACTTTTTGAAAACCTATACGCTCTCTTACCATCAGTTCTCCTGAAAAAAATAAAAATTCAAGAGCCTCTTTTGCCGGCTTTCTGTTCCACCAGCCGGAAGTACCAGTTCTTTTATCTTCAAAATCTCTTGACATTAGAGCTCCTTCAGATCTAATTCTGTCTTTTACATATTTAAGTAAGCGATTATTATTTTTTTTAAATGAACCATATCTTTCGATATAATAGTTCTTAAATATCATAGAATATCTGTAATCATGCATAGGAAGTATAGCAGCAGCATGACTCCAGTATTCAAATATCTTCTTTTCCAAAAATAATTTATTAATTATATCTTTGTCAAAATTTCCGGTTCTTGACCATATAATATGATTAACAGATCTTTCAGTTACAGATATTGTATCTATCTGAATGTAACCAAGCTGAGAAATGATTTTTAAAATTGAGTCTTTCGAACCATTCAGATCAGAATTTAATAATAACTGATTCTTAAGAATTATTTTTATAGCATCCTTTTTTGCAATCACTAAGTTCATCTATTTGAGCGGAATGTATAATTATAGAAATGGATTTACAGGTCACTGGACTTTATGGATATAGTGCTTATGTGAAATATAAGCACTATATCTTTAAAGCGGTTAGGATATATCTTTTAAAAGATTAGTTAAGAAAGATCTTAACTGGATAAGATCATCTTTGAGGTTAGGATTTTTAGTTATGTTTTCGGTTTCCTCAGATTCAGAAGATAAAGGTTCAAACAAGCTCATTTCACTTCCATGTCTGACGGAATTGCCTTCACGTGGGTTTGAAACCGGTCTTGTATTTTCATGTTCATCTTTCTGATAATAATTTTTTAAATGTTGCTTAGCTCCTTCGATGGTATATTTTTCTTCCCGAAGTAATTTTTTAATGTTCAGAATCAGCTTGATGTCTTTGTTTGTATAGACTCTGTTTCCGGCAAGATTTTTAGCCGGTCTGAGCATTTCAAATTCTGTTTCCCAGTATCTCAGAACGTATTGCTCAAGTTCTATTATTCTACTTACTTCACTGATAGAATAATATAGTTTTTTCATTGCAAAATTCTTTTTCATTATAGTTAATTATTTGCGTAAAAATATGTATATAGATTATATTATGCAATACCAATGTTAAATATCTTTACTTTAAAGAGGTTATGTAATGTATTTAATTATTTGATTGATTTAGTTAGTTTTACTGAATTTAAAACCAACTATATAAATGAGAAAATTAATAAATCGCTTTTCAATTTTACTTATCTTTACGGCAATGCTGATATTTAGCGGATGTTCCGAAAAGCCGGATGTAATGTATATAAACGGAAAGATCTATACGATGAGCAATGATAATAAGGTAGTGGAAGCTGTAGCAATAAAAGAAGGCAAGATAATGGAAACAGGAACTACAAAAGACCTGACTGATAAATACGAGCCAGAAGAAACTATTGATCTGAAAGGTGCAACTGTACTTCCAGGTTTTACTGATTCGGAGGGTTCAATTATTGAGTTTGCAAAGAACCTGAATTATATAAATCTGTCTTATGCAAAGAGTCTTGATGAGATAAAACAGCTAATTATTGAGAGAACCAAAATTGCTTCTGAAGGAGAATGGATTGGAGGATATGGATATAATGAATCTGTCTTTACAGATGATGATTATGCAAAATTTGATAAAACTTTTTTGGATCAGATTGCACCAAATTTTAATGTGTTTATAGTAAATGGTACATTTTCCACTGCGCTTTTAAACAGCAGAGCGTTGAGAGTATTGACGATTACAAAAGATACAAAAGCTCCTGGTAACGGTGAAATATTTGTTGATGAGAACGGAGAACTTACGGGACTTCTTTTTAATGATGCAATTAATATTGTAAAAGACAATATGCCCGGTCTTTTAAAAAGTGAAATGATTAAAAGAGTCGAGACAGGCGTGCAGGAAATTTTAAAATATGGTATTACAGAAGTACATGACAGAAGTATAGGAGAAGAAGGAATAGAAATAATCAAGGAACTGATCGACGGCAATAGATTTCCTTTGAGAGTGTATGCGGTCTTATCTGGAGAAGAAACTACATTAGTCGATCTTTATCTAAATAAAGGTATTGAAGTCGGATATAAGGATCATTTAACAGTAAGAGCTATTACTGTAGATTATGACGGGCTATTGATCAATCAAAAAGCAGTTCTGTTTGAAGATTACAAAAATGAACCTAAAAAAAGTCTTCCGTACCTGTCAGAAGATGAAATCATAAATATTTTTAATAAAGCTGCAGATAAAAAATTTCAGTTTTCTATAAAAGCAGTAGGTGATAAAGCTGTAAACAGTTCATTAAATTTAATTGAAAGAGTTTCAAAAGAAAAAAATCTGTCAGAAGCAAGAACTGTGCTGGAGTTTTGTGAAGTATTAGATGCAAAAGATATATCAAGATTTGGTGAATTAAAAGTAATTCCGTCGGTCAGACCTGATGTTACAATTACAGATCTTCAGATCACCGAAGAGTTAGTAAATGCAGAGACACTTAAGAAGATTGGACTATGGAATTCATTGTTAAAATCTTCAGGTATGCTGGTATCAGCATCTGATTTTCCGATGCAGCAGATAAATCCGTTTGTTCAGTTATATTATCTTACAACAAGACAAAGGACTGACACATTAAAGATACAGGGCATTAATACTGATCAAAAAATAAGTTTACTTGATGCTGTAAAATCTTACACTGTTTGGCCTGCCTATGCAGCATTTGAAGAAAATCTTAAAGGGACTATAGAGAAAGGAAAATTTGCAGATATGATCGTGATCTCAAAAGACATTTTCAATTCTGATAGTAAAGAACTTCTAAATACAAAAGTAATCAGAACAATTTTGAGCGGCAGGATAGTATATGAAGATAAAAATTTATTGAGTTCATTAAATGACGGAAAATAATACTAAGGAGAAAAATAGTTTTATAACCGTCCTGGAAGTTCTTAAAAAAGCAATTGTTGATCTTGATAAAAATAATATAATTGATGCCAGGTTAAATGCAGAATTACTTCTTTGTAATGTAATGAACTGTAAAAGACTGGATCTTTATGTGAACTATGAAAAGCCGGTTAAACCATCGGAGGAGAATGAGTTTAGGAAATTAATTTTGAGAAGGATCAGTAATGAACCGATTCAATATATTCTGGGTAAGACGAATTTTTTTGGTTATGATATAACTCTTGACAGAAATGTATTGATACCCAGACAGGAAACTGAATTACTTGTTGAAAGAGTATTGGAAGACATTTCATCAAGCGAAAAAAAATCTGTCAGCATTTTTGAAATAGGGACGGGTTCGGGTTGTATAGTTATAGCACTTTCCAAAAGGTTAAGCGAGCTAAATATTTTGTATGAATTATTCTCAATAGATATATCTGAAAAAGCACTTATTACAGCAAAAAAAAATCTGGAATTAAACGGAATTAGCGGAGAAAATATTACGCTTTACTGTAAAGACGTTTTTGATATTCCTAAACTAAAAAAAAAATATGATTACATTGTCTCAAATCCGCCATACATTTCGATGAATAACTATCAAGCACTGCCTGAAGAGATTAGAAATTATGAACCAAAGAATGCTTTGACTGATGATAAAAATGGATTGAATTTTTTTAACAAGATATTTGAAATTTTTAGTGACAGTGAATTTTCAGGTAAAATGTTTTGTGAGATCGGTTACGGACAAAAAGAAAGTCTTGAGGTCTTATTAAAAAAGTATGAGATAATGAAATATAAATTTTATAAAGATTACAGCAACATTTTCAGAATATTAAAAGCTGAAAAATGATTGCTGCTATTCAGAGAGTATCTAATGCTGAAGTAAAAATAGAAGATAAAGTGCACAGCAGTATAGGACCGGGCTTATTGGTATTCCTCGGGATCAGAAAAGGTGATACGGAAAGTGAATTAAAATATATAGCAAGGAAATTAACCGAGATAAGAATTTTTGCTGATGAAAATGATAAGATGAATTTAAATATTAAAGACATAAATGGTGAGATCATGCTAATTTCACAGTTCACACTTTGCGCTGACACTCAGAAGAGCGGAAACAGACCGAGTTTTACTTTAGCAGAGACTCCTGAAATTGCAGAAATTTTATATGAGAAAACTAAATCTGAATTAGCTAATTTATACAGTTCCGAAAAAATTAAGAGCGGTGTCTTCGCAGCAAAGATGGATATTTCTTTGACAAATCTTGGACCTGTTACAATTTTACTTGAAAAAAATAATAATGAATAATAGAGTTTACATTATAGCTGCAGGAAAAGTTGGATCTGCATTTGCATTTGAATTAAGTGCTATCGGTTACCACGTGAATTTTTTAACAGACAGGAATCCTGATAATCTGGAAAAAGTATCAAAAAAATTAATCCCACTGGTCTCTTCTGAAACAGTTGATAAAAATTTCATTGAGGCTTCTGATATAATTTTTATCTGCGTACAGGACAGATTTATAAAAACTGTTTTAAAAGAAATTTCTGATTCAGGAGCAGATACTTCCGGTAAATATTTTATACACACATCAGGGTCAGAATCATCTGCCCTTTTTTTAAATGAAAATTTTAAGGAAAGTTTTACCGGCTCTATGCATCCTATTCAGACATTTGATTCTGTAAGTACTGAGAATAATCATCTGCTTTCTAAGATTTATTTTGGAATAGAAGGAGGCAAGGATTGTATAGAATTAATTAAAGCTATTGCAAAAGAGCTTGAATCAAATATACTGGAAATTCCTGCTGATAAAAAATTTCTTTATCATTCAGCCTGCGTAGTTTCTTCAAATTTTCTTGTAACGCTGATGAACATATCAGCGGAGTTACTTGGATCTATCGGCATTGACAAAAGTATTTCTTTTGAGATCTTTAAACCAATTGTAAAAAACACAATTGAAAATATTTCTGAAAGCGGACTGGTAAATTCTCTGACTGGTCCTTTTGAAAGAAATGATATTGAGACAATTTCCAATCATTTAAATTCTATATATAAAGAGCTTCCATCACTTATACCATTTTATACTTTACTCGGTATGGAAACTGTTAAAGTTGCTTTTAAAAAGGAGTCAATAAATCTGAACAATGTTATCTCAATGCTTGACCTCATGAATAGCTATGTTGTAAATGAAGTAAAGACTGATAAAAATAAAATTAATTAATTAATAAATTCTTTTCTTGAATAATAAAATCATTTCAGTTTTAATGTTTTTGTTTATTATGATAAATTTATCTGATGTAACATATTCACAGAATGTTTTATCAAAAGATTATTTTAAGAATTATAACTTTCTCAAGGAAGGAAAAAACAAATTAAATAATGATGATTCTGCAAAAATAATTTCAGGAAAGAGTAATGTTAAAAAAGTTAATACGGGTGGCATTTTTCTTGCTCCGTATATTGGATATGCAATACCGACAGGTTTATTTGGTGATCAGTCTAATACAGGGTTTTTGTGGGGAGTCAAAGTTGAACTTGCATACAGCAAGTTATATCCGCTGATATTTGGATTTATTTATGAAAATCAATCTATCCCCGGTAATCCTGAATTTACTACTACAAATTCTTTGACAAGCTTTGAGACTGACATGAATAATATCGGTGGTAGTGTCGATTTGCTTTTGAATAAATACATCAAGTCTAATTTTACTTCGCTGATTTTATCATTTGAAGTAAAATATTCAAAAGTAGTAAGAACGATCACATCAAATATAGTACAGCTTGAGGAACTTCCGGGAGATGAAAATCTTCTGATCTGGACAGCCGGATTGGGTTTTACTATTTATGTTTTTGATCTGGGCGGCAGATATACTTATGCAGAACATTTTTCAAATGTTTCTTTCCTTATGAGAATTCACATTCCTGTAGTTAAATTTTAAAACTTTCTATCTTTCCATTTTATCCCGCTTTTAAATACAAATGTAATTGGAAGCAGGAGTCCGTAAAATGCAAAGTAAATAGTAAAGAGCAGATAGTATTTGTACAGGTATTTAACATTAAATATTCTGAAAGTATTTCTAAGTAAAATTAATTCGGAAAATATTTTAACTGCTACTAATATCAAATACAATGGTAATTCAATAAAGAACAGTCCAAATAACAGAAGTAAGTTTACAGAGTAAAGACTTAATCCGGTTATGTATCCAAGCAAATTTATTCCGATCCCACCTTTGAACCATCTCCTTTTCTGACTAAATAATTCCTTTACACTTTTACATGGTTTTGTTTTAACAAGACATTTATTATCGAGAGGAAAATTTATATTAAAAATACCTGCAGCATTTATCTTTCTCATCAGAGCCAGGTCCTCAGTCACTGAAAATTTAATTGAGTTATAACCGCCTGTTTGTTCGTAAGCTTTTTTAGAAAATGAAAGATTATTTCCAACACAACTCATTATTTTATTTAATCCATTACTTGATGAAGCAAGTGTAAGCAGGTAAAACCAGTCTATACATTGCATTAAATTAAATAAAGAATTATTGTGATCTATGAAAGTAAATCCACATACCATACCTGTTTTTTCATTATAATATTCGGCAGTTCTATTTATCCATTCTTTTGGGACAATGCAGTCTGCATCAGTGGAGACAATAATCTCACCATTGCTGATATTAATAGCATTATCGATAGCATTAGCTTTTCCTTTTAAGTTTGAAGATAAAGATGGTTTAGAATTCATTACTTTAAATCCCTGAGCATTTGCTACAACTTTCTGCATAAGTTCAAAAGTATCATCTGTCGAGTTATCATTTACTAAAATAAATTCTACCTGATTATTTAATACTTCTGACTGCTTTAAAGAATTTATACATTCAGTTATATTATTACTTTCATTTCTGCCGGCTACAATAACTGTTATAGATTTATCTTGATTTTCATTTACAGGAATTAACTTCATAGATTTTTTCAATCCTGATAAAAGATACAAATGGAGTAAAAAGTAAACGCCGGTAATTATAGAAAAAATGAATTCGGGATTCAAAATAAAAAAGGTGATTATCTTAAATGAAGATAATCACCATACATTAAAATTTAAATTTAAAATTATTACTTTACAACTGCTATTTTAATAACCTGTGTTTCAGTACTGCCGTCGATCTGAGCTTCTACTACTCCATAATAAATCCCGCTCTGTACGCCTGACACATCCCATTTAATTTCATTATCTGCATTTGAATAGGATGTCGCTGGTAGTTCTGTGATCAGCTCTCCTGAAAGATCGAGTATTTTTACTTTTACACCACTTGAAATTCCATTAATAAAATATCTGATAAAAGTAGTATTTTCGTAAACAGGATTTGGCCAGTTATAAACCTGAGAAGAAGGTAGCTTACCTGAATAAGTTGCAGATCCTGAATTATCGGATACGTAATTATTATTTGAAAGAGAACTGTTGCTAAGATAATTTTTCCAGAGAATATTATTTGCTAAATAGAGTGTATTTGTTTTAAATCCATAAAGATAACCATCACCACTTAAAACTAGAATTCCCAGAGTATCATTGAAATTTGCAATTGCAGGAGTGGAAACTGTATTCGGTCCAACTAATACAGGGAAACCGCTGACAATATTTCCGTCAGTTCCATATGCATAGAGATCTCCGTTAGCTGAAGCAAATACAAGATCGAAAATATTATCATTATTGACATCCGCAACTGAAATACCGGAAGTAATAATTTTATCAAAGTTGACAGGGAAGTTTTCCAGCAAAACTCCTTTCGAATTAATGGCATACACAAACCCGTCAGCGTTAAAGATTATTTCCTGAAGTCCGTCTGAATTAATGTCAGCAAGGGTAGGGGAGTTTGCAACATTTGAAATAGAGTAATTTAAATTTAACTTATTGCCATTTATGAAGAACTCATTATTAAAATTTACAGTAAGGATATCGGTTGAATTTTCACTAAGCAGATTTCCTGTAGTTAAATATCTATTGTTGTTATTTATTACTGCAAAAGTATCTGTTCGTAGTTTTGAAAACTGCTGAATACTACCCTGTAAAGAATCAATAAGAATATTTGAAAGGTCGAGGTTAAATCTTCTCACAGCTCCTGTTATGAATCCTACATAAGTTGAATTATTATCATTAATGAGAGGTGCGGTAGTTGGAATAGCACCTGGTAAAAAATTTACCTGTGTAAGATTTAAATTATTATCCAAGAATCCTATTGCGTCATTTTTCAGACTAACTAAATATTTTGAACTTCCGTTATCAATGAAGGCAGGAGTATAATTTCCAAAATCACTCAACAGAATACCGTTTCCAGTAAGACCGTTTCCATTACTTGAATATCCAAAAGTCCTTCCTGCAGAATTCACAAATATTTCATCACTGTTATCGCCTGTAAGATCAAACGCTATAGCATTGGAACTTATACTTGAGTCAATCCCGACAAATTTAGGGAACTGATTTAAAGCACTTAACTGTGAAGATCCTATAGAAACATTTAAACTCATCAGTGTATCTATCAGTCCAAAATTGGTAATGAATATATTGTTATTCGAAAGCGAATAGCTTAGTGAATTTGGAATAGAGGTTGGAGTAAATTGATTTTTATAAATTGATGATGGAACTCCATGATATCCATTATACCAATAATCCACCGGCGTACCGTCACCGGTTACATCTCCGAAAGGAGTTGAAAAGGTTACACCTATCTCCTGAGCTCCTTTAGCTTCTTCGACATCCACGCCTCTTCTTAATGGATCGTTATTGATAGTGTTTGAAGAAATTTTTGCATCTATAATATTTTCATCAATATGCCAGATCAGAACTCCGCCTTTGTAATCATTAGTGCTGTTGATAAGTCCCGGAAGACTCCAGTCAAATGTCTGAACATCAGTTACATTTCCATTTAAAAGATAAAGACTTGAATAACCGCCTGAATAGTAAAATCCGTTTTCAATGTCTTCTGTATATGTATCAACGTCATTGAAGGTTCTGTTTCTTGAATAAATTGTCTGACCATCATTTTCAGGATCCCTGTTTCGGTTTTCGATTAGAAAATATTCTTTTGAACTGATCAGAACTTTATAAATTGTAGAATCTCTTTGTACATTTTTTGAGCTGGTAGGAATATTAATATTTTTTGATCCGGAATTAATTGTAACAGGTTCTACCCAACCAAGATGAATCTTTTCCCATGCAGATGGCTCCGGAGGGAAAATACCATTATAGCTGAAAAGGGACTGACCGTCCATAAGACCAAATCTACCAATCGCAGTATTTCCTGTTTCTGTATTAAACAGATCCGGCAATCCGAGATAACTTCCAAAATTTGCAGTAAAAATTCCATTCATTCCAAGTTCTATTAGGAAATCACCACTGGATAAAGAAAGTTCTCTTAGTTCAGTTGACGGAATTATCAGAGAATTTCGAATGTAAATTCCCTCGCTAGTCTGATATCCTTCATAATTATTTCCATAAAATTCCTGAAGATTTTTTAATCCCAAATAAACTGAGGGTATATCGTATGGTGTCGGATCAAATCCAAATACTGAAATAAGATCTACATCTCTTCCAACTCCGGCATGAAAAATTACAAATGCTGTATTTGCAGTGTCATAAGACGAAAAATCTATGACTGCATCTGCGAGCTGCCAGGAATTCTGAAAAAGAGTACCAAGTTTTGAATTATTTTCATTTCTCTGAGGAGAATATGCCTGCATCTGCTGAGGCAGATTAAATACAGTTCCATAAAGATCGTAACTGATATTTACTTTACCTTTTGAAGATTTGGAGAAATAATTTTTAATGAACATAAGATGATCAGCAAAATACGCGCTGTCATATGGCGGTGAATCTATTACAGTATCTTTTCCTGTAGAAGGATTCAGATATTTATTTGAAAGATCAAATAATCCGTTTCCTGAACTTTTCGGATCAGTATCTTCCTGAAACTGAACAAGAATGGCTACTATTTTAAATGAGTCAGCACCTTGAATATAATCCTTTGGTTGTGATGAAAATTTATTTTGAGCACCAAATTTTAAAGGATGTGATAGTTTTAGTTCAGGTTTATTCTGTGAAAAGATATCTACTGTTGTCAGAATAAACAGAGCAGAGAAAATAAAAATTATTTTTCGAAACATTTATTCAATTATAATAATAACCATAGCTCTTGCTATGAACTATGGTTATATTTTTTAAAAAAAGATTTAAATTTAGAACTTGACCTGTAATCCAAACCGGAGCGTATTTTCCAGAGGATGATTTTCTTCAATAGTACTAAGATAACTGAAATCAAATCCATACAGACTATACCTTATACCTGCACCTAATGTAAAGAAATTTCTGTTACCGTAAGAGGGATCTTCATAAAAATAACCGGCTCTTAGTGCAATAAGTCTTGGACTTCCGTACCAGAATTCCGCTCCAATAGATGACTGAAATGACTGTGCAATTCCGGAAATTCCACCTTTCCATGATGTAAATATCGCCTGATAAACCGGGTCGACAGATCCGGGAGATAAGACAACTCCGGAATCATCTACAACAGCTAATTTTCTGTTTACCATTAATTTTGAAAAATCAGCGGTAAGAGTAAGCGTATTAAATTCAGTCTTTACTACTTCATAAGCAAATCCAAATCTGAAAAGTGTCGGAAGCGGATCAGCCTGATCCTGATCTACGTATGAAATTGCAGGACCAAAATTAGAAAGAGCAATTCCTGAAGAAAATTTATTTTTCAGAAAACTTGCACCACTGATTGGTCTCCACAGAGCAGAGAGATCAATAGCTGCTGATATTCCGGTTCCTGTACCTTGTTCATTTCCAACTTGTACATCATTTGGAGATAACCTACTGTAAATAAAACGGCCGCCAATACCACCACCCCAAGATTTACCAAGCATTGTAGCATAAGATACTGCCAATGCCATTTCATAAGCTTTATAATTTCTGTCCGGCTGTGCATTTCCAAATTCGTCAGTAACAATAACTTCACCGATATTCAGATAAGTTAAACTTGCTCCCATAGTTCCGTTTATGCTTTCTATATATGTCCTTCCGGCAATATAATCATAAAACAGATCACCAATATTTAAGCCTGCAAGCCAGGGTGAGTGGGTAAAGTTAATTTCTGAACCGACTTTTTGAAAAGCAAGTCCGGATGGATTCCAGTGCATTGCTGTTGCATCGTCAGCTATAGCTGTTCCTGTTTCACCCATTCCGCCAAATCTGGAATTAGGTCCGATAAGTAAAAACGGTACACCTGTCGAAACAGAGTTTTGAGCTTTTACATCTGCATAGTCAAAAGCAATAATTCCAAATATCGCTATTAAAATGCATAATTTTTTTAATGTTATTAACATTAACTGTTTAACCTCCATATGATTATTTAAGCATTGCTATTTTTCCGATGGAATTTTTAGAAAGGGTTCCATCATTTGATTGTATTAGAATTTTGTAAAGGTAAGTACCGTTGGCAATGTTATCACCGTCAGAATCTTTTCCGTCCCATTCAATAGACACAAATTTATCAGTAATATTGCTTTTATTCAATTCTTTTATTAATCTGCCACTTACTGTATATATTCTGATCTGAGCTGTTACCGGACTGTCCGAGTTGTGCTGAAACATAAAGTTTGTGACATCTGTCATTGGGTTTGGATAATTATAAACATTCTGAAGTGCCAGTTCTCCATTTGCTGCAACATTAAAATCAATATATTCAGACTTAAGGTTATTGTATGTATCCCAGGCATTAACTTCAAGTTTATATTTTCCTTCTGCAAGATCTGAAAAGTCATATTCTACAGTTCCGTTTTGATAACCGGATGAACTGATATAATATTGGGTAAGATCAATTTTATTATTTTCATCATCATTTAATACTGCTTCTAATTTGTGTCCGATCGTACCTGTAAGGTTTATACCGTTTTCATCAAAAAAATCTATAATGAGTTTTGGATTCTGATTTACAAGATCTCCGGTTCTGAAATTTCTGCTGTCAAGAAAAATATTTACCTGAGGTCCGACAGTATCCATAGGTGCATTAGGATCCTGACCATCGATTATAAAATTATTAAAAAATCCAATTCCATCAGAAGTGCTGTTTTTAAAATATGAAATGATCTTTCCGTTACCCGGATTATAAGAAATATCTTTAGGTACTACATATTCCATTACCCACTTTCCATTCACAATATTTACTTTACCGGAGAAAATTTTTCCTCCCTGAAGTTTAAAATTAAAGTAACTCTGAAAATCCAATATTCTGATATTTTTATCAACATCAAGTACATCCATTTCGAGAACTCCATTGTAATCCGACCAGAAAGATGAATCGGTTCTAATAATTGAACCATAAATTTTTACTTTCTGAAGTGCTTTCATCTGGAATTTTTGCGAAGAGGGTGTACTGTTGATACTGTCAATTTTAGTTAAATGCTGAGGTACGCCGAGTCTTATAGTCGGGTCTGCTAACAGAGCAAACTTCAGATCATTGTCAGCATAAAGTTGCTGCTTAACGTTAAACATTGCCTTGCCTAATCGTAATCTTAAATTTAATGAATCTACAGCAAATAAATTTCTATATAAAAGGTTATTAAAAATTGCATTTGAACTTGCATAAACCGGTCTAACTGCGGCAGAAATTCCAATAGCTCCTTTGTCTTTGATGAGTATCAATTGCTCTGCTGCGCTGAGAATAAAAGGGTCATCCCATCTTGCAAGATCACAGGATGCAATTGTAATAAAAGGAAGTTTTTTTGCATTAGTAAGCTGAGGGATTGAGATCTGTCTTTCAAAGATTCTTTCATGTGCCCAAAGGTCAACGCTTCCGTGACCGGTGTAATTTATTATGAGCTTACCATTATTCCAGTATTTTATTATATCAACATTAGCACCGGGTTTTCTTCTGCCCTGCGGAGTAATTTCTGTTGGATAACTTACAATATATACTTTATCCTTTTTTAAACTTTTGGGAGAATTGTTCTCTGCTACATCTTCACATTGGCTTGTATGAAGACTGCCTTCCTGTCCCTGAGTATTTTCAGTTGTCCATCCGTCATCTGCCACATACATAGCTTCATTTCTCCACTTATCAAAGTTTGCAGGATTTTCATAATCAAATATCTTGTCTATATAATTATTCCCATCCTGTAAAGTATTTGCATTGATCCGCCCAGAAGCAAAATCGACTATATTAATACTTGATGGTTCATTACTGTTTTCTGTGATCTCTACTATATAATCATCACTGCAAAAACTTTCTACATCATCAGAATATTGAGAATTTTTTTCAATTGGAGGTATCCAGTTTCTTAAATTCCCATTATAAAGATTATAATTATTTTTATAATCATAACTTCCGTCACCAAAAAACAATATATATACAGGTCTTTCCTGCCAGTTATTATAAGCGAATTTTAAAAAATTACGCATTGCAACCGGATCCATCATACCGTTAGAAAATTCATTGTAAATCTGATCTATGTCCACGACAATAGTTTTTAGATAGTTACTTCCTGCTTGTTGTCTCTTGTCTCTAAGACGGTTTGCAGCAGGAATGAATTCCTTTGGACTAATGATGATAAATGCCGCACCATCTGCAAATTCACCTTTAATATTCTGATTAGGAACTCTGGCTGAAATAGAAAGTGGTGTCTTATAATTATTTGGATTTAAAGCAAAATATTCTTTTGGCTTACCTAAAGTTATATTATCCTGAAATTTTAAAGTCCCGTCGCTAAAAGAAATGGGGTTAATTATTGAAGGCGATGTAATATTTGTTACATCAATTATCTTTACATTATCCGGATCAGAATATCCTGAAATCTGATATTCCATTAATCCGCTTGTATCAGGAGAATTGAATCTCAGAAAATTGTTATCAGCTGTAAAACTTCTATTATAAAGTACTTCTAAATAATCATAATAACCGGAAACATTTGAAGAATTTCCGTCCTGTGATCTAAGTGATGCTCTGAAATTAATGCCTGTTTTACCCGGACTTAGCGGGTAATTTATTCCAAGTATATTATTATTAATATAAGAAAGATTTATACGCGAATATCCGGCAATGGAATTCACTAACTGTGTAGTAAGATAACTGGAATTCAAATCTTCAAGTCTCCAAATTGAAGGAAAAGAAGAACCATTTCCAAATCTGAATCTCAGGTTTACGTTTGATCCGGCAATGTATCCCTTTAGCTCTTTGTTAAATGAAAAACTTTCGTTTATTCCAATTCTCTGGCTTACCCAAAGATAACCTGTCGATCCGAGATTGTTAATCTCCGTTTCTTCAAATAATTTATCCTGAAAATATGGTAGGGGATTAATTCCCGGATTATTAACTGAGTTCACGGTTTCCATTCTTTGACCCTGAGCTCCACCAAATGTAATCCAGTAATAATTTACTTTTGAGAATTTATTTAATTTATGAAAAAAAGTTTTATAAAAAGAATCAAACTTCCATTCATTTGGGTTACGTCCATAAAAAACCACATAATCATTATCATTGAATTGCCCGTCATTTTCACCTGAAACTAATATTCTATTCTCAAGCAGATCATATGGTACAGTATCAGCATTATTATAAGGAAGATCGCCTCCTCCATATCCATAAACTTTAATAGTTCTTGGATCTACATTCTCCAGATTTATTCCGGCGTTTTGCAGATAATTTTTATCAAGCTTATATATTCCGGATTCTCTTACTTCCAATCTGTAAAAATCACCTGAAGCAAGTACACTGTTAATAACCGGCTGATCTCTCAGTCCATTGAATTCCTTTGTTGACCAATTAATAGCAACATCTGAATTTACAGCTAAGCCGTGCATAAACTGAATCTCCTCTGTGCTTAAAGCTTTATTCATATATAATGGACTTCCGTTATAAGTAACTCTGACACGAACAGAGGAAAACTTTTTTATATTACTTGTAATTGGATTATACTGGATAGGATAAATCTTTAGATAACCAAAATATTTATTTCTTACTGATCCTGAATTTTCAGCGCTTACAGGATTGTTTGGATAGAAAGAATTTTGTTCGTAAACTTTTTTATCCTTATCATACACCGGTACATATTCTTTACTTTTGCTACTATAAATAAAATTAGGAACAGGTTTTATTTCGTTGTTAATTTCTTCTGAAGAAGATGCATCCAATATTTCGACTCTGATATTATTTTCTGATGAAGGAAAGAATAAAGGGAAAGCTCTGTATTTAACGTCGGGGCTTCCTTTCGAATCTATTGAACTGACAGAATATTCAAAATCTGTTTCGTTTATATAAACGGGAATAAATTCTAACTCGATGAAAGATTCGTTTGAGTTTATAATTCTGTAATCTATAATTTCTTCGTCTGATTCGATTTCAGATCCGGAGTTCTCAGTAATTTTATCTTTTGTAACAATTTCAGTTTTTTGAGAGTAAGAATATTCCGTAAATAAAATGGAAATACAAAACACTGCAAATGAAAATAAAATTTTACTGATTGTTGTTACAGAATTAGATGTCATATTTTTTTATTTTTTATTAATTGCTTGAGCGTTAACAAAAAACATTCTTAAAAATTTCTTTTTTTAAACAGAAAAACCATTTCGTAAAGATGAATACCTTTCTTTATAAAATGGTTTTTAAAAATAAAATGCATAGAGTTTTAGTAAGAAACTTATAAAATTAATACCAAACTTATCTATACAGTGAATTTTTTTTTTTTGAACTATGCAAATATATTGTTAGAGACTTTCAAAATCAATACCGTATCAAATATTTTTCGCTAAGATCTTCTTTTTTGTTAATCCCATTTTTTCTAATACTTCAAGATTATTTAATGCGTTTTTTGCAGATGCCTGTTCTGCTTGTTTTTTAGATTTCCCTTTACCAATCCCCAGACTTCGCTTATTTACAAAGACTTCAACAGTAAATAATTTATTATGCTCAGGTCCTTCTTCTTTGATAATAGAATATTCAGGAATAAAATCAGTATGAGCCTGTACATATTCAAGAAATTTACTTTTATGATTTTCATCAAATTGATTAAGCCATTTTATATCTAGTTTAACAAAAATTTCTTCATTCAAAAATTCTTTGGCATTTTCATATCCTGAATCCATAAATACCGCACCAATAAGAGCTTCATATGTATCTGCAAGAATAGCATCATAACCTTCATCTATAGATTTTTTTGCAGTGTAAGAAGCAAGCAGAAAATCCTGTAGTTTTAAATGTTTTGCTCTTTCAGCTAGAAATTTTTTATTTACAAGTATCGATCTGAATTTTGTAAGATCACCTTCTTCATTTAATGGAAAATTCTTGTACAAATATTCTGCAACTACAAGATCTAAAACTGCGTCTCCAAGAAATTCTAATCTTTCATTTGAGATTATTCCCACTTGTGCCAGATCAGATCTGACTGTTAGAAATGAACGGTGAGTAAGCGCATTTACAAAATAGTTTTCATCAATGATCTTGTAATGAATGTTTTTTTGAAGTTCATCAAAATCAATAAAGTCGGACAGTTTTTTATCTATAACCTTTTTCTTTCTTCGTGATTCAAAAAAAGGATTTATTTTTCTTAACCGGTTCTTTAAAAGATTAAACATAAGTTTTTGAACTTGCAAATAAAGGATTATTCTTCGTATTTCTTAAATAATATTGCAGTATTGTGACCACCGAATCCTGAATTCTCGGATAACACGGTTTTCACATCTTTTTTCATTGCAGTATTAACCACGTAGTTAAGATCACATTCAGGATCTTTTTCTTCGTAGTTTATAGTTGGTGGAATGATCCCGTCACGAATAGTTAAAATCGAAGAAATAGCTTCAATTGCACCGGCAGCTCCGAGTAAATGACCAATCATTGATTTTATTGAATGGACAGGAATCTGATTGGCTTTTTCTTTAAAAACATTCCTGATAGCAAGAGATTCATTTTTATCATTATAATAAGTAGAAGTGCCATGTGCATTTATGACATCAATGTCATTGATTGTCAGATTTGAATTTTTTATTGCAATCGAAATTGCTCTTCCGACACCTTCACCT
>JBATSB010000156.1:0-42831 GCA_049293015.1 Ignavibacteria bacterium
AGAAAAAGCTGTTGGTCTTTCATTACTGCCTGCTATGTTGTGAACAAGCATTCCATTCTCAACAACTTCCCCCGTTTGCCTATCCAGAGTGACCATTATAATGTCGTCACCATTTTCCGGTCCCATATATCCATATCCGCAGACATAAACGAATCCTGCATCGACTTTGATGTCGGTAGCTACGCTGTATTTTCCGGAGGCGGGAATCTCGCGAGTCCAGGAAGTTTCTGAAAACAGTCCTATCTTTTTTACAAACATTTTCTGACCATAAATTACATCTGTTTTGTATCCAGATATAAAAATTGAGTTTACAATACCGAGATTATCCTTTGAAATTTCAATAGCGTATCCTTTGTCATCTCCCGGACTATTATAAACTGAATCCATTACCAAATTACCTGAATTATTATATTTCAGAAAAATTATATCATTACTTTGAGTTATGGAATTGTATATAAACCCTGTTAAATATGAATTTCCAAATTTATCAACTTCTATATCCATTCCTCTGTCATTCCCGAATGAATTTAGATAAAATTTGAAATCTAAAATTTCACCGGATTGATTATATTTTTCATAAGTAATATCTAAAGAATTACTTTCGATGTTAAAATCATTTCCAGTAACATACAGATTGTTAACAGAATCCAAAAAAGTTTTAAAAGGATAGTCATTTGTTAATTGTGCTTTTCCAAAATTACTTAATAAAAATACTAGACCTAAAAGAATAAATGTTTTCATAATGTTTTTTTATTTAATTAATATTAATTTTTTTGTGCTCTTTAAATTTTTATTGATAAAAAGAGAATAGAAGTAAACACCAGATTGTATTTGATAATTTAAATTTTCTGACGAAAATAGAACACTAAAACTTCCTTCAATCTGATTCGCATTAACAAGCTTCTGAATTTCTTTTCCAGTCACATTATAAATTTTTAGCTCAACATATCCAGAAGTTTTAAGATCATATTTTATAACTGTACCTGAATTAAATGGATTTGGATAATTTTGGTATAATGTAAAATCTTCAGGTGTCAATTGAGAATTTTGAGATATAAATACCAATCCGCCATTTGTTGTTTTCATTAGTGTTCCAAAATTTCCAGAAATATAACCGTTATCAGCATCAGTAAAAAAAACTGAATTCAAAGTATTATTAGTTATTTTTGTCTGTGAAATCCATAAGTCACCACCATTAGTTGTCCTTGTTATTGAACCTCCATCACCTACTGCAAATCCATTATTTTTATCTAAAAAATAAATCGAATACAAATTTCCTGTTACATTACCATTTTGGAGGAACCAGTTTTGACTTCCGTTTGTGGATTTAGCAATTGATCCACTACCTCCTGTTGAATAGCCAGTTAAAGAATCAGTGAAAATAACGTCAGTTCCACCTCCGCTTGGAAACATAACCCAGTTATCTCCTCCATTTGTTGTTCTAAAGGAAGGCAGATCTGTAATCATAAAACCATTATTATCATCTGGAAAACTCAAAGCATTTAAATCAAAATTCACTCCAATGTTTATCAAATTCCATTTAGCTCCACCATCTTCTGTTTTTAAAACTGTTCCACCTTTACCGATCATTATACATTTTGAAGAATTGAAAGTATGCAGATCTGTCAAATTAAAGTTCACTGTACTGTTTTGTGATGACCAGTTTTCGCCTCCGTCAGTTGTTCTTAAAATTGTTCCAGTATCCCCGCAGATAAATCCAACATTATCATCTCCAAAATAAACCTCATTCAATCTCTGAACTGTATTACTCTGCTTCTCAATCCAATTAAATCCGGCATTTGTTGTCTTTAATATTTTTCCATCATCTCCAACAGAAAATCCGGTACTAGCATTTATAAAGAAAACCGAATTGTAATTATATCTTCCTCCGGTTGTAGTAATCCAATTAAGTCCTGCATTTGAAGATTTAAATACTCTTCCACCAGACCCGCTTACAAATGCAATGTTTGAATTTAAATAAAGTGATGCCCAGAGCACTCCGTTATCACTGAAAGTTGATTTAAAAGTTGAGTCAGTAATCCAGTTGACACCTGCATTCGAAGTTCGTTTTATTAATCCAATATCTGTTACCATTATTCCGGTGTCAGGATTGATGAATGAAATTGATCTTGGGATATCTCCGTTTATTCGGGATATAAACTGACCAAACCAATTTAATCCACCATTTGTCGTTTTATAAATACTGTCTTCCCTTTGAACCAATCCATAAATATGATTAGAATCAATATAGTTTACACTTGTTACTTGAGCAAATGGATTAGGCATATCTAAACTTTGCTGAATCCAGTTGATACCACCATTGGTAGTTTTTGTCAACAATCTATTTCCGCCTGCTACTCCATTTAAGGAATCAAGAAAATCAACTGAAAACAAAAATGTATTTGTGCTGCTGTTTTGTTGAATCCAATTTAACCCACTGTCGGTAGATTTGTAAATTTTTCCATTGAGACCGACTGCATAACCGGTATTCCTTGTTGGGAAATCTATATCCCACATTGTTAGTACATTAGCTGTTAACACTAATGTCCAATTGTCTCCGCCATTTGAAGTTCTGTAAACAGAACCATTAATATCACCGACTACAAATCCTAATTGAGAATCATAAAAATCCATTCCAACTATTTTCAGATTTGGATCAACAATTTTCACATCCCAGTACACCCCGCCATTGGTAGTCTTCATCACTGTCCCGACATCACCCGCAGCATACCCCGTATTCTCATCCACAAAATCCACTGCCCACATAAAATTTCCTGTCGGCTGAGGCTGCTGCCACTGCCATACGGATTGGGCATTTAAGTTTATTGAGAATGATGTGATGATTATTAGAAATGTTGTAATGAGTTTATTCATGTTTTATTTTTATAAAAGTATTTAATCAAATACTATATTTATTTTAAAAGTTTAAAATTTCTGTGAATTTATTTAAACTATATTATTTAGCATTAATATATTCACTGATTAAATTTATCAATTCTCTGTTGCTGTTTCAAATAAAAAAAACAGCAGCAGAGTTTGATTATTTCTTCCTTTAATGACCTCTTGTTTTACCATTCACAAATTAGTAATAATAAGCAAACGAGTCAAATGGTAAAAAAGGCAGTTTGTGAAAAAATGAAATTGGCATCGATTTAAGGTAGGCGGAGAAAGGGATTACGAAATTTGGCAAAGTTAATTTTGGGGTGAAAAAAGTTTTCATTTTGTGTTTTGGAGTAGAAAAAATGATTTCGGTTTGTCTGAACCATGATTTACAGGATTCACATGATGACATGATTTTGTAATTATTAAATTTAAAGATATATCTATCATTAATCCTGGAAATCTTTTAATCTAATTAAAATCTCGGTTCAGACAAGCCAGATTTCGTAATTGTCTGAACCACTGATTAAACTAATTCTAATACTTTATTATTAAAAATAATTTAAGTTAAACCCTGATAACCCCGAAGGGGTGAAATTATTATAGAAAAAAAATAATATACGCACTAACCCCGAAGGGGTGAAATTATTTAGACAATTTATTTTAATCGACTATTGCCGATCATCACGAATAATAATGTCACCCCTACGGGGTTTTGTAATCTTATAAATCGCATTTCTATAAAAATGCCACCCCTACGGGGTTTGAAAATATTGTAAATCACATTTCTATAAAAATGTCACCCCTACGGGGTTTGAAAATATTGTAAATCGCATTTCTATAAAAATGTCACCCCTGCGGGGTTTGATAAATATTGTAAATCACATTTCTATAATAATGTCACCCCTACGGGGTTTGATAAATATTAATCTCATTTCAAATTACGCTGATTAAATTGATTTCGCTGATTCGACAACTTTCAAATTCAACTGTACTGAAATCATGTTAATCATTCAAATCAGCGTCATCAACGGTTCAAAATTGTCTGAGCCACTGATTTCGCTCATCAACGTGATTTCGCTGATTCGTTTACTTCTAATTCAGTCTCCGCAGAGTCCAAAAAGCACGAGACTCTGCGGCAACAAAGCGGTTCAGAAAAACGTGATTTCGCTGATTCGTTAAAATCTAAATCATCTCCGCAGAGTCCGAAAAGCAAGTGACTCTGCGTGAACAAAAATCATATAGATCAGGTAAATCAGCGTTTTAGACAAAACAAATTTCGCTGATTCACATTAAATTTAAAAAATTCCTACGGCTGCTGCATGTGTCCCATGACGGGAGTTCTCGTCGGAGCTGCAATTCCGTAAATGACAACAATTCCAGATCCGCCGCCCATTGTCGAAGTTGGCAATGCAGGATTTGTATCAAGTACAGCTTCAGGAACATTCCAGTTATTTGCTACCCATAAATTTCCTGCTGCATCCGGAATTACATCGGTTACCATTTGTAAACTTCCTCCCTGAATTATATGAATAACATCTCCGGTACTTTGTCCTTCAGATCTGCCTTTCGGTTCGGCACCTGCCATCAGCACAACTCCCCTGCCATAAAAATTTCCGACCCAGACATCATCATTACCGTCAATTGAGACTCCCCAAGGAACATTGACCTGTTTGTTTCCAGTGAATCCGGCAGGATTTGGCTGCGTGCCGTCGGGACGAATCATGTTTACCATACCGGTTGTTTTAGTTGCGCTTACATTCTCCATCATGTTTTTGCCCAATATCTGAAACTGTTTCATGATCGGAGTTCCAGGTGGGATTGGAACCTGAGGAAAGTCATTTGAAGCATTACTTGCTACCCATAAGTTTCCTTTCGAATCAAGTGCAACTCCTCTTACTGAAATTCCAAGATTAAATGTTTCTGTTTTTGTAGGATCATCTGCGGAAAATCTTACAAGTGTATTTGATGATGAGTTGCTTACCCAAACTCTGTTTTGGTTATCTATTGCTACTCCAAAAGGTGACTTCAGTCCTTCAACTTTTACTATAGTCCCTTGCTTAATTTCACCTTTAGGAAAAAATAGCATCTGATCATTTGTTCCGTCTGCTATCCATACATCACCATTAGCTGCAATTCCGATTCCCATCAGGTTTCCGGTTTTTCCTGCCATTGGAAAATCAGATTCAGGAGCTACTAGTTTTCCATCAAAATCCATTACTGCAATTCCACCGGAAAGACTTCCGATCCAGACTCTGTCATGTGTGACTGCTGTTCCCCAGCCTACTCCGTCAACTCTGTTTCCTCTGAATCCAAATATAGGAGGAGATAAAGGAATTCCGTTTGAAGTAACTTTTATTGTTCCGCCTCCAAGTCCATTTAAAACACCTGACTGCGAACCCGCCATCCAGTTTTGTCCGCTCCATAGAGTTCCGTTTGCATCAAGGCAAAGTTTACCGGCACTGTAAATTCCACCACCGGCAAAACATAACATCAGTGCAAAATCATCAGGTGCATAAAATAAGTATGGAATAAATGGAGCAAAGCGCGGAGCTCCGTCTTTTGGCTGTGGATATGCTGCATCAAACAAATTAAATAATTCTTCCGGATTTGCCCACGGAGATTTTGCAATTCCCGAAATTGCTTCCAGTGTATTAGTCGGCTCTGTACCTCCTATTGGTGTACATGCTTTTAAAAACCTGCTGCGCCACATTTCGTCAGTAACTGTTGCATAGGCAGTAATTAACGATCCCAGAGTATTCAGACTTGAAAGAGTAATGTTTTGTGTGCTGTTGATCGGGTCAAGTAAAACTTTACCCCATTCGCCAGTAGCAGGGTCTACCAGGTTCGGTGCATTAAGAGCAGCAATCTTCAATCCACTGATATTACCGGATATCGATTCTCCGTCAATGAATTGTGCAGCAGTAAATGCAGATGCGACAGTAGTAAGCTCATTGATTACGATCTTGTCGGGGAAACTATTTCCAAGTAATGTAAGGAGTGTAAGTGAATTTTTTGAAGTTGTGTTTATTGCGTCAGAAAGTTTCCCGTCCTTTGCAATTATATAAAAAATATCATCACTGCTTTTTGAATAGCTAATCGTAAACTCGCCGTAATCATTTGAAGTGACCTGTGAAATTTGTACCGGTGCGCCGGTGCCTGCGGAATACATTGTTACCGAAGCGCTTTGAATCGGACTACCTGCACTTAATACTTTTCCGGATATATTCTCTGCTTGAGAATAATCTATTGCTCCCGAAATAATAAGTGTGACAAATGTCAAAAATACAATAAGCAGTGAATCTTTAAGAAGAAATTGTCTTTTCATTTTTTTCCTGTTTAGGTTATTTTTTAAATTAGGTGAATTCTTTTTTAAAAAAATTTAAACCAACATATTTCTTTCGCAAATATTAACTGCTTTCTATTCTAATATAATCGGAATTTATTGGAAATAATTTTTGCTTTTTTAATGCAAATAAAAAATCGAACTATTACAAAATTAAAGATAGTAATTAATAATTTCAACACTTTCGAAAAAAATTTATACAAAATATTATATATACTTTTTCTTCTTAACTTTTTTACGACTAAAAAAAAAAAATCGCACTTAGTTTTTAATTAGAATAATTAAATTCTTTTTTATAGATATATCAATCTATTTTTTCATTTTAAAATCTTATAGACTTAATTGAAAAGGTAAGTATTACAAAAGCAGAGGTCAGGACTTTCAGAACATCAATGAATCCTTATTTCATATTGACGTGATTATTGAGATAAAAGCACTGAATATTATAATAATTTATTTTGAATTTATTTTAATAATTTCTTTTTTAAAATTCTTTGAATTATAATTCACTTAAATATATCTGTCCATAGTGTATTAAAATTTCCAAAGTAAAATTGAATGGATTAGTTTAATTTGAATACAATTTAGTTTTCCATTCTTAAAGTAACCTGTCCGGTTTAGATACGAAACGTAGGTATTAAAATATAGGATTTTATTAATGTGATTTTTCATTTTAAAATTTTTTCAACAATATATTTTTATATTTCAATAAACTAAAACTAAACTTACACATGCAAATACTTACTTCTTCCAAAACAATTATTCATCTGTTTATTTTTCTGACAATGATTTTTTCTACAGCAAATGCTCAAAAAAAAGCAACTGAAGATCAGCAGGCAAATGAACTTGCAAAGAAACTTGCTAATCCTGTTTCTAATCTAATCAGCGTCCCGTTTCAGAATAACTTTGATTATAATTTCGGTGAGCTGGGCGGTTACAGATACACATTGAATTTTCAGCCGGTAATTCCAATGAAATTAGGGAAGAGTCTTAGCATGATAAACAGATTCATAGTTCCATTAATAAATCAAAACAATGTAACCGGATCTTCAGTTATGCAAACCGGTTTAGGAAATACTTTGTACTCAGCATTCTTTTCACCAAAGACAGGTAAAATTCTTTTTGGTGTAGGTCCCGAAATTG
Organism: Ignavibacteria bacterium; assembly: GCA_049293015.1. Classification (GTDB taxonomy): domain Bacteria; phylum Bacteroidota; class Ignavibacteria; order Tepidaquicellales; family Tepidaquicellaceae; genus UBA2330. The sequence goes on from JBATSB010000156.1 coordinate 7,370, forward strand.
GATTTCCGGCAACCGATAAATTTTTAGGAGCGGAGAATTGGTTAATCGGTCCTACACTTGTTGTTCTTGCACAACCCGGACCATGGTCAATCGGTGTTTTAAGTAATAACCTCTGGGCTGTAAATGTGGATTCGAGCAAATCCAATGTAAATAATTTATATCTGCAGCCATTTATTAGTTACAGATTTGACGGCGCATTTACTATCGGTATTTCATCTGAAGATACTTATGACTGGCTGAATAAAAGATTGAATTCAGGAATGATCGCACTCAATTTGTCACAGATCCTAAAAATCGGTGGCAAGCTTCCTGCTAGTATTGAAGTCACTCCAAAATATTTTTTTGCAAGCAAACAAGTAATCAGTCCTGACTGGGGAATCAGGGCAGCATTGACTCTCTTGTTTCCGAAGTAGAAATTAAAAAAAAGCAGAGACTGATATTGGATTGTCTTAGCCACAGATAAACCTGATTAAAATGATTTCACATTGGATACTTTTTAATTCTATTCATTTCATAGATTAATAATCTGTGCCACGGTACATCATTCCTTTAAATAAAAAAACTTCCGGAATCTAATGTACAAGACCCCGGAAGTATATTATTTAAAATTTAATATTTACTATTTAAAATTACTTGAGCAGCATCATACGCTTTGTTTGCTTAAAATCACCTGCCTGTATAGTATAAAAATAAATTCCGCTAGGATGATTGCCTGCATTCCAGTCAACTGAATACACACCTGCGGATTGTCTTTGATTTACCAGTGAAGTAACCTCTTTTCCAAGTGCATCAAATATTTTTAAACTTACTATTTCACTTTCAGGAAGTTCATAAATAATTGACGTCGAAGGATTAAAAGGATTTGGATAATTCTGATACAGATCATAACTTACTGCTGTCTGATTTGAAATAATTCCTACAGGATTATCAATTGTAATACTGATATTTCTAACATGAACAGGCGTTGCGTTTCGACCGTTACCTTTTACCATTACTGTATAAACACCGGTTGGAACTGCGCCGGATGTTACCACTTTTAACCGCAATGAATCCGGATAAGTAGTCAGCGAATCCTTTAAAACGTTTGAAAAATTATTTAAAAAAGTCATTGTGATACTGCCTCCAGTCGGGACTGGATTTATAGTTGCTGAAAATACAGTTGACTTATCCCATAGTTTTACATCCGGAATTTTTACAATATGGAATGAACTGTCAGCCATTCCCCTGAGTGTATCAGATGCCGGTGAAACTGTCATTGCAAAGTCCGGAAAAAATCCTCCCATGTTTTGAGCATTTCCATTTCGGTGATCACCCCATACACTGTAAGCAGCATCTTTATTTCCTGCGATGCTTGTATAATCCCCTCTGTAACAATTTTGATTCACACTGCATGCCGGACGCGGATATAAAAATGTTGTATTTGTAAGTCTTTGATTCTCTACAAATGTTTGTCCCCCGTCTTCAGTATATGTTCCATAAACATCCACACCGAAATTAGCCGGATCATTTCTGTCATCATACCAGTGAATGTAAAGTCTTCCGTTTTCCCTTTCACAGTAAATTTCCGGAAACCACTGATCACTCTGCATTGGGTTTATGTTGTCATTCACTCTGTTTGTATCAGACCAAGTCGTTCCCTGATCTTCGGAATATCTAAGCCAGACATCCGGTCTGTTACCGTTACCTGGAGGATTATTAGTAGCATAGACTAAATATAATCTGCCTCTGTTCGGTCCGTTACTGTTGTCCATTGCGATCTTTGGATGAGGAGCTGTTCTGGCATTGTTGATTACGTGTCTGCCGGCTGAATTAATTGTACCGACTGATGTAACAAAATTCTGTGAAGACATTAGAGTAAATGCTGCTCCGCCGTTTGTTGAACTGTAAAAATTATATGTTCTTAAAGCATTCGTTCCCGTATTTGTCACATACATTACACAGCCGCCATTGACTGCGCCCTTTGGACCTACTGCAATATAACATCCGGGTTGAGTATTACTTGGAGCAAAAGTAGTAGTCCATGTAATTCCTGCATCAGTGCTTCTGCCAAAGTTACCCGGTGTAATTCCTGCATATACATAATTTGCATATGGACCTGTGCCGGTGTATTCTGCTGACACATGATTCCTGTCATTTCCTGCAACTGAAATAACAGGCGTACTCCAGTTCAATCCGTTATTTGTAGATCTGTAAATGTACTGACCGTTGACACCTGAAGCATAGATCAGTACTCCGTTTCCTGTGTAAGTACTCCACGGATCACAGCATGTAGAGGAATGATATGAAGGATTGTTAAGTGTCCAGTTCAGTCCGCCGTTGGTCGAATACCTGGCATTCTGCGGACTGGCATTTACTCCAAAAAATATCTCAAGTGGATTTAATGGATTGATGGTCATATTCTGTTCCCAGTTATCTGTGCCGATATCAAAATTATCATAACCGTCTATAGTAATGATACTGGGTATATGCGGCTGATTATTATTTCTAAAGTTCATGTATGATTCCAAAGTAGGCTGTTCGATGTTAGGATTTTCATCATCGAAGACAGACCCCGATTGCTGACCCTGGAATGCTATCACAGAAATTAACAAGAATAGAAATATTAAAGATCTAAAATAACTAAAACCTTTGTAAGTTTTTTTATTCATAACTTTATAAATTTATTAAATTAGTTTTAAGAATTTAGCTATTTAGATCGAATAAATCTTGTCAAATTTCGTTTTTTTGTGGTGTAGAGACAGATTATTAATCTGTCTTTACGTACGAATTTTACGGGCGAACAACCTGCACAAAATTAAATGCATTTAATTCCACAATAGCCAGATCATCAATATCTGTTATATTATCTCCATTAAGATCAGTAGTTTTATAACCTGCTGCAAAATTAAAAGAATTGTTATCAACAAACTGGTAATCAGTTACATCTATAATTCCATCGTGAACTATTTCTCCGTTGTAGAAACAAAATCTATTCCCTTTCTGAATAACATTATTCCCATATGTCTGATTGCTGTTATATATAAAATCATAGCTCTTAACGTTATTTTCAAATTCAACTAAAAATTTACTCCATGACTCCAGTGTATTTCTGTGATCCACTTGTAAATAATATAATGCATAATTTCCAACCTTTGTAAAGTTAAATGTACCGCTTCCGTTTGAATCAAGTGTGGACTTTACAGTTTCTGCTAAAGCATAAGGTGCTTTGTTATATCTTAATGAAACTGTGACTGTATCCTTAACCATTTTATTTGTCACATTATTATATAATCCCTGTATGTATGCTTTCATTGACAATTGACAAATGTAATTCTGAAATAAAGTACTGTTCCATGTCTTCCCTATTCTGATACCATCAATCTTTACAGCACTATTATTCAGTCCGTCGCTCTGTAGAAATGAATTTGATAAAAAAATATCACCAATGTTACTTATATCAACTTTCAATGAATCTTTAGCACCTGGGAACGCAGGTTCATTTACAGGAACACCGGAGCTGAACACATGTATTTTTGATATATCATCATTAACACCCGGCTTAAATGTATAACTGACTACAATAAGGTAAGTAGTATTGACAGTATAATTACCGGATAAATAAACGGCATTCGTATCATAGGATTTATTTATTCCGATTTTATAAGTTGTAGAGTTCACTTTCTTAATATAGGTTACAGTATTAATATTTGTAGAGCTACCTTGTTCATCCAATGCTATACAAAATCCATTTTTTGCAGTAGCTGACAAATTTTCCACTCTCATTAAAAAAGACATATAAACTGTTCCTGTATCTACATATCCAAATTTTACTATTGAAGCATTTCCATCCGGTGAATTCGAAAAATATGCACTATTACCAATTCCGGATGCAGTATAACCGGTATATGTCAGTCCCGGAGAAACTACTTTTACAAACTTGTCATTTGTATATAAACCAAACCAACCACCTACAGAATGTAGTGTATCTCTTACCGGATAATTAAAATTTTCTGAAAACAAGACCTGTGAATATGAAAATGTCGTTGAAGCAAAAATCAAGAATAAAGCGATACAAATTTTTTTCATTTTTATAAATTTTGTTTAGTTAATTAATATTCCCTTTTGGCTGTCCCTCTTATTTTATAAAAGGGACAGTTTCAGGGCTGCTTCCAGGGTGACTGTGATAAGGACAAATTAGGTTTGTCCTTAAGATGGAAGTATTAATTAAAATTGTTTTTCGGAGTCACCCTGAATTTTTTTAAAAATATTTTTCAGATTGTAAGAACAGATTATTAATCTGCCTCTACATCTATATGTCTCTATCAATTTTACGGCTTCATCACCTGCACAAAATTATAAGCATTCAATTCCACTATAGCCAGATCTTCAATATCAGTTAAATTATCTCCGTTAAGATCAGTTGTTTTATAACCTGCTGCAAAAAGGAATGCATTATTGTCAACGAATTGATAATCAGTTACATCAATAATCCCGTCATGAACAATTTCTCCGCTATAAAAACAATACTTACTTCCTTTTTGAATTACATTATTTCCGTAAGTAAAATTTGGATGAGCCGCAAAATCATATGTTAATAATTGATCTTCAAACTCTTTTGCTAATTTACTCCATGATTCCAGAGTATTTCTGTGATCAACCTGAATAAAATAAGGTGCATAATTTCCTATCTTTGTAAAATTAAAAGTACCATTTCCATTAGAATCCAGTACAGATTTTCTTGTTTCAGAAATTGAGTATGGAGGTCTGTTATATCTTAATGAAACTGTGACTGTATCTTTTACCATCTTGTTAGTTACATTATTATAAAATCCCTGGATGTATGCTTTCATTGAAAGCTGACAAACATAATTTTGGAATAATGTACTGTTCCATGATTTGCCAATTCTGATTCCGTCCAGTTTCATTGAGCTGCCGTTCAGTCCTGATCCTATATAAGAATTCTGAATAGTTACTTCTCCGATATTATTTACATCATACCCTACTGTATCTATTGCACTTGGTACTGCAGGTTCTGTCGCAGGTACACCAGATGTAAAAACATATAATTTAGCAACATCATTAAAATCTCCTGGTTTAAATTCACGATTGACTATAATTATATAAGTTATGTTTATATTATATATCGTTTGGGAATATACTGTAACACCATTATATTTCCTGATACCAAAATTAAATGTAGATGATGTAAGTTTCTTCACAAACAAATATGTATTATTATTTGTAGCTCCACCGGCTTCATCCAGACTTATAACTGATCCTTCGGTCGCTCCTGTTGCAAGACTGTCCACACGTATCATATATGACATATAAATTGTCCCTGAATTTTCATTTCCAAAATTATTTACAGATAAACTGCTGTTTGGTAGATTGGCAAACGAAACGCAGTTACCTATTCCCGAACTTATATATCCGGGATATGTCAAACCGGATGATGTTACTTTTATGAAACTGTTGGAATTATTAGAACTATTCCATCCCCCAATATCATCCAAAGTATCTTTAACCGGATAATTAAAATTTTCTGAAAATAAAATTTGTGAAGATGACATTGTTACTGAAGCAAAAACCAGAAATAAAGCTAAACATATTTTTTTCATTGATTAATATTTGTTTAGTTAAATAATAATCCCTTTCGGCTGCCCCTTTTTCAAGGGACAGTTTCAGGGCTGCTTCCAGGGTGACTGTGATAAGGGCAAATTAAGTTTGCCCTTAAGATGGAAGTATTAAATTAAAATTGTTTTTCGGAGTCACCCTGAAAAATCTTTACAAAAATACTTATAGTACTATACCCAAATCAAAGAATTATTTTTGCAAATGTTTTTGAAATCATGTATGTAGTTTTATGCTATTTAATGGAAATGTTTAATTTCAGTTTGTTTTCAATGGTTTTTCATATATTTGTTGCGTAAATTTGTTTTTAATTTTTGAGAAATATTATTTATAATAGTAATTAAATTAACCTGACAAAGCATTGATCAGCACAAATATTACAGATATTCTTAAATCATTTTCTGAAGAGGAGATCAAAAAATTCAAAACTTATATTGCTTCTCCTTATTTTAATAAAAATAAAAATGTAAATGCTTTCTTTGATCAGATTATTAAACATTACCCTGACTTCAATTCAGATAAACTTTCAAAGACTATCGTGTATGAAAAAATTTACGGAAAGGAAAAATATAATGATGGTCTTATTAGAACCCTGAGTTTTAATCTGAATAATCTTTTAAAAAACTTTATCATAGATCAGAAGAATGAATCTGAAGATATTAAAAGAGATCTGATATTATTAGAAGAGTATAATAGAAGAAAACTCAATAAACTTTTTCTTAAAAAATTTGAAGAGCTTAACAAAATTTTAAATATCCGAAAAAATAAAGATGAAGTTTATTTTGAATGTAAAGTCAAGATGCAGAGGCAGATGGATTATTTTGTCGAGTTAAACAGATTTAATCAAAAGGAATATAATGTTTTTAAAAATTTTTCTGTATCAACAATGAGTGTTAATCTTTCTTATTATATCTGTCATCTTGTTATATCAAATAATAGTTTGATATTCGAAGAGACAAAAGAACATTCTCAAAATTTACATTCAGATTTTTTAAATAATATCATAAAAGAAATTCTTTCCGATAAAAGTAAATACAACGATAATCCAAGAATTAATCTCAATCGTCTTCAGATTTTAATTAACAGAGAAAGAAAAGAAGAGTATTACTATGAGTTGAAAAAATTATTCTTAACCGGTTTTGAAGTGTTTGATCATTTTGAAAGATATAACATCCATAATGTACTTCAGCATTTCTGCATAGATAAGATTTTTGAAGGTAAAGCTGAATACAGAGATGAAAGATTTAAATTGTATAAAACAGCTCTTCAGCAAAAGTTGTATTCTCTTTACGAAGCTGAATATTTTAATGATATGCTTTTTGGTAATATTGTTATTGTTGCAATTGCAGTTTCTGAGATTCAATGGTTAGAAAAATTCATAAATGATTACGGCGAACTATTATCACCGGATGTCAAAGATACGATAAAAAAATATTCTAATGCTAAAGTTTCATTCGCTAAGAAAAATTATGATGAAGCGTTAAATCAATTGAACGGGATAGAGAATTCCAATTATGTAAGAAGTGATACCAGTCTAAGAGATATCAAAATGATGTCACTTTATGAGCTGGGATTATTCAGTGAACTCCATTATCAGTTTGATGCATATGAACATTTCCTGAGAAAAAATAAAAAATCTATTACTGGATCACGTTTTACCCGGATCAAAAATTTCCTGAAATATTTCCAACTCCTTCTTAAAGCCAATGAAAGATCTGATCACAAAATATTGAAAGAACTTCAATATGAGCTTAATGAAAATGCAAATGTAATGGAAAGAAGATGGCTGGTAAGTAAATTATCTGAAATTAAAATTTAACTTATTGAATTTTATAAGTGCTTTAAGTTTAATAAGTTTACAGATATTTTTTAAAGTCAGTTTTCATTTTTAAATTTCTGATAAGATTCTTTACATATAACTCATAAGTTGCTTAAAGATAAGAAGGAAATAAGAAAAAAAGTTATCATAACCGGAAGTGTGCCTCCGCCTGTTCATGGATCGAGTATTTATCTATCGAATCTTCTGAATTCAAAGGTCAAAGATGAATTTGAGATATTTCATCACGACATTTCAGATCACAGAGACATTAAGAATCTTTCTAAACTTGATATTACTAATATTAAACTGGCATTAAAAAGTATTTCAGGAATGAGAAAAATTGTAAAGGAAGTAAAGCCTGATATTGTTTATATACCGGTTGCATCAAATTTTCTTCCATATCTCAGAGATGGACTTATGATTATTACAGCATCAGCATTTTCAAATGCAAAGATAGTTATTCATCTTCATGAAGGTAATTATTTTAATGAAGTTTTCTATAATAATTCTCTTCCGCCTGTAAAATGGTTTATCAGACATTCATTGTCAAAAGTAAATACAGCAATTGTATTTAGTGAAAAGCTTAAGGAAAATTTCGATGGGAAAGTAAAAAATATTACCGCTTTTATGAATGGTCTGGATCTTGTACCTTCAGATCCTCTGAAAAAAGTTCATAAAGATTCAGATGAAAAATTCATAGTAAGCTTCTGCTCAAATCATTATGAAAGTAAAGGCATAATAGACATTCTAAAATCTGTTCCTGCTATTATAAAAGAATTTCCTAAAACCGAATTTCACTTCGCAGGTGCATGGTCCGATGAAGAAAGTTCGACTAAGCAAAAAGCTGAAAACATCATTAATAAAAACGGAATCAAAAATAATATAAAGTTTCATGGTGTAGTATCCGGAAAAGCAAAAGAGAATTTTTTTGACAATACTGACATACTTTTATTGCCGACTTATTACCCTCATGAAGGATGCCCGTTAGTTATTATTGAATCTTTTGCAAAAGGTATTCCCGTCATTTCTTCAAATGAAACCGGTGCAATCCCTGAAATGATCGAAGACGGCGTGACGGGATTATTAGTCAACAATAAAAATCCTGAGCAGATTGCGAATGCTGTTATAAAACTGATAAATGATAAAGATCTTAGACAAAAAATAAGTAATGCCTGTATAGATTCTTTTCAAAATAGATTTACATCCGAAATTAATATCAATAATATTATTACTACATTTTATAAAGCATTAAACTGATATATATTTGACAGAATTTTATTTTAAAGGTATAAAGATAAACTGTTGTGATCTGGAAAGTTCAGTCAGGTTTTGTTTTGATTTTCTGAATGATGATAAAGGATCAGGATATATCTGTGTTACCGATACCGGTAATATAGTGAATGCTTACAAGAGGTCGCCTGAGTTAAAATCTGCAATAAATAATTCTTTGCTGTCATTGCCTGATGGCAGACCTTTGTCAATGTTTGCAGGTCTTAAAGGTTTTGTTGGAATTGGGCGAGTGGCAGGACCGGATTTTATGAGAGAAGTTTTTAAAAGTAGTAAAGGTAAGGAAGTTAAACATTTTTTTCTTGGGGATACTGAGGAAGTTTTGGAGAGAGTTGTTGAGAAGGCAGTTGGTGAGTTTGGGATAAATGTTTGCGGGACTTGTAGTCCCGCCTTTGGTGACAATAATGATGGCAGAGCTGATGATGAAGTGATCCACCGGATAAATTCATCATCAGCAGATTTTATATGGGTAGCACTCGGAGGAGGTAAGCAGGAAATATGGATGATGAAGAATTATAAAAAACTTAACAATGGAATAATGACAGGAGTCGGTGCAGCTTTCAGATTTTATTTAGGAGATATCAAAAGAGCTCCATTGGTTTTTCAAAAAATTGGAATGGAGTGGTTCTTCAGACTTATTCAGCAGCCCGGAAAAATGGGCGGAAGATACTTAAATACATTACCATTATTTATGCTATATTCAGCAAGTGAAATATTCAAATCAAGATCCGAATTATTAAAAAAATAAATTTAATTTAATGCAGGTACCTTTTACAGATCTGAAAATGCAAAACGATCTTATTAAAGAAGAAGCTATTTCTTCAATAACCAATATTATAGAAAATTCTTCTTTCATACTCGGTAAAGCAGTTTCTGAATTTGAAGAAGCTTTTGCAAATGCTCACGATGCAAAACATTGTATTGCTGTGAGCTCAGGTACAGACGCAAATCATCTTGCACTGTGGGCTACTGGCATTGGTAATTGTGACGAAGTGATCATTCCTGCAAATACTTTCATAGCAACTGCTTGGGGAGCAACTCTTTGCGGTGCTGTACCGGTCTTTGCAGATTGCCATCACGAAAGTTATAATATCGATCCGGAAAAAATTGAAGAGAAGATAACTGAAAAAACGAAAGCCATAGTTGCAGTTCATTTATATGGACAGACTGCTGATATAGATGCGTTAAAAGATATTTCTCAAAGACACAATATACTATTAATAGAAGATGCTGCTCAGGCACATCTTGCAGAGTATAAAGGAAAGAAAGCAGGCAGTCTTTCTTCTGTCGCCAGTTTTAGTTTTTATCCGGGAAAAAATCTCGGCGCATTTGGCGAAGGCGGAGCTGTTACGACGAACGATGATGATCTTGCACGAAAGGTCAGGATGCTCAGAGATCATGGTTCTGAAAAAAAATATCATCATGAATATTATGGTCACAATTATAGAATGGAAGCCATTCAGGGAGCTGTATTAAATTTAAAACTTAAGCATCTTGAGAAATGGACTGAAAAAAGAAGAGCTGCTGCTGATAAATATTTTGAATTATTAAATGATATTGAACAGGTCAAACTGCCTTTAGAAATGGGATACGGCAAACATGTTTATCATTTGTATGTCATTCAATATGCCGAAAGGGATAAGCTGCAGAATTATCTGAACTCCTGCGGAATTGGGACTGGACTGCATTACCCCGTACCCCTGCATCAGCAGAAATGCTTTTCAAATCTGAAATATAATAGATCAGATTTTCCTGTAACTGAGAAACTTGCTTCAGATTGTTTGTCACTTCCAATGTTTCCTGATATTACCTGTGAACAAATTGAGTATGTGTGTGATAAAATTAAACATTTCATAAAAGGATAAATTGAGTTATTCTTGTATTAACATTAATATCTGAACAATAATGAAGTATCCCAGATATAAATACGTATTTGCATTTTTTGATTTAGCTGTGATCTTCCTCTCATTTAAATTATCAGAGTATATCACAGCAAACGTGCTAAACAAGAATGTCATTTTAAATGAAAATGAATTTCTTACTTATCTTACATTTGCTGTTTTCTCTCTGATATTTGTCTTCATTTTTCAAAACAACAATTTATATAAGATCAACATTCTGCTTACAAGAGCACCTCATCTGACTGCACTTCTGAAATCATTTTTATACGGCATACTTCTTCTGATCATTTTTTCTTTTATAATAAAATTCAACCTTCTTCTTTCTTCAAGATTTTTTGTTCTATTCTTTTTTATTATCGGATTCACAGGAGTATCATTTTTCAGGATACTTATACTGAAACCATTTTATATGCATTTTACTAAGATTCTTAATAATAGTAACATACTTATTATAGGTGCAGGAAAATCAGGAAAGCTACTTGCTGAGAAATTATTATTCGAAAATTTTTACGGTATAAAGATCACCGGCTTCCTTGATGATAATGTAGATAAAGGTGAAGAGGTCTTTAAAGAATTTATTTGTCTCGGAAATATCGCTGAACTAAGACAGATTGTTAAAAATTATGAAGTCGATGAAATTATAATTTCTATTGATAACATCGGATATGAAAGTCTGATGGAATTAATTGACCGATGCAATGAGCTTTACAAAAGTGTAAAGCTTACCTCCGAACTTTTTAATATTGTTCCTGAAAAGATAGTCACCGAATCTTACTCAGGAATTCCCGTTGTCGACCTTTCACCAAAGGTAAACCGAAATCTGAACTATATGTATAAACGAGTTTTTGATTATTCTGCTTCATTTATTGGACTGCTGTTTTTATCACCTCTGTTTTTAATAATTACTTTACTTGTAAAGTATTCATCTCCGGGAGAAATTTTTTTCAGGCAGATTAGAATCGGTAAAGACGGTAATAAATTCACTTTCTATAAGTTCAGGTCTATGTATATAGATAATGAGGAAGATACTGTAAGAGAACAAAGCATGATGGAATTTATGAAGAAAGATAAGACAATGTTCAAAGGATCGGCAAAGATATTAAATGAAAAAAGAGTTACGCCGATTGGAAGGTTTCTGAGAAAAACATCTCTCGACGAACTTCCTCAGCTTTTTAATGTGCTGAAAGGTGACATGAGTTTAGTCGGTCCCAGACCTTGTCTTCCATACGAATTTGATGCATACGATGAATGGCACAAAAGAAGACATATAGTTTATCCGGGTTGTACAGGTGTCTGGCAGGTTTCTGGCAGGAGTTCTGTTTCGTTCAAAGATTCAATTGTGCTGGATCTGTATTACATAAATAATATGACACCCTGGCTTGATCTGCAGTTGATTTTTAAAACCTTTCCTGTAATGCTTTTCGGAAGAGGAGCAAAATAACTCCATAATAATTTCAATGGACAAAAAAAATATTAACGATGTAAAGCTCGGAAAAGATGTGAAAATATTTGACTTTGTAAATCTTTACGGCTGCGAGATTGGTGACAATACTAAGGTTGGTACATTTGTTGAGATTCAGAAAAACGCAAGAATCGGTAAAAATTGTAAAATATCTTCGCATACTTTTATTTGTGAGGGAGTTCATATCGGAGACAATGTTTTCGTCGGACATAACGTAACTTTTATTAATGATAAATATCCGCGGGCAACTGCTGCAGGCGGACAACTACAGACTGAAGAAGACTGGAATGTCGTTGAGATCTATATCAAAGACGGAGTATCAATAGGTTCTTCTGCTACTATAATGTGCGGAGTTACAATAGGCGAAAATTCTATCATAGCAGCCGGAGCAGTTGTGACAAAGGATATCCCTGCTAATGTCATTGCAGGAGGTGTTCCCGCTAAGATCATGAAAAAAGTAAATTAATATTACTAAACATTTTTGTATATACACATCTGAATCCTGTGGTTTGTTTTTTTAATCAGTTATTTTTTTGAAGATAAATTTTTTTAAATTATTCCGGGAAAATAAATATCCGGTTTACATCAACATTCTCGAAAGAGCTTTCTTCTTTATTGTCTTTCTGATTATTGCAAGAGTTTATCCCTCAGATTCCTACGGTCAGCTTATTACAATTTTCTCTCTCGCTAATATTTTCGTTATAATTTTTGACCTTGGCATTCCTCTGCTTATTCAGAAAGAACTTTCATCCGGAAATAAGATCAGTAATAATTATACTGCGAATTCAATTGCAATAAGTATTGCATTATTTCCGTTTTACTTATTTTTATTATGGACTTACCAAATTTTATTCTTCCCTGAATTTCCATTCTGGCTATTTGCTTCGACTTCTGTTTTGGTTTACCTTTTTTCATTTTCTAATTTACTTAACAAAGCTCTGTCAGGTCTTAGGAATTTTTATTCACAGTACAGATCACTTTTATATTCAAGAGTATTGACTCTCTGCTCAATATTAATTTTTTCACTTTTATTAAACTCTGGTCTGACATTTCTCATAATACTCCTGACAGCAGGTGCACTAATCCAGATCACAGGACTTTTGATCTCTTTAAAAAAAAGTAATATCTGCATAAATCCACTTACTGCGCGGTTTACTGTTACTTCTCAGATCCTGAAAATGTCCGCACCACTCGGGCTGGCTGTGCTGTTCAATTTTTTATACGATAAGATTGATATCATTTTAATTTCTAAATTAACTGATTTTGAAAACGTTGCATTCTACAGTATCGGTTACAGCGTTTATAAAAGTTCTTCACTCTTATATTCCTTTTTATTTATCACTGGTCTCAGCAGAATATCTTATCTGAATAAAAATAAAAAAGCAGTCAGACTTTTTTACAAAAAATACCTTTTCATTCTGTTAACTGTTTGTTTAGTTTTATCCTTAATATTATATTTTTTTGGCGGCATATTGATCAGTATTTTATATACTGATAAATTTTCAGGTTCGGAAATAATACTTAAGATTCTATCATTTGCAGTTATAGGACTTGCATTGAATAATCTAACAGGAGTTATTCTGAACGGACTTGGAATGTTCAGACAGAATATGAATGTAACCTTAATAGGTCTGATTCTAAATATTTTACTTAACATTATATTCATACCTGTTTATGGAATTATCGGCGCGGCTGTCATTACGGTTATAACAGAATATTTTATTTTTACAGGCGATTATTTATATTTAAAGAAATTTAAAATTATCTAAAATTATCTAACAAATGGGCACGTCAAACTGGCAAAATATTTCATATAACATTGACCTTGTAAAAAAACTTGATCCAAAATCTATATTAGATATTGGAGTTGGATTCGGAAGATGGGGGATTTTATTCAGGGAATTCCTGGAGGTCTGGGGGGACAGGAATTACTCAGGAGAGTGGAAAAGGAAAATTGACGGTGTAGAAATATTTTCACCTTACCTGAAAGACTATCACAAATACTTTTATAATAACATTTATGAAACCGACGCACTCGGTTTTTTAAAAAATACTGATGAACGATATGATCTCATAAATTGCGGAGATGTCATTGAACATTTTAAAAAAGAAGATGCAATAAAATTAATTTCACTTGCTTTAGAAAAAGGAAAATACGTTTTGATAAACATTCCAATCGGAGATAACTGGGAGCAGTCTGACATTAATGACAATGAATATGAAAGACACATAAGTACATGGGAAATTTCAGATTTTACAGTTTTTGAAAATCATCTGATCACAGAATTTGAGGATGTAGAGCTTCGAAAATACTGTGTCGTTCTTCTCTCAAGTGTAAAGATAGATCTGAAAAAGACATACGGAAAATACTTTACCATAAAAAGTATTTTGAAAAATAAACTCGGACTCGGTGCTGTCGTTAAGCTAATTGAAAACAAGTGAGAACAGGATTAACAGATAAATTAAAATCAAAGAATATTTTATTCGGAAGTATTTTTTTTATAATATTTCTGATCCTTTGTTTTAATATTTTTGAATGGGTGATAGATGATCTGTATATCTATTTTCGGTATGTAAATAATTTCACAAACGGTGAAGGAATTGTATTTAACAAAGACGTGCCTGTAGAAGGATTCTCAAGCTTTAGCTGGTTTATGATACTTTCCTTTTTTAATGTTATTGGTTTGCCTCTTGAAATGTCAGCTAAAATCTCCGGACTCATTTTCGTTTTTGTAAGTCTTATATGTCTTTTCAGAATTTGTAATGAGACGGGATTGTCAGATTTGTTTCTTCCGGCAGTTTGTCTCATGTTGTTTAATCTTCCATTTATTTTATGGGCTGTATCCGGATTTGAACTTATGATGTTCATATTCATTTTACTTCTTTGTTTTTTAATGGTCATCAGATTAAACTCAGACAGTAGATATAATTTTCTTTTAACTTTTTTAATATTCTTACTTTCTGTCTCAAGACCCGAAGGTGTGATCTTTTCTGTTGCCTTCATCATATATATATATATATTTTCAGGAAGCAAAGCACTTTCGATAAAACATACTGCAGGTTACATGATCTTATTCTCATCATTTCTTGTGTTTAGAATAATTTACTTTGGAGAATTTTTGCCTAATACTTATTTTGCAAAGATCGGGCATGACATAGTTGGGTATTATGAATTTCGTACTTATAAAAATGGAATATTTTATATTTTATATTTTTTGAAATCTAATCCGCAGTTTGTTTTATTTATATTTTTGTTACCAATTGTTTTTAAAAGAATAAAGACAAACAAAGTTTTTTTGATGACATTTACGATCATCGCGCTTCAATTCTTTTTTATTATTTTCTCAGGCGGAGATTGGATGGTACAGTACAGATTTGCTGTTGTCTCAATCCCCTTTCTTTCTATCGGTATTATAATAATGGTAAATGAACTTTCTTTGTCAGGAATGATCAGTAACTCAATGATAAAAGTATTAATAATATTAATTTTTACTGTTTCAGCTTTAAGTATTTCAAGCGCTGACAGAACAATTATTAATAAAGAAATAGTATTGTGGAATAATCTGAAAACCGAATCAGCAAAAATAAAAAATGATATACCACCCGGAAGTATTGTAGCGAATGGATCTTCAGGCATTATTCCATTTTATCTGGATGATGTCACATTTATAGATATTGTAGGACTTACCGATAAGTATATTGCAAAAGAAGGATTCAGACACGGCACATGGTTCGAAAGATCACTTCCGGAATATGTATATTCTCTCGATCCCGAATGGCTGATCATGTGGAAAAAGAAAAATTCCGACGGAATATTTACTTTTGAAGATGCAAGTCCATGTTACATTGATATGGCAGAGAATGAGAATTTTTCGAAATATGAATTTTATAAAGATTACAATCTGTATAGTGATGTAAAAATTGAATTGTATAAAAAAAATATACAACCTTGAAAAGTCCGAAGATAGTTTTTTTAGGCAGATATAATCAGTCGGAGATCCTTACAGGTCCTGAAAAAGTGGCAAAGAGGATTTTCTTTGATCATACAAAAGAAAATTCTTCAGTCTTCATAGAATATTTTTTTGATGGAACTAAATTCAATATTTTTAAAAAAATATTTGGAAGTGAAAAAGTAACTGAAGTAAACTCGTCACCTGTTTTTAGAAAAGGTATCTTTAGTCTTCTGAAATTTCTTTTTCTTAATAAGCCGGATATTATTCATATAATTACTTATGAAAGATTTTGCCTGACTGCTGTACTTTATAAATTTTTGTCTAATGTAAAAATCATTTATAATATTCATGGGATTGTTGCATACGAAAATTCAGATCTTAGAGACACAAAAGCTTTGTATAAGAAAAAAGATGAGTATGCTGAAAGTAAATTGTTTAAATATTCAGACCTGTATTTATTTTTATCTGACCAGTCTATTCAAACAGCAGAAAATTATTATCATATCACAGAATCAAAGATAAGAATGATCGCAAACGGAGTTGACATAGATTTTCATAAAGATATACAACCTGAAAAAGATATTGAAAAAGAATTTAAAATTGTATTTTCAGGTGATCCGCTCAGAAAAGAAAAAGGATATGACCTTATTAAAGAAGTATTCTATGAATTGAATTTTCCGTTCAGATTGTATTTATTGAGCAATCAGAAAATTTATAAGGAAAATTTTATAATAAATCTAAAACCTATGGATACAAATACATTTGCTGAATTTCTGTCAGATGCTGACATTATTATTTCTTCAGCAGATTACGAACCGTTCTCTATGACAGTAACCGAGGCAATGTCAAGTGGTGCTGTACCTGTAGTATCAAAGGAGACAGGTATGTCAAGATATATTAAGGAATGTGGAAATGGATTTATTTTTGATACAAAGAATCCGGATGAATTAAAATTAATTTTGACTAAAATTTACAGTGATCCCGAATTACTTTTTAAATTATCACAAAATGCAAAAAAAATATATGATCAACTTAACTGGGGAAACGTTTACAATGACTATAAGAAAATTTATTCAAAACTTTATTCGGGCTTGTAATGATGAATAGAGTAAAAATTGAGAAAGCATTTATTCCATTAATAATATCTCTGTCTGTTGTAATAATTATATCTGCAGTTGTATATTTCCTCAGCTTTCAAAACACTAACGGTATATTTGTTTATTCTCTGGATGATGCATATATTCATTTAGCGTATGCTAAAAATATCTTTCTCCACAATATATGGGGCATCACAAGTCACGGATTTACATCTACGACTTCTTCCCCGTTATGGACATTACTCATAACAGGTATTTTTTTTCTGACAGGTATAAACGTTTATATTCCTTTCATCTTTAATGTGCTGATATCACTGGCTTTGGTCCTGGTAATTTTCAGAATTCTCAACGATCAGAAACTGCCTGCTTTTTACACTGGTGCTGTACTTATATTTATAATAATTTTTACTCCATTCTCTATTCACATTTTTTCAGGAATGGAACATCTGCTGCATACTCTGCTTGCTGTTATGTTCATAAATATTGCTGCCGTAGAGTTTGCAGGCAGAGACAGATCTTTTACTTTTATCACCCCTGCAAAATTAAGTCTGACCGTTTTAAGTTTTTTAATGATGATGGTAAGATATGAAAGTATATTTCTGATATTTATTGCCGTTATTCTTTTTATACTAAAAAAAGAAATCCGATTAGTCATTTCAATGGTATTGTCGGGAATTTTAGGTAGTTCAATCTTTGGAATAAAATCATTATTGAATGGCAGAAGTTTTTTCCCCGATTCTGTAATGCTGAAGAATAATCTTTATATGACTATGACTGATCTCCTTGGCGGCGAGCCTGTTCAGAAGATTATGACATTTTTAGATATGAATAAGAAATTTATTTTTCTTTTTCTTTTGACGATAATCCTTCTTTTCATTGTTATCAAAAAGCATAAGGAATTCAGAAACTATATTTCATCTTCTTTGATAATTCTTCTCAGTACTGCTGTTTTGCAAAAACTGTTTGTGTCATCTACATTTTTCAGATATGACAGTTATCTTTTAATTTCTTTTATCTGCTTTGATGCAATTGCAATAAATTACATTCTGAAAGGCGATCCAAAGATATACAGAATGATCGCAACTCCCCGCAAAAGTGCATTTGCAATTCTAACCCTTTCTTTACTGCTTTTGTATTTTTCATATAAAACATTTTATATTGATAAGACAGTTACTGCTGTTAAAAATATTTATGAACAGCAGTATCAGATGGCAATGTTTGTAAATGAATTTTATACCGGCAGCTCTGTCGCATTAAATGATATCGGAGCTGTGAATTTTTATGCGGATATTTATTGTACTGACCTGATCGGTCTAGGAAGTCCGGAGATAGCGGATGCAAGATTAAATAATAATTTCAATAAGGAATTTACTTCTTATCTGAGCAATAAAAATAACGTCCGAATTGCAATAATTTATGACGAATGGTTTGACCATGATCTCATTATTCCTGATGAATGGAAGCCAGCAGGGAAATGGAAAATAACTGATAACTTTATTTGCGGAAGTGATGAGGTTACATTTTATGCAACCTCATTGGAAGCTTACGGTGAATTGACTAATGATCTCAGAATTTATTCTCCCAGACTTCCACCTGAAGTAATACAGACCGGCGATTATACCAAATAATATGAATGGAATTAAAATTTTATTTTTAACAGGTGAATTGAATTTTACAGACGGCGTATCAAGTCATTTATTTAATCTCTTAAATGAGCTTAGCAAAGATGAAGAGCTGGATCTTCATATGATTTATTCCGGAGGTTTGGCTTTGGAAAAATTTAATGACATCAATGTGAAAATATCTCTTAATAAAAATTTAAGTCATGATTCCAGAAGTTTTATTAATTTTTCAAAAGCATTTTTTGATATCAGAAAATATTTGAAATATCACAATATAAATATTACACATTCCCATAATCATTATGCAGCTAATATTGCCGGTAGAGCTGCAAAGAATATAGATATCACAACTGTGCAGACTATACATGGTGAAATACCTGATATCGGAAAGTTAAAACATTTTTATGCTGATAAATATATTTTATTGAATAAAAAAAATCATGACTCTTTGATCAGGAAAAATATTGCAAAAGAAAATAATATTTACAAAGTCAGGCAAGGCATTCCTGAAAATATGTATGTAGAAAAAAAATTATTCAGAACTGAATATGAAAACAATATTCCGATGATCCTTTTTGCTTCCAGGTTAATAAAAGGAAAAGGCGCAGATATTTTTATAAAAGCTTCTGCAGAAGTCAGAAAAAAGTATGCTGACAAGATTAAATTTATAATTGCAGGGGAAGGAGATATGGAAAAAGATCTAATT
This sequence comes from Ignavibacteria bacterium, assembly GCA_049293015.1. Lineage (GTDB taxonomy): Bacteria > Bacteroidota > Ignavibacteria > Tepidaquicellales > Tepidaquicellaceae > UBA2330. The sequence continues at coordinate 26,827 of JBATSB010000156.1, forward strand.
AAACTATCCGCAGAACTGAATACTGAGATTGAATTTACAGGCAATGTCAAAGATATTTTCAAGCTGATGAAAAGTTCTGATATTTTTGTCAATGCGACATCGATGCAAAGTGAAGGATTTCCAATGTCAGTAGCTGAGGCTGCTTTCAGCGGTTGTCTTTTAATTTCCTCTGAAGCTGAATGGCTAAGTGAAGTTTTTACAGACCAAGAAGACGGATTTACATTTGAGAAAAATGATTATATGGATCTTTCTGATAAAATATTAACTGCAATGCAGAATAAAGATCAGTCACAAAAATTTGCACAGACATTTCAAACTAAGGCAAAAGAAATATTCAGTATATCTGATTTTGCAAATAATCATAAAAATATTTACAAAGAATGTCTGCAGATAAATTAGACATAACTTTATTGATGACGGTTTATAATGACTCTGAATATCTCAGACAGTCTATTAACTGCATTCTGCATCAGAATTTTTCCGAATTCGAATTTCTTATTATTGATGACGGATCAACTGATGACTCTGCTGAAATTATAAGTTCATATAAAGATCCAAGAATTGTTTATAAAAAAATAAAACATTCGGGACTTGCTGCAGCTTTGAATTTTGGTATGAGTAAAGCGACCGGTGACTGGATCGCCAGATCTGATGCCGACGACCTGAGCGTAACCAACAGACTTAAAATACAGATTGATCATTTATTGAAATATCCGGAAACAGATGTACTGGGAAGTTGGTCAGTATATTTTTCTGATCCGTGTGAAATTTTATTCAGGATAAATCCTCCTACTGAAGATAAAAAGATCAAAGAGTTTATGGAGCTACATAATCCGATAAATCATTCTTCTGTGATATTCAGAAAAGATAAGATACTCCTTGCAGGCGGATATGATGAAGATTTTGGAGTCTATGAAGATTTTGAACTTTGGCTTAGAATGAAGAATAAATTAAGTTTCAATATTATTCCCGAATCATTAGTTTACACGAGATACAGAAAAAATTCGCTGACATCACTTGGAAGCAGGGAAAAAATTTACAGTCTGTTAGTAAAAAATTTGCTTAATAAATCACATTCGGTTAAATTATTTAAATCGGATAATTTAGATATTAATGATTTACACATTGACCTCTCAGAAAATATTAAGAAGAAATTATTCTGGATCGAATATTTTTACGGTAATAAAACCCGTTCGAGAGAATTACTAAAAGACACAAATAAATTCAGACCGAAAGATATTAGAAAAACTCTGGCATTTTATAATTCATATCTGCCCGAAAAATATTTTAACCGGGTAAGGGATATGAGGCTACGGCAGAGGATTGAGTCTTTCAAATTAAATAAAAAGTTTTTTAAACAAGAGCTGTATAATTTACAGAAATTAATATAAAAATTTGAATCTGAGATCAGACAAAAGTAAGTTTTTCTTATCGGCATTCGTAATTTTTCTTTTCTTTACGATCTTTCTGGCTATTTCTGATTATTTCAATATTGGATTATTGTCAGACGATTATCTGAATTTTATATCAGCAAAGAATTCTACGTTACTTCAGAAATTTACAAGTTCGATTCAGAACTATAGTAATTTTCATTTAAGACCATTCTGGTTTTTAAGCATTGTAAACAGTATCAATCTAAATGAAATGCTCGGATTTGAAAAAAGCAATTTCATTTTTTTCAGAATAGAAAATCTCATTTACTTTTACTTTCTGACACTGCTTATTTCTTATCTTCTCTTTAAAGTAACTGGAAGTTATTTATACTCAATTATACTTCTGCTTTTCTGTCTGATGTATCCAAACAATCTGAATGACATATGCTGGACTGTCGGGAAAGTTGATATACTTTGCGCTATTTTCATGTTTGCAGCATTGTATGTTACGTATTCATTTTGCGAAAAAAATTCAGATTACAAAATTGCGATATGTCTTTTGTTTTTTCTTCTGGCATTGCTAACTAAGGAAAGTTCAGTGATACTCCCGTTTATTTCAATTATCATAATCTATATTTCTTTTGGAAGGGAGAAGCTTCATGAGATAAAGTATTTGATATTTTTGGAATTCTTTTTACTTATACTTTATTTTGCATATCGAATAATTATTCTTGGGACTCAGCCGGTAGAAGTAGTAACAGCTTATCAAAACCCAGGCATAATCTATTCTGTTGGAGTTATATTTAAAGCTTCCGTGTCATTGCTGATTCCTTTTGACTACCTGTCAATACAGGATAATCTCGATCTGCTAAACAGAAATTTCCTCATTTATTTGTTAGTTTCGTTTTCATTTCTTGTAACTCTGTTATTTATATTCAGCACTACAAAAAGTATCGGAAAATTATTTTTGATTTGCCTGATTTTTTTGAGTTCTATTCTCCCAAATCTTATTGCAGGATATTTCAGACCACAGCTTATATTAATACCTTTTGTAATCATTACATTTACAACAGCGCTTGTACTTTTTAAACTTAAATATTATTATAAATTTTTCCTCATCACTATACTGGCATTACTGATAAACTGGGGGATAATCGGATATAAATTAGTAAAGAACTGGGATTATTCTTACAATGTCGCTGAAAATGTCTATGGAGAATTCAAAAACCTGGACCTGGATGCTACAAAGAAAAATGTAATACTTGGACTGCCGTCAAGATTGCGTCAGTCATATATAATGGATTATGCCATAGGTCCATATAATTATTACAGGCATGATGAATTTTCAATTAAAGATAAATTTTTTGATCTTGTATATATTGGGGCTCTGGATTCAGGCTCGCTCAATTCTGAATTGTTTGTAAAAAAAATAAGTGAAAATGAAATGGAAATATACACAACCGGTGAAACACAGTATTTTATGAGGCTTGATGCATACAGCAACAAATACAAGGACAGAGATCTGATACTAAAGCTGACTGAAGAAAATATTTTTAATAAGCCAACAGTAATGTATTTAAGAATACTGACGGAAGATGTGAATATAATTTTATTTAGTGAAGGTAAATTCATAAAATTAAATTAATTGGGACAAAGGATATTACATTTATCACCTGATATGGGATTCAATGACGGAAGGTCCTATTATGTTTTTCTTCTTTTAAAATATTTAAAAAGAAACGGACATGAGGTATTTCTTTGTACAAACAATACAGAATCTAAAGAAAAAGTGTTGGGTTACGGAGCCGGATTTATTTGTATTGATACTTTGTCGGATAAAAAAAAAATACTGAATTCGATTTCTGCCTTATCGAAAATTGTAAAAGAAAACAAAATTGAAATAATTCACAGCCATCACAGATATTATGAATTCCTTGCAAACTCAGTCAGACTTAAAACAGACGTAAAGACAGTTTTTACAGCATTGAGTATAGTCGATAAAAGATATTTTGTAGAATATAAATCTGACAGATTAATAGCCGTCAGCAGAAATGTAGAAAGAATGATGGTAAATAGTTTCGGAATAGAGAAAGAAAGAATTCAGATCATTCCTAATTTCACAGATTCTGAAGAGATCACTGATAACGCAGAACATGAAATTGAAAGTAATAAATATTTAAAGATCATCAACAGTAAAAAAAATATGGGATATAAAATACTTCTCTCCGTAGGAAGATACCATAAAGATAAAGATCATTTTACTTTGCTAAAAACATTGACTCAGCTTAAAGAGAAAAAGATATTTACAGTTATTATCGGCAGCGGTGATCTGAAAATAGAATATGAAAAATATATAAAGGAAAATGATCTGAATGTTTTGCTTGTTCCTGCTCAGAAGGATCTTGGAAGATATTATAAGACTACAGATATCTGTGTATTATGTTCTTTAAATGAACCTCTCCCCGGATTTATGCTGCAGAGCGGATTATTTAAAAAACCATTCATTGGTTCAGATGCTGACGGAATTAAAGAAGTAATAATTAATAATGAAAACGGTTTGATTTTTAAAAAAAGAAATTACTCTGAACTTAAAGACTGTATAATGATGTTAACGGAAAGCAGTGAATTACCTTTAGCACTTTCTGAAAATTTACATCTTCTGATCATTAAAGATTTTACTGAAAAAAAGATCATCCCAAAGATAGAAATGGTCTATAGATCGCTCATCGATTAATTTTTTAATTAATTAACAAATTATATATCAGCGGAAGTTTTGAAATATTCGGAATAAAGATTGATAAATTAGATTACAATTCATTAACTTCCTTAATAAATGAGGCTGTAATTAATAATAAGAAGACAACTATAGCTTATGCTAATGCTGACACTCTGAACAAAATTTACTCAGACAGTTCTTTGAAAAAAATGTATGAATCTTTTAATCTGATTCATCCTGATGGAATTGGAGTTTATTTCGCATCAAAATATCTGTACGCAACTGATGGAATGAATAAGCGATTTGCCGGATCTGATTTTTATAATAGTCTTATATCCAATTCAATATCTGAAGGCAGGTCATTCTTTTTTTTTGGTCATACATTAAAAGAATTAGATAAAATTAAGACTAATTATCCTGCTTTGAGTATAGCTGGAATACAAGAAGGTTATAATTTTAATACCGATGAAGTAATTAAAAAAATTAACAAAGCCGATCCTGACATATTAATAATCGGACTAAGCTGTCCTATTCAGGAAAAATGGATGTTTGAAAATAGAGACAAGATTAAATTTAAAATAATGCTGGCAGTAGGAGACGGCATCAGAGTTTTTTCAGGCGATAAGATCCGCGGACCAAAAATATTACAAATAGCCGGGTTAGAATGGTTAATAAGAGTTTTTACAGATCCGCGGAATAATTTCAACAGATATGTGAAAGGAATTCCAATTTTTATACAAAGGATCATAAGATTTAAACAAACATTAATTAAGTGAAATTATAAATGAAATATTGTATATTTACACTCAATTTATTCAAAAAAACTATCAGGAGTGTATGAAGAAAGGATACTAATTATTAAATTAAATATCCTCTTAAATTTATGAATAAGACATTAATTCTACTGTCATTATTATTTTTATCGGTTACAAATTCATACTCTCAGAATTTTAACTGGATCACTCCAAATAAGACTTATCTTAAGCTTTATGTCATTGAAGACGGAATTTTCAGAATTAATAAATCCGACTTTACTAACAACGGCATAAATGCATCCGGTATAGATCCGAGAACTGTCAAAGTCCTTAATAAAGGAATTCAAATTCCTGTATTCTTTCAGGGTGAAAATGACGGTACATTTGATGATGCTGATTATCTGGATTTTTATGGACAAAGAAATTATGGCGGTCCGACAAAGCATTATAACGGTTATTCAAATTCAGTTGCATATGTTACAGACGAAAAATATGACAACTATTCAGATACTAATGTTTACTGGTTAGACTGGGGCGGAGGTACAGGCAGCAGAATGGTAATTTCAAATTTTGTTTCATCTGTAAATTATCCTGATGAATTTTCAATGCAGCCCGTTCACTTCGAAGAAGATCATATCTATTATCTCGGAGAGACTACAAACTCCAATACAGATTTCAGATATTTCAGCAATGAAAAAGTAGCAGGCGAAAGCTGGTTTTGGAAGATCATGACTACTAATGAGACACATTCAAGTTCATTTACTCCGGTGAATGTAAACGGATCTCAAACCTGTGAACTAAATCTTTTGCTGTTTCCTGTTTCTTATAATATACAGGCTAGTAACGAGCATGTCGTGGAAGTCAGAGTTAACAGTAATTTAATCGGAACAATGTATGCTGATAGTCTGAGAAGGATGGATACTGTTTTATATTTTCCTGCATCTCTTCTTAACAGCGGTGTAAATAATGACATATCACTAACTTATACTCCTGTCACAGGTAATTTTTTTCAGCCCAGAATACACTTAGATTTTTTTGAACTGAAATATCCAAGAGTAATGAGTTTCACAAATAATTTTGCAAACATAAAGCTGAACGGAAGTGATACTACTTCAAAGAAAATAAATGTAACAGGTGCATTGTCTTCAAATCCTTTAAGTATATATGACATTAAAAACGGAATAAAAATTGAGAACCACACAATAAATCAAAACACACTTACATTTACCGGTAAAGGAAATTCTGAATTTGAATTAGCTAATAATAATATTACCAAAAAACCATTCAGGATTGAGAACAGACTAGTAAACGATCTTGTATCATCTTCAAACGGAGCAGACTATCTGATCATATATCACAAATTATTTGAATCAGCAGCGCAGCAGCTAAAAGGTCATAGAGAAAGTTTTAATAATTTCAGAGTAAAAAATGCTGACATAAAAGATATATATGATATTTTTAATTATGGAATTGAAGATCCTGTTGCTTTAAGAAATTTTGTAAGTTATGCATATAATAATTGGTCAGGTGAAAAGGTACAGTTTGTAAATCTTTTTGGAAGAGCATCACTTGATCCGAAAAAGAACAGTTCAGCGTCGGTCTATTATCAGAATTTCATTCCAACATATGGCAATCCTCCTACAGACGGTTACTTCGTAAATTTCAATTTTGGTACATTTACATATTACCATCAGATCTCAATTGGAAGACTACCTGTATATACAACTGTTGAGGCACAGGATATGGTAAATAAAATTATTACCTATGATTTGCAGCCTCCTTTGAAATGGTGGAAAAATTATCTTTCAATTACCGGAGGAGGTAACAGGCAAGAGCAGTTAAATTTTCAGGCAAAGTCAGAAAATTTTATCAGTAATTATTTTGCACCTGCTCCTGCTTCTATGAACATAGCCCGAATCTATAGAAATGATTCATCCGGTTATGTTACTTACAACTATAAAGATTCAATAAAAAAAGAATTTGACCGTGGACAAATGATCGTGAATTTTATTGGTCACGCTGCAGCACAGGACTGGGAGATCGGTCTGGAAGATCCGGCCACTATGGAAAATGGTGATAAACAGCCGTTAATACTTAGCTTTACCTGCTTTACCGGTCAAAACTCGGAGACAAATAAGAGATCATTCGGAGAGAAATTTATTTTGCTGCCAAATAAATGCGCAATTGGATTTGTCGGTACTACCGGCTGGAGCTTTTCAGGAATTGGTGATGCATATAACGACAGACTTATAAAAAGATTTACGAAAGACAGCGTTCGTTATACAGGTGAATTAATGTCCTATGCTTCCCAGCAGATCGCTCAGGATTCCAACAGCTTCTCTGCAAGAAATACTATCAACTGTTATAACCTGCTTGGTGATCCTGCTACTCAACTGTTAATGAGTCCTACTCCTGAATTTGATATAAAACCAAATGATTATACTTTGTCAAATAGTTTTCCTGCTTTAGGTGAAAATATAAAATTGAATATATTCCCCAAAAATTTAGGAACATTTGCAGATTCGGTCAGGATAAGATTTAATATTAAAAAAGACGGAGCTCTGTCACAATCAAGAGATACTGTTTTCAAATTCTTTGGATATATAGATACGATCAGTCATTTTTTCAAAATCGATACAATTGGAAATTACACAATGTCTGTGATAATGGATCCTAATAAATTTTATCTGCAGAAATTTTATGACAATGATTCCATATCTTTTCCGCTTACTTTAAGAAATATTTCTTATACTCAGATAAAGCCATTGAATAATGCTGTTGTTACTTCATCCAATTTTAAATTCACAGGACTAAATCCAAATGTTGATTACAGGACTAATGATATTAAATTAATATTTCAGATAGATACAATTGAATCTTTTAATTCACCCGTACTTCAGACATATAATAATTCTAATATCTCAAGTGTTAGTACTTCATTTAATGTAAATCTGCCTGTTACAAATATAAACACTTTATATTATCTCCGAACAAATGCAATCATTGATAACGACAGTTCGGGATGGTCAGATAATACGAATATAGTTTACAATCCGAATGTCTCAGCAAACCTTGACGGAGTAAATGATTCAACATATACTGTTTATAAATCTGATCCCAGACAATTCGGTGAATCTTCTGTATCTAATTTAGTCTATAAAGACGGAGGGTATAAACTTGATGAATTCAAAGGAAATCTTTTCATCAGGTCATGGGGAAGCAACGGTTTTGAATCTTCATTTTTTACTATCAATGATTTTAATTATTACAGCGACGGAGGATTTAACAGAGGTCTCAATCTTGCTAAAGTAAAAAAGCTGACAGGTATTCCTTCTGAGATCAAAAATTTTGTGTTTACATCCCCTGCTTCTTCTGATTCAGTTTTAAATTTTCTTAATACTTTTGATTCGACAGATTATCTCCTTGGCTACAATGCTTCATATGTCGCAGGTTCAGACAGTTTGAGAAGTGATGCTATTGCCAAGTTCAGGGAATTTGGAAGTAAAGGAATAGATTCGATCAGCATCGGATTTTTTGATACGTGGGCATTTTTCGGATATCTCGGTGCAGATACAAATAATGTCTGTGAACATTTCCATGTCTTTTTTTCAAATACAAGCTGGGAGCCGCAGGAATGTCAGGTAAATCCATTCTTTATCGAGCCGGAAGGTTATGTAGTCCAGGAATTCGGAACTGCTGATAAGTGGAAAGATTATTCATGGGAACAAACTGTACTGCCGACAAACTCAATCGACCTTGATATTTATGGTATTGGCACAGACAATAATAATCCTGTAACTCTTGCAACAGGAATTACTTCAAATTTATCAGTCGTACTAGATACAATTGATGCTCTTCAGTATTCTAAACTGAGATTAGTAAATAATTTAAAGATAGATACATTAACAGGTCTTGAGTCCCCTGTTTTTAAATCCGCAAAAATTAAATATGTACCGCCTGCAGAGATCACTCCGGATAATTATTCTTTTACAGGCAGCGATACAGTCGTGCAGGAAGGTGACAGTGTAGAATTTTCTGTGAATTATTATAGTATCGGATTCAGGGATATTCAGAATTATATAAATTACTGGTATGTCTCTGTGCAGGGAAAAAATATTTATCTAAGAATAGATACAATCAACACTCCGTTGAGAATTGACAGCATGGGAACTTCATCAGTAAAATTCTCAACTGCCGGACTTAGGGATTTTAAATCTGACAGTGATACACTTGATCTGTATTTTGAATCTGAAGTTCTTGGAGATTATAATGAGTTATTTACTTATAACAATAAAGCTATAACTCAATTTATTATTCAGGGAGATTCTTTAAATCCGATAATCAATGTTACATATGATGGTGTACAGATCGTTAATGGAGATTACATACAGTCAACTCCAAATATAGTTCTTGAATTTCTTGACGACAGCCGGATGGTGATAAATGATACTTCTAATGTTAGAGTTTTTCTTGATAATAAATATGTGCCATATTTTTTAAACGGAGTACAAAATCCATCATTACAAATTATTTTTCCTGACAATAATTTTTTACAGGCAACTGTAACTTACATGCCCATACTTACTGAGGGCAATCATAAGTTCAGATTCATGGCAACAGATATTACAGGAAACTTTGCCGATTCTATTGTAAATTCTGTTGTTGTAGAAAATGATCTGAGTATATCCGGAATGTCGAATTATCCGAATCCAATGGGAACAGAAACTAATTTTATGTTCAGGATAACAGGAGAGTTTCCTCCGTCGACTTGTAAGGTAAAGATTTTTACAGTCGCAGGCAGACTTATAAAAGAGATCGATGCAAATGCAATTGTAGGATACAATTCGATATACTGGGACGGGAAAGACACAGACGGAGATTATATAGCAAACGGAACTTACCTTTATAAATTTATAGTACAGGGTAATTCACAGGTAGAAACTATTACGCAAAAATTAGTAATACTAAGATAATAATTTTTAATAAAATCAGAAATTAATTGTTTAAGATAAATTTAAATTTCAAATGCCCTCAGAAGTAACTCCTTATTTTGAAATTAAACCACGGAAAACATGGAGGTTGTTTGATTTCAAAGAATTTGCAAAATACAAAGACCTTCTTTATTTTTTTGTTTACAGAGATATTACAGTACTTTACAAACAGACAGTACTCGGATTATTATGGGCTGTTTTAAATCCGGTAGTTTCTATGGTGATATTTTCTGTAATATTCGGTGGACTTGCAAAGATCGACAGTGACGGTATTCCTTATCCTATTTTTTCATATGCTGCAGTACTTCCCTGGACTTATTTTTCACAGTCAATGGGAGGAGCTACAAGCAGTCTGGTTGGAAATGCAAATCTGTTAACAAAAGTTTATTTCCCCAGGATATTCATTCCTCTTACTCCTGTCTTATCCAAACTGATGGATTTTGCAATCGCATTCTTGATACTGATTGCTATGATGTTATTTTACAATATCAGCCCGACCTGGAATGTTTTATTTCTGCCTCTTCTCATAATACTGATGATTCTTACAGCTCTTGGTCTGGGTATGTGGCTTTCTTCACTTGCAATTCAGTACAGAGATGTTAGATTTGCAGTAGGATTCTTGACCTCTATTTTAATGTATGCCGCACCGGTTGTATTTCCTGCTTCTTTAGTTGCTGAAAAATTTGGTGATACTGTTTATCTTTTATATGGTCTTTATCCAATGGTTGGTGTCATAGAAGGATTCAGAGCATCATTACTTGGATTCAGACCAATGCCGTGGGACTTAATAGGAATGGGCTCTATCAGTGCTGTTATAATATTCATTAGCGGAGCTTTCCATTTCAAAAAAACGGAAAAGATCTTTGCAGATGTAGCCTGATTAATACAATTTACTGAAATTTAATTTTCAAATGTCAAACATAGCAATTTCTACAAATAAAATAAGCAAAGCCTATCTGATAGGACTTAAGGACGAAACTCACGACACTCTTACAGGTGCAATTTCATCCTGGCTGAAATATCCTTTAAGGAATTATAAAACTCTCAGCAGACTAAATACTTTCAAACGAAAAGAAGAAGGTGATGATTATTTCTGGGCACTGAAAGATGTGTCTTTTGAAGTAAAACACGGTGAAGTGCTCGGTGTAATTGGACCTAACGGAGCAGGTAAAAGTACTTTACTGAAAATACTTTCCCGTATCACAGAGCCTACTTCCGGTTCTGCAAAAGTTTACGGAAGAGTTGCCAGTCTTCTGGAAGTCGGTACAGGATTTAATGTAGAGCTTACCGGCAGGGAGAATGTATATCTGAGCGGGACAATTCTCGGTATGACAAAAAAAGAGATCGATAAAAAATTTGATGAGATTGTTGATTTTTCAGGCGTGGAAAAATTTTTAGATACTCAGGCAAAAAAATATTCCAACGGTATGCGTATCAGACTTGCCTTTGCTATTGCTGCCAGCATCGAAACTGAGATCATTATGATCGATGAAGTTTTAAATATAGGTGATACGGATTTTCAGAGGAAGAGCATTGCGAAAATGGAAAGTCTGGCTAAAGAAGGAAGGACTGTTTTATTTGTAAGTCATAATCTCTCAGCTATTAAAGCTATTTGCACTAGAGCCTTACAGCTGCATCACGGCAAGCTTATCCGTGAAGGTGAAGTTTCAAAAGTCATTACTGTATATCTAAGTAATTATGTTAAAGAATATGCCACACAAAAATTTGACCTTGAATCCGCACCCAGCAGTGAATATGCTAAACTTATAAAAGCTGAACTGAAATTTGATGATAAAAAAAATGATCACCTAATCGCAGGTGATCCGTTTGAATTTGAATTCGTCTTTTATAATATGATGAAAGAAGAACATATACTTGATGTTGTATTTCAGCTCAAGGATGAACTTGATAACATAGTATTTATCGGATCCAGTCTTGACAATAATTATGAAAAGATCAGTGAGGGATATTTTAAATGGACATGCAAAGTGCCGCCCGACATTATGAATCAGGGCTCATATACTTTACATAAATTTTATCTGCTTAAAAATAAAACGGATGTAATTTTCGAACAAAGGGAAGTTCTTTCATTTGAGATCATGTATGCTTTTGATTTGCGTATCGGTGATGTCGGCAGAAAAGAAGGAATAATTAAACCAAAATTAAACTGGGATCTTTTAATTGGTGAAAATGCAAATAAATGATAAACGTCACCAAAACATTTCTTCCGCCTGCTGAAGAGTATAACGAATATCTCAAAAAGATCTGGGCAAACAACTGGGTTACAAATCAGGGACCGCTTTGTGAAGAACTTGAAAACAAATTAAAAGATTACCTCGGTGTTAAAAATCTGTTACTGGTCTCAAACGGAACCATCGCACTTCAGATAGCCATCAAAGCTCTTGATCTCAAAGGTGAGATCATTACTACTCCATTTTCATATGTTGCAACTGTAAATTCAATAATCTGGGAAAACTGTACTCCTGTTTTTTGTGATATTGATGATAAGACATTCTGCATCAATCCTGATAAGATCGAAGATTTAATTAACGAAAAGACTTCAGCTATTTTGCCAACTCACATTTACGGATTCCCCTGTAATGTAAACCGTATAAAAGATATAGCAGAAAAGAACAGTCTGAAAATAATCTATGACGGGGCACAGTCTTTTGGAGTCAAAGTTAATGATACTTCTGTTTATAACTTCGGAGATATTTCCACTATCAGCTTTCATGCTACAAAATTATTTCACACAATAGAAGGCGGGGCTGTCATAACTGATGATGACAAACTTGCCGAAAAATTATTTCTTTACCGCGCATTTGGTCACATGGATGATGATTATTATTCTGTCGGGATAAATGCCAGGACATCAGAATTCAACGCAGCTATGGGTTTGTGTAATCTTCCAAGGGTAAGTGGTTTCATTGAAGAAAGGAAAAATATAAATTTGAATTATAGAGAATTACTAAAAGATCTTCCGGTTAAATTTCCTGAAATTCCAAAAGATATTTTTTATAATTATTCTTATTTCCCGGTATTTTTTGAAAGTGAAAAAATAGTGTTAAAAGTTAAAAACTTTTTATTTGAAAACGGAATCGGTACAAGAAGATATTTCTTTCCGTCACTAAATAATCTTTCTTTTACAAATAGTCAAAGCTGCCCGATTTCTGAGAGATCCGCATCCTGTGTTTTATCCCTACCTTTATACAATGAAATGGAATCCGGTCTGCCTGAAAAAATATCTGATCTGATTTCTCAGGCTATAAATTTCTGAATATTTAATAAACATTTTTGACCAATACAAATTTTCAGTCTGACAGAAAGATCTCTTACATGCCGCAGCTTGATTCTCTCAGGACATTTGCAGTTCTATTTGTATTGATAGATCACTGGATACCGGGTGAACAATGGTTCAAAATTTTTAGATTTGGAATGGTAGGCGTTACTATGTTCTTTGTGCTAAGCGGCTTTCTGATTACTCAGATCCTGCTTCAAAGCAGAAAGGATAATGAACTCAACGGAAGAAATAATTTTCATTCCATAAAACAGTTTTATATTCGCAGGACTTTAAGAATTTTTCCAGTTTATTATGTGACACTTTTTTTTCTCTGGATTTTTAATATTCAAAGTATCAGGGATAAAATAATCTGGTTTCTACTTTATGCTTCCAATATTTATTTTTATGAATATCAAAAATTTGACGGTTCGCTTTCGCATCTATGGACACTTGCAGTCGAAGAGCAGTTCTATATAATCTGGCCATTCATAATTTTATTTACTCCTTCCAAATATTTATTCAAGACTATTATAGCTATTACAGTATTCGGAATATTCTTTAGTCCGCTTTCACTTTATTTTAGCGATGTTGTTTGTTACTCTACTGACTTTCTTGATTTTTTGACTCCATCATGTATGGATTCATTTGGATTAGGTGCAATCCTCGCTTACTTTCGGGTTAATAGAAATGAGATGTTTAAATTTGAAGGAAGAAATTTTTACATTATATTTTCAGCAGTGATTTTAATGGTATTTGTAAATTTCTATACAGAGAATATTTTCGCAAAACTGTTTTACAACTTTAATATTTCTTTGCTTTCTTTGTTTTTGATTTCCAGGTCAAGCATCGGATTCAAAGGATTAACAGGAAAAATCCTTGACAACAAAGTTTTAATTTATCTCGGGAAGATCAGTTACGGTCTGTATCTGTTTCATAATTTTATTCCATTAATCTGGAAATCATTAAATCTACCTGTCATAAATAATGTCAGTATAAGATTTATTATTTACTTTTTAGTTTTAACAGCCCTTGCATCATTGTCATGGTACATTCTGGAAAAACCTGTCAACAGTCTGAAAAAAAGATTTGTTTATTCAGGTTAATTTCAAAAAAAATTAAATTAACACATATCCAATTTACCATTCAAAAAAGGATTGAAAAACAATTACTGCTGACTTAACTTATATTCATAAAAGTTTTACTTATAATATATTTTTAAAATATTTTTGATTTCTAAATTTTTAAAACATAAATTTAATTATTTTAACAATCACTGAATGAATCCGGTACTTGAAGAAATTTTAAAAACAGGTTATACACAAAAATTAGACGGAAGTCCGCATAAAGTCATCGGACAAATAAGCGAAGAAGAAGGGTTGCTCATTCAGGAATGTGCCAAAGAATGCAGAGCAAATAACAGTGTTGAAATAGGACTGGCATTTGGGACTTCAGCTTTATTTATTTGTGAATCTCTGAGGAAAAATAAAAATACAAAGCATTATATAATTGATCCGTATCAAAATTTTGATCACAGTTATGGCGGCATTGGGTTGAATAATTTAAAAAGAGCTGGATTTGAAAACATAATACACTTCATTGAAAAACCCTCGCACCTCGGATTAGCTCAGCTCGAATCCGAGAAAGTAATGGTAGATCTGGCTTTTGTAGATGGTTGGCATACTTTTGATCATGTGATTGTAGATTTTTTTATGGTAGATAAAATTCTGCATGAAGGAGGAATTGTAATAATGGATGATTCTGACTGGCCTGCTATTGAAAAAGTTTGTTCCTTTATAAAATCAAACAGATCTTATGAATTTATCAAAGGAACTCCTAAAAGAAGTGATATGGGGAATTCTCCACAATCCGGAAACGGAAATAACATTTCAGGTAAAATAAAAAAGCTGGTGACAAAAAAGCCGGTTGACAAACCGATTTACGGAGCAATGGCTTTCAGAAAGATCTCCCATGATAAAAGAAGCTGGGATCATTTTATTGATTTTCTGTGATCATTTAAATTGCTGAAATTTCGAAGTTATTATTTTCTTTATTTTCTATTGTAAAGCGTTCTTAATTTCATATTTAATCTGTATTCCCGCTCCTACCCAAACTCCTGTTTGGGTACGTACTTGAAATTGAAACTCCGTTTCAAACTAACATCCGGCAAATTATCACTATCAGAGATTTTATTAATTCCTTGGAGCTTGAACAGATTTTTTGAAAGTAAAGTAATCCGTTCTTAATTTCATATTTAATCTGCATTTGTTAGTTTGTTACATTCCAGAAATTTACTACAGACATTATATTTTATTTGTCTGTTCTTAATTAAATTTTTTATTTGTCAGTTAATTACATATTCATTTCCATAAATCTGAGTTCAATAAAGAACTGCCTAAAAAAATTTTATAAAAACCATTCTGAATGAGCAAGCGAAAAGAAAACGTCATCAATCATACAAACGCTGTTGCCTCTGACAGAAAAAAATGGATCCGCCGTAACAAATATTATTATCAAAACTTAACGAATCTTCTTAAATTCAGCATACCTGAAGGCAGCAGTATAATAGAAATAGGCTGTGGTATCGGAAACCAGCTTAATGATTTAAAACCATCACGAGGTGTCGGAATTGATATTTCAGAAAATATGATCGTTGAAGCAAAAAAAGAATTTCCTCAATACGAATTTATTGTAATGGATTCAGAAGAAATAAATATTTCAGAGAAATTTGATTTTGTTATTATATCAGATACAATAGGATACTTTAATGATGTGCAGAAATCATTAGAGCAGATCAGAAATCTATGCAGTGAGAATACCAGAATTATTGTGACTTATGTTAACTTTCTATGGCTGCCAATACTGGATCTCGCCGAGCTACTCAGAGTAAAAA